>NZ_JAHESF010000029.1 GCF_018598225.1 Chryseosolibacter histidinae | reverse complement strand
TGCCGGGGGGGCGGGTCTTTGTTAAACCCCCACCCCCACCCACCCCGGCCAAAAATGGCGCCCCCACCTGCAGTGGTCTGACGACGCAGCCCACAAAAAAAAGCCAGGCTCTCACCCGGCTCTTTTCATTGAATCCGTATTGTAAAAATCGATACTGCCCCACGCTTACTTCTCCACTCCTCTTAACTCCACCGTCATCGCGAAGCAACCCGCCTCTCCTTACTCCTGGCTCCTTACTTCTATTTCTTCCTCACGTAAATATCACCATTGTAATTCTTCAACGTGAACTCTGGGCCGCCGCCATTCACGTCACCTTTTTTCCAGTCATCGATCACGATCTTGAAGGTGCCGGATTTGGTGTCTTTCTTCTGCACGGGGCCAGTGCTGGTGATGTTCATATCGAAGCCTGTGTAGATGTCGCCCTGCTCTGTCTTCATCTTAAAGCTGGCCTTGAGCGAAGCAGGGAAAGTGAGGTCGAGATTGCCGTTATACGTGCTGAACGACATCGGCATGTTCTCTGTCACTTTATCAAAGGTTACTTTGATATCGTCGTTGTAGCTTGTGGCCAGCACCGCTCCGGAGATATTGAGCGCCGTGATCTTTCCGTTATGATTTTTGAGCTCGAGCTCGCCCTGAATGTTGGTGATCATCAGGTCGCCGTCATTATGGGTGCTTACATCGAGGTCGAATCCCGAAGGTACCTCTATCTCAAGGTGTATGTTATTATTGCTTCCACCACCTGAGCCAACCCGTACACTGTTGTTGATCTCGGAAGCTTCGAGGTCCATACCACCGCCGCTGACGCGCTTCAGGCCATCGGAAGCCCTCTTATCATCACGATCGTCGTCATCTTCCTCATCTTCCGAACGATATTTTACCAGTACATCCTTGCGTGTTGTGCCTTTTATTGTGATCGAGCCTGTATGGAGCGAAGCTTTTAATTTCCCTCTTTTGGCTGGATCTGTCAACGGTATTGTAAATTCATTGCTCTGCGCATGGGTGACAGATGCGGTGATCAATATCATTCCAATCGTTATCAGCACTAATCCAACTATCAATATTTGCTTTTTCATTATTTTAAATTTTAAAGATCGAGTAATCATTTTGTGTTTATGCGCGCTGCTTATTTTCAAATCAATTTGTTTTCTCTTTCAGGTAAACATTGCCATTGAAGGTCTCGAAGTCGAGGAAAGCTCCTCCTCCATTCCCTACCTGGTACCGGTTGCCATGCACCTTGTAGCGGATGCCATCGCCTTTTTCTGACTTCTCAACTTTTGCTGGCAGCAGTGTCATCTTGTCGATGTTGGTGTAAAAGCTGCCGTTGAAACTTTCGAAGCTAAGGCTTGCCACCAGTCCCTTCTGGAACAAAGCGTTGATATCGCCATTGAGTGTATAGAAACGGCAGTCCTGTACCGGGTTGATGGTGTATTCGATGTCCACATCACCGTTGATGGTACTGGCTTCCGCTTCGCGCACGAGGTTGGCAAGCCTGATACTTCCGTTAATGTTGTTGGCGTCCACGGATCCTTTCATGTTCTCTACGCTGATATCGCCGTCGTTGATGGTGCTCACGATCACGTGAACATTGGCCGGCACTTTCAGCACGAAGTCCATTTTATGATCGTACTCCGGTCTGCAGTTCCTGTTGTTATTGTTGCAATCCCAGTTGTATCCCCAGCCGCCATTGTTCCATTTGTCTTTTTTGTTGTAGTCGAACTTTCTGCCGAAGGTGTTGCAACCAAATTCCGTATAGAAGATCAGGGTATCGGCGCGGTCGATCAGCCCCAGCTGAACTTCCTGCTTGCCTTTTTCCAGGCGTGCCTCGGTCTTTGCAAAGATCGTCCTGGTCACTTCCAGCATGATCTTGTCACCTTCATATCCGGCTACCTTCACGTTGCCGTTCATATTAGCTACCATTACGGTATTGTCTGCGGTCTTCTTTTCGAAGGTGTATTCCTTCGTGATCTTTTCGCTGAACTGCTGGGCACAGGCAAGGGATGTCATCAGAACTCCCAGCACAAATGCTGTACACTTTTTCATACGTTTCAGATTAAAATGTCAATACTTTGTTTGATCCGGGTCTTCACATCCGCCGGAGTCTGGTCTGACTGCACGATCTTCTCCAGCTCTTTCACTGACGATTTCACATGCAGCGCCGCCATCATTTCTGCGAGCGCAACCTGCACCAGGGGTGAATCCTGCCTGGCAATAGACCGGACAAGCTCTTCACGCACATGGTTATCGCGTACGTAAGGTTTCAGCGCTTCGATGGCTGCCAGCCGCACGTTCACGTTCTCGTCGTGGTTCAGGGTTTCGAGCAGGGCTCCGGTAACCTTGGTGCTTGCAGCGCTCATCTGTTCGGTAAGGCTCACGGCTTTTAATCTTTCGGCAGCCGATTCTTTTTCCAGTAACGACAGCATCACCATCTCTTTGAGCTCTGCGATCTGCTGATTCACACCCGGATCTGCGTTGGCCGGTGCCGAAGGTTTCATCAGGTAGCCGATGCCCACGCCGATGAGCAGTGTAACCGAGGCCAGCGCTAGCTTGGGGGCTAGTTCAGGCCATGAAAAGAATCCCCGCCAGGAAAATGAGCTTTTAACTTTCCGTTCAAGGGCCAGCATCTGGTAAAACCGGTCGTCGAGGTTACCGGTAGGAGAAGGAAACTCCATGCTGGCCACCTGGCCTTCCAGCGCGTGGATGTCTTTCAATTCGTCCAGGTCTATACTTCCGGCTTCGAGCAACGTTTCGATCTGTTTGATCTCCGCGGTAGTAGCCAGCTGTGAATTATACCTGTTGATCAGTTCCCGAATCTTTTCCTTTTCCATACTATAAATGCTTTTCAAGTTCTCTATATACTTCTTTAAGCTCCTGCAAGGCTCTGAACACTTTTACTTTTACAGCGCCTTCGGAGCACCCGATGATCTCTCCTATTTCCTTGTATTTTTTGTCCTGGAATTTGCTGAGCATCAGGATCTCTCTTTTGTCTTCCGGCAGTCTTTCCATGGCCATGGAAAGCAATTGCATCTCTTCGTCCTGCTGGAATTCGGTAGCCCTGTTCTCATCGGTGCCCAGGCGCTCTTCCCAGTTCTCCAATGATTCTTTGAGCTTCCATTTATTTTTCCGGAAGTGGTCGTGGTTCACATTACGCGCGATATGGAACATCCACGTTTTGAAATCGCCCTCTCCGCGAAAGAGGTAGCGGTATTTCAGGATCCGGAAGAAAACGTTCTGCACGAGGTCTTCACAGAGCTCGGCATCTTTGGTCATGCCATAAAAAAAGCCAAACAAGGGCCTTTTATAGCGCTCGAAGAGCAAGCCGAGCTTGTCGAGGTCACCCTCCTTCACCCTGAGCATCAAGGTATTATCCGCTAATGATTCCAACTCCTATGCATTAGTTTTCAAGATGGGAAACCTCCGGTTGCTGCGAAGGTTACAGACGAAATTAGAAAAAGTTGCCAGTTGCCGGTTGCCGGATAGCCGGTTTAGACCATCATTTATTTTGCTATTGTGCTTTGCATCGCTTTTGGATCGGAGCCCGAACAGGAAAAATTTCACCTCCCTCAACTGGCAACTGGTAACCGGCAACTGGCAACCAATTACCTTTCGTATCTTGGATACACTATGAATCTACTATCAACATTTTTTCTAGCAGTCATCCTGACGTTAACCGCCTGCCAGGACAACAAAAATCCCAAGCTTGTGTGGTCTGATGAGTTTGACAAGCCCGGTGCACCTGACCCGGCAAAGTGGAGCTATGACCTGGGCGACGGATGCCCCAATTCATGCGGATGGGGTAACAATGAGCTGGAATACTATACAAAAGATCAGAAGAATGTGCGGGTAGAAGAAGGTAAGCTCATCATCGAAGCACACCGCGATTCTTTGGGTGGGAAAGCCTATACTTCTACCCGGATCGTTTCGCGTAAGCAAGGCGATTGGACCTATGGACGTATTGAAGCAAAAGCGAAGCTGCCGCGGGGCAAAGGAACATGGCCTGCCATCTGGATGCTGTCTACCGACTGGAAGTATGGCGGATGGCCTGAAAGTGGCGAGATCGATATCATGGAGCATGTGGGCTATGACCCCGGCGTGATCCACGGCACCATCCACACCGAAGCATACAATCACCTGAAAGGAACCCAGAAGGAAGGCAAGATCACTATTGCCGATGCGCAGGATACCTTCCACGTTTATGCGATAGACTGGACGGAGAACAAGATCGACTTTTTTGTAGACGACCAGCTATACCACACCGTCACGCGCGACCCCAAAGATGATTTTAAAGGCTGGCCCTTCGATCAGCGCTTCCACCTCATCATGAACATTGCAGTAGGCGGCAACTGGGGCGGAGCCAAGGGGGTTGATGAAACCATTTGGCCACAGCGGATGGAGGTGGAGTATGTTAGGGTGTATCAATAAGGTTGGTTAATTGTTGCCGGTTTGCCAGTTGCCGGTTCAGCGTGTAAATGACACATTTGTGCGCTGGAATGGAAAACAGATTTGATGGATATTGTTCTCTCCAAATGGCAACTGGTCAACCGGCAACAATTCCAACTCCGGATCGAAGCCGGTTTTCAATATAAAACCCTAATTGAGAATCAAAGACTTCCCAACTCCTGCAGTTTATTGCGTTCGTTCTGGAGCTCGCGGGAGAGCTTGGTTTGCTTATCCATGGCCTTGCGCTTGTAGTCTTCATATTCGGCGCTGATGGTGTTGGCAAGGTCTTCTTTTTCGGTCAGGTTGCGGCGCAGCACCTTCATGCTGTAGATGACACCGGCAATGGCCAGACCAGCCAGCAGCAGGATCACGCCTACCATGCCGGCAAAGAAACCTTTATCGAAGGAGATCCCCAGAACAGTGATATGCGTGCTGGCATGCACAATATCTTTCATGGAGTCTTCCTTTGCTTTGAGGGCATCGATGTTCTTGGTGAGCTCGGCCTGAAGCTTAACGATCTCAGCCTTGGAGGCATTGATGGCGGCTTGCTTGGCAGCGGCTGAATCCAGCACGATCTTCCACATGCCATCGAGAACGTTCTCTTTGATCACCTTGTATTCCTGGTAATTCTGGGATTTGGTCTTCATGAGCAGGTAGCGCTCACGGAGTGTTTGATTATCACTTTTCAGTGCATCCGCAGCGGTTTGTGCAAAAACTCCCACTCCAGACAGCACACAGATCAACAACAAGGCAGCACGCTTCATACGGTTATTCAGATTTTTAATTGAACCCGCAAATAGCAATCGATTTTCCAGGTCTCCAATGGAAAATGTGCTAACGCGCGTATTCGTCGGTTAATGAGAGAAAATGGACTGCGAACCAACCTCATCCCTGGCCCTTCTCCTTCAAGGAGAAGGGAGTCCCTCTCCTCTTAGGAGAGGGTTAGGGAGAGGTTCTTCGAAAGATCAGATCCCCGTTCTCCACCTGGATGATGCGTGCGAACAGCTCTTTCAAGTAATGATATTCCGTTGACGAGAATAACGCCTTGCTGATGGTAAGCGCATTGTTCAGCGAGAGTTTATTTCCAGTGGTTTGCAGGTCGTAAATGTACCGGCCGCCGGAGTTTGGAAGCGACAGCCCGGTTTTTTCCGGCCGGTTCACGATCTCAAACTGTGACGGGTATTCGAGGTTGAACATGGTGATATACTCCATGGGCGTGGCGAAATCAACAGGGTATAACCGCTCGTTCGATTTAAAGGGATTCTCTTCCCACTTGCCCAGGATAAAAGGATTGAACATAAAGTTATCCGTGCCGGGATTCTCATACGCCCTGATCTCAATGTCGAGCTTCTGTACCAGCGGCTTGTCAAACTCGTCGGTATTGATCAGCTCCAGGTTCAGGATGTTGAGCTGGTTGTATTGATTGGAAAGGCTGGCCGCGTATTCTTTATGATTGCTGAACGAATGCACCTTTTTTCGCTGCCGCACCGCCTCGTAACCCATGTACGTGGTCTGCAATGTGCCGCGCATCATGCCATCTTCGCCGAGCTTAAGGCTTAGCATGGATACCTGCTTGGCCCGGTCGGCGGGCTTAAGCTCTATCCAGTATGACTGATCCTCGCCCAGTACCCTGCCCTTACCGTTGAGACAGCGCTCGGGCAACAGACCGAACGGATGAAAGTCATCGGTAGCATCGGCGAGAAATACTTTATCGCCAATGTTCACTTTCGCCACCACATAGTTAAAGTCACTGAGCACGGGATGGAGCTCCACCGGCACACCGTTCTCGCGCGTGGAGAGTATAACCGGTTCTACGTTTAAACCGGCATAACGTAGCGCCGCGATCAGCGACAGGTTAATATCTGCAACATTGCCGGTTTTTTGGTCGAATGCTTTTTTGATGCCCAGCTCGCTGAACATACTTTTGGTCTCATCCCAGCGATACCAGTCTTTGATGAAATCATAGATCTTTCGGGCTTTCATCAGTGGATCCCGTTCGCCAATGATCAGCTGCTTGATCTGCGCGTCAACAATATCCTCTCCGCGTCTCAGCTGCACACCAAACTCACGGTGGTTACGCAATTCAAGCTCCGCATCTTTCCACTCCTTGGTGATCTTATCAACACGGCCGCCGAAGTAACGGATCTCGGAAAGCTCGAAATTGATGGCCGACAAAAAATTGGAGCTCGCCGTCATGAAGTCCTCCTCCACAAATGCAGGAATGTCTTTCATGGCAAACTTGTACAGGGCGCAGTCAGCCTTTTGGCCACCGCCGGGCTGAAAGCAGTCCTCCACCAGCTCGCTCTCGTTCTTGATCAGCTTTTGCACGCCCCGAAGCGTCATGTTGTAGATGTAATTGCCGGGGATCCTGGCCCAGTACTCGCTGTACATTTTGGGGATGTCACTTTGAAAGGCCCACGTTCTGAAATTGAAGATGAACGGCGACTCGAGCTTATATTCAAATTCAATAACACTTCCCTCCCGCACGTTGGGGATCGCGAATTTTTTAATGTCGATATTTTTGCTCTTGTTCACGGTAAACACCGCCTTGTGGTCCAGGTCGGTCTGCTGCAGCACGCCATTCTCCATCGTATAAGAAACCGCTTTCACTGCGATGAGTGTTTCCATGCGCTGATCCTGTTTTCTGAGGGGGATCTCGATGTCGGCATATTTCAATCCCTCCTTCTTCAGGATCTTGATCCTGGTATGGTATCTGAAAACAAGGTTGTAGTCGCCTACTTCGCTCATATACGCCTCCCCAAACTCATTGAGGATCACGGCCGCGGCAGAGCTATCTTTATCATAGGTGGTCATGTTCAGATCCATGTATGAGAATTTTCCGAACGGGAACCCATTGCCCTGATCCTGCGCACCAACACCTGCACAAAAAAGAAACGATACAAAAAGAAGAAAATACCTGGCCATCCTTGAAGGAATTCAACTTCCAAGATAACCAAAAATCAGTTACCGGCATCCTGAGCAAGGGCGTGTGTGCAAGGACTGCGCGGAGCGAAGGACCCCCTTATAGTTTCTGGTTCACGCTTAGCACAGATGCACGACTAAGTGCGCAGTTACGATTAGGAGATCCTTCGTTCCCACAAAACCTGCAGCGCCAGCCGCCACTCAGGATACCGGTTTTGTAGCTATTTTTACCCCATGAAAATCGGTTTGCTTTCAGACACGCACAGCTATCTCGACACCAAGGTCTTCGATTACTTCAGCCAGTGCGATGAAGTATGGCATGCCGGCGATATCGGCGAGGCTGCTGTGGCGGATGCGTTGGAGAAATTCAAACCCCTGCGTGCTGTATTCGGCAACATCGATGGCAAAGATCTTCAGTTGAGGTTCCCGGAAGACCTGCGCTTCCAGTGCGAAGACCTGTCTGTATGGATCACCCACATCGGCGGCGTGCCTCCGAATTATAATCCACGGGTAAAAAAACTATTAAAAACACAGGCGCCTGATATCTTTATCTGTGGCCACTCCCACATCCTCCGTATCAAAAAAGATCCTGCCTTCAACAACATGCTTTACCTCAACCCTGGCGCTGCCGGCAATCACGGCTTTCACACCGTCAAAACACTCGTGCGTTTTGAGATCGTGGGCCGGGATGTTAAGAATATGGAGGTGATCGAGATTGGGAAGCGGGGAGCTTTGTAATGAGAAGTCCATAGACCATGGTCGATGGTCCATGGCCGTAACCGTGGACTTCATACTGCACTACCATGGACTATGGACTATGGACCATGGACCAGTCTCTCAGAACGAATAGCGCAGCGATAACCCACGCGCTCCCGCGTTCAGCGAAACACGCTGCTGCTCGAGATAACGGTTGTATTTCTTTTGACCTTTAGACCAGAAGATAATGCCAGGTACCATCGCGCCCACACCGGTTATGGTCATCAGCACGCCTAAGGCACCTTTGGGGTCGCCCTCTTCCACTGTGCCCTGCTGGGTCGACGTGGTGCTGTAATAGAGCTCGTCTGCATTGTTCATCAGAATGATACCGCCGAGGGCCAACGCACCACCGCCAATGGTAAGCGCACGGCCTGTGTTTCGCATGCGCAATCCACGGGGCGCAGCCACCATGCCCTGGACAGGTTGTGACTGCTTCAGAAACAACGGGCTGACATGTTCAGAAGTAACGCCTGTTAAAGTGAGCTCCTGCGCCAGGCAGGTGCCGGAAATAAGCACCATTGCTAACAGTATTATGAAACGCTGCATCATCAATGGTTAGGTCTGTGAGTGGTAATCGGTAGTCAGTAATCGGTGATCGGTAACCAGGAGCAGTGACACACCGTAAAACGTAAACGCTCAAAACTGATTACTGAATACGGCTTACTGAATACATTTTAAACATACTGGTTCAGCATCACCGGCATCACCAGCATGAGGATATCTTCGGCCGCATCCTTTTCTGCAGGATAGATCACGCCTGCCTTGTTGGGAGCAGACATGGTGAGCCTGATCTGGTCAGAATCCATGTTGGTAAGCATCTCCACCAGGAACTTCGCATTGAAGCCGATCTCGATGTCTTCGCCTTCGTGCTCGCACGATAAGCGCTCATTGGCTTCGTTGGAGAAATCGAGGTCTTCGGCGGAGATCTGCAGCTCGCTGCCGGTGATCTTCAGACGTACCTGGTGTGTGGTTTTATTGGCGTAAATGGAAATACGTTTCAGTGCGCCGAGGATGTCGGTTCTGCTGATCGTCATTTTAATGTTGTTCCCGGAAGGGATCACATTTTCATAATCAGGGAAACGTTCATCGATAAGGCGGCAGATCATACGGATGTTGCCGAATTTGAAGAACGCGTTAGACATGTTGAAGTTCAGGCTTACCTCTGTATTTTCAGTAGGCAAGGTAGCCTTCAGCAGGTTCAGCGCTTTGCGGGGGATGATGATGGCGTTACCGTTGTCTGATTTCACATCCGTTCTCCTGTAGCGCACCAGGCGGTGGCCATCGGTAGCAACGAAAGTGGTATTCTTTTCACCGAGGTTCACGTAAACACCGGTCATGGCAGGACGAAGCTCATCGTTGCTGGTGGCAAAGATGGTATTGTTCACAGCCCTTGACAGGACCTCGGATGCTATTTCCGCTGAGAAGTCGTTCGATACGGTAGGAACTTTCGGGAAGTCCGTAGCATTTTCACCCGAAAGCTTATAACGTCCGTTGTCGGAGATGATCTCTATGCTGTACGTTGACTCGTCGATGGAGAATGTTACAGGCTGCTCCGGAAGGTTCTTCAGGGTATCCAGCAGGATACGGGCCGGAACAGCGATGCTACCTTTTTCCTTGCTCTCAACCTGAAGCTCAGTGATCATGGACGTCTGCAGGTCTGAAGCTGTTACCGTAAGGCCACCTTTTTCGAGTTCAAACAGGAAGTTCTCGAGAATAGGAACCACAGGGTTTGTTGTGATCACACCGTTAATATTGGAGAGTTGCTTAAGCAAGTAAGCGGAGTTAACGATAAACTTCATTAGGAAAAAGTGATTTTGGTTATAGCGGGGTAAAGTTATAAAGAAAACCGAATTTTAAAACCCGGACTTCAGCTCAAAAAAAAATTAAAAATCAGCGCTCCCGGGCCTGAAAAAACGATTTAGGTCGCAGAATAGGCTGGATCTTGAGCCGATTGAAAACAGCACCCTGTTTTTTCTGCAGCAGCCCCGGCACCACGCCGGTCCCGTCCCTGAAAATCGACAGCGAATATTCCCTTTTTGCAATATCCTGAACGGTGATGGTCATCAGAGGCTTCACCTGGGTAAGGCTATCGGTATACTTTCCCGGTTCAAGATACTCATTCACAGTGAGTAAGGACACCTGATCCAGAAACGTGTTCAGCTTTGCGGTATCGGTACGGGCCAATCCTTCAATACCAAAGAGCTTTCCCTGCATCGCAACCTTGAAATTTTCAGCGGGTTTGTCCGGGAATTCGGCTTGCAGGCTTACAAAGTTGCGCCAGTTGAAGGCAAACGCATACTTATCGCGCCACTGGTTCTCCGTCAGCTCCAGGATGCCTGCAACATATACTCTATATCCCGGAATGGTCATCACATAAACCTGACCGGTTTGCTCATTTTTGAAATAGGCCTGTGTCTTCAGCTCGTTTCCGCCCGCCGTAAAACGTTTCAACGTTTGCCCTCCTGACCAAACTGAAACCTTTACGCCATTCTTGTCAAGCTGCGCGCTCAGCGAGTCCTGCACCGAGGCCGCAACGGGACGTTTGGGCTCCGCTTCGCGCAGGGTGGCCATCAGCACATCGATCATATCGCGGTCAGCATCATATCGGTCATTCACTTTCCAGCGCGTGCCATTAAAGGTGAGCGCCACTTTCCCGTTTGGCGACTCCAGCACAACCCGGTCTGCCGTTGTCAGGTCAGCCACCCGGAAAAGATCCTTGTCTATGTTTTCGGTTCTTTCAGCCGTGCTCAGCCAGTATACCGCCACCGTGATGCCGATCAGCACCAGCAAAGAGATCGCAAGCCTTTTGTTCTTCTGTTCCTGCATACTAAAAACTGGCATAACGTTTCTTTCTCACAAACGCGCGCGCAGTACCGAAGGCAACCAGCACCACCAGCGGAAGGGCGAGGTTGATCAGCTGCCACTTGAGCTTCTCTGATGCCACTTTCTGGCGGTCGAGCGGACGTATCTTGATCTCTTTATTGCGCGCCTTGATCAGGCCGTTCTCATCGGTGAGATACGCCAGCATGTTCATCAGCAGATCCTGATTGGCGTACGTGTAGTTGGTAAACACATCGAAGCCCAGGGGCTGCGGTTGCCGTGTTCTGGGATGTACCGCGTTGGCCGCAAGATCGCCATCCGCTACCACAATAATTTTCGCGGGTCCGCCCGCTGCCGTGAAGCTCGCCTTGTCCGCTCCTTCCGGCAGGAAGCGATTCCTGAAAAGTGATGTGAACTGTCCTTCCAGCAGATACCCTACCGGGATAAATTGTTTCGAATAATTTTCGGGTTTTATGTCACGCCGCAGCGCCGGAATGCTCACATTAACGGGCGCGGTAAGGGTACGGGAGTATTGTGATGTAAAGAGCAGCGGCGTCTTGCGGATCCCGTCAGCCTTCACCGTGTCGATGCTGCTGGCGAAGCGCATGACTACCGCGTCTAGATTGTGTGTAATGGAATGATCGGCATACCGGTTGATCAACGGAAAGAACGGCCACTCCATCAGCTGGATTTCAGGTTTGCTGCCAGACTGTCCCGTCACCACGGGAGTCAATCCGGAAGACCGGTCCTGCACGAGGTCCATATTGATCCTGACACCATACTTGAACAGCTGGTCGTCAAGGTTCAGGTTGTAAGGAAAAGCAAAGTAATCTTCACGTGAGGCGCTGTCCATCGAAGCCTCGAGCTTATCCAGCAGCAACAGCACATTGCCACGACGCATGATATACTGATCGAGCCTGTATTTTTCAATTTCTGAAAAAGTTGTCGTGGGTTTGGCAACAACGAGCGCATCGAAATCATCGAGGTTGCCGGCGCTTAACGATACGTCTACGACATCGTAGACTTCCTGCAGGGCACTTCTGAACGCCATGGCCTGCGCGCCGTCAAGCTCACCATGCCCCCGCACCAGGCCGATGCGCTTCGGTGTTTCAACCGTAAGTTTGTAAATGGCATGGGCCAACTCGAACTCGATACCTTCGATAGACCGGTTGAGCTTTTCTTCTGACGATGTACCTAGGTTAGAGGTCAGCAGGTTCACGCCGGTTTCAGCGCCGCCATAACTGATGAGCGCGCCGGGGAACACCAGCTTTTCAGTTCTTTGTCCGTCGCGGTTATCGAACACACGGGTGGGCTGAATGCCTTTGGACGCGAGCTCGGCCATAAACTCATTCCGGGCTTTCTGACCGGTAGCGATGGCCGGATCGATGAACGCGTATCTTATTTTGTTGCCGGAGTATACCCTGAACTCTTCCAGGGTCTCGCGGATGGCCGTCTGAAATCTTCGGAAGCCGGCATTGATATCACCCTCGAGGTATACTTCGATGTACACGTCGTCGTCGAGGTCTCGGAGCAGCGCCTTGGTTGGTTCCTTGATAGAGTAACGTTTTTCTTCCGTCAGGTCGGCCCTGAAAAAAAGTATGGATGAAACGATATTGATCAGCACCAGCAGCACCAGCCCGTTGGCCAGCATCAGCATATCGCTCAGCTTTTTGCTTTTCCAGTTTACCATGACCTTGCCCCCAGTGTAACGCGTGTGATGAGTAACATGAATGCAATAACGCTGAAGAAATAAACCAGGTCCCTTGAATCGATCAGCCCCTTGCCCAGCGCATCGTAGTGATACAACAGTCCCAGCTGTTTGATGAACAGAACATTGACCGACCAGACATTAACCAATGCAATGGATTCAAATCCTGAAAAGAAAAGGTAACAGAGAAACGCCGCCAGAATAAAGGAGACGATCTGATTGGGTGTGACCGATGAAGCAAAGATGCCTACCGCACAGAAGACCCCGCCCAGCAAAGCGAGCCCGATGTACGAACCGGTAACACCTGGCGTATCAATATTGCCCGCGGGATTGCCCAATGCAGCGATGGAAAAATAATAAATGATGGTAGGCACCAGCGCCAGCAGCACTAGCAGAAAACAAGCGAAGTATTTTCCAAGGATGATATCCCAGTCAGACAATGGTTTGGTCAGCAGCAGCTCCATGGTTCCGGCTTTTTTCTCTTCCGCAAAGCTGCGCATGGTAATGGCCGGGATGAGGAAAATAAAAATGTACGGCCCGAGCGAGAAGAGGGTGAACATATCGGCATAACCATACTCCAGCACCGAGGTTTCAGGGAACATCCACATGAGCAGGCCCATGCCTGTCAGGAACACACCGATCACGATGTAGGCGATCAGCGAATTGAGATAGCTGCTGAACTCTTTAGCTAAGACCTGGAGCATGGGTGGTAAGTTCACGGAAAATATTCTCTAACGATCCTTCCTCCTGCCGGAGACCGATGAGCGACAATTTTTGATCGGCGGCAAAACGGAAGATCTCCGCCCGCACATCCGCCCCGGCTACGGGTTGTACTTTATACTGGTGCACGCCCGCTGTGGTGGCGAGCCTGGTCACACTGACAACACCGGGCAATGCGCTCAGCGAATCAGTTGACACTTCATTTTCAAATTCAACGATGATACCCGGAGCGTCTGCTCTTCTGGCCATCAGGTTTTCAAGCCTGTCGTCTGCCACGATCTCGCCTTTGTTGATCACCACCACCCTATCGCACAGCGCCTGTACTTCCTGCATGATGTGTGTGGAGAAGATCACGGTCTTATTGGCACTGATGTCGCGGATAAGCTTTCTGATCTCCAGCAGCTGGTTGGGGTCGAGGCCTGACGTCGGCTCGTCGAGGATCAATACCTGCGGATCGTGGATGAGTGCCTGCGCCAGTCCCACCCGCTGCCGATAACCTTTCGAAAGCGCTTCGATCTTTTTGTTCTGCTCGCGGGTAAGGCCACAAAGCTCTACCATCTCCGCCACCCGCTGCTTCAGCAATTTCCCCTTGAACCCATACAGTTTTCCTGCAAAGCTCAGGTATTCATGCACGTACAGGTCGAGGTACAGGGGGTTATGCTCCGGCAGGTAGCCCGTGATGCGTTTCACTTCTATAGGCCTGGCAGTAACGGCCAGTCCGCCGACAAAGATCTCGCCCTCCGTAGGTGGTAGGTAGCCGGTAGCGATCTTCATGGTGGTTGACTTGCCCGCACCATTGGGTCCCAAAAAACCCACGATCTCCCCCTTGTTAACAGAAAAGGAGATGTTGTTCACAGCCTTCTGTGAGCCGTAGATCTTGGTAAGGTGCTGAACGGTCAGTGACATTTGAAGATGGCAAAAGTAATGAAAAATATTCCACGATTAGCCACGCGCTTTAGCTCGTGGAAATTGTTAATTTTTGTTAAAGACCAGCTCACAAAAACGCAATCACAGCTTATTCATTACAGCTGATTGTTTGGATCGGCTGAAAATCAGAAATTTGTATATCTAATCAGATAAAACGTTATGCGTATTTCCCTCTTTAGCCTGCTTTGTCTCTTAACTTCTGCCGTTTGTTTTGCCCAACCCGGCTACAAGCTTCAGTTCAAGGTCAACGGACTGAAAGACACCACCATCTACCTGGGATACTATTATGGTGAAAGTACCTTCGTTAAGGATACCGCCAAAGTGAACAGCAAGGGTGAGTTTTTCTTCGACGGCAAACAGGCGCTGCCGCAGGGGGTCTATTTCCTGGTGCTGAACAAGACGCGCATCTTCGAAATGGTGATGGGAAGCAACCAGCATTTTTCCATGGCTACCAGCACCGATGATTATGTAAAGAACATGGTGGTTACGGGCGACCTCGACAACAAGCTGTTCTTTGAGAACATGGTCTTTAACATGGAGCGGCACAAAGAAGCCGAACCTTTCATTAAAGTGCTGAAAGACAGCAGTTTAAGTGAAAACCAGAAAAAAGACGCGAAAGCCGGTTTTAACAAGATCAACGACAAGGTAACGGCTTACCAGGACGGCATCATCAATAAATATCCAGCCACGGTTACGGCCAGGATCTTCAAATCAAGCAAGCCGGTAAAGATCCCCGATGCCCCCAAGAAACCAAACGGATCGATCGACTCCACTTTCCAGCTGCGCTGGTACCGCGAGCATTTCTTCGATCACTTTGACCTGGCCGATGACGCGCTCATCCGTATGCCACGGTCTGTCTACCAGGAGAAGATCAATGAGTACCTCGACAAGCTGTTTGTGCCCCAGGCCGATTCAGTTACAAAGGCAATCGAGAAGCTGGTGGCCAAAGCCAAGAAGAATCAGGAGACCTACAAGTATGCCGTATGGGTATGTATTCTCAAATACCAGCAGCCCGAGATCATGGGACTTGACGAAGTGTTTGTAAACCTCTACGACAGGTATTTTGCAAAGGGCGATATGGACTTCTGGGCCAATGACAAGCTGAAGCAGACCCTGAAAGAAACAGCAGACCGTTTACGCAAGAGCCTGGTGGGAAGAACAGGGCCTAACCTGATCATGCAGGACAGCAACTTCAAACCGCGGTCGATGTACGATATCAAGAACAAGTACACCGTGCTGTTCATCTTTGATCCCGACTGTGGTCATTGCAAAGAGGAGACGCCCAAGCTGGTGAACTTTTACAACACCAAAAAATTCGATGTGGAAGTATATGCTGTGAGCGCAGACACGTCTATGGCGAAGATGCGCGATTACATCAAAGAGATGAAGATGAAGTGGATCACGGTGAACGGGCCACGGACGTATGTGGGTCATTACCAGGACCTGTACGATGCCATCACCACACCGTCACTTTATATTCTGGATCAGCGGAAGAAGATCATCGGCAAAAAGATCCCTGCCGATAAGGTTGAGGATTTCCTGATCCAGCATGAGCGGATGGAGAAGGCTAAGGGTACGCCGAAACTGTAGTACAAAACCGTACAGCTGTCCGTCCAGAAGTGTACACAACGGGGCTTTTAGAGGCTTTCGTTGGACCAGGAAACGGATCTGTATAACCCTAAATTTCAGCCGTTTGTAACATTTTGAACCTTTTTTTAGTCTTATATGCAACTATTCACCCTTTGTGGAGTATCATATAGGGAGTGAAGATGAACCTAAAACCCGATTTCGCATTATGGCCTTTTTAGAAAAACTACTAGGAAAGAAGAAACCAGCTTTGAAAGCTCGCTGCCCCATCACGAAGGAGCAGATCGAGAATGGCTTCGGATATTTGCTCACAACGGCCCAGGTAATTGCCTCGAAGAAGTATTGGGATATGATCATGACAGAGCCTGAAACGCTTTCTTATTCCGTATCGCACTTTAAGAATCAGGAAAGCGGCACGCGGATGCGCAGCCTGATCTTCGAAAAATACAGCAGTGTAGACAAGCCCTGGATGATCTCTGACTCTTGCATCAACCTTTTTGAGAACATCGATAAAAAATCGGCAAAAGACAACGCCAAGAAGTGGTGGCAAACGGAAGGTGCTTATGTACCTGACAACACCGGCCCGGCACTCACAGCGCTCGAACCGTCGCTTTACCAGACCTGGAAAGATTACGCGGTGCTAGAAGCCGGTAGAACCAGAATAGAATTACACTAGGTTTCTCATAGATTTAGGTTTAGGTTAAAACCGCTCTCTCACAGGGGCGGTTTTTTTTGTTGTCGGACACTTGCGCGCAGGTCAGTCGTCGGACCACTGCCTGAGCGCGGCCGGCGCGCAGTGGTCTGACGACTAATTCGTTCGATCAATCGTAAACTGCACAAGCTGCACAAGCGAGTTCTTGTACGCGGAATCAGGAAAGTCTTTGATAATGGTGAGCGCTTCCTGGTGATATTTGTTCATGGTCTGAACGGCGTATTCGATGCCTCCCGATTGTTTGACATACGCGATCACCTCTTTAACCTTCTTCGGTTTATCGCTTTCGTTTTTCACGATGCTGATGATCTTTCTTTTCTCCAGCCATCCCGACCTGGAGAGCGCATAGATCAGCGGCAGGGTCATTTTCTTTTCGCGGATGTCGATGCCCACGGGTTTGCCGATCTCCATCTCTCCGTAGTCGAAGAGGTCGTCCTTGATCTGGAAGGCCATGCCGATCTTTTCTCCGAACACACGCATCTTTTTCACAACATCTTCCGGCGCACCGGATGAGCTTGCACCGATGCCGCAGCACGAGGAGATCAATGACGCGGTCTTCTGGCGGATGATCTCATAGTATATATCTTCGGTGATATCGAGCCGGCGCGATTTTTCGATCTGCAGCAGCTCGCCCTCGCTCATCTCGCGCACAGCGTCGTTCACAATACTGAGCAGATCGTAGTCTTTATTTTCGAGCGCCAGCATCATTCCGCGGGAGAGTAAAAAATCGCCTACAAGAACGGCTACCTTGTTTTTCCACAGTGCATTGACTGAAAAAAATCCACGTCTGTAATTGGCTTCGTCCACCACGTCGTCATGCACCAGGGTGGCGGTGTGCAGGAGCTCGATCAACGAAGCGCCCCTGAAGGTAGACTCGGTGATCTTGCCACAGGTGCCGGCGCTGAGGAACACGAACATGGGCCGCATCTGCTTGCCTTTGCGCTTCACGATGTAGCTCATGATCTTATCCAGCAGCAGGACACGCGTTTTCATGGAAGCGCGGAACTTCTGCTCGAAATCTTCCATCTCCCGGGCGATAGGCGCCTTTATATCTTCTAAGCGTAGGGGCATTACCCGCAATAATACGCAAGGTTTTTTAAGTCATGAAGGATTTGGAACATATTAATATCTTTCGTTCGATACCCCGATTTTTCTCCTTCCCGGCCCGGTTGGGCAGTGTGTTATTTTGTTATTTTAGATGCATGAAGCTTATTGGGAATTCCTGGGATTACGTCCTGTTCTCCGTCATTGTGATGGTCGTGGCCATTGTTGTGGGCCGCGTGTTGCGCTTCGTGATGGGACGTTTCGTGAAGGGGGCTTCCCGCAAGCTGAAGGTGGACCCCACCAAGTATAATTTCCTGAAGAACGCGGTGGAGTTCATCATCTATATCATTGCCACCATCGTGATCTTCAATGCCATTCCACCTTTGCGGGATTACGGTACAGCCATTTTTGCGGGCGCCGGTGTACTGGCGGCTATTGTAGGTTTCGCATCGCAGTCTGCTTTTTCCAATATCGTGAGCGGCATCTTCATCGTTATCTTCAAACCGTTCAGTGTGGGCGACCGGGTGCGCGTGGGCCAGCAGTACCAGGGCGATGTGGAAGATATCACCCTGCGCCATACCATCATCAAAGATTTCGAAAACAGGCGCATCGTGATCCCGAACAGCGTGATGAACAATGAAACGATCATTAACTCAACGTTAACGGAGGAGAAAGTTTGCATGTTCATCGAGTTGGGAATTTCATTCAGCAGCGATGCAGACCGGGCTATGAACCTGATGCGTGATGAAGCGCTGCGCCATCCGTCCTGCGAAGATAACCGCACCGCCGAGGAGAAGAGCATCGACCATCCCCAGGTGGAAGTGCGCCTGATCGGCTTTACCGAGTCGGCACAACAGCTCAGGGCTTATGTCTGGGCAAAAGATCCGTCTACCGGCTTCAACATGAAATGCGATCTTAACAAATCCATCAAACAACGTTTTGACAGCGAAGGTATAGAAATAGCCTATCCGCAACGTGTCGTATATCTTAGAGAGAATTTTTCGCCCCAACTGCTAAACGCTCATGGAACATCATCACCTTCCTGAAAAACCTAACGAACAGGTCATCCTGGAACTGATCACGTACAACCGTGAGAAATACGACATGTTCACGTCCAGCGATGTTGATGTTCTGCTGAAGAACCTTTCGGAAGAACGCATCAACTGGATCAACCTGGACGGTCTCAACGTATCACCCATCATAGAAAAGATCCAGGCGCATTTTTGCCTTCACTCACTGATGGTGGAAGACATCCTGAACGATCAGCGCCCGAAGACCGAAGAGTTCGAAGACTATCTCTTCGTTACACTGAAAATGCTCTACCGCATTGAAGGCGCCGAGATCGACTACGAACAGATCAGCTTTGTGCTCGGCAGCAATTTCCTGCTGTCATTCCAGGAAAAGGAAGGCGACCTCTTCAACGCTTTCCGCGAACGCATCCGCCTCGACCAGGGCAGGGTAAGAAAAAAGAAGGCCGACTATCTCCTGTACCGGCTCATCGACATCATCGTGGACAACTACTATAACGTGCTCGACAACATCGGCGAGCAGATCGAAGAAACCGAAGAATGCATCCGCACCGATACATCGATGGAGACCTTCAAAAAGATCCAGCAAATGAAAAAAGAGCTGATCTACCTGCACAAGGCCCTGTATCCGCTGCGCGACGCTATTGGCAAGCTGGTGAAAGATGAAAGCAGCTTTATCCAGGAAGAGAACGTGCGGTATTTCTCAGACGTCTACGATCACACCATCCACCTCATCGACTCGCTGGAAACCTACCGCGACCTTACCTCGAGCCTGATGGATATCTACATCAACACACAGAACACCCGGCTGAACGAAGTGATCCGGCTGCTCACCATCATCTCCACCATCTTCATTCCCCTCACATTCATTGTAGGTGTGTATGGTATGAACTTCAAACACAATTTCCCGGAGATTGAATCAGAATATGGATATCCCATTGTCTGGATGGTGATGATCGCCATCGCCGGTTCGATGATCGCGTTCTTCAGGCACAAGAAGTGGATCTGAAAATGGCAGCCGGATAGTTTGCCCGGTATATTCTGACAATTGCGCGATTTGAACTGAAACGTGCTCGGGGAAGGTGATCAAAACACTTCCGCATTCCTTAAGGCATCTTCTTTCGCCCGAAATGATAACCGATCAACAGCTGATAACGGTACCCGAAGGACCATGAATCAGACGTGCCGTCATGCTCAACGGATTTATCCTGGATCAGATCGCTCAATAACGGGAAGCGGTCAATGAGGCGCTTGAGAATGCGGTTATTGTACTCCCATTCTTCACTGGCAGTGACACCTTCCAGGTTAAGGCTTACGTCGTAATGCGTAACCGACGGGCCAACAAAGACCAGGTCAATGGTCCAGCGGTTGTTGATCACAAATTGATATCCAAGCTGAAACCCGATGTTCACCACTGATATAACTGACGATTGGAGGGCATTGCGCGTCTGGCTTCCATCTGCCGAAGTGATCTCCACGTTGCGATCATTGCTGAAATAAAGATAGCTGGCAAAAGGCCCCAGATAAACGCCATGTGGCGCAGGATGCTTGTTCTCCGTGGCCAAATAAAAACGGTACTCTGCTCCGGCTTTAAAACCTGTTTGTTTGACATCCCCTACCGTTCTGATTCCCTGGCCCAGTGAAGTAATTTTCGGGAACTGCTGGTACCCGGCCGTGAAACAAAAGCTCTGCTGTGGTTTTGTGACCCGTTCGTACGAAAGAACAAAAGCTTTCCGGTAAAGAAGATGCGAGGTGATGTCCACTTTCATGGTGTTCGCCCGTGCGGGTGGCTGTGATTCCTGAGCCATGAGGAAGTTGACGACCGTGGTGAAGGCCAGCGTTAGCACCGCCAATCTGTACCAACGCGCTGTTGCCGCTCTCAACGCTCGTGGATACAAGTTCACTTCATAGTTTTTTACAGTAGTCTCTCCGGCCTTCATGGTAAACTCCCAAAAGCCCGTACACCCTTACGAACTTATCGGTGCTTCAAAAATACCTGTCTGCACACTCAGCCATAAGTACTTTACTGTAATTAACGACAAAACCACCGGCCATAAAACGAAAGGAAACTTCGGCAACAATGAGGGGCGCGGCGTATTCACAGACCGCCATTGAATGTACCGTCAATAACTGTTACAGGAGCGGAAGCTATCACTCTTCCTCAACAGGCTTTGCCTTATCCACGATGTCAACAAGGATAACCTGGTTCTTGATGCGTTTCAGCACGGTGAACACGTAGTCATCATAAGGAATGCTCTCCCCTACGTTGGGGATGCGGCCTACGATATCGATGAGCATCCCGGCAAGGGTAACATAGATGTCGTTCTCGGGCAGCGGCCTGGGAAGTCTCTCGTTCAGTGCTACCAGCGTAACGGAGCCCTGCACGCGGAATTTTTTATCGTCGAGCTTTTCGATCTGCGGTGTTTCTGAATCGTACTCATCCTGGATCTCGCCCACCAGCTCTTCGAGGATGTCTTCCATGGTGATCACACCTTCTGTGCCTCCGAACTCATCCACCACAATGGCAAACTGGATGTGCTGCTTCTGGAAGTCGCGCATGATATCGATCAGCTTCTTGTTGGAGGCGATGTAGTGCGCGGGGCGAATGATCTCGTCGATGGGAAATTCCTTTCCTGTTCTTAACCGCTGCAGTAGATCTTTTGTAAAAATGATACCTACAATATGATCGATGGTTCCTTCATACACAGGTACCCGTGAATAGCCGTTCTCCAGGATCTTGTCGATGATCTGCGCCACAGGGGCCGACTTGCTTACGCCGAACACATGCGTGCGGGGCACCATGGCCTGGCGGGCGGAGCGCTCCGCGAAGTCGAACGCATTGCGGATGATCTCATACTTGCGCGCTTCGATCACACCACTTTTCTTGCCCTGCTCCACCATCATCTTGAGCTCTTCAGGCGAGTGCACCTCCGCTTCCTTCAACGGTGTGATGCCGATGAGCTTCAATATAAAATTTGAAAAACCGTTCAGGATCCAGATGAAAGGTTTGAACACCCAGTAGAAAACATTTAACGGGGCCGCCAGCCATAAGGTAGTGCTGTCAGGGGGCTGAATGGCATACGACTTGGGCGCAAGCTCGCCGAAAACGATGTGAAGTACGGTGATCACGCTGAAGGCTACGGGCAGGGCTACGCGGTGCGCGGCTTCCGGGCCAAGATTCATGCCGGTGAACTCAAAGAATCTGAGCACCAGTTGGGCTACCACGTCTTCGCCGATCCAACCCAACCCGAGACTGGCGATGGTGATACCGAGCTGCGTAGCCGAGAGATAAGCATCGAGGTTGGCAATGATGTGCCGCGACAATGACGCCATGCGGTGTCCCTCCTTTGCCTTCAGGTCGATCTGTGAAGACCTTACCTTGACGATTGCAAATTCGGCAGCAACAAAAAAACCATTGAGGGCTACTAAAAAAAAGGTCAGAAAAATATCAAGGATCATATCTAAAAAGCAAAGGGCTGCCCAAAAGCAGCCCAAAAGTAATCAAAACTCTAAATATGCTCAGAGTCTCTTTTCAATCTCTGTAATCTTGGCCTCAGCCTCGTTTTTACCCAGCGACAGGGCCTTTCTGTACAGCTCTACCGCTTCTTTCAGGGTTTCTTTCTTTTTACGGGGTGCCAGGCGGGTGCGGTTGGCGGTTTCCTCTACGGCAACGGCCCTGGTATAATAAGCGTCAGCTTCACTCACCTTAGACTGGATCATCAGCTCCTGGATGCGGGCTTCAATGAAGGCCAGCTCCTGGTTCTTGGATTCGATCAGCACTTCCTTGTCGGCAAGCTCGGCGTCCTGCAGCTCGACAGTAGTTACCAGGTTCTGGTTCTCGTTGCGATATTTTTCAACCTGCTCCTGAAGCAGCGTTATCTCCTGTGTTTTTGATTCGAGGTCGGCCTTCAGCTTCTTGATGGTGCGTGAGAAGGCATTGGCATTGGCCTTGGAGTTCCTCACTGACTTTTCAAGGTCATCGATCTTCTTCTGGGTGTCTTTGATGTAGGCATTGAGGTCTTTCATGCGTGCGGCATAATCCGAATAGGTGGTTCCTTCCACCATGTTTACCCGCAGCAGCTGGCGGCTGGCGTCGATGGAATCCATGAGGGTTCCTACTTCCGTCAGGGCCTGAGACATCTGATGGCTGCGTTCGAGCTCGAGGCTCAATGAGTCAACCTGCTTTTGAAGGGTTTCTTTTTCTGCCTGGTTGCCACAGCCGGTCAATAATGCAGCAACAGGCAGTGCAAACAATACTTTACGGATCATAAGGTGCTTGAATTTAGGGGTTAGAATCACAAAAATAGACCGATTTAGTTACAGATGCCCCTGCGATTGGAGGAAATATTTATTTAACCGGGTTTAATGGTCAAAATCGGCGGCAACCAACATTCTCCGGTTTTCTTTCCGGGTTTGCGGAAACACATTAAATTTGGCACAATTTTAAAAAAAGGTTATCTCTAAAAAGCTCAATGCCCAAATTAATAACCACGCAAACGCGTATAGCAGACCTGGGCAAACCCCGCGTTATCATTATCGGTGGTGGTTTCGGAGGGTTGGAAGTAGCAAAGGGACTTGTGGGTACACAAACCCAGACGGTGCTTTTTGACAAGTATAACCATCATTGCTTTCAGCCCCTGCTTTATCAGGTTGCTACATCAGCATTGGAAACGAGTTCCATCGTATTCCCTTTTAGAAAACACTTCAGAAATACCCACGATTTTTATTTCCGTCTCGGCGAGGTCACGGCCATCAAACCCGAAACCAGGTGTATAGAAACTTCTATCGGCAGTGTGAAGTATGATTACCTGGTGATTGCCAGCGGCGCTGAGACCAACTTTTACGGACTCAAGGATGTGGAGCAGAATTCCCATCCGATGAAAACCATCATCGACGCCATCAAGCTTCGGAATATCATCATCAGAAATTTTGAAACGGCCTTGCTTACCGATGACAAGGAGCTCATGAACAGCCTCATGGATTTTGTCATCGTAGGCGGCGGACCTACCGGCGTTGAGCTGGCCGGTGCTATCTCCGAGCTCAAGCACGACATCTTTCCCAAAGACTATCCTGAGCTGGAAGTGAGCCAGATGGATATTCACATCGTGGAAGCAACGCCACGCCTGCTCAACGGCATGTCAGAAGAAGCCGGCACAAAGGCGCTTGAATATTTGAAAAAGATGGGCGTGCATGTACACCTGAACACCGCCGTAAAATCGTACGACGGCCATGAAGTACTGATGAGCACAGGTGAAAAACTGATCAGTCGCACACTGATCTGGGCCGCCGGCGTGAAGGGAAATCCTGTGGCAGGTTTAAAGGCCGAGGCGTTCGGGCGGTCTTCGCGTCTTCTTGTGGATGAGTTCAACCGGGTGAAAGGTTATGACAATATTTTTGCGATCGGCGATGTAGCCCTGATGGAAGGTGTCGATCCCAAATTCCCGAAAGGTCACCCCATGATGGCCCCTCCGGCACAGCAGCAGGGGGAGCTCGTGGCCAAAAACATCTGTCGCCTGATCAATAAAAAAGAGATGAAACCCTTCCGGTATTTCGACAAGGGCTCCATGGCAACAATAGGCCGTAACCGTGCCGTTGTAGACCTGAAGGCCTTCAAGTTCCAGGGCTTCTTTGCGTGGTTCGTGTGGATGTTCGTACACCTGATGTCGCTCATCGGCTTCAGGAATAAATTCTTTGTTCTTCTCAGTTGGTTGTGGAGTTATTTCTCATTCGATAAAAGCAACAGACTTATTATTGCCCGTCCAAAAGACGGGGTACAATAAAAATGGCTTATACACACGACAAACATCTTACCCCGCTATCAACCGCTGGTGTTCTTATTTCGCTTGGTATCATTTACGGAGATATCGGCACATCGCCCATCTATACCTTCCGGTTCATTGTAGATGAGCATCCCATTACAGAAGACATCATCTTCGGCGGTTTGTCATGCGTCTTCTGGACCCTAACGCTGATCACCACCATCAAATATGTGTACCTGGCGTTGAGCGCAGACAACAAAGGTGAAGGTGGGATCTTCGCGCTTTATGCACTGGTACGCCGGTACAAGGCGGGCTGGGTGATCTTCCCCGCGATCATCGGTTGTGCCACGCTGATCTCCGACGGTTTCATCACACCGGCCATCAGTGTGACCTCGGCCATCGAAGGTTTACGCACGCTCGATCCCAACATATCGTCGAGAACCATCATCACCATTGTGGTAGTGATCCTGGTAGGTCTTTTCATTTTCCAACAGTTCGGCAGTGGTGTTGTGGGCAGAACTTTCGGACCCATCATGCTGGTGTGGTTCTCATTTATCGCGGTGATCGGTTTCTCGCACCTCATGCACAAGCCGGAGATACTGCAGGCTATCAACCCTGTGTATGCATTCAACCTGCTGGTGAAATATCCCGGCGGTTTCTGGATCCTCGGCGCTGTCTTTCTCTGCACCACCGGAGCGGAGGCCATGTACTCTGATCTGGGGCACGTGGGCAAAGGCAACATCAGGGTGGGCTGGGGCTTTGTCAAGGTAGCTTTGTTATTAAGCTATTTCGGGCAGGGTGCCTACCTGCTGGAGCACAAAAACGAGTTCCTCGGAGACCGGATCCCGTTCTTCGAGATCATGCCCGACTACCTGAAGATCTTCGGCATCATACTCGCCACCATGGCCACCATCATTGCGAGCCAGGCGTTGATCTCGGGCACCTTCACGCTGGTGAACGAAGCAATGAAGCTCAAGCTGTGGCCCTCCACACGGGTAAGGTATCCCAGCACGGTAAAGGGACAGATCTATGTGCCGGCCATCAACTGGATCCTGATGCTGGGATGTATTCTGGTGGTGCTCATCTTTAAGGAATCGCAGCGTATGGAAGGCGCTTACGGCCTGGCCATCACGTTCGATATGCTCATGACCACTTCATTGCTGGTCTACTATTTTTCCGTCACACGTAAATCCACGTGGCGGTCACTCGCACTCGGAGTATTGTTCTTCTCCATCGAAGGCGCGTTCCTCATTTCGAACCTGAACAAGTTCGCTCACGGCGGATGGTTCAGCTTTACCATCGCCTCGTTGTTCTTCATCATGATGTACATTCTTCTGCGCGCGCGGAGACTTCGTGAGCGGCATACTGAGTTTGTCGATCTGAAACATTATGTGGGCATGATCCAGGACCTGCAGGCTGATACCACCGTACCCAAGGAGGCCACCAACCTGGTGTATCTCGCCATGGCCGACAGCAAGCGCTACATCGACTCGAACATCATCTACTCCATTTTCAAGAAGCGCCCCAAACGCGCCGATGTATATTGGTTTGTGCATGTGGATACGGTAGACAATCCTTTCACCAGCAAATATGTGGTGGATACCATCATTCCGAAGAAGTGTTTCTTCGTACGCATCAAGCTCGGGTTCAAGACTGACCATCGTGTGAACCTCATCTTCAACAAGATCATTCACGAAATGGCTGATGCCGGGGAGATCGATCTCACCAGCCCCTACCCTGCGCTGCACAAATACAGCATGATGGCTGATTTCAAATTTATCATCCTGCATTCATGGGCATCGTCTGACAGTGAGATCTCGAACTTCGAACGGCTTATCATCCAGGGCTACCGTCTTCTGAAGGCCAACAGCCTTTCCACCGAAGAACTCTACGGCATCGAAGCCGCCAACTTGGAGATTGAAAAAGTACCGATCCAGGTAGGGCCGCAGGCGAAGGTTAAAATTAAGCGGGAGAAGGAATGAGGTTGAGGTTTCAAGTTTGAAGTTTCAGGTTTGAAGTTTTCAAATTGAAGCTGCGTCCGTCTGGTGGAGGACTTCGTCACAATTTTGCTTCAGTGCCCGTTTCTGATAGTTGCCCCGTCTTCAACTTTAAACTTCAAATTTTAAACTTGAAACTAATCCCAGTTCACATCCGGACACCCATGTTCAATTCTGAAGATCACTGCCGGTCAAAAGCCCGTTTTTGAGCTGGATTTGAGGTTTTTCTGCGTGGCACCAATGTTGGAACGGGCATCCACAGATAAACGAACTGTGGCCATGATCAGAAATTACCTCACGATAGCCCTGCGGAGCATGATGCGAAACAAGGCTTACACCATCATCAACATCTTCGGGCTTTCTGCAGGTGTTGTCTGCTGCCTCCTGCTGATGGACTATATCGACGACGAAGCCAATTTTACTAAACGCCAAAGCAACATAAACAATACTCCCTACGCACCCGCTATCATGGCCGATGAGCATGAGCACTCACTTACCGCTCCTGCGCCCATTGCTCGGCGAATCAAGGATGAGGTGCCTGAGGCAGTACACACACCGCGTAACACAAGCGCTGCTGATGATCAGTTAGTGCGCTACGATGACAAGCCGCTCGTTGAAAGTGAAAGCCCCGTAGCCGACACTACACTCTTCGATATCATCACGTATCATTCACGCTCGCGCAATCCCAAAAAAGCGCTGGTGTAAATCGCTTCCGGTTATTCAACAACTTAAGGTGAAACGGCAACCCACGACGGTTTTCCTGCCTGGGCCAATTGCTTCTTCAACGCGATCACGTTGGACCAGTCTTGCGAACGAATTACCACCACACGGTAATAAGTGTTTTCATCAGATGTGTAAGGAATGATCTCGGGATGGAGCTCCGGTATATTTTCATTCAGCGCGAGCTGATAACTTCTGGCGTATACTTCTGAGCGGAAGCTTCCTGCGATCAATGCATATTTACCATTGCTCAGGAGTTCGGGTTGATGCTCATCTGTCACTGCCGTCAATGTATCGTGATGAGTCTGCAACGGCGCTGCTGCATCGGCCACGTGCTCCGTTGTATCATGATGTACCGCTTCGCTGTGCCGTTCGTAAAGGTGGGGAAAATACCGTTCCTTATTCAGGGTGAGTATTGTAACAGATGCACCGACGAAAACGGTGAGCACCACGAGGCCGTTCCAAAGAAAAGGGTTATCTGAAGATGTCATTCGTAGCGATATTGTCAGTGGGTAGAGAACAGAGAGAACAAAACTTCAAAAAATTCAAACGATGCAAAAAACAAACCAGTACCGAACGTAGCATTACGGGCGCTGATGTTATTCAGTGCATGGGGAAAGGCAGTGATCAGCACAACGCTGTAAGCCGCAGCGAGAAGCAGTGACGCCCCAATGCTCACCGCATAAATACCCGACACCAGGATGAGCAGCATCGCTACAAAGGTTGTGAGCAACGATACTACCAACGCCTTGTAGATACCGGTCTTCTGCACAATGCCGCTCAGCGGAAATGCTGCCACCGCTGCAATACCCAATACTAGCGAGATGTAGAGGTGGTCGTGAAAGATCGTTTCCTGCGCCCCGAATTTGCTTTGCAAGATACCTGGAAAGAAATGCAGGATGAGACTATTACACAACCCGGCGAGCAAACCATAAAGTGCAACGATGTGAAACCGGTCTGCTTCATGTGTTCCTTCACCGTGATCGAGCGAAAGCTTCCGGGTGCTTCTCGTAAACCAGATCCCGGTTACGATGAGGATCACGCCACCCGCCACAAAAGTAAAAGCGCCTCCCGCCTTCTCCAATGTTGAAAGCAATACAGGTTTCATTCCGTGAATGAGCACCGTCGAAATGGTGAGCACTGCCATCATCAGCGGCAACTGCGGACTTTTGGTAAAAGCTTCGAGAATAGCGTTGGCAGGACTGTGAAAAACATTCATGGAGATGAGCCAGAAAATGATCAACGCCGGCAACAGCCAGATAAGATTCACAAATGCCTGATCTGATATGGTGAAGGCCACCGCCATAAAGATCATCGAAGCCACACTGATACCCACGGCAAATACCGAAAAACCGCTGCCCTGCTTTCTGCGATAATAGTCTGTAAGCCATCCTGCGAGCAAGGGCACTGACAACATCACGATGCTTTGCGCGACGAGCACAAATTTTTCAAGGTGCTGAAAATGAAAGTGGACCAGCAGCTTCGGTTGAAAGTTATGATAGGCCGTCCAACTGATGATGATCCCGGCATCCAGCGCTGCCAGGGCGAAGATCATCTCCCAGTCGATCCTTCGGGTTGCGGTTGATTCCATGCAGGTAAATTGATTTGTTGTTACCGAACGTACGACAAAATGCAATTTACCGGATCTCGCGATCGAAGAGAAAGAAATAATCGGGGCCAACTGCCCGCCTGCGAACATATTTGGGCAAAAACGGTCAGTTTGAAAATATTCTATTCAACTTTTTGCCTCGTGCTCACATCATTAGTTAGTGGCATCACAATTGACGCCAGACAACCAATCACCACCAGAGCCATGTTCAAAAATTATTTCACCATCGGGCTTCGCAACCTGCTGAAGCATAAAGGGTATTCGTTCATCAAGATCGCCGGGTTGGCCTTAGGGCTGGCCGCCAGCATGATCATTTACCTGTATGTAAGAGAAGATCTCTCGTACGATACTTTTCATAAGCAGTACAGGAATATTGTCAGGGTGCTCACCATCGACAGTGCTGAAGGCGTGAGCAGCAAGCTGGTAGGCGTTACCCAGCCACAGCTTGGGCCCGTGGCCACAGAAGAGCTGCCCGAAGTTTTGAAAAGTGTTCGCTTCACGGGCGGTGGCCGTTACGACCTCAGCTACGGAGACAATGCGCTGAAGTGTGAGGCTGCTTTCAGGGTCGATCCCAGTGTGTTTGAAGTGTTCGACTTTAAAGTAGTGGATGGCGCCACCACGGAGATCCTCGATCAACCCGGTTCCATAGCCATTACACAATCGCTCGCCAAAAAGATCTTCGGAGATGAGAACGCTATCGGCAAAACAGTCAAGCTGAACCAGACCACTGACCTGCATGTCACTGCTGTGCTGGCAGACCCGCCGAAAAATTCGCACCTCCAGTTCGATCTGCTGCGCACCCTGGTGCCGGGACAAGGTGAAGACGGGCTGCGGCAATCGCTTGAAACGTGGCAGGGCATTTTCTGCTTCACTTACCTCCTGCTCGACAAGCCTGCAGACATCACTGACCTGAACAGAAAACTTCAGTCCATCAGTAAAAAGAACAACGCCTACGAGTTTTTCACACCCGTGGTACAAAAGCTCGAAGACGTTCACCTGGGCTCGAAAGAGATCCTGTTCGAGACCAACGCCAATAAATCAGACAGGCTTAATGTTTATGTACTTTCCATTATTGCAACCCTGATCCTTGTGCTGGCCGCGGTCAACTTCATGAACCTGGTCACCGCCCGGTCTGCAGGCCGCGCCAAGGAGGTGGGCATGCGCAAGGTGATCGGTGCCGTGCGTTACCAACTCATCGGGCAGCATCTCACGGAGTCCATTCTTGTTACCCTCATCGGCGCCGTGTTTGCATTTGCCGTGGTGTTTGCCCTGGTGCCGATCCTGAACAGCAACTATCAGCGTTTTGCCGATTTCAACATCCTGCTGGAGCCGCTGAGCCTGCTGATGGTCACCGCTATGGTGTTGATCGTGGGTACGCTTGCAGGCCTCTATCCTGCCTTTGTGCTTTCTGGCTTCAAACCTGTGCTGGTGCTGAAAGGCTCGTTCAAAAACTCAACGAGCGGCATCCGCCTGAGAAAAGCGCTGGTGGTGCTGCAGTTCACCATCTCCATTGCGCTGATGGTAGGAACCGGTATCGTATACCAGCAGATGAACTTCATTTATACCGCAGACCTCGGCTACAGTCGCGATCAGGTGATCAGTGTGCAACAGAGCGGCGCCGCTGTGGGCCGTGCCTCCACCTTACGCGACGAGCTTCTGCGCAACAAGGATATTGCCGCGGTGGGCACATCCTCTGCGCGCATCGGTCAGCAGCTGGGCCGGACGAACATTGTACCGGAAGGCGCTACCTCAGCAACCAACATCATCACCAGCATTATGTCGGCGGATGAATCGTTTATCCCGGCCATGAACATGGAGATGATCGCGGGCAGAAACTTCTCGCTCGACTTCGATGACTCGCTCTCCATGATCATCAATGAAGAAATGACACGGCTGCTGAAATGGAACGACCCCGTGGGCAAAAAGATCAGCCTGCAGAGTGGCCCTAACCCTACAGACCTCACTGCCTACACCGTGATCGGCGTGGTCAAAGATTTTCATTTTGCCACCATCAGGCATCGCCTCGAGCCTATGTTCATGTTGTACAATCAGAATAATCCTGCCATGTCGGTAAAGGTGAAAGCCGGCAATGTGAAGGAGACCATCGCTTACATTGAAGAAACGTGGAAGAAAGTAAACCCGGGAAGCACCTTCGAATATGCTTTTCTTGACGAGCAGTTTGCCAACCTCTACCGCAATGAGCAGGCGTTTGCCAGCATGTTCACACACTTTACCCTGCTGGCCATGGTCATTGCCGGGCTGGGACTGTTTGCACTCTCTGCCTTCACGGCGGAGCAACGGCGCAAGGAGATCGGCATCCGCAAGGTTCTGGGTGCCAGCAACGTCACAATCCTTTACAAGCTGTCGTCGGAGTTCATCAGGCTGATCTTTGTGGCCTTCCTGATGGCCAGTGTCGCCGCTTATTTTGTGATGTCTGCCTGGCTTGAAGACTTCCAGTACAGCATCAAGCTCGGCGCCGGCATCTTCATTGTTGCAGGGCTCGCAGCCTTCGCCATCGCAATGATCACTATCAGCTTCCAGGCACTGAAAGCAGCGATGGGGAACCCTGTCGAATCGCTGAGAAGTGAGTAACCAGGAGTTGACAATTGACAAAAGAGGCAGTTGACAAGAGTCCACAGTCGACGGTCCACAGTCCACTGCAATGCCGTGTTAAACGACATTGTGCATCTGCCAGTTCGTATAAAGGTATGGTCGGATGGACTTACTCACGCCTACCGTGGACTGTCGACTGTGGACCGTGGACAACTGACGTAATAAAAACCCACAAACTGCTTCTCACAATTCACTTCCGGTAGGTATCTTCGCCCATTCCCCATGGTAAAGAACTATCTGCTCATCGTCCTGCGCTTCATGTCAAAACAGCGGGGATTCTCCGTGATCAACATCGCGGGGCTTACCATCGGCATTGCGTGCAGCCTGCTCATTTTACTCTACATCCAGGATGAGCTTCTATATGACCGCCTCCACCCCGACGGGAGTCGCATTTACCGCGTAGGCTTCGATGGCAAAGTGCAGGGAAAGAAGATCCATTCCGCCAAAACCGGTTTCCTGCTGGCGCCGGCCCTGCGAGAGTCATTGCCCGAAGTGGAATCTTCCGTTCGCGTGGTGAGCTGGGCCACGTTTCCCGCGCGATACGAGAATAAAGCATTCACGGAAAAATACCTGCTGCTGGCTGACCGGAATTTTTTCAGCTTTTTCGCTTTCAACCTCATCGCCGGAAACCCTGACAGCGTGCTCACCGGCAAACGCAAAGTGGTGATCAGCGAATCTGCTGCCCGCCGTTATTTCGATTATCAGGGCCCGGGAGACACCTCACCCATCGGCAAAACACTGGTGCTGGCACAGGGCTATACCGTAAAGATCAGCGGCATCGCCGAAGATGCGCCCCTCAATACACATTTCCATTATACGCTCATTCTCTCCCTCGACTCCTGGGATGATGCGGCGCAGGACCTTGTAGCAAACCAGTCGCTGACCTACCTGAAGCTGAAACCGTCAGCCTCACCCCGGCAGGTTGAAGCGAAAATAAATGACCTGATCAAAGCTAAGGCCGACACCGCGCATACCCAACAAGCAGATACGGGCAACGGCTTCCGTCACTTTCTTCAGCCTCTTCATAACATTCACTTGAGGTCGCACCTCAGCGACGAGATCGAACCCAACGGCAACATCGATTACATTTACCTCTTCAGCGCCATCGCCATCTTTATCACCCTGCTTGCCTGCATCAATTTTATGAACCTCACCACGGCGCAATCCGCCAGTCGCGCCAAGGAGGTTGCCGTCCGGAAATCTGCCGGCGCCCAGAACAACGGGCTCGTCTTCCAGTTCCTGGTGGAATCTTATTTTTATGTGATCGTTGCTGTGATGGTGGCATTGGGCATCGTGCTCGTGGCCCTGGCTCCCTTCAACTATTTCACGGGCAAAGCACTGAGCTTCCTCACCCTGTTTCACTGGCAGTTCACCTTTGGCCTCATCGTCTTCGCTTTGCTCACAGGCCTCGTGGCTGGAAGTTACCCCGCTTTTTATCTCACCCGGTACAATCCTGTTGAAGTGCTGAAAGGCAACCTCAGGGCTAAGCTACGCTCCTATGGTATCCGCAATGTGCTGGTGGTATTCCAGTTCTTCATTTCCTCATGCCTCATTATTTCAACCATGGTGGTGTATCATCAGCTGGAGTTTGTACAGCGGGCCAACCTGGGGTTTGACAAGGAAAATATCATCAACCTGCTGCACACCCGGAACCTGGGAGGTTATGGCAAGTCTTTCAAAGAAGAGCTGCTGAAACATCCTGAGATCGTGGCGGCCAGCTACTGCAACAGGCTTCCTCCCAACGTTGAATGGCAGTCGGCATTCCGGCATGAAGGTGAAGAGAAAGATTTTCTGCTGGCGGTCTACGAAATGGACTACGATCACCTGAAGACCATGGGCTACACGCTGGCGGAGGGCCGGTTCTTCTCGCCCGAAACCAGGGCCGACAGCCTCAAGCTGCTCCTGAATGAAAAGGCCGCGGCCCAGCTGAAGCTTGAGAATTTCGCCGGTAAAACATTGTTCTCCGGTTACGACCAGCCCGGCGGAAGAATGCGCGAGGTGATCGGTATTGTGCGCGACTTCAACTTTCAGTCGTTGAAAGACCCGATCCAACCCATGGCCATTATCCTGGGGCGCGAACCCAATTGGGAGATGGCCATCCGTGTGAAAGCAGAAAGCCTGGAGCCGAGCATCGAGCTGATCCGCGGTCTCTGGCAAAAATATGCACCGGAAGCGCCGTTCGAATACACGCTCGTGGACAGGAACTTCGAAGGCAAGCTTCAGACGGAAAAACGCATTGGGTTACTGTTCATGGTGTTCACCGTGCTGGCCATCTTCATCGCCTGCCTGGGATTGTTCGGACTGGCTACGTTCACTGCAGACCAGCAACGAAAGGCTATCGGCATCCGCAAAGTGCTTGGCGCCAGCGTGGCCAACATCATCGGCATGCTCAACCGTGATTTTCTGAAACTGGTGGTCATCGCCAACCTGCTTGCCTGGCCTTTCACCTGGTGGATCATGGATCGCTGGCTCAAGCAATTTGCCTATCACAGCCCCATGCCCTGGTGGATCTTTCTGCTCGCCGGCTTCATTACCCTGTTTATCGCATTCTTTTCGGTTAGTTTTCAGGCACTTAAGGCTGCCTCCGGAAATCCTGTAAATTCTTTACGCAATGAATAGGGGTTGATGCAACCTTTGTTGTCATCCTTCAGTCTGATACTTAAAATACCACTTATGAACAGATTTTCACTGCTGATCCTCCTTTCGTGTGTGACACTGGCCGCCCAGGCCCAGGATGAGATCGTAAAAGACCTGAAACCCTTCACCAGCATCATTGCTTCTCCCCGGGTAAACCTGATCCTCACCAAAGGCGACCAGGAACATATCCGTCTCGTTTACCACGATGTGAGCAAAGGCAAGATCAACATCGAAGTTCACCAGAAGACCCTTCATATCTACCTCGACGATGCGCGCAAAGTAGAGAAGATGGCCTCCTACACAGACCGTTATAGCAGGCGCAGGAGCATGTACGCCGGCGTTTCCATTACGGCCTATGTAACCTATAAAGACATAGAATCGCTGGAGATCCGCGGCAATCAGGAGCTCACCTGCAATGACGCCCTCGAAGCAGACGAGTTCCGCTTAAAAGCATACGGTGAAAATACCATCAACCTGGCGTCGCTGAAGACAGATTTCTTCAAGGCATCGCTGTACGGCCAGAACATCCTCAACATCAGAAAGGGAAGGGTTGTAGAGCAGAAATACAAGCTCTACGGTGAGAACAGGATCGATACCCACGACATGAGAAGCGCCTTTGCATCGGCCAGCATCTTCGGAGAGGGAAATGTACGGATCAATACCTCGGAAGAGGTGCGTGTGGACGCGTTTGGCGAGCCCAGCATCTATGTGAATGGTGGTGCGCATGTGAATAAACGCCTTGTGTTTGGAAGGACGGCGATTCATCATGATTGAAACTCTCCTTCGTTAGGGAGGGGGAAAAGAAGTCAGAAGTCAGAAGTCAGGAGCCAGGAGTCAGAAGAGGGGAGTAAGAATTAAAGGAGTAAGGAGTAAGGAGTCTGGCTACTGCTAGTGAAGCAAAGATTCTAGTAAGTTGTTTATATCCACAAAAACGCTTTATCGAAAGGTGAAGCGTTTTTTTTATTGCACACACTGAGGCGGAAGTTTCTTTCGCCTTTTTTTTGAAAGCTATTTCGAAGTATAAACTCGGATACGGAAGTTTCTTCCGTCCACAGCACCGTGGAACGAAGGCCTCCTTACTCCTTAATTCTTACTCCTTACTCCTTTTCCAAAAGCGTTTATGGAATTCAGCACTCCCCCGCATCTTCCCTTCATAACAAAACAAACAAACACATGAAGACCTGGAAAGTATCGCTGGTCATTGTCATGATCTGCGCCGTGTTGTTGCTGGCGTTTTCGAACCGGAAGACGAGGCCGGTCAATAAAAAACCGTTTGTCCCTCCGAAGGGTTGTGTATTCAGGACCGTGATGGGAGAAGAGTCGTCAGACTCAGGATTCATTTACAAGACACCCGAGAAAGTGCAGCGGGCAGCTGACCGCGGACTCGACTGGATCGCCCGCGCACAAAGCAAGAACGGCGGCTGGGGTGCAGGCAGTCACGACCGGCAGGATGTACGCGATCCACACGCCGTACCCACCGATCCCGCCACCACGGCAATGGTAGCCATGGCCATGCTCCGGAGCGGGACCTCGCTGACGGAGGGCGTCTATGCGCCACAACTTCGCAGGGCGCTAACCCACCTGCTGGAGGCCACCGAAGAATCACCCGCCTCTTCATACAACATCACAAACCTCACCAGCACGCAGATCCAGGTGAAGCTGGGTGCCAACATAGACGTTATTCTCACCGCACAATTCCTGTCGAACATTCTCGATCACACCACCCACGACGAAGCCCTGAAGGCGCGGGTGCAGCGGTGCCTGAACCTGTGTGTGGCCAAGATCCAGCGCGCGCAAGACAAGAATGGAAGCATCGCAGGCTCAGGATGGGCCGGTGTGCTGCAGTCGTCGTTTGCTACCAATGCCCTCGAAGCAGCACAAGCCCAGGGTGCGAATGTGGATGACCAGGCCCTGGAACGCGCACGCGATTTTCAGAAAAAGAACTACGACACAAAAACCGGCGATGTGAACACAGACATGGGTGCCGGTATCATGTTGTATTCTGTTACAGGCTCCACCAGGGCCAGCGCCAAGGAAGCCCGCAAGGTGAAAGAAGAATTAGCGCGTGCCAAAGAAGACGGACGGCTTTCACAGAGCGCGCCGGCCACCGCTGAAAACCTGGAGAAGCTCGGCTACGCCAAAGACGAAGCACTGAAATATTCCACTGCCTACGAAGTATACGAGTCAGCCAAAGTGCAATCGCAGCGCGCCGATGTGATGGATGGCTTCGGCAACAACGGCGGCGAAGAGTTCCTGAGCTACCTGCAGACCGGTGAAAGCCTCATCATCGGCAACGACCACTCGTGGAAAAAATGGTACGACAACGTCAGCGGCCGCCTCCTGAACATCCAGAACAACGACGGAAGCTGGAACGGCCATCATTGCATCACCAGCCCTGTGTTCTGTACCGCGACCTGCCTGTTGATACTTTCAGTGAACAATGATGTGGAGAAGTTGATTGAGCAAGGGGCGGAGGGGAAAAGGAGTAAGAATTAAGGAGTAAGGAGTAAGAATAGGAGCCAGAAGTCAGGAGCCAGGAGCCAGGAGTCTGGCTACTACGACTGAGGCAGAGATCTTAGTGGGTTGGTTATATAGCGAAACGCTTTATCGAAAGGTGAAGCGTTTTTTTCATGCTCACCTTCTGCCTCATTCGAGCTAATTCTTGCAGGCAAACCCGCGCGCCGATCGAGGCCTACTTACTCCTTACTCCTTTTCCCATTTTCTTAACGCCTTTATGCAGCTTTGGTCGTGAGATCAACCAGTTGCTGGGCCAGCGCATCCGTTTTAATGTGATAGCGTGCGCCGATGTATTTAACAATCGCACCATTTTCGTCTTTAACGGGAACAATCGTTACGTCTACCCAATAGTGTGATCCGTCTTTGCACCGGTTTTTGATAATGCCATTAAATACGTTACCTGCTTTGATCGTAGCCCACATAGCTTTGAAAACTTCCTTGGGCGTATCGGGATGCCGTACAATATTTTGTGGTTTACCAATAAGCTCTTCACGCGCGAAACCGCTCACCTCGCAGAATTTGTCGTTTACATAGATAATGTTTCCGTATTTATCGGTTTCGGAAAGAATCGTGGTATAACCGAACACCTCCTCGCGTGTCGCCAACTCCTTACGTATTCGCTCCGAATTCCGTATTTGTTCCTGAATTGCTTCGCTTTGTGCGTCCATCTGCTCCAAATTCTGCCGCAATTCCTCCTCTTGTGTAACCAGTCGTTGTGTTTGTTCCTGCGACTCCACCAGCAAGCGCTCAGCATTGACCTTAGCGCGCTTCATCTCCTCTTCAGATGCCGCTAATTGTTCAAGGTTCCGTCGCATCGTAGCATCCTGCTCTTTGAGTAACGCAGCCTGGTGCTGCATTGCATCAACGAGATGTTGGAGCTTGTCAGCTGCCTGCCTGGCGACAAGCACCGACGCAATACTTTCTCCCGCTTTTTCGAGAAACGTCAGTTGATGACGGGTGAGCGATTGAAAGCTGGCTATCTCCAGCACACCAACAACGAAGCCATCGTTCATCAATGGGACAATGGCCAAATTACCTGGCAAGGCTTCACCAAGGCCTGAGGTAATCTTGATGTAATTGCGGGGAATGTCTTTAAGATATAATGTCTCTTTCTCCAACGCCGCCTGTCCAACAAGACCTTCTCCGGGGTTTACCCGATGCTGAATGTATCTCTTGCGTTCGTACGCATAACATGCTTTCATTTCCAAAAAAGTATCCGCTCCTTCTCCCTCGGACAAATACAACGCACCCTGGTTGACCTCAAGGTATTTGATAATAAACCGCATGATTTCGTCAGCCAGTTGAGTCGTGCTGCCACGCTGCCGAAGTACATTCATAAATTTAGCTAACCCTTCGTTTGCCCACGCCCGTTGGCCTTCCTCACTGGCAATCTTTTGTAATCGATCGCTCAGCCGATACAACGCTTGTATTAGTTTCCCGCTCTCCCCGGACGCTTGATCGCCCACCTGCCACTCGCCGTTCACCATTCGTTCAACAATGTTGGTTGCTGATGCGAGCTGAGCCTCACATTGCGACACTACATGCATCCAACCCTGGATGGTAGATCGCTTTACAATTAGCACTGGAAATCCCCTCATCATTTTTCATTTTCACGACGCAAATATCATCCACGCAAAAAGCCTCCGCCCATGACAAAAGTCATTTCCAGGAAAATTTTATCATTGACTGGATACTGACGTATTTTCACGCCTTTTTGGATGTACGGTGGTCATTCATGGTACCGGGTTGTTTATAAAAGCTGACAAATGTCATCACCTCATTTCGCTGGCGGGATTTCCGTTCAGGCGAAGGGCGGCTTGCGTTCCTTTCTTACTCCTTTTCAAAAAAATTGACTACATTCCTGAAATAACCTGAATCGCTATGAAGTCTACTAAAATTCTTCTCCTCCTTATCCTCCTCGCGGTGACAGAAACTTTCAGCCAGAAGCTTTCTCCCGGTCCGCAGGTGCTTACTTTCTTTTCTGATGCTGACGATACTGAGCAGCCTTATGGTTTGTATCTTCCGAAGAACTACGATCCGCAGAAAAAATATCCGCTGGTGATCATGCTGCATGGCGCTGGCTCCAATCACCGCCTGGCGCTGCGCAGGGTCTTCGGCAAGAGCAATGCCAACGGCGAAAACGATGTGGAGGCTACACGCTATTTCCCAGAATGGAAGGATGTTGACTACATCGTTGCTTCGCCCTACGCCCGCGGCACCGCAGGGTATCAGGGCATTCCTGAAAAAGATGTTTACGATGTGCTGGCCGATGTAAAGAAGCGCTTCAGCATCGATGAAGACCGCACCTATCTCACAGGTCTCTCCATGGGTGGTGGGGGCACACTGTGGATCGGCATGACCCGCCCCGATATCTGGGCAGCCATCGCCCCGGTTTGCCCGGCGCCCCCGAAAGGTACAGACGACCTTGCGGGCAATGCACTGAATGTACCCGCACACTTTTTTCATGGCGACCAGGACTCGGCCGTGCCGGTGGCCGTATCACGCGACTGGGTTAAAAAACTGAAAGAGCTGGGAAGCAAGGTTGAATACATCGAATATCCGGGCGTGAATCACAACAGCTGGGAAAATGCCTACAAGGATGAGTTCATCTTCGGCTGGTTCAGCCAGTTCAAGAGGAATCGTTTCCCCGACAGGGTGAGGTTCAGCTCAACACAATACAAATACAACAGCGCATACTGGGTAACGTTCGACAAATTAACTCCGGGCACACTGACCAGCATCGATGCTAAATTCACCGCCCCCAACCAGCTCGACATTACAACCACTGCGCTGGATGCATTCACGCTTCGCCTCAAGGGTCACCCGAAGTTCAAGGCAGGCCAGCCTTTACAAATAACGCTCAACGGCAACAAGGTGAAGGCCACAGGGGAGTCGCCTTCATTTGTGTTGCAAGATGGAAAATGGAACGCCTCCAAATACGAGCCGGCACCTGTGGCGAAGAGACCCGGCGCAGAAGGACCTATCCGTGAAGCGTTCGCCAGCCGCCATATCTATGTTTATGGAACCGCGGGCAGCCCTTCAGAAACGGAGCAAAAAGCCAGGGCCGAAGTAGCCACACAGGCTGCTAACTGGTCGTTCTATCGCAATGCATTCCTGGGCAGGATCATGTTCTTCCCCCGCATCGTTGCCGACAAAGATGTGAGGCCCAGCGATCTTGAAAGCTGCAACCTGATCCTCTTCGGAACAAAAGAAACAAACCTGGTGATCGATAAACTGAAGGACCGTCTTCCGCTGCATCTCAATACAGCCCAGGCCAGCGACCACGGACTGTTCTATGTCTTTCCCATCGATGGCCACTATGTTACGGTCAGCTCGGGCCTGCCCTGGTGGAACGGCCCCCAGGAACAAAACTATCGCTTCCCTCCTTCCTTCGCAGAGGTACCTGGATTAAAAGACTATGTGCTGTTCAAAGGAACGCTGAAGAACGTGGTGGCTGAGGGTTACTTCGATGAGAACTGGAAAATCGGTGATTCAGAAGCGAAGAAGATCAATGATACATCGGTTGTTGTGCTGAAGTAGAGCGGGTATGGTTCCCGCAGATCTCGCAGATTAACGCAGATCTTTAAAATACATTATCTGCGCCTTATCAGCGGACTCTGCGGGAAATGCATTTCAAACCTACTTTACAAATACAACCGGAGTCGTCTTCGAAACCCCGCTCTCATTAAACGCTTCGATGACGAAATAATAGCTCACGCCTTTTGAGAGCGCCCTGATCTCTTTGGTAGTAGGTGCATCGGCCCAGGTCTGGTAGGTTTGATAGAGCTTGTCCGGGGCGATTCCCCAGAGGATGTTGTAGCCGGTGGCGCCGGGTACTTTCTGCCAGTCTACGAAAGCATTGCGTGGATCTGTATCCCGCCTGACGGTAAATTTCGAGGGCGTTGCGGGCGCTTTTCCGGGCGCTGTTCCAAAAACACGAATGTCGCTGATGGCCAGGTTGGGTGAGGCAACGTAAACGTGCTCATATTTGATGTATCGCGTTGTCACCGGTTTCTTCAGTTCGAGGTATGCGTTGGGCCGGTCGCGTTTTTCGCCGGTGAGGTCTACGATCTTCTCCCATTGTTTTCCATCGCGCGAATGGTAGATCCTGAACTGGGTGTAGATCTTCGGATCGGTACCGTCGTAGATATCAGACTTGTAATCAGTGTAATTCACCTGCAGCGCATTCACCTGCGATTCTTTCTGAAGGTCGATCGTGATCCACTCCCCTTCCCTGTTCTCTTTTGCCACCCAGAACGTGCGCGGGTTCTCGTCAGTGATCCTGGCAACGTTGAAAGTATCGCGTTCAGATGATGCCGTGGCCGGCTTCCTGTACGATAGCAGCATCCATCCTGTGAATAGCTCGTCCTTGCTTTCCCATTTCCGGGTGGGCAGGTAGTGCGGCAGGTCGCCAAACCTTGTGTTGGCAAACATCTGTCCATCCCGGTCGAATCCTGCCGGGAACATGGCGATGCGTCGTTCGAAATTCCAGTTCACTGCAACCCAGGGGGTACCGGTATTCCAGTAGTTGCCATAGTTATCCTGAAAAGTATTGCCATGGCCAGCCCCGGTAACAAAACCTCCCGGCTTGTACGACACAGGATTGTACGGTGCGTAAGTGAACGGTCCGAGGGGATGGTCGCCCACATACGTGCCATTAGCATAAACGTTGTATTCTGTGCCAGGCGCACCATATTGCAGGTAGTATTTTCCGTTGTGCTTGGTCATCCACGCTCCTTCCGTAAAAGGTTTGATGCCTGACGTATGATCCGGCCCAAACCGTTCCCATCCATGTTCTTCCGGATGCAGGTAGATCAATCCCTTGTAATCGCCTTTATATTTCAGGCGTTTACTTTTATCGAGCTCGCTTCCGTAGAGTGGATAAACATTGGATGAGCCCCAGTACATGTACCACTTGTCCAGCTCCTCATCATAGAACAAGGCCGGATCCCAGGGCCCTACATCCTTCGGCAGCTGGGGAAGCCAGCGATTGTAAAAATGTAGTTTGCCATTTTCAGGCGTGGTGGTGTAAAAGATCGGTCGCTTGTCGAAAGTCGACTGGAACAGATACAAGGTATCGTGAACCGACATCGCCGCCGGGGCACACATGTCTTCCATGGGCCACTTGTCAGGCACCACGTAATTCCAGTTCACCAGGTCTTTGGAATGCCACCATCCTCCGGAGATAGTAACAAAAAGAAAATACTCACCCTTGTGGTTGACGATCACCGGATCTGCACCAGATCGATAAGAGATCTGCTCGTTCAGCTGCTCGAAATTGTAACGATAGCCGATATCCATCGGATTGCAATAGGTTCGCTGCCCGGCATACTGTGCCCTGACGGCGAATGGAAATAAAATGACGAACAGGAAAAGCAGGCGCATGCCTAAAGTTAGTGAGAAAATGGTCCACAGTCCACGGTCCACAGCATGCTCTATTCGGAAGACGGATGGTTTAGCAATGGAGCGAGGGATGGATCCTTTGGAAACTTACTGCGTACGCATGCCTTTGCTGATGCACGCTGTTTTCAGGGGGATTCTTCGCTCCCGCATACCCACACAATTGCTGCGCTCTGAATGACGGAACACTCCACGGCCTGACTTCTACTTCAGTAGAGCCTGTTTCTTTCTAAACAAAGAGCAAGATCGGAAAGACGCACACTCCCCTCCTGACTCCTTACTCCTGGCTCCTGGCTTCTTTTAACCTTTCCACCCCTCAATACGAGAGTTGCCCTTCAGCGTGTAGTTCAGCAGCACGGGTTTGCCGCCGTATTTTACGACAGCATCATTGTCGAGGCTGATCAGCTCGATCAGTTTGGTAGGCCCCAGTGTGACGATGGCGTTGCCCTTGACAGATTCGCACCATACCACCTGGCTGGAGAGGTTGCTGAGGTCAAGCGTGCAGTTGCCGCGAATACCCCGGATCATTAATTTTTTACAAACGCCCTTGAAAGCTACGGTGCCGTCACCTTCCACATTGAACTCCACGGTATTCTTGCCGCAATAGATCAGTCCTGAAAGATCAAAATTTCCTTTGGCAACGAACTGAACGTCGCCGTAGTTGCCGATGACAATAGAATCGTCTTTGTGGGCTCCGATAAATTCAATTTTCCTGGATGGTGTTGTTGCGGTGACTGCCGTTTTGATCATAAAAAGCCGTGGGCATTAAGGGTAAACAAAAAGTATAGTAGCCAACAGGTTGACGAACCCTAACAAAACAATAAAAGCGCTATGCCGAAGGCAATTTGTAAACGTAAAATATAAAAATATTCGTGCATGGAAACATGCAACATATTGATTGTGTGACTTTTACTTCACACCGTTGCGGCGAAAAATATAAAACCAATATCAGCTTTTGAGCAACGAAACGGTTTTGATCCCCATGATCTTTTGCTCAAACTGGTCATTGGGTACCACAGATTTACTTTTGACGCGGTTCTTATAAGCGTAGATGGTGTTCAGCGAATAACCGAGGATCCTCGCAATTTTCTCCGGATCGTGGATGCCCAGCCTGATCAGCGCAAAGATGCGAAGCTCGGTGTTCAGTAACTGGGTTTCTTTGGGAACAATCCGGTCTTCAGGTTTGAAATAGGAGTTAAAAATGCTCACGAAGTCGGGGAAAAGCTTCAGGAAGATCTTATCGAAATTAACATACAATTCTTCACGTTCGTGGGATGGATTGATGCCATTGACCAGGAACCTGATATCTTCAAATTTTTTGGACTGGATCTTCTGGTCGATATTTTTCTTGAACGATTCGATCTTGTTGATGTATTCGGAGTTGTTGCTGAAATAATATCCTATGTATTCTTCCTTGATCTTGTCGGCCTCCAGCAGTCTCTGGTTGATCTCCTGGAGGTTGGCGTTGGCTTTGATAATGACGGCTTCGGCTGCCTTCAGTTTCTTGAGCTGCTTGAAGATAATAACCGAGAAGATCACCACGAGCGCGGCCAGCACCGTAAGTCCTGCTGAATAAGTAAGCCAGATCCGCCGCTGTCCTTCCACACTGTTGAGACGTGCCGCGGCGATCAATGGCAGAATAGAACCGATCTCGACCTTACGTTGACGCGCGCCGTAGAATTCAGCGTCATCCAGCGCCTGGTTGATAAAAATGTAAGCATGTTCGATATCGCCTTTTTTGTACAGCAGCCTGGCGAGCGTATACATGGCTGCCGTCTCTTTGGTCGATGCCCGGATATCCGATAAGGATGAAAGCACGGTATACCGGATCGTCTTATCGGGTTCGTCCAGGGCAAGGTATGCAGCGCCCAGGTCATAATAGTTCATGGCCAGCTGCGGATGAGTCAGTGTGTGGCGTTGCATCAACTCTTCCACGGTATGGATAACTTCCCGGTGCTTTCCCTCGTGCAGGTTCTTCACGGCCAGCAGGTAATAGTGAAAATAAGATCCGGGCTTGCACCCTTGAAGCGCCGAGTCCATGTAGTTGCTGTCGAGCTGTTTGTAATGCTCCCGGTAAAAAGCATCCTTGTTATAAACCATCAGGTCTGAATACGCGCGTGCGAGAAGCCTGTAATAATCCACGCGAGAGCTGTCTGGCAGGTAGCGCACTTCCACCACCTTCAGGGAATCGAACGTCTCCTTGAACATACCGGACGAGATGAGGATAAACCCGAGCTTGATCCTGGCATAGCCGATCTTTGTCTTGTCGTTGAGCCTGTAAGATGTTTCAATTAATTTCTGCGAATATTTGAAAGCCGAATCGTAAATGAAAGTTTTATACGCATGATACAGGTCATTGTACAGCGCGAACTGTGCTGCGTCGCTCAGCTGGTTGATGTCGGTCAATGCGCGCGTCAGTTTTTCAATCATCTCCTGCTTCCGGTTCTCGTAAACCTCCTTGCGACCGATCTCTTTCACCAGCACGGCAATAAGGCTGTCGTTGCCTGCCTGGGAGATGCCTTCCGTGGCGATGAAAAAAAGAAGTTGGAACAGCAAAAGGCGTCTGATCATAGGTTTGGGGTAGCCGGTTTAATGGCAAGGTCAAAAATAAATAAATAGTTCGCTTCTGAACAATGTCACCTTTATAACCGGACATTCAGGGACGACAAGAGGGATGACATCCTTCAAAAAGGTGCCTTCTCCGGGTTTGGAAGCAACCTCCCGCAAAATGTACGGTCTTTGCGTGTAACCAATGCCAAAAAAGGGAGTCATGTCTAGACGCATATCTCCTGACCCATGTACCACGCAAAAAAAAATTACCACCCATGATCAGAAACTATTTTAAAGTTGCGCTTCGCTCCATACTGCGAAACAAGCTGAGCTCCTTCATCAACATTTCAGGACTCGCGCTGGCCATGTGCTGCAGCCTGATGATCTTTATGTACATCGCCGACGAGCTTGGCTATGACCGGTACAATACGAATGCGGACCGCATCTATCGTGTCACCCGCGATTTCCTTTCGCCTGATGGATCGGTGAACCTTCACCTGGGGCATGTAGCGCCACCTTTTGGCCCGCTGCTTAAAAATGACTTCACTGACTTCGAGGAGGTAGTGCGCACGCTGCCCGGGCGTTTTCTGCTGGCTTACCAGGAAAACGGGGAAGAAAAAAAATCCTTTAACGAAGACAACTCATTTTATGCGGAGCCCGAGATCTTCAACGTGTTCACCATACCGGTAATTGAAGGCAGTCCTGACAAGGCACTGAACGATCCCTTCCATATCATGTTGTCTGAAAAAACCGCACAAAAATATTTTGGCAGTGAAAGCGCGGTGGGAAAAACGCTGAAGCTGGGTAACCAGTACGATGTGGTGGTCAGCGGTGTCTTCAAAGATTTTCCTGCACAGTCGCACTGGCATCCGAACGTGCTATTGTCTTTCTCCACTTTAAATGACAGCACGATCTACGGACGGCAGGGTCTGGAGCGCAACTGGGGAAACAATTCGTTCGGAACGTATGTGCTGGTGAAGGAGACGTTCAACAAGCAGGAGACCGAGCGGCAGTTTCCCGCCTTCCTGGATAAGCATATGAGCGCCGTGGATGGTCCCGACGCACCGGCCCCGTCAACCTGGACGCACCTGTACTTACAGAAGCTCACCGACATTCACCTGCACTCGCATCTCGACTCCGAAATGGAGAGCAACGGCGACATCAAGAATGTATACATGATGGGTGTGATCGGGTTGTTCATCATCCTCATCGCCTGTTTCAACTTTATCAACCTCTCTACTGCCAGGGCCACCAAACGTGCCAAGGAAGTGGGCATGCGGAAAGTGGCCGGCGCTTTCAGAAATCAGCTGATCAGCCAGTACTTGAGCGAGTCAGTACTCATTGCGTTATTTGCGCTGGTACTCTCCGTTGGCCTCGCGTTTCTGGCGATCGGATGGCTCAACAGCTTCACGTCAAAATCGCTGACTCTGGACATCAGCGGTCACTGGGCACTCTTTGCGGGCCTGTTGATCTTTGCCCTTGTTGTGGGCGTGCTTGCCGGCATTTATCCGGCTTTTGTGATCTCAGGTTTCAAACCTGCGCTGATCCTGAAAGGACAACAGGGCTCGGCAAAAGGAAAGGCCGGGCTTCGGAAATTCCTGGTGGTGGCCCAGTTCTCCATTTCCATCGTGCTCATCATCGCCACCATGATCACACACCAGCAGCTGCAATATTTGAATAACCGCGACCTCGGCTACAACAAAGACCAGGTGGTGACCTTGCGCTTCTTCGGCGAGCTCGCATCTTCGTACGACGCTTTTTACAACGAACTGCTGAAACAGACCTCCATCCGGAACGTTAGCCGCTCCAGCAGAACACCTACGGGAAGGCTACTGGATTCCCAGGGAACTGCCCAAGTCCAAAAGGGAGATTCGCTGGCCAACACCGATGTGGTATTGAAGAATATTCGTGTTGACACCGACTTCTTCAATACGTATGAGGTGGATTTTGTAACAGGAAGGAATTTCTCAAAAACGATCAAAACCGACGATTCGCTTGCCTTTGTGCTCAATGAATCTGCTGTTAAAATGATTGGCATGACTCCCGAAGAGATCCTGACCAGGGATTTTCAGTACGGCGGTATTAAAGGCAGGGTGATCGGTGTTGTGAAGGATTTCCATTTCGAATCGTTGCATGAATCGATCGTTCCAATGGTATTCCAGCCCCTGCCCAAAAAAGCCGGCAGCAGACTCTCGATAAAGATCGCGGGTGATAAAATGCAGGGTGGGCTTCAGCACATCGAAAAAGTATGGAAAGAATTCATTCCACACAGACCGTTTGAATACAGTTTCCTGAGCATGCAATACCAGCAGTTGTATAATGCTGAGCAGAAGCAGGGACAACTTTTCACGGTCTTTTCAGGGCTGGCCATTTTTATTGCGTGCCTCGGGTTATTCGGCCTGGCCACGTTCAACACACTGCAGCGCATAAAAGAGATCGGCATCCGCAAAGTGCTTGGTGCATCGGTGCTGAATATCGTTCAGCTGTTGTCGCGCGAGATCATTGTGCTGGTAGTCATCGCCAACCTGATAGCCTGGCCGGTAGCATGGTATTTTATGGATCAGTGGCTGGACACTTTTGCGTATCGCATTGGCCTCAACGTATGGCTCTATGTGCTCGCGGCATTTACGGCCATCCTGATCGCTCTTGTCACCGTAAGTACACAAACCATCAGGGCGGCGATGAGCAACCCGTCGAATACCCTCCGGTACGAGTAGAGTCACGAGCTGTGAGCTATGAGCTGCGAGAAGCCTCCTGAACCAATGCCGGGAAAGATCATTCGTCAGACCTACGCAGGAACAACGAAGTAAGGAGCTACGCGTTGCGAGCGATGAGTTTCGAGAAGGTTCGGCCTCCCATCCAGGTCTCGAAACTTCTCGCGGCTCGTAACTTGTTACTCGCAGCTATTTTCCCTCGAGGTTGTCTTCGTTCCGGTCGCCACCGAGGCTGTATGAATTGTTCTCTTCGTCTTCAGAGCCAATGGCTTCGTTCCGGTCGTCGAGCTCGGCACCGGGAACGTCGAGATCTTCCCCCGCCATGTCTACGGGCCAGACCCTGTTCTTCAGTTCCTCATCGTCGCCCATGTCGAGGCTCAGGTCTTTCGGGCCGAGGGCTTCAAGATCTTCGCGGGTAACGTCAGACTCGTTACCGGTTGCAAGGTCCATATCATCTTCATCCAGGCCGAGGTCTCTCGGCACCGGTCTCTCCATTTCTCCTGCCGGTGACTGCTCGAGGTCATCGACATCTCCCAGGGTTGCCGGGGGATCGAAGATCTCATTGCGGCCGGTGACCACAGGCTCGTTTCTCTTGTTCATATTTTCAGGACCCAGTGCCCGGGAAAAGTTCTCCCCATCAAACCCGACACGCTCGGTATCCCTGCGGTTCATGATGTCTTCCTCAGGGGGATAATCGCCGGGAAGTTTTTTTTCCTTTTCGTGCTCAGCGCTGTTCAACTTATCGTTGCGTTTCCTGTCTTGGGTGGTGTCTGCCGGTTTATCTTTCTTTTTCATCGTAGTAATGTTTTAAAGTCTGGCTTTCGATCACCGTCAAGGCAGTCCGCCTGCTGATGATCCTGTAATTCTACCTTCATGATGTCAAAAAACTGTGCCCTATTCTCATTGGCCATTAGCCTACGCATAAAGAAACGCCCGGATTTAACCGGGATTAATTGAGTTTCAGGATTAATGATAAATCATGGATTCTGCGGAATGCGCCATGAACATGCGCGGCATTGATCATGATCGAACGTGGCGCATTTCTTCCCACATACCAAGCCTATAGACAGGATGCTCCTGCGGAGCAAGATGCGTTTCAGCTCCGGATGGAGCTCCCTGTTTATAGAATCGAAGTTGGTTCATGTTCGGGCCCCGTAGGAGCCTCCTGAAAGCACGTCATTGGGAGCCTGTACGCTTTAAACATTAACCACGAAGCGAGCGCTTGGCATGTCGGGCCAAAAAGGAAATCATCACATTTTGACACCGTGCGGTGACGAACAGTTTCGATCACAAACGCACAGGACCGGGTCAAAAAAATGCGCCATGGAAGGCAGAAAGGCAGTTTTTGTTTTGGACTGATAGTTGGCTGTGCACTCACCGTTACCACTCAAAACAAACCTATTCATGCTTCTCAGAAACATCAGGATCGCGTCAAGGTTCTTACTCAAGCACAGGCAATACACCGGCATCAACTTATTCGGATTCACCCTCAGTCTTGTCTGTGTGCTCTTCATCGGACTCTACGCGCATGACGAGCTGAGCTTCGACCGGTTCCACAGCAAGGCTTCCAGGATCTATCGCGTAACAGAAACCGAAACTTCTGCTGAGGGAGTTACAACACAAATGGCCAGTGTTCCCTTCGAGGTGGCAACACTGAAAGAGCAACTACCTGCTATCGAAAGCGCAGTGCGCCTGGCCTCGTTCGGCAGGCTTATTATTACAAACCCGGAGAATCAGAACAAGAGCCTTGAAGCATTCACGGCCGGCGATCAGTCTTTCTTCGATGTTTTCGATTTCAAAGTACTGCATGGCACAAGCGAAGGCGCGCTTCGTGAATCACATACCCTGGTGCTTACCCGTTCAACAGCGGAGCGACTGTTCGGAAGAACGGATGTAGCGGGCAGGCTTATCGACGTTGAAGAAGATAAGCAACCTTATAGGGTCACCGCGGTACTCGAAGACTTTCCCTCCAACTCACACCTTAACTTCAATGTGATATTCTCGTTCGCAAGCATTGTTGGCATGGACTGGTTCCGTGAGGATTATGCCGCCGACTGGACATCTAACTCTTTTGGTACATATATCCTGGTAAAGGAAGAAACCAATACCGAAGCGCTGGCGAAGTCCGTCACTGCAGGCGTTAACAAAAACCGCGACGCACAGACCAACAAAACAACATTCGGCCTGCAGTCGCTGAAGGACATTCATTTTAATTCTGCCGGAATTCGCGGTGGCTTCGACCCGGCCCCTGGAGAGATCTACTACGTGTACATTTTTTCCGCCGTCGGCCTTTTTATATTGCTCATCGCCTGTATCAACTACATCAACTTATCTACGTCGCTCTCCATCACCCGTGGTAAGGAAGTAGGTGTTAAAAAAGTGGCCGGTGCCGCCAGGCATAACCTGATCTGGCAGTTCATCTGCGAATCCAACCTGATCAGCTTTACCGCACTGATCCTGGCGCTCGGCGTCATCAACGTGCTGCTTCCCTCTTTCAACACATTTGTCGGGAAACAGATCTCCCCTGAGCTCTTGTGGGAGCCGCGCGTGCTCGTGGTACTCATCATATTCATTTTGCTCACCGGCGTGCTCTCAGGAAGCTATCCGGCATTTTATCTTTCGAAGTTCAAGCCGGCATTGGCGATCAAAGGTGCGTCTGTTGCGGGCAGCAAGAACAGTCCGCTCAGGCAGGGGCTTGTCGTGTTCCAATTCGCATTATCAATCGGGCTGATCTTCGCCACACTCATCGCACAGCGACAGTTGGCCTTTGTCAGGAACGCCGAGCTCGGCTTCAGGGAAACCCAGCTGGTGGTGCTTGATATCAATAGTGGCCTGCAAAGAAGAGGCTTTGAGACGATCAAAAATGAAATTGCCAATATTCCTCTTGTTAAAAATGTTTGTGTCACCTCCAGGGTACCCGGTGAATGGAAGAACCTTCCACAGGTGGGCCTTACTGCGCCGGAGTCACAAGCTATCCAGGATCTTTATTTTATCGGCGCCGATGAAGATTTCCTTCGTACATACGAGGTACCCCTTGTTGCCGGACGGAATTTTTCAAGCAATAATTCCGTAGACTCTTTGTCCTTCCTGATCAATGAAACCGCGGCAAAGCAGTTGGGGCTGGCCGATCCATTGAATGCACCTGTCTCTATTGAGCGAGTCAATTACTCCGTCAATTTCCGGCCCCTGGAACGGCCCTTCAAAGGCAAGATCATCGGCATAGTAAAAGACTTTCATTTTCAGTCGCTGCACCAGAAGATCGCCCCACTACTGATCGCCTACAGGAACAATCCCATTCACAGCATCGATTATTTCAGCGTACGACTGGAAGCCGGCGACTGGCAGGCTGCACTGAAAAGTATGGAAAGCGCGCTGCACCTTGTCGATCCAGACGAGCCCATGGAATATAATTTCCTCGACGAGAAGCTCGCGAATTTTTACAGGCAGGATACCAAACGCGGGCAGCTCTTCACCATTGCCACCGTGGTCTCTATCTGCCTGGCTTGTATGGGACTGTTCTCGCTGGTATCGTTTATGACGGAGCAGCGCCGGAAAGAGATCGGCATCCGTAAAGCCCTTGGCGCGAGTGTGAGCCAGATCGTGACCATGATCTCATCGAGCTACCTGCGCCTGGTATTGCTGGGCTTTCTGCTGGCTACGCCGCTCGCCATCCTTGCGCTGGATCAATGGCTTCAGACGTTCGCATACAGGGTCGATATCGGCTGGGTGACGATCGTTGTAGCCTGTGGGCTTTCGCTGCTCATCGCTTTTCTGACGGTTGGATACAAATCCTTCAAGGCAGCCTGGGAAAACCCGGTGAGATCATTGAGGAATGAATAATACACATCAACCCATGGCCTATGCTCAGAAGCTTTTTTATTTCTGCGGTACGGCACCTGATCAAGAACAGGTCATACGCCATTCTTAATATCCTTGGCCTGTCGATAGGGCTTGCCTGTTTTACGCTCATAGCACTGTGGGTGAAAGATGAGCTCGGCTACGACAGGTTCCATAAAAACGCGGGACGGATCTTCCGCGTGGGCGCCACGTTCACAGACGAGTCCGGGCAATTCGACCAGGCTGTGACCTGCGTTCCCCTCGCGCCGGCCATGAAAAACGATCTGCCCGAAGTGGAAGACGTGCTTCGCATCGATATCAACGATGCCATTGTAAGGGTGGGCGACAAACAGTTCGTGGAAGACGATATCCTGGGAGTGGATCCCTCCTTCTTCAACATCTTCAGCTTCAAACTGCTCAGGGGCGATGCAGCCACCGCCTTACGGGAACCTTACAGCGTCATCCTCACCGAAAGCATGGCCACCAAATATTTCGGCCAGAAAGATCCGCTCGGCGAATCACTGCTGATCTATCTGTTCGATCCGAATGGAAGCGGGGCCCCATACAAGGTCACCGGAATTGTTGAAGATGCGCCCCGCAATGCACACTTCAGTTATAATTTCCTGTTCTCCTTCAGCACCCTTTCAGCGGTTCGTCCGCAACTGTTTACCAACGAGGGATGGTTCGATAACAGCTATTACACTTACGTGCTCACCCGGCCTGGCGCTGATGCCCGGCAGCTCGAGGCGAAGTTCCCGGCCTTCCTGGAGAAGTATATGGGCTTACGAACGAAACAGTACAAGTTTCATTATGCCTATTTTCTGCAGGCGCTTACAGACATTCACCTGAGATCACGCCTGCGCTACGAGCTGAGTCCTACCGGCAGCATGAGTTATGTGCTGATCTTCGGAACAACAGGGCTTATCGTGTTGCTGCTGGCCTGCATCAATTATATCAACCTTTCCACCGCCTATGCCGCCGACCGGTTCAAGGAAGTGGGCGTACGCAAGGTAATGGGTGCCTTCAGGGCCCAGCTCATCGCCCAGCATCTCATCGAATCGTGGCTGCTGGCGGTAGCCTCATTGCTGGTAGCCATCGCGTGGATGGAGCTGGCGCGCCCCCTCTTCGAAGATTTGACGGGCAAGGTGATCACAACGCTCTACACAGCTTCCACCATGGGTGCATTGCTGGCCATTGCTTCTGGTGTAGGGTTGCTTTCAGGTCTCTATCCTTCGCTTGCGCTGTCATCTTTCCGGACGGTCAACATTTTAAAGGGTCAGTTCCGCACCGGCACAACGGGTGTCTGGCTGCGCAAGAGCCTGGTTGTGGTGCAGTATGCGATCACCATTGTACTGATCACCGGCATCCTGGTGGTGCAGCTTCAGCTCCATTTCATGCACGAAAAAGACCTGGGCTTCGACAAGGACAATTTGCTGGTGCTGAAAACGAATGGAGACATTCAGGTGGTGTCCGGGTTTGAGGCCTTTGCCGCGGGGCTGCAGGCGAGTCCACTGGTGACGGGCATGGCAAGGTCGAACTCCATGATCGCCGGCGGCCTCGGCAACGCTGTGGCTGTCTCAGAAGATGCCGCCGGTAAAAAGGTCAACGCCACTGTCTACAGCGTTCGCGTGGATCACCATTACCTCGATGTATATGGCATGAAGCTCGTGGCCGGACGCAATTTCATTGAAGGGAATGCTGCAGACTCGGCGATGGGTTTTATTGTGAACGAGGCCACCACCCGCACGTATGGCTACGACGATCCCAACCAGGCCATCGGAAAATACTTCAGCTACCGCGGCCGCGAGGGCAGGATCATCGGCGTGGTCAGGGATTTTCATTACAGCTCCCTCCAGCAAAAAATAGAACCTACGTGCCTGTACCTGCTCAACGGCAGCTTTTCACGGATCGCCGTACGCCTGAACGGGAGTATGGACACAAACCTGGCGCTGGTGATGCGGGCATGGAAAAAATATTTCCCCAACAGCGTGCCTGACTACGAATTTGCAGAAGACAGTCTTGAAGACCAGTACCGGGCAGAGCAACGGTTCTCCGCGATCTTCCTGGTATTTTCGGCCGTATCACTTTCCATCGCCTGCCTGGGATTGTTCGCCCTTGTTTCATATTCCGTAGAGAGCCGTACCAAAGAGATCGGCATCCGGAAAGTTCTCGGTGCTTCGGTGCCCAGCATCGTGAACATGCTTTCAAAAGAATTCCTTACCCTGATCATTGTAGCCTGTTTCATTGCCGTGCCGGTGGCCTATTACTTCATGCAGCAATGGCTCCAGGATTTCGCCTACCGCATCGATCTGGGGGCGGAGGTGTTCATGACCGCGGGGATCGTTGCCCTGCTCGTTGCCATGGCTACGGTCAGCATCAGGTCTATCACCTCTGCCATGGCCAATCCTGTTGACGCCTTACGAAACGAATAAAAAAAGAAACCTATGCTCAAGAACTATCTTCAGATCGTGCTCCGGAGTTTTGTGAAGAACAGAACTTCTTCATTCATCAACATCGCCGGACTGGCCCTGGGCTTATCGTGTTTTACGGTGATCGCCCTTTTTGTGGAAAGAGAGTTCAGCTATGACCGGTTCCACCATCATCCCGGAGAGGTGTATCGCATCGTCAAAGATTTCGTCAACAATGATGGTTCGGTGGTCCCGGATGCCACTACGCCTCCGGCACTCGCGCGTGCCATTCGCGAAACACTGCCGGAAGTGAAGGCAGTCACCCGGATCTTTCCGAACTGGAACAGGATAAACCTGTTTCAGTACAAGGACAAAAAATTCTACGAGCTGAACGTGCTGCGCCTGGACAGCAATTTTTTCAAAGTATTCGATTTTCCATTCGTAGCCGGAAGCAGTGAAAATCCTTTCAACGGGGTTCACTCCATATTGCTGACGGAAACCACTGCCAGAAAATATTTTGGTGAAGAGGATCCCATCGGCAAAGTCATCCGCATCAACATCAACAACGGTACCGACTACACGGTCTCCGGCGTGCTGAAAGATGTGCCTGACAATTCACACCTTACCTTCGATGTGCTGATACCTTTTCAGAGCGGCAGAAACCCCGACATAGACTGGAACCGGTACACGTTCTACACTTATGCGCGCCTGCATCCCGGAACCGATGCCAGCAACTTTGAACAGAATGTAAAAACGCTTTTTAAAAAACATCAGCCTGAAAGCAACAACCGGTACTACATTCAGCGCCTTACAGACATTCACCTGAAGTCGAATCTTCGGTGGGAGCCCTCCACCAACAGTGACATCACTTATGTAAACATCCTGATCGCTATCGCAGTATTTGTCGTTTTGATCGCGGGCATCAATTATGTGAACCTGGTCACAGCACACGCGGCGAAGCGGGCAAAAGAGGTGGGCGTCAGAAAAGTGACTGGTGCGCGCCGGTCGCTGCTGATTCGTCAGTTCCTGTTCGAATCCATGGTGATGGTGCTGGCAGCGCTCGGGCTTTCTGTGATCATCACTACGTTGCTGCTGCCCGTGGCGTCGGGAATCACTGGACACGATCTCGCTGCTTTCCCTGCGCAAAGCAAATACGTTACCATCATACTTCCGGCTACCGCGTTGCTCATCGGTGTATGCGCTGGATTGTACCCGGCATTTTATCTTTCCGCATTCGATCCTTTAAAAGTGCTGAGGGGACGATTCTTCGGCTCACAAAGCGGTATCAATCTGCGCCGGGCCCTCGTGGTATTCCAGTTCGTGGTCTCTACAACGCTTGTTATCGGTGTACTGATCATCACGGCACAGCTGGATTTTATGCGTCAGAAAAAACTGGGCTTTAACCAGGAAAATATCCTGATGCTGCCCAATGTGCGTGGAGGCACGGGCAGCCCCGAAGCCATGGTGGAAGACATGAGAAAAATAGGCGGCATCAGCAATATCGCCCGCGCTGACGGCATTTTCGGATCTCAAAATTCAACCGTCGGTGTGAGTCCCAAGACGGCAGGCAATCGGATCACGTTGAATTTTATGCGGATAGACTACGCATTCATCCCCACGCTGCAGATGGAGCTGAAAGAAGGCCGGAATTTTTCAAACCAGTTCCCTTCTGATTCCACTGCCATCATCATCAATGAAAAAGCGGCCCGGCAATTCGGCCTGGAAGAACCGTTCATCGGTCAGCGGCTTCTGTGGGATGACGAGAACGGCACAACACGCGATGTCACCATTGTGGGTGTTGTGAAAGATTTTCACTTCACATCTTTCCATGAAGAGATCAAACCCTTTGGATTTATTCTCGAAGTAAACAACGGCGCCACTTTTTTCCTGAAAGTTCAGGCACAAAATTTTGGAAAGACCCTCCGCGAGATCGAAAATATCTGGGCGAAGCATAATCCTGAAAAACCATTCGAGTACACCTTCCAGGATGAATACATGTCGAAGCTCCATGCCACGGAGGCGAGGTTCCAGAAACTGTTCTCCTGCTTCACCGTACTGGCTATTATCATCGCCTGCCTCGGATTGTTCGGGTTGGTAACCGCGCTCGCTGAATCCAGGACAAAAGAGATCGGCATCCGCAAGGTGCTGGGTGCCACCGCTACTGGTATCATCGGTTTGCTGTCGGGAGAATTTGTAAAACTGATCGTCATCGCCCTGATCGTGGCTTCTCCCCTGGCGTATATTTTTGCAAGCTTCTGGCTGGAAGGATTTGCCTATCATACCGCCATCGGCTGGCAGGTATTTGCGGTCGCCGGCTTGTGCACACTTGTGATCGCGCTGGCCACCGTCAGTCTTCAGGCAGTGAAAGCAGCGCTGGCCAATCCGGTGGACTCGTTGAGGAGTGAATAGAGAAAAAGGAGCCAGGAGTAAGGAGTCAGGGACGGAGAGGTCTTCGAACGAAGGGAAGCTTAATGAAGCATGATGGGCTTCCCAGCTGAGACCATTCAATTTACAAATTTTGTATTTTATTGTCGTAGCGCTATCTTCAGCGGGGAAATTTTTATCGATGATAAAAAGTATTTTTTCGTTAGCGGGCGCATGGCTGATGCTTGTGGTGATGGTATGCTCCTGTGACAAAGGCAAGTCCGGTCGACATGCTGCTGACAAACAAACCGGTACGGAAGGAATGGTGTGGATTCCGGGAGGAGAATTTATCATGGGAACAGACGATCCGGAGTCTTATGCGCATGAACGTCCTGCGCATTTGGTGAGGGTTGACGGGTTCTGGATGGATGCCACAGAAGTCACGAACGAGCAATACAAAAAATTTACAGAAGCAACCAGGTATGTCACAGTAGCGGAGCGCAAGCCCGACTGGAACGAGCTCAAAAAACAACTGCCTCCCGGCACGCCCAAACCTCCCGACAGCGTGATGGTGGCAGGCTCGCTGGTGTTTGTCGCGCCGCAAGAGCCTGTGATGCTGAACGACTATTCGCAATGGTGGAAGTGGCAACCTGGCGCCGACTGGAAACATCCTGAAGGGCCTGGCAGCGACCTGAACGGAAGGTGGGACCATCCGGTGGTGCACATCGCCTATGAAGACGCACTGGCCTATTGCGCGTGGAGCGGCAAACGTTTACCCACTGAAGCGGAATGGGAGTTTGCCTCACGCGGGGGCAGGGCGCAGGAACGTTACAGCTGGGGAAACGAACTGAACCCCGAAGGAAAATTTCTCGCCAACACATTCCAGGGCAGCTTTCCTTCGCGGAACCTCAATGAAGATGGCTTCGAAGGAACCTCACCCGCTAAAAAGTTTCCAGCCAACGACTACGGCCTCTTCGATATCACCGGCAATGTATGGGAATGGACCAGCGACTGGTACGATGTCAATTATTATAAAACGTTGTCAGCCGCAGCCATCAGCATCAATCCGCATGGCCCTGACAGACCTTACGATCCCGATGAGCCTTTTGCCTTGAAGCGTGTGAGCAAGGGCGGATCATTCCTCTGCGCCGGCAACTACTGCTCCAACTACAGGCCCAGCGCCCGCCAGGCCACCGCCTTCGACAGCGGAACCTCTAATATAGGATTCCGCTGCGTAAAACAAGAGTAGGTTAGTACGAGGTACGATTTACGAGGTACGAAATGGAGCTCTGATCGAAGGGGGTCTACGTACCTCGTATTTCGTACCTCGTACCTTGCATTTGCGACCTCGTACCTCGCGAGGCACGGTATTATTACTCCCATCCAAAAAAATAACGACATTATCCATGAAAAAACTTGCATCCATCCTTGCGGGGTTATTCATAACGGCGGCAGTATACGCGCAGTCACCCGCTCCTGAGCCCGACACGCTTCGTGACCCTGTAAAGCAAACCGATCCGGAAGGAAAGGTATTGCCACGCAGCTCCAACTATACGGAAGATCACCAGCGCATCACAGCGAAGCAGCTGCCACCTGGTGTACGGCAGACACTTGAATCGAGTACTGAGTATGATGGCTGGGAAAAGGCAACCATCTACAAAAATAAAAGCGGCAATTTATACATCATAGACATCACCAAAGCAGATACTACGAAAACGTATCGCTTTGACAAGCTCGGCAGGCCGGCAAAAGAATAGGCTTTGAACTGGCTCACCGTAGATAAGCCTCTACACTTGCCTGTTCTTTTTACGGCGCAGGGTTTGGTATGAAGATTTTTTAGAAAAAAGTGAAAGGAATGGCCCAGGCTGTTCCGCAGCTGTGGAGAAGCTGGGATTCTCCGGCATGTAGCAAATAAACAGTAAAACTATGTTACGCTGGTCTGTTATTTTCTTTGTGATCGCCATCATTGCCGCCATCTTCGGATTTGGTGGCATCGCTGAAGGCGCCGCCTCAATTGCAAAAGTTCTCTTCTTCATTTTCCTCGCGCTTTTTATAATCGCGATCCTGTTTGGCGCCAGCATCTTCAAACGATGATGGCGGTGGGAAAGAGCAAGAGATAAAAATGTACAAGTGATGATGCTGCCCCGAAAGTTGTTGAGTCAAGATACGGCTAATAGCTTTTGAGGCAGTGTCATCATTTTTCGCCACACTACTGAATAATCATCACTATGGCTAATGATCGGGTTCATTCGCTTCAGAAAACGCTGGGCTGGGCGGCCACTGGCGTTGGAGTTCTTTTGGTGGCCAATGCGCTTTACCGGGAGTTTACAAGGTTCAGGCTGGATGGAAAAGTGGTTTTGATCACCGGCGGCTCCCGTGGATTGGGCCTTGTGCTGGCCAGAGCGATCGCGGCCCGTGGTGCCAAGCTCGCCATCTGTGCCAGGTCCGCCGACAAAATTGAGCTTGCCAGACAACAGCTCGAGCGCTCCGGTGCAGAAGTGATGGCCCGGACTGCCGATGTCACCGACCAGGAACAGGTAAAAACGCTTGTCAACGATGTGGTGAATTACTACGGAAGAATTGACGTGCTCATCAACAACGCGGGAACAATCCAGGTAGGCCCGCAGGAAGCCATGCTCGTGGATGACTACGAACAAGCTATGAAAACAAATTTCTGGGCTCCGCTGTATGCCATCCACGCAGCCCTTCCACATTTCAGAAGACAACGCGAGGGAAGGATCGTCAACATCACCTCCATCGGCGGAAAGCTGGCCATGCCTCACCTCCTGCCCTACAGCGCGAGCAAGTTCGCTGCCGTGGGACTTTCAGAAGGCATGCACGCCGAGCTGAAAAAAGAAAATATCCATGTTACCACAGTAGTGCCCAACCTCATGCGTACGGGAAGCCCCCGCAACATCACTGTAAAGGGCAATCATGAAGCCGAGTATGCGTGGTTCAAAACCGCAGCTTCTTCACCCTTGCTTTCGCACGATGCTGAGATCGCCGCACAGAGCATCATCACGGCGCTGGAATACGGTCAACGTGAAGCCATCCTCTCCCTGTCAGGAAAACTGGCTACCGTAGTGAAAGGCATCGCCCCCGGCTGGGTAGGTGCCCTGCTGACCGTGGCCGACAAATTCCTGCCCGGGTACAACGGAAGCCTGGAAAAGAAAAAAGGCTACGAAGCAGAATCCCATCTTTCGCAGGGCGGCGTCACCGTACTCTCCGATCAGGCTGCGCTGAAGAATAATGAAATGTAGTTGGAAGTTAGAAGTTAGAAGTTTAAAATTTAAAGTTTAAAGTTTAGCTACGTTCACGTTTGAGCTTTTGATTCAAAGTTGCTTTTTTTAAACCAGTCAGTCAGGATCCCTTGGCGCACTCCACCTGGATTACATAACCCTAAACTTTAAAACTTTAAACCTTGAACCTTCAACTTTAAACCTTAAACTTTAATTGCGTCCTGCAAAATCTTTGATTAAATTATATGCTACCTAGCCCCACTCATTTAAGTGAAATTTCTGTTTGCTACAGTAAAAAGGCTCATGTCGTTGCTCCTGCTTTGTCTGACGGGGAGCATTATTGCCACCGCACAGGCACCATCGCCGGACGGGCTGCAATTATTTTTTAAAAGATTTTCCACAGAACACGGGTTACCGCAGCCCACCATCAACAGCATCATTCGCGATTCGCGTGGGTTTGTGTGGATCGCCACCGAAGACGGGTTGTGCCGGTTTGATGGCACGGAGTTCAGAACATTCCGCCACGCCCCCGATGACTCAACAACGCTTAGCCATAATGTTGTTCATTTCATAGAGGAAGAGCGTCCCTCGGGAAATCTATGGGTTGGCACCGTATCGGGCATCAGTTATTTTGACCGGTCGCTGGAACGTTTCAAAGTTTACAAAACCACCCATCCACCCGGTACCATCTATGCCAACGCAGCGCTCGATAAGAAACGGAATCGCTTATGGCTCGCCTGCACCGTGGGAGGCCTGCGCTACCTGGACCTGTCGTTGCAAAAAGTAATTGCCGTCAAAGAGCATGATCTCGACAAAGAAAATATATGGACAATCAAAGTGGACGGTGATAGCCTGATGCTCGGAACCACGGGTGGGCTGAAGGTCCTGGACCTCCGCACCCAACGTGTTACGATGATCGACAACAGGTCCGCCATCCGTTCACTGCTGATCGATGACCAGAATTTATGGTTCGGAACAGAAGGCCACGGGCTGGGCAGCCTGAACAGAGCTACAGGGCAGATCACCCATTATAACCGACAGAACGGTGGTACGAACAACGATGCCGTCTGGTCTCTCGCCAAAGATAAAGACGGCAATTTGTGGATCGGCACCGACGGAGGCGGATTAAACATTCTGACTCCAGGAGATAGAACCCACTATTATCTCCACTCCGAATTTGACGAGAGAAGCCTCAGCAGCAACACGATCCGCGCTATCTTCATCGAGCCGGGTGGAAACGGATGGCTGGGCACTTACAATGGCGGCGTAAATTACCACGAGATCCCCCCGGTGAGATTCCGGTTGTATAAAAGTGAATTCCTCAACAAAAATTCTCTAAGGCACAACGCCGTTTCGGCATTTGAAGAAGCTGATGATGGAACGATCTGGGTCGGCACAGATGGCGGCGGTCTTCATTACCTGAAGAACGGGATCATCTACCGGTATGAATTTCCCGCACAACTCAGGCATATCAACGTTATCACATCGTTGCTGGTGGAGGGTACTGCCTTGTGGGTTGGAACATTTCAGCACGGGCTTGTATACCTTGACGGACGTGGTGGATGGAAACAATATCTGTACGATAGCCGCGACAAGACCTCGATCGCCAGCAATACTGTATGGGCACTGAAGAAAGACTCCCTGGGTTATTTGTGGGCAGGCACTGATCGTGGCGTGAACAGGCTTACGCCGAAAACAGGTATCTTCAATCACCTCGATCATCCGCTGGAAGGGAACATCAACAGGCTTTTTACCGACATCCAGGCGCAAACCATCCTGGTCTCTTCAAACAACACCCTCTGGATTGGATCGAACGGTTTGCTGGCAGCATATATCCCTTCAAAAGATTCTGTGATCGAGATCAGCCGGGTGGATGAGCAGGGCCGCTCCATTCCCGACCTGCGGGTAAAAGCCTTGCTGGAAGACAACGAAGGGATCTGGATCGGCACGTATGGTGACGGGCTTTGTCAATATCGTACCACCTCCGGCCGTTTCCATATTATTGACGAGCGTGACGGTCTTCCCGACAACACCGTACTCGGCATCTGCCAGGAGACGTCAGGAAGCTTATGGCTGAGCACAAACGGCGGACTGACCCATTTTGAAGAATCCGATACAACCTTCACGGTTTTCAACGAGAGCTATGGCGTTCAGGGCATGATCTTCAACCGGAACGCTGCCCTGAAAACACGCGACGGACGTATGCTGTTCGGAGGCACCAATGGTTTTAACATTTTCACGCCCCGGGAGTTCGCGCATGACATGAACACGCTCGCCGTTGTTTTTACGGGCTTCCGCATCTTCAACGAACAGGTTAAACCCGGAAGCGATCTGCTGGCAAGAAGCATCACGGAGACAACGGAAATTGATCTGTCGCATGCCGACTCGAGATTGATCACCCTGCAATTTTCAGCCTTCAACTTTCTCTCACAAGACAACCTGATCTACCAATATAAGCTCGAAGGTTTTGAAAACGACTGGCAGGTTGCGGGAAAAGACCACAGTGTGACTTTTACCAATCTTGACCCATCAACGTACCGGTTACTGGTCAGGACATCGCTGAACGGCCAGACATGGGGTCCGCAAAAAATGCTGCGCATCACCATTCAGAATGTATGGTGGAAGACCTGGTATTTCAGGCTTATCGCATTTCTCCTTTTTTGTGCGATGGGATTCAGCTATTACCGCTACCGTGTTTACAAGCTTGGAAAAAGAAAAAAAGAGCTTGAACGTCTGGTCGCTCAGCAAAGCCGCGAGATAAAGAGGCAAAACGAAGACCTGGCCGCACAGAACGAAGAGCTGAAAGCGCAAAACGAGGAGATGAGCGCACAGCAGGAGACGATCACGAAGCAGAACCTGATGTTGCTGGAAGCGAGAGAAAGTCTTCAGACGATCAACGAATCGCTGGAACAAACCGTGCATCAGCGTACCGAAAAACTGAACGAGACCATTCACCAGCTTAATAAAACAATAAAGGAACTCGATGCCTTTGTCTACAGCGCCTCCCATGACCTGATCGCGCCGCTGAAATCGGTGATGGGACTCATCGACCTGATGCGCAGGCAAAACCAACAAGACGAGCTGAACGCCTACATCGACCGAACGGAGCTAAGCATCAAAAAACTGGAAGACGTGATCAAGAACATGATCCAGTATTCGCAGAACTCAAGCCTGGTTGTCACCTATGAAGAGATCGATCTGCACCAACTGGTTCACGAATGTTTATCGGATCTGAAATTTTTCCCCGGCATGGAAGCCATGGTATTCCAGGTAGAAATAGAGAAGGGATTCCTGGTGAACGGTGATCAAAAACGTATCAGGATCATTTTGAACAACCTCATCAACAACGCCGTCAAATACCGGGATGTAAACAAGGAGATCTGCCGTATCAAGATCACCGCTGAAAAGGGAAAGTCTGTCTGGAAGCTGAACGTGGAGGATAACGGCATCGGCATCCCCAAACAATACCTCAGTCGTATCTTCGAGATGTTCTACCGCGCCACCGAGCGATCGCAAGGCTCCGGCCTGGGGTTGTACATCGTTAAAGAAACCGTTGAGCGTCTCTATGGTGAAATATACGTCGACTCAGAATACGGCCAATGGACGCGGTTCACGGTGGCCATCCCGGATGAAAGGGTTTATATACGGAAGAAGTAGATGTGATGTGATGTGATGAGATGTGAGATTTGAGACATGAGACCCGGTACCGAAGCGTTGGTACAGGGTCTCATCCCGATAGCGATCGGGACTTAATCTCAAATCTAAACTACTTTTCCCACCATACTTTTGCGTTGATGTCGTCACTGCCACCCATGTTGGCAACGGCGGCAGCGTAGTTTACAGGGTTGTTGGTTTCCACTACTACGGGATACTCGAACCTCACCGGAACCATCTTGTTGTTGAGCATGGCATCGGTCTTGGGCAGTACAGGCAATCCCGTTCTGCGGTACTCGAACCATTGCTGATAATCGTTGAAGTACAACGCATAGTATTTCTGCAGCATGATACGCTCAAGGGTTCCGTTATATTCGGTAGCAGCTTTGGTAGTGGCATTGGTAAAGTAATCTGCCGGCATCACGGCGCCCCATTGTTCAATGGCAGCCTTTACGCCCTTCTGATAATATCCTTCTGCGTTGGCCGTTGGAAGTACGCCTTTCTGAGCCAGCTCGGCCTTGATGAACTCCACTTCGGCATAGGTCATGATCACGCACACCATAGGCGCCGTGGCCAATGCTACGTTAAGGCCGGAGGGTTGAAAAGCAAATTGCGAGTCGCTTCCTGTGTAGGCACTCGGAATACCTTTGTAGCCGATATTGGTTTTGCCATCTTTTGACTTGGCCTGTGTATTGAACACCGCCCTTCTCGGATCGTTGAAGGCGTTCAGGTTATCGATGAAGAATTCAGCGCCGGCCCTGAACGTTGTAAAGTCGATCGCACGGCCCCAGGGTGAAACATTGGCGCCAACGCCTGAAACTTTCAGGATGGCGGCTTCGCTGTTGCTCGTGAACACCGGATTTGCCGCAGGATTGTTGATGATCTCCGCCATGCGGGCATAAGAATTCATCTCCGGACGTTTGGATACGCGCAGCAGCAAACGCAGGCGCAGCGAGTTGCAGAACATTTTCCAACGCAGAATGTTCTTGCCGTCTTTCTGATCGTCAGCCGAATTGCTGTACAGGAGATCCGAACCATAGATCATAGGCTTTTTCGGATCGAACAGTGTATTGGCGTACTCCAGGTCTTCCAGTATTTTTGTGTAAACCTCCTGCTGTGTGTTGAACTTAGGCTGGAAAATTCTTTCCTCACCACGAAGCGCCTCATCCATGGGCACATCGCCGAAGCAATCGGTGAGCTGGGAGTAGATCCAGGCATTCAGTGTGAGCGCAACGGCTTCGTAGTTCGCATCCGGTGCAGCAATGGCAGCTTCCTTCAGCTCACGCACGTTGTTAAGCCAGCGATAGTAAGTGTTCCAGGTTGAGTTACCGGCACTTTCGCCGATATCGTACCGGTGCACACCACCTGAATTGCTGGGATAAGGTAGTGTCACCTGCATAATGTGGAAGGTGAAGTCGTCGGCACGCAGCGTGTTGAAAGTTGCCATCGAATACAGGATGGGATTGAGCAACGTTCCCGGGCTGATCTTTTCAGTTCTGTTCGGGTCGGTATTCAGTTCTTCGAAGCCCTCGGTGCAGGAAAAGTTGACCCCTGCAACCAACAGCAACATGATCGATATTTTCTTGATATTTTTTATCATAAATATTTTTCTGTTTATGAGAGCGTCATCAAACACAAGCGCTCTCAGCATGATCAATTTTAGGAAATTACAGTTTCAAAGTAACGTTCACACCATACGTTCGCGGCGTAGGCATCTGACCTATCTCAACGCCCGGCAGCAGCGTGCTTCCATTCAGCGCAGCAGTTTCGGGGTCGAACATGGGGAACTTGGTAATCATCGCCAGGTCACGACCGTACAATGCCACACTCACCGCATTCAGTGGTGTTCTGCTCAGCAGGCTCTTCGGAAGACTGTACTCAAAGCGAACTTCCCTTAACTTCACATAAGATGCGTCGAATGAGTTTGATTCCACATTCGCCCTGCGATAGTAGTCGGCATAATAATCCGGCACCTGCACCTGCGTGGTGTTGGGCGAATACGTTCCGTCGCCGTTAGCCACAACACCTTTTCCGATGATATACCCTTCTTCGCGGCCCATCAGCGTGCTCTTCAGCTTGCCCTGCTCCGACATTTTGTGGTGTGTTTGCGAATAGATGATGCCACCGTACTGGCCGTCGATCAGGAAGTTGAACCTGAAGTTTTTGTACGTGAATTCGTTGAGCACGCCACCTTTCCAGTCGGCATAAGCATTGCCGATATACTGGATGGTCTCCGGGCGGGCAGGAAGGCCACTTGAATTGTAAATGATCTGTCCATCAGGTGCGCGCAGGAAACCGAAGCCATAAACGTCGCCGGTAGTACCGCCCACGGTTGCCGCAATGGTAGCATTTCCGCCAGTGCCGAGGTCCATTCTTTCACCAAGCTCTGCAGGTAACGACAACACTTTATTGTAGTTCTTCGCCCAGGTGATGGTAGTATTCCAGCTGAAGCCAGGGGTGCGCACGGGGGTACCGTTCAACACAACCTCAACGCCCTGGTTGCGAACTTCACCTGCATTGATCACAGCCCTGCTGAATCCCGTGGTAGGATCGATCGGAATGGGAACGATATGGTTTGTTGTAAGATTCCTGTACACCGTGAGGTTCAATCCTACTCTTCTTTCGAACATCATGTACTCGAGACCTGCTTCATAGTTGGTATTGAGCTCGGGTTTGATCTTCGCATTATACAAGGTAGTGGGAGCAGATCCTGACCCGGGAAACTCGCTCACATCATAATACTTACTGGTCTGATAAGGGTCGCCATCAGAACCGACAGAGGCAACGGCCAGCCTGAGCTTGGCATAAGAGATGATGGAAGGCAACGTGAAGATCTCGCTCAAAATAAAGCTCGAGCTGATGGAAGGATAAAAGTATGAATTGTACTGGCTTGGCAATGTGCTTGACCAGTCGTTGCGGGCGGTCAGGTCAACGAAGATCTTATCGTCAAAAGACAAAGCCGCCAATCCATAAAAGCTGTTGATCATTTTATCGTTATCGATGGTAGACACCATGGGCGTGGTAACACCGTTCGACAATTTGTAAAGCGCGGGGATCACCAGGCCTTCAACATAGGCATTCATCTGATCGAGGTTCCTTTTCATGGTATTGCCCCCTGCCGAGATCCGGATATCAAAACGGTCCGATAACTTGTCTTTATAGGTAAGCAGGAAGTCGGAGTTCATCTCAGAATAACCTATGTTCTGCACTTTGTAATAGCCTTTCTGAAAATTGGCCGTGCTGTAGGGGCGGCGTTGCTCGCGCTCTTCCTGGTTCATGGTTAAGGAAGTACGCACCAACACTTCGAACTTTTTGGAGATCTCGTAGGTGGCCGATATGTTGCCGACAATACCATTGTTAACCACAGAATTGGTCATGTCATAAGCGATCACATACGGGTTGTCGATGAACGAGCTGAAAGGGTGGATCTGGTCTACCTGGTACTTATCCTTTTTCCAGCGGGGCTCATACCATTTCAGGTCAACGTTCGGATTCTGGAAGATCATAAAATAAGAGATCGACTGGTTATTGTATCCCGTTGCCGGAAGGTTGTCGCTTTTCTTATTGGTATAATTGATCTTGCTGGCGATCCTGATCTTGTCTGACACTTTATAGTTGGCGCTGAATGCGGCGTTGATGCGCTCATAGCCAGTGTTGGGCATGATCCACTCATTCTTCGTATGGGTGATAGAAGCCCTCGCAGAGCCTTTATCATTACCACCTTCGATAGAGATGCTGTTGGCCACGGTTGACCCGGTGCGCCAGAACCCTTTCACATTATCTTTATAAGGCTTCCAGGGAAGACGCTCGGCAGATGTTCCCTCGGTGGCAGGATCATACTGGTAGTACTCCTGGCCGTTGAACTTCGGGCCGAAAGCGCTGCTGGTACCACCTGTGCTGGCGCCGTCAGCCGTGGCACCATAAGAATAATACATCTCGCCATTTGTATTGAAGGCCTTGCCTGTGCCCTGGCCATATTCATACTGGTAATCCGGCCACTTCAACACATCATTGAAGCTGATGTTGGAGTTGATGGTAACACCCAGGCCTTTGTTCTTGCGCGCGCCTGATTTCGTGGTAATGATGATGGCACCATGACCACCACGGCTACCGTAAAGTGCTGCGGCGCTCGGCCCCTTCAATACCGTGATGCTTTCGATATCATCGGGATTGATATCGGCGATGCCGTTACCGAAGTCGATCGGCACATCGTTGCCAGAGCCTGCTCCGTAGGCACTGCTCACACCGGAGCTCGCCATGTTCGTATTCATCGGTACACCGTCAAGCACAATGAGGGCGGAATTGGTGTTGGTCACAAAAGAGTTGTCACCCCGCAGCTTGATGCGCGATGAGTTCAAAGGACCGGCACCTGAAGAGAGCAAACTAAGACCGGCCACTTTGCCCGAGAGCGCTGCCGACCAGTTATTCGAGCGGGCGTCGGTCATCTGGTTCTCATTCAGCGTTTGCGTGGAATAACCCAACGCTTTCTCTTCACGCTTGATACCCAGCGCCGTTACCACTACTTCGTTCAGCGTTGCGCCGTCTTCCTGCAAGCTCACGTTCAGCGTTGAGCCACCTTTATAGGTGATTTCCCGCGTTTTAAATCCGATGAAGCTGAAGACGAGAACGCTCTGGGATGATACAAGCTCGGGGCTCGTCAGCGTGTAGGCTCCATTGGCATCGGTAGTGGTTCCAATGGTAGTGCCCTTGATCAGTATACTTGTTCCCGGCAGCGGACTCTTAAGGCTGTCGGAAACCACTCCGCTGACTGTCTGTGACCATGCATTGCCGCCGCAACACAAGACCAGAAGAACAATACACGCGAAAATTTTTTGGGAGGTTGGTAGATTTTTTAGCATTCAAATTATGGTTAAGTGGTAGATGACAAACGTAGTGTGACTCTGTTACATGAAATCGGTAAACTCAATTACCAAATTGTTAATAAAATTAAATTTAAAGTGAGTCACTGAAAGTATAAAGAGGAGGAACCCGAAATCGAATGCAGGTATACTCAACATGCTGACTGTAAGTTGCGTGTATTTTTTGATGCTTGATACACGCAACGTACACACACCGGATGCACGCAGTTTATAATGATGAGGCGCGAAATTCAATTGAAAAAGGACAGCGATATCAGAATGTTAAATTGTTTAAACATTCAGTCTTCGCATTGAAATTTCATGTTTATGTAAACATCTTTTGTGTAGCATTGACGTTCAGTCCCTGCTCTTCTCCCTGACGATCTCCCCTTCATGGTAACTGCGCTTCAGCACCTGTTTTCCGTCTTCATCATAGAGGCGCCAGAGGCCGTCGCGTTGGTCGCGTTTGAAGTGGCCGCGCATTTTCACCTCACCGTTAGCATGGTACTCGGTGTATGATCCATCCTTGAAGCCATTCCTCAGCTCAACACGCAACTGCACGGTGCTGTCGGGAAAATAAGCAGTATAAGAAGTCTTATTGAGGTCCTGCGCATAGATGTACGGAAGCTCCATGGGGTCCGATGCTTCCGTGGTGACCATCGCCTGGAGTGGTGCGGGTTCCTCCTGTTCGGTAAGCGAGTCAGCGGCCGTATCTGCGGTAGCCACCAGCACTGGCGCAGGCTCCGGCGCTACGAACTGCTCGGCCAGTGTTGTTTTAAAATTACCGTTGTCGGGCACCAGCTGAAATCCCACCTGGCGGAAGCACACAATATACTCCTTGTTGCGGTCCATATCACTGCGCGTGGGGCTATCCACCAGCTTCTTCACAGTGTTGAAGAGCACGGGGGTATTGAGATAAATAAATACAGAGCCTTCGTCATCGAATTCTTTTCTGAAAGCCCTGAACTCGTCTGACTTAACAAGCGTGTTCTTGTCGAGATAGTCGTCAATGATGCTCTTCAGTGTTTGCGGGTGGTTGCTGAAGATGACAAAGTTGTTCACGATGGTATAATAAGGCTTATCGTAACGCGCGAAGAATTTTCCGAGCAGCGCTTTGAACAATCCTTTCATGCTCAGGTAGCTGATCTTGTAGCCACGGTGATCCACCGATTTAAATTTCACCGGTGTTTTCTTGCGCACCATTTTTTCGATATGCTCAAGGTCTTTCCGCGCCTTTTCAATATTGCCTGCCTTCAGCACCAGCGCGGTCTCGTTATCCACACCTTTTCCATGAGACTGCAGCTCGAGCAGGGCCACTTCATCGCCGATCCAGTTGATAAAATTTTCCTGCAGGTCTATATTGAGGTAATTCTCCACCTGCTTCAGGTTCTCGCGGTAGTTGCCGTATTCGGTCACATCTTCCTGAACATTCTTCTCGAAATTGGTAAAGAACTCACTGAAGCTGCTGAATCCCAGCCCAAGGCAGAAGGCGGTTCGTTGTGGTGCGATCTCTGTGAACTCCGTGGCGCCGCGTCCGGAGATCGCCAGCGTTTTCAGATAAGACTCCACCGAGTCGTTGACGTAGGTATTGCCCGTAGCCTTGATGAGCTCGTTCTCAACGGTCACACTCAGGCCCGAGGTCTGCAGGGCTTTGGAGAGCCGGTTCACATACTCATTGGTGCCGCTGGAATAGGCCGTCATGAACTGCGGAAGCATGGCGTAGTTCAGGTAGAATTTCAGCAGGCCATTGCCGGCAACCTGGTCTGCATTGTTCACCAGGGCATGCGCGGCAAGATTATCGGTACCCGCGTGCGCATCAAGGGCCGAGGTGATGATCTTACGATTGTAAGAGGCAAGCAGAAAACCTCCGGGCAAACTTAGGTACAGGTTGGTTTTGTCTGCGGGATGATGCAGGATCACGAGGTCTTCGGTGCCATGTTTCTCCTTGCGCACGGTAAAACCTTCCGTAGAGAATGTGGTCAGATAGTCATTGAGGAATTTTATGCCGGAAACTTCTTTCAGGTCTACGAGAAATAAAAAATCATATTCTTTCGGGCCGGTCATGTGGGCTGACGCCAGCAATGCCCGCGAGCCGATCAGGTCGAACAGCAGGTCATTGTCATGGATCATCGAATCAAGGCTGTTGGCAGACGCTGTGAGGGATGCGAAGTAAGTGTTCTTCTGCAGGTGCGCCCAGGCATCTGAGCGTGCGATCTCTTTCCAGGTGCCGATCGGATCGTCTGTTGTCACATAATAGATGGCATCGGAAGGCACAAAGCTCAGCGCGTCTGCCGAGACATCCGCTGTGTTCACATACCATTGATACGTTACCCAGGCAACCGCGCCCAGGAAGCCAAAGATCAGGATCCATTTCAGTGCCTTCATCGGATACAGGTTAGTAACACGAAAGTAGGCAGAAATTCAGGTTCCGGCAGGTTATCCAAAGACGAAAAAACAATTTAGAAGGTAGAAGAACATCTCGGTAGCTATCGGATACGAGGCGCAAGATACGATTACAATCTAGTTGTCCGTGTCATTGCTGCCTCCCCGGTAGTGTAGCATAAGCAGTAAAGCGTAGAAAACCCTTACTGCTTATAATTATAGGTATAGTGTTTTTCGATATCACCTTCATCATTCCTGATGCGGATCAATCTCCCAAGGTCATCATAGTCGAAATATTTCGACCTGTTGTTGGCATCGGTGGCGCTGGTCATGCCGGTCAGGGGGTCATAGGTGTACGTGGTCATCTGCGCTCCGGCAGGGTAAAACCGCACCTCATCCACAAGGTATCCGGTGCCTCCCACAACAATATCGTTCGAAGCTGCAACAATATTCACTGTGCTCTCGAACAGGGTCCAGGCACCTCCGGAAGTTGAAGGCTTCCGCCAATACGAAAGAATATAGGCTCCGTTTGTTACAGGTTTGGGTATGATGTAAGTACCGTTATAACTTCGGGTACCAGTTCTGGCTTCAGATGAAACATGCTCTATGCTCTCTTCGAAGCTCGTATAAAAGATATCCTGCATGTTTCTCGTATGTGTCACCGTGTAGCTCACTGTAAGAGTGATCTGAAGATCTCCGCCGCCTGGACCTTCTGCCCACGTAATGTTGCTTTTGTGATACAAAAAATGTCTTCCCACCGGTAATGCAAGGGGAAAATAGGGTGTTGTAGAAGGTCCATATTCAAAATTTCCATTTTCATCCTTGATCTGGAATTCAATAATGGCGTTTGGCGATGATCCGGCGATCACCTGGGTAGTACGGTCGAAGTATAATGTTTGTGCTTCGGTCACGTCAAAGTATCCCATCAGCTCAAAATCTGACATCTGCCCGTTGGTAACCGTACTTAAAGGAACTGGCGCAGGTGTAATGATCTCCGTAATCGTTTTTTGGACGGCATTTTTTACCTCTGCAACGGGCAGGGTATTGCCATATGCCCACAGATAGGTAACCGGTACATCGTTGAGCTTCTTCTGCGTGCTGATGTTGTTGTTGGCATCATAAGAAATATCAGCCCGCTGCTTGTAAAGGCCGGTGCCTGGAATAATGCTATTCGGATCCTGCACGATACCTGATACCGGTAGTGTTGTCTCAGCCATGTGGATCTGCGTAGGTTGTCCCAGTGCGTTGTAACGGGTAACTGATCCTCCCAGGGCATTGCCACTCGTTTCTCCGTCGATGATCCTCTCTTCGATCACCCTGCTCCTAAAGTTCCTGGAATTCAAAGTGCCGATAACGCCGCTCATGGTCCCGGCGTTGTAATCCGGCGGGTAATAGTACAGGGAGGTCTTGATCAATCCGTCGCTGTTGGTAGTTGATTTGGAGAGAAGCTGGTGATGTTTGGTTGTGGATGGGGTTGCATTGTGATACCCGTAGCGGGTGTTTGTCACGACGTCGGGCTGGCCGGGTGTAAAAAGACGTTCTTCCGTACTGGTCAAATGATTCCACGTTGTGGCTACGGGATAGGTCCACGCGCCAACGCTTGCTGAAGTAGTGCCTCCGGAGGAAGGCTGTATGTGCACAAAAATATTCCACAGGTATTTTGTCTTATTGGCCCACGATGCCGAAAAATCGACATAATTATTTTTGACGGATTTTATAGCGCGGAAGCCTGTTGACTGGGTTGCATCCTTCGCATATTCTGTTTGCCAAAGAAGGTTCCCATTCTGAGGGTCTGACAGGCCGGGTATGCCAGGCCAGTAAGCAAATCCATGCTTATCAACGGGCAGCACCTGATCCGGCTCATTGTGAAATTCATAGGCCGTTTTTCCGTTCTCCGCATTTTCACCGTTCCAGAGTTCAACACGATCGTAACCCACCGGACTTCCAGCCGCGGCGTTGCTCATGGGATAGATGGGAGAGCTGTACCGGTACAGGGCTGGAGACAGGGATGTATACCATCCCCCATTGGGACCGTCACACACGAGACCTCCGCAGCCTGTAGTGCTCGCCGAGCTGTACCCGCAATACTTGACCATGAAGTTCCGCACCGGCGTGATCTGTTTACCGTTCTGATAGCGATACGCCCTGGTGATCGTTTTGTTTGTGACAGGATCCGTATCCTGAACTTTCGCCACACGAAGCCCGCCGCCGCTTTTGAGGGTGTTATCTTCTGTAAACTGGTTCGCCTCGAAGAAGAATTCAGTCCACCCTCCTGTTGGATAGATCACTTTCTTCAGCAGCGCGGCCTGGGCTGAGACACCGTTTGCTGTACGCACGGCACCGCTGATATGTTGTCCCGCCACAATGAATGCCACAGGCGCGGGGTCGTTAGGCCTTTGAACATAGAAGGTATGCGATGGCCAGTAGACCTCTGGAACAAGGTTGGCGTTGTCTATCGCGTTGAAATGTCCCCAGTGGTCAACGCTGTGAGAAGTTTTCCTGGGAAGGTCTGTTGTTGTATACTCGAACTGATGAAGTTTCTTCAGCGTGCCGTTGGACTCTATCAGCCCTGTCAGCTTCAGCCGTTTTCCGTTAGCAGATGCGAAATCATTGATAAAACCCCCGAGCCCGTCACCTGCGCCTGGCAAAAGACCATTGTAGTTAGGTGACACATCGTTTGCAGAAGTGAAGTACGCATTGTTCTTGAACTGGAAAGTGCGGATGATCTTTTCTTCTCCGGTAACAGATGACCGCTGGAATACCTGGATGTCAGACAATCTTTCGGCACCGGAAAGATCCTGTCTTTTAACCGGGTCCCGATTCAATTTGATATACCCGTTTTTAAAATTGATCTGTCGCAGATAATGCGGTTGATGGACCGTGTACGATACGCTGACCCTGCCTTCCGTAGGTGAATAGCCTTGCTCATTACAGTAAGTGCCCTCGCCATGAATAAAGTACTGTGAGTAATCGGGTATGGGAGCAATAAAATCAAGCGAGCTCGCAGCTTTGTCATACTCGAAGGTTATTTCCTCTCCCATGGGAGAAACGATCTTTTTTACAAACCAGGAAGTGATGGGGCTGCCACCCAAATTCAGCATATTGACAGCCTGGGTAAATCCGTTCACGTTTTTGGCAACCGTATTCGTATTGCTGCATTGATAATATGGACTATAGGTATTATTCGCGGGTGAACAATCCGGTTCTCCGAAGAAATATTGTGTTCCATCTGCGGCCGTTATTTTCCATCCTCCAAATTCACCTGATCCCGCACAGTTGGCATTGGGATATTTTCTGTTGAACATCTCGATCTTTATATCCTGATGGTCCACGGGCACAAAGTCGCCGTTCCTGTCGATGACGAATTTGCCGTTCAGTTCGCCGCAGCTGAAGTAGTAAATGTCAGAGGCCCAGTCACGCGACGCATCGATGAGATCGCCATAGTAATTTCTGGTATCGCCCGGAAAGTACACTGTCAATGTCGGGGTATTCTGGTTGAAATAAAGGATCTGAAAAGGATCTTCATGGGGATTCTTTGCCGGAGCCGGGGGCATGTTGGATCGGTTTGACCAGTAGCAGAAGGCGCCACCGAAATCATCGCCACCGCGGATACTCCTGGTCACAGCACCTCCCGCATTCAGGGTCCATCCCAATCCCACCCAACTGGCTTCTTCCTTCACCTGCATACCGGAAGCATGGTAACTGATAGAAACAGGTAAGGTGATATCCCTGGACCTGATCTCATAGATGGGAATGGAAATATTGGGCACTCCGGTATAATGGCTTACCGGTATCTCACCATACTTCCCCAACGAAGCAGCCTCCGGTGCCGGAGGTGTTGTTTTTGGGATGAGGCGTTCAAGGTCCTGCGCTGCACAACGCGGGAAAGAAAAGTACATGATCAATGATGAGATCATGCTGATGCGTAAAAGGGTCTTCATAGGGTCGATGTTTATTTAATTCTTGTAGTGTACGCTGTGCCTGTTATCTGCCGGGTCCTACCCCAGGCAGATCTCTTACCTCCCTCTTAGGCACAACAACTCCTTGTTTTAGCAATTCCAATATCTTTTGAACCACCTGCTCCTTGGGCGAAGGGCCTAACTCAACCCGAACCATTGAACTGAGCAACGCCGCCACGGATGAATTTTCATTTTTGAACTTTGCCTGATCCTCGGCGCTTAAGGAATTAAAATCCTTTCCTAATTTTTGACTGGCAAAAGCTGCGAATTTCTGATCGAAAGCTTTATTGGCATCTTTCTCGTACGCCATTTCCAGGGCCTCCAATTTAGCAGCGCCAGGACCCACCAGGAAAAATTTATTTTCACGAGAGGAGGATCCTCCCTCATAAGTCTGAATAAGCTCATGCCGCTCGACCACAAAGTCATTATACCCTTTGAAATCACCGTATAGGTCCATCATGATCTTAACCCATTTTCCTGTCTTTGTTTGAGGGTTTTCCGCATTACCAACTTCAACTTTTCCTCCCGGCTGTTTCTGCCACCTGTTCTGATATTTATAAGATGTTCTTATCATCTGACTATGCACGACCGTGCGATAAGCCGGGGTAGCCTGGTATCGCATAGCAGCTGCAGGCCTGCCGGGCCTTCCTTTATCACCTTTAGGGTCATTGTACCGAACGGGGTTATTGTAACTATAATTATAAGGGGAGAGATCAATCAGATCATCCTCATCAGACAACGGATCAACCTGCCACCACCTTCCAAGCGCCGGATCGTACATCCTGAATTCTGTAGCGTCCACGTCTATAGCCAACTCATCTTGTCTCTCCGATCCATCGTTATACAAATATGAATTTTCGCTACTGTTTTCTCTTCGCGATGAGTTGTAAGGCAACCCATACGGATAATAATCGTCCACCTGCACCACGGGCGATTTAATATGCTCAACCCTGAAGTCATCAAAGTAGACCTCCACATTTGTTTCATTCTCGTTGCTGAGATAGATGTACATGTACCCTGGTTCTTTGATCAGGATCTGGTTGGGTCCGTCGAATGCCAAACGATCATGGCTGGCGTCCTGGCCGTATTCCCTGCTGTTGGTGGTGATGCGTTGGAAACCCAGGTCCAGCACCGTGTTCATAGCCCTGTCAAACAAAATGTAGTTAAGGTAAGCCTTGGGAGGCTCACCCGTCTCGCTGCTATGATCGATGCCGTCTATCGGGAAGGTTGCGTCCCCGATGCTGCCTGCGGCGCCGCCATCAACAAAAGTTCCCTGCGGTGCGGTGCCGTTGAGAATGGAGATGATGAAATTATTGAGTGCTGTGCTCCGATGACCGCTCACAGGGTCGAGGTATTTGGCGTACACTTCCAGGTTCACCTTATCGCCGGGCATCACGCTCAGCGTTTTGGTCAGCCCATATATTTCGTCTGTATTGCCTCCTGTTAAACGTGTGGCATAGCTGGTGCCTCCCAGGTTGGTGTGATCCCAGATCTGGTGATTTATCTTCACCGCCTCGTTGTAATACAGAAACTTGCCTTCCTCACCGCCAGCATTGACGGTCTCCAGGGTAGCCAGGCCAAGATCAGTTTCATCTTTTGTTGTGAATGTAAGGTGTACGTTGCCCAGGTGATCTTTCAGGTGATACTGATACTCCGGTGTCGTGCTCTCCAGCCTGGTGATCTCAAAGTCATTGAGGTAGAGGGTCTCTCCTACCGTTACACTGGTCCAGGTCACACCAGCCTGCAGGGTGGTTTGTCCCGCAGGTATGGTCACGATCTGCTCCACCCATGTTTCTGCCGTGGCGCTGGCCGGCAACGCCGCTCCGGTTGAATTCAGCAACACAGCCCCCGCCTTTACCTGTAGGTAGGCCACACTGGTTCCACGGTAGCCTTTCGCCCTGATACGATAACGTGCACCTGGCGTAACAGCGATCGTTCCGGCGAACGGAAAAATGCCTGTGCCTGCAGCGGTACCGGTGGCGGTTGCTGTAACGTATTTTTCTCCATTGGCTGTGCTCACAGACAACGTCGCATTAACAGCCGTCATCGCCGCATTCAGTGTATCACAACCGTTGATGTACAGGAGCTTACTCTTTGCCACCACTACCCTTCCCTCGTCGTGATTGATGAACTGAAGCACGTCGTTCTCATAAATAAACTCACCAGCATAGTCGGTCTGCTTTACCGAGGTGCCGGAGGTAACAACCTGGGCAAGCTTGCGCCCGACAGCATCATAGATGTAACGAATGGAGCTTCCATCTTTGGTGATCGTTTCAGGAAGGTTGAGGAAATTGTATTTGATCAGGTTGCTGGCATCGGTGAGGCTGGTGCCGACACCTTTGTTGAGGTCCCGGGTCAGGTTGCCGTTCAGGTCATAAGTATAATCAGTAGCCGTACCGGTGTTGCCATCTCTGAACCCCTGCGCTTTATGGGTGGCGTCCGTGGTGTTGTCCTGCACATAAAGCAATTTATTGCCGGTGGTGATCCCGGTGCCGTAATTGTAAGTGAGGTTATCGATCTGCACACCGCCATCGCCTTTGCGATCGAGGTGGGTGATATTTCCGTTCAGGTCATAGGTTAGTCCGCTTTCGTCATATTGCCCCGCCGTCCATGTACCGGGCGCAGTGAGCGCTTTGTGTGTGGCGGTGCTGAGCCGGTTCATAGCATCGTACGCATACACATACCCATGCTGCTTCACGTCACCCAGGCCGAGGTACTTGCTCCAGGTCATGCCGCTGATGTTGCCGTTGTAGCGTGCGGTATTACCCAGTGCAGGATCCGACACATTGTAGGCAAGGTTCATTCCGAAGTAATCTCCGGTGTCATCATTGGTTACATCGTCATCATCAGTCAGCGTTGCGTTGTTCACTGACGTGAGCCAGCCACGGATGTTGTACCGGTAATCAACACTTTGTTTTGCGTCACTGGCGTTGGCCAGCGTGCTGTGCAGTTTTTTATCCATCAATTGACCCAGCTCGTTATACTGGTTGTGAATGATCTTCACAGCGGTGGCGCCATCAATGGCATGCCAGACTTCTTTTAACCGGTTTGCATGATCATAAATATACGCGCGGGTAACGCTGTTGCTGGTGGCAGCAAACGATGCACGAACGCCAGCCAGCGATCCACCGGTTGTATAAATAGACGCATCTGCCATCAGAAGGGTGGTTGACGGCACCAGAGAAGTGTAAACGTTATTTTTCCATCGATAGGTAATGGTAGTGCCAGTGCGTTCGATGCGCACCACATCGCCCGGGCTTAATGTGCCTGTGAAAGTTGTTTTGGCAACACCATTTTCCCGAACGGACAGGGTACTGGCGTTGAGGTACAGCGCATAATCGATGGTGTTAAAATCAGTGTTGACGTTGGCATCCGAAAGTCCAATCATGCGGTTGGTGTTCGTCTCCGAGACAATCGCTTCCATCCATCCGTTCTGCCCCGCAGCGAGCTGCTGCACCGAAGCTGCGCCGCTTTGTCCCCACCCATTGGTACTATTTGTTCTCACCAGGCGGTTGCCGGTCTGGATCGCGCCATCGTGTTCTTTCCAGCATACATCGTACGTGGTGTGCACAACTTTTGTCTTGCGTATTTTGCCGGTAAAGTCCAGCACATTGGTAGTGCGGTCGATGCCTCCTTTGTAGTTGTCGGCAATGCTCTGAATAACACGGTACTCGTCGTCATAATAAAGCACGGAATTAAGCCACGTATAACCGCCTCCGTCGAGCACTCTTACCCTGGTTCCTGTAACCTGATTTTTGAGGCGCTCGTTGTAATTTGTCTTCTGTTCGCCAGGAAGGTCATCTGCTTTAAACTGGTAAGCAGCGCTATTGTATAAATTCTCCCGGTGCGCATAGTTATCATAGTAGCTTACCGAGTGATAACTATTGGGGTTGATGGTGGCGCCGGAAGTAACAACGGGGTAGCTAACATTCGTATATCCATGCAAGTCTGTTCCCGTGTATCTTTCGCCGAACCGCGCCCAGGTTTTCGTGGCGTAAAAATTATTAACCACACCCTGCATCTGAGCCTGGGTAAGCGTAGCCGCCGTATCTTTTATGCCGGTGGCGATGGGCTGGTTCAACTCGTCATATTTGGTGAACTCCCATTGCCTGGGAGATGCAAATCGTTGTACACTGTCCTGGGTCAGCACCAAACGGTCGCGGTCATCGTACACCATGAGCACCTGCCCCGCACCGGGTACTTGTTTCTGGATCATCCTCCGGCGCGCGTCATATTTATACCTAAAAGTCCAGCGCCTGAGAAAATTTTCTTTCGTGGCCGCGGTGGCGGTAGCATGGTGATAATCGGTTGCCAGTTTTGATACAGCCTGGGGAGGAATGACACAGACCAGGTTTCCGAAAATATCATAGATGTGATAAGTCTCTGCCCAGACTCCCGGGGCAGCTTCAACTTTTTTCAATATCACCTGCCCGTGCTTGTCTTTGTATTCGATCGTTTCATGATATTCTTCGTCACGGCTCCGGTTCAGGTAGAGATCTCCGGCAGCATAATAGATCGGCGATGCCGCTGTTCCAGCATTCACCCGCGCCAGCGAAGCGGAACCCGTAGGGTATGTGCAGCTCCATAACAGCACCTCATTGGCAGCGTTGGTCTCGTAACCCTGCTTGATGGTCCGGTCGGCAGAACCATACGAGTCCGCGCCATCGGGTTGCCAGGCGGATCCGGGCGCTCCCTGCTCGATCACCCGATTCAGCGGAGAAGGCTCAAATATCGTTACCGCGTATGGACTCGGGTCGTTAACTACCCCGTCCGTTGTTGCGTTGTTGTAGAACTTGCCGTGAGGTGAGCTTGAATAGTTTGAAGGAATTGAATTATTGTCAGGGGTTCCGACGGGGTTCACCTTATAGTAGCCATTTACGTCTGAAGAAACATAAGGAAGATATTTGACCTTTTCTCTGTTGAATGCATCGTAAACAACAGCCTGAACCACATCTTTGGCCAGCGGCGAGCCCTGCACATTCAACGACTGCATTTTTCTGCCAAGGCCGTCGAAATAATTCCAGGTCAGACTCTTTTGCCCTGTGGCTATTTGCAGGGCCGAGACATCCGCATCTGTTTTTTTACCTTCCACCTGCACCGTGGTTTCTTTGATCCAGTTATAGTTGTTGGGCGGGTAGGCCACGGTGATCGTTACCTGATCGGGCAAAGATGATTCTCCCGAATCGTCTTTCACTACCAATGCAAAAACATACGTTCCATAAACAAGATCCGATAACGTGATGGTAGCGGGAGGTGTCCCGCTCAAGACCGCGGGCGGGCCTGAGACTTTCGTCCACGTATAGGAAACAATGGTGCCGTCGCTATCCGTACCTGAGCCAATCAGGGTCACCGTGTTCTCAGGCAGCACGATTGTTTTATCGGGACCAGCATTCGCTACCGGGAGCACATTTTTGACGAGTACCAACGCCGGCGAAATTTTTGTGCAGCCATCAAGGGTAACTGCCGCGGTGTAACTTCCGGGCTGGTTCGCTGAATAAGTAGCTGACAGCGCTCCTGTAATATCAACACCATCTTTCTTCCATTGATAACTGGTGCCGCCTGAAGCTTGTATAGACCGCGAACAGGGACATTGCTGCGAACAGGTGGAACAGATCTTCAATGTACCGGTGGGTGAAATAGTTGCCGCCGGGTAAGGTTTAACGGTAACGGTTTTTACATCGGAATAAACAACACCGCAGGAAGGCACCGTAACTTTTACCCGAAAGGATGTGCTCGTTGTAAGGTTTGTAAATGACCCGCCTGACATTGTTGACCAGCCCGTGTCGGTGATCGAAGCGCACCCGCTGGTGCACGATTGCCATACCTGTGTACCGGATGGAGCGCCGGAAACGGTCAATGTTCCCGACTCACCCGCACAAACACTGGAAGGACCAGACACGGTGCCCCCACTGTAAAGTGTAAAGGATGCTGTTCTGGTCTGTGCCACTACTGTGCCATTTACGAGGATCGGGAAAGACACCTGCACCGTGCCGGAACTTCGCCACGAAACTGTTGTGGCGCTTCCCTGCACGGAGCTCATGCTGCCTGCGCCGGAGACAATGGACCAGCTCGGCGTGCTGACGATCCCTGATGTGCTCGATAACGAATAAGAGACCGTCGCATTTAAACAGCCCGCAGATGCGCTCGAAACGATGGACTGCGCATCAACACTGAATGAGAGAAGGATGCCGGCAATGAGTGCGCCGGAACTTCGCAAGGGGTCTTTCAATAGCATCATATTGCTTTTGGATAATGAATAAGAGATCCGATCAGTTTCGTCAGAAACAGAGACAACGGCCAACAGAGATCAAAAACGGATGATGGCATTTGAGGTCGCTCTGCCATGAAGCGTAACGTGCACGCGCTTGAACAACTCGGGAAATCTATTGCGCGCTCATCCTATATGAAAATAGATCAATTTTGCGGCATGCAAATCAAAGTCGCTTTTTTTTACACACGCGGTTAGGTGCCGAAAACAGTTTATTATGAGTTTCTGTACCGCAGAATAACCAGGGCGTTGTTTCAGCGTTACTACTTTTGGACATGAATTTGAGTTAAACGGGCTGTTGCCTTTCAGTCCTCGTTCGCCTGCTCAAGCTTGCAATAATTGTCCATGCCCAAATGCATCAGCGCATCGCCGGCATTGATCACGGGACTGTTGTTCATGCCGATCACGTAGGCCGTCTCATGGGCTTTCACCTGCTCCTTGAATTCACCGAAGGGATCGGTGATGGTGCCAACCCACTCGCCTTTGTGTACCAGCTGGCCACATTGCACATTGGGTTGAAAAAGTCCTGCGTGTTTAGCGCGTACCCACGAGGTTGTCCAGATCACACGGTTCTGTTCTTTCGGCTCAGGGGCCCAGTCGATCATGTTGAGGTGCTTCATGAGTCGCAGCGTGCCGGAGACACCTTCTTCGATGGCCTGTGTGTCGAAGCGTAGCGATTCCCCTCCTTCATAAACGATGATGTTCTTGCCTTTGCGCGAAGCTTCGCGGCGAAGGGAGTTGGGCCTGAACGGGGCATCGATGGTGAACGGTGCGCTGAAAGCATTGGCGAGGTCTACGTTCAGGGCATCGCGCAGCACGGCACGCACCTGGGGATAGTTGGCGCGCATGGCACCTCCCGTATGAAAATCAATTCCGTAGTCGATGAAGGGGATCACGTCATGCATCAGGTGATAGGCTACCCGGCTGGCAAGGGAGCCGCTCTTCGATCCCGGAAAGGAACGGTTCACATCTTTTCCATCCGGTACATCGCGTGAGTAGTTGAGAAAACCGTAGACGTTGATGATGGGCATGCATACCACAGCCCCGCGTTTTACCTGGTGCAGGCCACGGTCGAGGATCCTTCGCACCACTTCCATCCCGTTGATTTCGTCGCCATGCATACCGGCCATCAGGGCAAGCACGGGCCCGTCTTCCATAGCCCTGGAAACATAGATGGGTGTATCGATCTGCGTATGGGATGGCAGGCGGGCGATGTTAATATTGATTTCCCTGAATTCGCCAGGGCGAATCTCCTGACCCGCGATGTTAACTTCTTTCAAGATGAGTCTGGTATAGGTTTTAAAGGTTAAAGGTACAAAAAATTAAAAAGAAGCCAGGAGCCAGGAGTCAGGAGCCAGAAGGCCCTTCGTTGGAGGTTAGGTTTCGCTTTCACAGGCTGATCTCGAATGAATGCAGGAAATAAAAAACGCTTTACCTTTCAGTAAAGCGTTTGCCATACGATATAAACTCTAAAATCTCTGCTCCTCAACATTGTAGCCAGACTCCTGACTACTGGCTCCTGGCTTCTGACTCCTTGTTACCCGCCGTAGCCTTGGCGAAGGAGGGTTTCAGGCGTTCACCTTATCCTTCTGGATCTTGTTCTTTTTGGCGTTCTTCTCAATGAACTGGTAGATCTTACCGGCGATATCGATCTTGGTGGCGCCTTCGATGCCTTCGAGGCCGGGTGAGGAATTTACTTCCAGGATCAGCGGGCCCCGGGCAGACGGAAGCATGTCAACGCCGGCTACACCCAGTCCCATTTTTTTGGCCGCGATGATGGCGGCATGTTTTTCGTGACGGTCGAGCTTCACTACTTTGGCGCTTCCACCGCGGTGCAGGTTGGAGCGGAACTCGCCTTCTTTTGCCTGCCTGCGCATGGCACCCACTACTTCGCCGTTGACAACAAATGCACGGATGTCCGCACCTTTAGCCTCCTTGATAAATTCCTGTACAATGATGCGGGCATGAATGCCGTGAAAAGCTTCGATCACCGATTTAGCCACTTTCTTGCTCTCCGCCAGCACAACACCAAGGCCTTGCGTGCCTTCAAGCAGCTTGATGACCACGGGCGCTCCACCCACGGCTTCGATCACCCCTTCGGTATCGCGCGAATAATCCATGAAGATCGTCTTTGGCAAACCCAGCCCGGCACGCGACAGGATCTGCAGACTCCTGAGCTTATCACGTGAACGGATCAGTGCCTGCGATTCCACGGCTGTAAAGACCTTCATCATCTCGAACTGGCGCACTACGGCCGCACCATAGAAAGTGACAGAGGCACCAATGCGCGGAATGATGGCATCGAAATAGTCGAGACGTTTTCCATTGTACAATACCATGGGGTTCTTCTTCTCGATAAAGAGCACACATTTCATATGGTCGATGACCTCTACTTTGTGACCGCGATCTTCACCTGCCTGCTTCAGACGTTTGGTAGAATACAGTTTTGCGTCGCGTGAAAGTATAGCAATATTCATAAAAGGAGTCGAAAGTGGTTTAGAGCGTTTTGCGCTTCTGCATGCGCTTTAATCTGCGCTTCTCTTTGTAAGATAAATTTTTTTTCTTGACATCGATCAGGAACCTGTCCCTTAAAATCTTGCGCCCGATCAGTATCGGGAATTTAAGCGATCCCCTGTTGCTCAATGAAAATTCAGCGGTGATCTCTTCTTCGAAGATCTTGATGGTTGTTACAATGACAAACCTTTTTTCAACTTCGCCGAAAGAATTTTTGATGTCTTTTTTTTCGAAGTCCCTGAAAACGAACTTCATTCCGGTAAATTCAGGATGTTCTTCGTCCAGCAGGATAAATTCAAGCCTGCCATCTATAACTTCAGCCTTCTGGCAGTGCAGGCAGCAGGTATATGCACCGGTGTCTACCTTGGCGTGGATATTGTAAAGCCCGAGTTCCGGTAAGTCTACCCGGTCGTATCTCCCCAGGACGTGCATTGCCTTTTTTTTATTCCAATATGCTAAAAAAAAGCCCCTTGCATGATGACCTTCGTGTTAATTTTTTTTGACCGTTGGTTATTGCGCCTTTACCCGGAAAGCGACATAAAAATTTTCCCAGGTGAGGCTGACCCGGTCGGTCTCAGGTGTGATGGTAAAAGTTTCCACGAATTGTTTTGGCTTCTGCGACTTCACGGTAACACGCAGAACATCGTCGCTTTGTTTATAGTCGTATGCGCCCCAGGCATCTTTCCAGCCCTTGTTGAAAATAATGGTCCACGAGGTTTCTCCGGGAATGGTGAAGAGCGCGTACTTACCTTCTTCAAGCCGCTTCCCCTCTATCAGCACATCTTTATCAAATTCGATGGTAGTGGCTTCGTTGGCACCTGTTCTCCACACCTGACCATAGGGATCTTTTCCGCCCACCATCTTCCGCCCACGCGCTGAAGGCCGGCAGTACACCACTTCGGTGACAACACCGCCGACCACACCCTTCACGGTTTCTTTAGGGCTCAATGGTTTTTCCTGTGCGAATACAGGCAGAAACAAGATGCTGGCGGCAACCGTCGGCAGAAAAAAAGCCCTCAGAATTCTCATGGTGGACAGATTTAGAGGTTTTAATGTAAAAAGCCCCTCCCGGGAAATCCCGGGAAGGGCATTTTATGTATAAAAAAGAATTACCTGTAAACTATAGGTAAAACGCATAAATCAAAAGAAAGGTTTTACCGGACAGACGAAAATTGAACCGCACAACTAACGTCCAAACGGATTCAGGGCCGACAGCGCACGTTTGCCTCCACCCATTTTGTTCATGGTCTTCATCAGCTTGCGCATGTCATTGAATTGTTTGAGCAGGTTGTTCACCTCCTGTACCGATCTGCCACTTCCCTTCGAGATCCTGTTCTTGCGGCTTCCGTTGATAATGTCAGGGTTCTCGCGTTCGGCCATGGTCATCGACCGTATGATCGCCTCGATGGGTTTGAAAGAATTATCGTCGATGTCGACACCTTTCATGGCTTTGCCCATACCGGGGATCATGCTCAGCAGGTCTTTCATGTTACCCATTTTCTTCACCTGCTCCAGCTGCTGAAGGAAGTCGTTAAAATCGAACTGGTTCTTGCGGATCTTTTTGCTGAGTCGTTTGGCCTCTTCCTCGTCATAAGCCATCTGCGCTTTCTCCACCAGCGAGATCACGTCACCCATGCCGAGGATCCGGCTCGCCATACGATCAGGATAGAAGCGGTCAATGGCTTCCATCTTCTCACCTGTGCTGATGAACTTGATGGGCTTCTCCACTACCCTTCTGATAGACAACGCTGCTCCACCACGTGAATCACCGTCGAGCTTGGTGAGCACCACACCGTTGAAGTCGAGACGGTCGTTGAAGGCCTTCGCCGTGTTCACCGCATCCTGACCTGTCATGGAATCGACCACGAACAGTGTCTCCGAGGGTTTGAGGGCATCCTTCAGCCGCGCGATCTCATTCATCATTTCCTCATCTACAGCAAGACGTCCGGCTGTGTCGACGATCACTACGCGGTGATTGTTTTTCTTCGCGTGCTCGATGGCCGCCTTCGCGATCTTCACCGCGTCTTTGTTCTCGGGCTCTGCGTATACTTCAACACCGACCTGCTCGCCCAGCACTTTCAACTGGTCGATCGCCGCCGGGCGGTAGATATCACACGCTGTTAAAAGCACCTGGCGTCCCTGCTTCTTCAGGTAGTTGGCAAGCTTGCCCGAGAAGGTTGTTTTACCCGAACCCTGCAAACCGGCAATGAGGATAATGGCCGGACTGCCCTCGATGCGGATATCTTCGCTCTGCCCGCCCATGAGGGTGGTGAGCTCGTCGTTGGTGATCTTGATCAGCAACTGTCCCGGCGAGATGGCGGTGAGCACATCCTGTCCCAGGGCTTTTTCCTTTATTTCGTCAGTAACTTCCTTGGCAACCTTAAAGTTAACGTCGGCATCGATCAGCGCCTTGCGGATCTCCTTCACGGTTGATGCCACGTTGATCTCGGTGATGCTGCCCTGGCCCTTCAGTGTCTGAAAAGCTTTTTCGAGTTTTAAACTTAAATTATCAAACATGTTCTTTCTGAATTCTTGTATTAAGCCTTGCTTCGAATGTTCGCCACGAAGACACAAAGATCACTTATAAGACACGAAGGTGAAATTCCTTTGTGATTGCTTGGTGTTCTTAGTGCCTTTGTGGCCAAAGAATTGCAAATTTAATCTATTTTCTATGCCCGGAAAGGGATAAAAGGTAATGACTCTCCGGCCTTGAATTCCGACCGTTCCATTGGCAACTCCAGGAAGCCATCGATCTTCTTCAGGTTGGCAAAATCGCCCGATCCGCCCCCAGCATCAGGATACGCCATCAGCATGCCGCCGTCATTTTTAACACTTACCTGCAGAAAATAGGTTAGCTGGGGTTTAAACGTAAAATCTTCTGCCAGCACGGCGTATTCCTGCCGCGGCTCTATTCCGAGACTCGTCCATAACCAGGGAAGGATATACCGGTAGAAACACATGAACGTTGACACGGGGTTCCCCGGCAGGGCAAAAGCAGTTTTTCCTTCCGGCGATGCTCCGAACCAGAGCGGCTTCCCCGGCCGCTGGCTCACCTGGTGAAAGACCTTTTTCACCCCGAGCGACTCCAGCACACCTGGAATAAAATCGAACTTGCCCTGCGATACGCCGCCTGACAGGATCACGCTATCGTATTGCTTCAGGATCTTTTCCAATGACCGGCGAAGCGTGTCTTTGTCGTCAGGCAGATGAAACTGGTCGCCTTTCCAGCCCAGGGTCTTCATGGCTGCTTCGATGGCGTATGTGTTGGAGCGCCTGATCTGGTGCGGCAAGGGTGTCTGCCCCACCTCCACCAGCTCGTCGCCGCTGGCGATCACAGCCGTACGCGGATAGTTCTTTATTTTCACCACCGTTTTTCCCACGGATGCCAGCACGGCTATCTCGGCGGGGGAAAGGATCATGTTCGGCGATAATAATACCTCACCGCTGGCGGCGTCCTGGCCCTGGCGGTGCACGCTTTGTCCGCGGGTGATGTTATCAACGGTGATCGTGGCATTGGGTGACTCGATCGCAAGGTCTTCATACCGCACAACGGTATCTGTGCCTGCTGGCAGCATGGCGCCGGTCATTACTTCAAGGGCGTTCTCCGCACTCGTCAGTGTTTTCTTTGGCTCTCCCGCAGCCTGGGTACCCTCGATGAGGAATGTTCTTTTGCCCTTCTCCCAGGCATCGAAGGCGATGGCAATGCCATCCATGGTAACGCGGTGGAACGGAGGAAAATCGCGGTCAGCGGTAACGGGTTCAGCAAGCACCGAGCCTACCGCTTCCTGCAGGGGTACCCTTCTTGTATCGGGTTTGTATAAATGAGATAAAATGCTGGCGGAAGCCTCCTGAACACTGATCATTTTAAAATATTGTTAATTTTGGATTTTAGCCTGTTCCGGGCGATCCAGTGCCCCCCGGAGGGCCCAATTTAGGATGAAAAACAGGAAACTTACGCACATTGATACCACCGGTAATCCTGCCATGGTGGACGTATCGGAAAAGGCGATCACACGGCGTACAGCCCGGGCGCAGGCTATTGTGCACGTTGGCAGCGAGATCATGGCACAGATCGATCAGCAGGAGCTGCAAACCAAAAAAGGCCCCGTGTTCCAAACCGCGATCCTGGCGGGCATTATGGGGGCCAAGAAAACATCAGACCTGATCCCCCTCTGCCATCCGCTGGGGCTGGAAGATTGCAGCGTAGAGATCAAAGCTGAAGGCGAGAACATTGTGATCACCAGCACCGCCACCCTGTCGGCCAAAACGGGTGTGGAGATGGAGGCGCTCACGGCAGCTACGGTTGCCGCGCTCACGGTTTACGATATGTGCAAGGCGATGTCTCATCACATCGTGATCAGGGAAGTGAGGCTGTTGGAAAAGACCGGAGGAAAAAAAGATTTTAAATTTTAAACAACGAATAACCCCCTTACCTGAGCCACATGAGATTAAGAAAATGGGTTTTTAACCTGCTCGAACCGTCTGCTTCCGGAAGCCGTGCCTCCAAAGCCATCGAGCTTCTTCTGATCACGCTCATTTTTCTCAACATCGTAGCCATCATCCTCGAGTCAGTGAAGGAGATCAACGAGGTGTATGCCGATTTCTTTCACGAGATCGAATACTTCTCGGTGGTGATCTTCACCATAGAATACGCATTACGCATATGGACAGCCCCGGAGAATCCGAAGTTTGCAAAGTTCAGGCTGAAAAGGTTGCAGTACGGAATTTCCACTATGTCCATCATCGATCTTTTTTCGATCCTTCCCTACTACGTCAGCATTGCGCTCAACCTTGTACCCGTTGACCTCCGGTTCATCCGGGTGATCAGGCTGTTCAGGCTCATCAGGGTGCTGAAGATCGCCCGTTACCTGAAAGCGCTGAACCTGATCCAGGCGGTGCTGCGCGAGCGCAAGGAGCAGATCGTGTTAAGCGTGATGTTCATCGTGTTCCTGCTGGTGATGGTGTCCACGATCATGTATTATGTGGAGCACGACGCGCAACCCGAAAAATTCTCGAGCATCCCGGCCACCATGTGGTGGGGCATTGAAACGCTTACCACCGTAGGTTATGGCGACATGATCCCCAGCACCACCTTAGGAAGGATCCTCGGCGGCGCCATCGCCATACTCGGGATCGGCCTGTTTGCATTGCCTGCAGGTATCTTGTCGTCAGGACTCACCGACCACCTTCACGGCAACAAGAAGAAGTACAAACGCTGCCCTCACTGCGGGGGAGAACTACATGAATAGTAGGCAGTAGGCAATGATCAATAGGCAATGGGCGGGCGTTGAGGTACAAGACTGTGCTGCGTTTCCATACGAAGCTTACCGGAATTGGCTGTAACTCGTCCTTTGCCTACTGTCCCGATCGCCTGCGATCGGTCCCGATAGCTATCGGGATTGCCTACCGCCTACTGATTCCCATCTGCGGATAACCACTGCGTTATAATGGGACAGTTCGACATGTTGACCCGCTTTTATCTGAAATCATCACGCGTATTTCACCGGATTTATAGACAGCTGAACCCCGAAAAGGCTCGTGGCTTGAGAGCAGGTTGAAGGTTGGAAAGTAACTTCTTCTTTCATAAGCAGTTGAAGGATCTCTTCAAGGTGCAGCTTCAAGCAAATCGTTCTTTTTTCAGGCAAAACGATCGGGGCCTGATGATCGTGGCCACGGAAGTGACGTGTTTATAAAAATGAAAAAGGGAACGATTGTTGTTCCCCTTTGTTCTGATAGTGTCTAATCCCCTTGGCTTTATGAAAACCGTGAGCAAAAATTCAAATTCCGACATCTTATCGAATCCCATTAATAGAAATCTCATTCTCATTTTGGTCACAGCGCTGGTGGTATCCATCGTTGTGGTCACTACGAGCATCATTATCTATTATCAGCTCTGAGCTTCAACGGCGCGAACCGGTTGAGCTGAGATCCATTCTTCACCATCTTCGAATACTTCTTTTTTCCAGATGGGTGCCTTCTCCTTCAGGTTATCGATAATAAACTGACACGCCTCAAAAGAATCACGCCTGTGCGGTGTTGAAACCGCTACCACTACAGATACCTCTCCCGGCTTCAATGTTCCGATGCGGTGGCTAACGCCCGAACCCAGCAATGGCCATCGGTGAGACGCCTCGTCGACGATCTTTTTGATCTCCGCCACAGCCATGGATTCATATGCTTCATATTCCAGCCACAGCACATTCTTGGCATGCGCTGTATTGCGAACGGTACCTATAAAAACATTTACTGCCCCAGCTCCCAGGCTGCAGGCAGTATCGATGACCTTCTGTACATCAATTGCTTTTTCTGTGATTTTGATCATAAGCAGATAGGTTGATTTACATTAAACGGTGTTATGTCAATGTAGGCATATCACCACCAAATATCAAGGATTAACTTCATAAATGAGGAACGCTTGCCGGTTGCGCCAGGCGATCGCTCTACACATACGCTTTTTGAACCGGCCTTACCCCCCACTAACCGGGGGTATGAGGGCGATCTCATCGGCTTCGCTCAAACCCTGGGCATCTTCAGCATAGGTGTGATTCACCGCGATAAAAAGCGACCGCAGTCCCGTGAGCGACGGATACCTTGAGACAAGGTACCGCCTCAATTCACCTACTGTGCTCCCCTCCATCTCAACCACCGTTTCCTTCCCCCCAATGATGTCTTTCGTAATACCGAAAGCTCTTACCTTGTATCTTGACGTGACTTCCATAATTAAAACATTGCGTTCCAGGGCCAAATATAACCAGGATTAAAGGATTGACTAGATTAACAGGATTAAATGGATAATGGATTTTCAGGATTGCAGGATAACTAAATTAAACCTTTTATCTTTAGACAGGATTGAAGGGACTACGGATAGGCATTCATCCAGCAAATCCTGTTAATCCTGTTCGATGTATACGGAAGGAAATAACGCAGTGAATACGATCTACGACAATCACGGGAGGCCATTAAACTATTTGAGGCTGGCGGTTACGGACCGGTGTAACCTGCGGTGTTTCTATTGCATGCCTGCGGAGGGTATAAAATACCTTCCGAAAAAAGAGCTGCTCACCTTCGAAGAGATCGAACGACTGGTAACAACGATGGCGGCCATGGGTGTGTCAAAGGTCAGGTTAACAGGAGGAGAACCGTTTGTAAGAAATGACCTGATGCAGCTGATCAGGAGGATCGTAGAGATCCCCGGTATACGCGATCTCCACATCACCACCAACGGCATTCTTACCGCGCCCCATATTCCGGAACTAAAACGGCTCGGCGTCGCCTCGGTGAACCTGAGCCTCGATACGCTGAACCGGGAACGATTCAAACAGATCACCTTACGGGATGAATTTGATAACACCTTCAAAACACTGAACCTCCTGCTCGAGCAAAACATCCCCGTGAAGATCAACGCCGTGGTGATGGAAGGCAAGAACACCGAAGACATCCTGCCCATGCTGGAGCTGACAAAAGAACATCCTGTCTCTGTCAGGTTCATCGAAGAGATGCCCTTCAACGGCGAAGGCAGCCACTACCCGAAGCTCACCTGGACCTACAACAGAATCCTGGAGCACATCCGGTCACAACATCCCAACATCGAAAAGATCAGGGACGATGCGCACTCCACTTCTTACAATTATAAAATTCCCGGATACGCCGGCGATGTAGGCGTCATTGCAGCCTTCAGCCGTACTTTCTGCGGCACCTGCAACCGGGTCAGGGTAACGGCACAAGGCATCCTGAAAACGTGCCTGTACGATAACGGCGTGATGAACATCAGGGACCTGATGCGTTCAGGCGCCACAGATGAAGAAGTGAGATCAAAATTGATCGCCGCCTTCCATCAACGCGCGGCAAACGGATTCGAGGCTGAGCAGAGAAGAACGGACCATCAGCAGGTACACGAATCCATGTCTACCATCGGCGGATAATCAATGAACTCAGACCTTCTCATTCTCATCGTCAGCTTTTTTTCCATCGCACTCATTTACGCTTCCGTAGGTTTTGGCGGCGGCTCAAGCTACCTGGCCCTGCTGGCCGTGATGGGCGTACATTACGAAACGATCAGACCAACAGCCCTGCTCTGCAACATCATTGTGGTGAGTGGCGGCGTATACAT
>NZ_JAHESF010000028.1 GCF_018598225.1 Chryseosolibacter histidinae | reverse complement strand
AAACAGGACCTCAGGTTCATGTTTGCCCAATGGTAATTGGTTAGTATAAAACGGTCAACCAATTTTAGGGATTGACATCTTCTGACTTCTGGCTCCTGACTTCTGACTTCTGACCCCTGGCCCCTGGCTCCTTTGCCCGCCCAAGCTTGTCCGGGTACTGCGCGATGATAGCGAAGGAGGGTGATTCCTGACTTCTTTTTGCTATTTTCGCCCGATTAAAATCAAGTACAAGAAACGCATGATCGCAATAGGCGGGAATAGACTGACAGCAGGTGATTTTTTTAAGGTTCTCTATGAGGGTGAGCAGGTGCAGTTACAGCCGCAGGCGCTGGAGACCGTGAAGGCCAATTACGATTTCCTGCGCGCTTATTCAAAAGATAAGATCATTTACGGGATCAATACCGGCCTCGGTCCCATGGCCCAATACAAGATCAGCGAAGAAGACCAGCGGCAGCTGCAGTACAACCTGATCAGGAGTCACGCTTCAGGCTCCGGCGAACCTTTTTCTGAAGACCTGGCCCGCGCCACCATGCTTGCCAGGCTGAACGGCCTCATGCAGGGCTCGTCGGGTATTCATTCAGAGGCGATGGAGCTGCTCACGCTGCTGCTGAACCGGAACATCAGCGCCTGCATTTTCCAGCGCGGTGGTGTAGGGGCCAGCGGAGACCTGGTACAGCTGGCGCACCTGGCCCTGAACCTCATTGGCGAAGGGGAGGTATGGTATAAAGGAAAGCTCACGTCAACCCGTGAAGTATTTGCCGCCGAAAAGATCAGTCCGCTGCAGATCCATTTGCGTGAGGGCCTGTCGTTGATGAACGGAACCTCTGCCATGACCGGCGTGGGCATCGTCAACCTGATCCACGCTAAAAAGCTGCTGAACATCTCCGTCAAACTTTCGGCCATCACCAACGAGCTGATGAAGTCGTTCGACGACCATTTCTCATTGGAGCTCAATGCCGTAAAACATCACCGCGGACAGCAACAGGTTGCCGCCGCCATGCAGAAATTTCTGGGCGACAGCAAGCTGGTACGCAAGCGCCCGGAGCACCTGTATCACCGCAAGATCGAAGAAGCGGTTTTCACCGATAAGGTTCAGGAATACTACTCACTTCGTTGTGTTCCCCAGATCCTGGGGCCCGTGTATGATACGTTGCTGAATACGGAAAAAGTGCTGGAGGATGAGGTCAATTCCGTAAACGATAATCCCATCATCGATCACCGCCGTGAGATGGTTTACCACGGCGGCAATTTCCATGGCGACTACGTTGCTTTGGAAATGGACAAGCTGAAGACCGTGGTCACCAAACTTTGTATGTTGTCTGAGCGGCAGCTGAACTACCTGCTGAACGACAAGCTCAACCAGCGACTGCCCCCTTTCATCAACCTGGGCAGGCTCGGACTGAACTTCGGGATGCAGGGAATGCAGTTTACGGCTACTTCCACCACGGCCGAGAACCAGACGTTGTCTTACCCCATGTACTTACACAGCATTTCGAACAACAATGATAACCAGGACATTGTGAGCATGGGCTGCAACGCGGCGCTGATCACACGCAAGGTGATAGACAATACGTTCGATGTGCTGGCCATCCAGTGCATTTCCCTGATGCAGGCCATTGATTACCTGAAGTGTCATGCAAGGCTTGCGTCGTCTACGCATAAGTTGTACGACGAGATCAGGGCCATCATGCCTGCCTTTGTTGAAGACGAGCCGAAGTACCACGCTTTGCAGAAGGTGAAGCAGCACCTGATCAACAGGTCGTCAAGTCTGGTCATCAGCTAGAATGTAACTTTTTAGTAAACACAGCGCACATACACATGAAATATGCATTGGTTACCGGGGGATCGAGGGGCATCGGCCGCGCGGTTTGCCTGAAACTGGCGGAGCAGGGCTACAACATTCTCATCAATTATAAAAGCAACGAAACGGAAGCGCAACGGACCCTGGAGCTGGTAAGGGAAAAAGGCACGGACGGCGAGCTGATGAAATTCGACGTGTCCGACAAAAGCGCCGTTGACTCCGTATTGGGCGGCTGGCTGGAAACTAATAAGGAAAAAATAATCGAAGTGCTGGTAAACAATGCGGGCATCCGGCAGGACAGCCTCATGATCTGGATGACGGACGAGCAATGGAAAAACGTCCTCGGTTCCAGCCTCGACGGATTCTATTATGTTACCCGACTGGTGGTAAACGGTATGCTCACGAAACGGTATGGCCGTATTGTGAACATCGTTTCGCTGTCGGGCCTGAAAGGTATGCCCGGCCAGACCAACTATTCCGCCGCCAAGGCCGGTGTGATCGGCGCCACCAAAGCCCTGGCACAAGAGGTAGCCCGCCGTGGGGTGACCGTGAATGCTGTGGCACCCGGTTTCATCCGAACCGATATGACCCAGGACCTGAAAGAAGCTGACCTGAAAAACCTGATTCCCATGCAACGTTTCGGCGAAGCTGACGAGGTAGCGGACGCAGTTGCGTTCCTTGCATCACAGAAAGCGTCTTACATTACCGGGAATGTGCTGTCGATCAATGGCGGACTTTATTCGTAATCGAGGCTCTTCGGACTCAACCTTAGTTCCGTCATCCTGAACGATGGGAGTGCGGAGGGGCTGCGGGAGTGAAGGATCCCCTTGAAACAGCGTGCGACTGCATGAAGCAGATGCTTCCGGATCAGGTTCGCAGTAAGCTTCGAGGGGATCCTTCGCTCGCACCAACCCACTGCACCACCACCGCTCAGGATACCGGTCCGCCGGAGAACTGCCGCCGACTATGGACGCCCTAACGAAATCTTCTAAATAATGCCCCACGTGCTGTCTCAGCCGAATTTCATGCATCACAAACTTCATTTATTTACTTATTTTTGCAGTGCATGGAATGGTATGCATGCAGCATGTCTATGGCCACTGGCATTTCCGACCCATTGTTTAACTAAAATTTGAAATAATCGCTGTCTAATGAATCGGGTTGTCATTACCGGTTTGGGGATTTATTCCTGTATCGGTAAAAATCTGGATGAAGTAAAAACCTCGCTCTATCAGGGCCGGTCCGGTATTGTGCTGGACCCTCAACGCAAGGCTTTGGGCTACCGCTCGGGTTTAACCGGGTATGTGGAGCGCCCGCAGCTGAAAGGTGTGCTCGACAGGCGGGCGAGGATCATGTTGCCCGAGCAGGGCGAATATGCCTATATGTCTACCGTGGAGGCGCTGAAACATGCCGGCCTTTCGCAGGATTACATAGACGCCAACGAGATCGGCGTGATCTTCGGCAACGACAGCTCGGCACAGCCGGTGATCGAAGCCATTGACATCATCCGTGCAAAACAGGATACCATGATGGTGGGATCAGGATCGGTATTTCAGGTGCTGAACTCTACCGTAAACATGAACCTGGCCACCATATTCCGGCTGAAGGGCATCAACTTCACGGTGAGTGCAGCGTGTGCCAGCGGCTCGCATTCGATCGGCCTTGCTTACATGTTCATCCGCAATGGCATGCAGGATCTTGTGATCTGCGGCGGTGCCCAGGAAACGAACATCTATTCTATGGGCAATTTTGATGCGCTGGGTGCTTTTTCGGTTCGTGAAGATCAGCCCCAGGCAGCCAGCCGTCCGTTCGACAAAAACCGCGATGGGCTGGTACCCAGCGGAGGAGCGGCCACGGTGATTGTGGAAAGCCTGGAATCGGCACAGAAAAGGGGTGCTAAGATCCTGGGCGAGATCATCGGCTATGGGTTTTCGTCTAACGGCGAACATATTTCCAACCCCAGTGTTCAGGGACCAGCGAGGTCGCTCAGGATGGCGATGAAAGCTTCCGGGCTCAAGGCTTCGGAGATCGACTACATCAATGCCCACGCCACCTCCACACCGGCCGGCGATGCCAGCGAAGCACAGGCCATTAACGACGTTTTTGGCGAAGTAAGAACGCCTGTAAGCTCTACGAAATCGATGACGGGACACGAATGCTGGATGGCAGGAGCAAGCGAGATCGTGTACTCCATGCTGATGATGGAGGATTCTTTTATGGCGCCCAACATCAATTTTGAAACGCCTGACGAGCATTCGGCCAACCTAAATCTTATTACAAAGACCACGAATAAAAATATTGACGTATTTTTGTCGAACTCTTTCGGGTTTGGAGGCACAAATTCAACCCTGATCGTAAAGAAATGGAACTAACTAAAGTGATGGATAAAGCAAGTATTATTGAGCGGATCAATGGATTTCTGGTGGAGGAGTTTGAGGTGGATGCCGGAAAGATCACGCCCGAAGCAAACCTGCGCGAGACCCTCGAACTCGACAGCCTGGATTACATCGACCTTGTGGTGGTGATCGAAAGCAATTTCGGCTTTAAGGTGAAGCCCGAAGACTTTGTTTCTATTTCCACCTTTCAAAGTTTCTACGACTACGTGGCCAGCCGCGTAGGTGAGAAAGTAAACGCCTGATATGCCTCAGTGGGAAGGCAAATCCAGGGGAAATAAGTTAGGTTACAGCATCTTCGTTTTCATTTGCAGAACCTTCGGCGTTTTGCCCGCTTATTTCCTGCTTAGGTTTGTGGCTTTCTATTACTTTCTGTTCTCGCATCAATCATCACGTCACAGCTATTACTACTTCCGGCACAGGCTCGGATATTCGCCGCTCAGGTCGTGGCTGAACATCTACAGCAACTATTATAAGTTCGGACAAACGCTGCTGGACAAGATCGTGGTAATGGCCGGTATCGAAAACAGGTTTACCTACCATTTCGACGGTGAAGAGAACCTGCGCCGCATTGTGGAGAAGGGAAGGGGTGGTATTCTGCTCAGCGCCCACGTGGGCAACTGGGAAGCGGCAGGACATTTGCTTAAGAGGCTCGACACACGCATCAACGTGGTGATGTTCGATGGTGAGCACGAGCGCATCAAACAATACCTCGACCAGGTGACGGGCGGAAGGAACTTCAACGTGATCGTGATCAAAAACGATCTCTCGCATGTGTACGCCATCAGCGAAGCCCTGGGAAGGAACGAGCTGATCTGCCTGCATGCCGACAGGTTCCTTCCGGGGAATAAGACAACAACCCGGCAGTTCCTGGGCGCGGAGGCGGAGTTTCCTGCAGGACCGTTTATGCTGGCGGCGGGTTTCAATGTGCCGGTCTCCATTGTGTTTGCGTTCAAGGAGAGCGCCACGCATTATCACTTCTACGGAAGCTCGTTGTTGCAACGCAGCGAAGGTGAAAGTAAAAGTGCGTTCACCGATAAGCTGATGAATACGTTTGTTGCCGAGCTGGAACAAAAAATAAAATTGTATCCCGAACAGTGGTTTAATTATTATAACTTTTGGACCAATTGAATGCTTGCGTCGCGCAATAATATCACACAATTCATTCCCCAGCGCCAGCCCATGGTGATGATCCACGACCTGTTGGAGGCCAGCGACACCCACGCCATCACGCGCCTGTCTGTTGAACGTGAGAACATTTTCATCGATCGCGAATGCCTGGCCGAACCGGGATTGGTGGAAAACATAGCACAGACCGCGGCAGCGCAGGTGGGTTATCAGTGCGCTTTGAAGCAGGTCCCCGTGCCGATCGGTTATATCGCTGCCGTGAAGAACCTGGAGATCATCCGGCTGCCGAAGCTCGGTACCGTGATCACCACGTCGATCGAGATCACCAACCAGGTGCTGGATGTTACGGTAGCCAAAGGCAGGGTGGAGCAGAACGGAGAAATATGCTGTACCTGCGAGATGAGAATATTTGTTAAGAATCAACCCTAATCCCCCTCATATATGCTGACGAGAAAGATTGTTATCATCGTCTTTATGACTTTGTCCGGCGGAGTACTGTGCGCCCAGGACATGGCCGACATTTTTGATCGCAAGACCTCTGTGACCTGGCTGGGCCTCGATTTCTCAGGTGCCAAGCTGATCGGCGATCGTGAACGGCTTGGCTCTATCTCGGATGTACAACACCTGGTAGAGGCATGGAACGACATCATGCTGAAAGAAGAGGAGAAGTACGATGTGGCCCTGGCCATCGACAAGATCAAAGTGGAAAACGCGATCGAGATCACCAAAGAGCACAACGCCAACCTCGACGTGTCTGAAATGTTCTCCAGCGAAATGAAAGATCACTTCCACCTGAAGCCTGATGACATTGCGAGGATCGTGGCCGACTACGACTTCAAGGGAAAAAACGGTATCGGCGTGATGTTCAACGTGGAGAGCTTCAGCAAGCTCAACAGTGAAGCGGCCCTTTGGGTTACCTTCATCAAAATGGATACAAAGGAAATTTATTTCTCTGAACGCGTCACCGGCGAACCCGGTGGAGCCGGCCTTCGAAACTATTGGGCCAATTCCGTGTACAATATCCTGAAGGGCATGCGGAAGAAGGAGTTTGAGATGTGGAGGAAGAAGTATTACAGGAAATACTAGGTCCATAGTCGATGGTCCATAGTCCATGGCCGGCCGAGTGAGCTGTTCGGGGTTAGTTTCTGGTCCAATAACAAAACAGAACCCGGTTGTGTCACTGACAATCAATTGCCATGGACCATGGACTATCGGCCATCGACTTTCAAATAAGAATGCAACGAACAAAACATTGATACTAACTTAACCTTCGATCAACGCACCGTGTTATCCGACAAGACAGAAGTTACCGTTCGATTTAATGAGGCAGACCCGCTCGGCATTGTGTGGCACGGCCACTATGTGCGTTATTTCGAAGATGGTCGTGAAGCGTTCGGAAAACGTTTTGGCATCTCTTACCTGGATTTCTATCACCAGGGAATAGCGGTTCCGGTGGTGTCGGTACAGTGCGACTATAAGAAACCGCTTCGCTACGGCGACTCGGTTATTGTTGAGACGAAGTTCATTAACTCGGCGGCAGCGAAGCTCAAGTTCGAGTACAGAATGTTTGAAAGTGAAAGTAAGGCGCTGGTAGCCACAGGGTCATCGCTGCAGGTTTTTGTAGATGCAAAGACGTTCGAGCTGCAGCTGACCATGCCTTCGTTCTTTGAGGCGTGGAAGAAAAAATGGGATCTCCGTTAACATGAAGCAGGTGTGGGTTGCAGCAGATACGATCGTGTCGCCGCTCGGGAAAAGCAGCGAGGAGAATTTCGCGCTGCTGAAAAAAGGCCTGAGTGGTGTTGCGTTGCTCGATGATCCATCGTTCACCGCGGTTCCTGTCCAGGCCGGAAAAATAAACTCGATCGGCGCTACCCCGGAGCTCACACGTTTTGAAGCCATGAGCCTGGAAGCCATTAGGCAGATCACCACCAGGTTCAGCCTGCCGGCAGACCGCACACTTTTTATTCTCTCCACCACCAAAGGCAATATCAGTGTTGTGGATGAGGGCCAACCAGATCATTCACGGCTGTCACTGCACGCTACCGCGGATTTTTTAGCCCGGCAGGCGCGTCTTGCCGATCACCTGGTGATCTCCAATGCGTGTATCTCGGGCGTGATGTCGTTGATCGTAGCCAAACGTTTTTTGCAGGCGGGAAAATATGATCATGCCCTTGTGCTGGGCGCCGATACGTTGAGCCGTTTTGTGATCTCCGGATTCCAGAGCCTGCAGGCACTGAGTGCCGAGCGATGCAGGCCCTTCGATGCAGCGCGCAAAGGCATCAACCTGGGTGAAGCCGCGGCGGCCATGCTGCTCACGGTAAAACCTGAAGTGCTGGGAACGAAGCCCACGATACGGATACTCGGCGCAGGATTGAGCAACGACGCCAACCACATTTCAGGACCATCGCGCACAGGCGAAGAGCTGGGCTACGCCATCCGCCAGGCCCTGAAGCAAAGTGCTGTTTCAGCTGCGGACGTTGATTTTATTTCAGCCCATGGAACGGCAACGTTGTACAATGACGAGATGGAAGCGAAGGCTTTCGACCTGGCAGGACTTAGCAACATACCGTTGAACAGCCTGAAAGCCTATTACGGTCACACCCTCGGTGCTGCAGGCATTGTAGAAACAGTGGTCGGTATGCACAGTCTTGAGCACGGTGTTGCCATACCAACGCTGGGCTTCAGCACACCGGGTGTATCGAAGCCGGTGAATGTGATCAGTGAAATATCGACCAGGAGACTCAATACATTTTTAAAAACCGCTTCCGGATTCGGAGGTTGCAACGCGGCCATGGTGCTGCAAAAAGTAAATTGACATACATGGATTTTTTCGAGACCGACAAGCTTACCGCATTGGAAGCGAAAGAGAAAGCGCAGTGGATCGCTTTTGCTCCCGTAGTTTTTCAGACCACCCGCATCCTGCGCGACAGCGGCATTCTTCAGTTCGTTGAAAGCAACCAGGGCTCAACTTTTCAGGCGATCGTTGAAAAAGTGGGGCTGCCGCTCTATGGTACGCGGGTGCTGGTGGAAGCAGCGCTGGGCATCGGCCTGCTCACCTGCAAAGAAGAACGGTACTACACCACGAAAACAGCAACCTTCATTCTCCACGATACGCTCACACGGGTGAACATGGATTTTATCCAGGACGTGTGTTACCAGGGAATGTTCTACCTGGAAGACAGCATCAAAACCGGTAAACCGGAGGGACTGAAAGTTTTCGGGCAGTGGCCCACCATCTACGAGGGACTTTCCAAACTTCCCCCGCAGGTGCAAAAAAGCTGGTTTGCCTTCGATCATTATTATTCGGATACCGCTTTCCCTGACGTGCTGGCCCTGATCTTCGCGAACAAGCCGAAACGCCTGCTCGATATTGGCGGCAACACGGGGAAGTGGGCCCTGCAATGCCTGGAATACGATGCAAACGTGGAGGTGACCATCATGGACCTTCCGGGCCAGGTGGAAATGGCGAAAGAGCAGATCACCAAAAGAGGCTTCGGCAACAGGATCCGTTTTTTTGAGACCAACCTGCTGGATGAGACGTTGCCTTTCCCGAAAGGATTTGACGCCATCTGGATGAGTCAGTTCCTGGATTGTTTCTCCGACGAAGAGATCAAATCCATCCTGAGAAGATGCCGTGAGGCATTGCAACCGGGTGGTGCTGTTTACATCCTCGAGCCGTTCTGGAACCGGCAGCGCTTTCAGGCATCAGCCTTTGCGTTGCAACAAACCTCCCTTTACTTCACCGCCATGGCCAACGGCAACAGCCAGATGTACCACGCAGGAAATTTCATCGGCTATGTGAAGGAAGCAGGGTTCACCGTAACGGAGCAGAAAGACCTGATCGGCGTAAGCCATACGCTGCTGACGTGTAAACCCATTTAAAAGACCATAAGGTTACCGTGTAATACCAAATGCCATGATAGAGACAGATGTGTTGGTGATAGGTGCAGGTCCGGCGGGAAGTATCGCCGCCTCCATGATCCATCAGGCTGGCCTGAAGGTGAGGGTAGTGGAGCGTGAACGTTTTCCGCGGTTCGTCATCGGCGAAAGCCTGTTGCCACGTTGCATGGAAGTGCTGGAGGATGCGGGTTTCCTGGAGGCCCTGAAAGCCAAAAATTTCCAGGAGAAGTTCGGTGCAAAATTCCTGAAAGGCGATGCGGTTTCAGATTTTAATTTTACGGAACAGTTCACCAAAGGATGGAACTGGACCTGGCAGGTGCCACGCGCGGAGTTCGACCAGACACTGGCGCAGGAAGTTCAGCGCATGGGCGTTCCCCTCGATTTCGAGACCACGGTAACGGATATCAAATTTTCGGACGATGAAAGCTCCGTGACCACTGTGCAACGCAAAGATGGAACGCAGGAACAGATCGGCGCACGTTTCATTGTAGATGCCAGCGGATATGGTCGTGTGATCCCGCGCTTGTTCAACCTCGATAAACCTTCGAACCTCGATCCGCGCAAAGCTGTGTTTGCACACGTGAAGGATACACGCAGAATGGATTTCGATGAGCCTAACCGGATCATTGTTGTGCTCTACGCACCCGGTGTTTGGGTCTGGATCATCCCGTTCTCTTCCGGTGTAACATCGCTCGGGTTTGTGGGCAGCTTCGGGTTCTTTTCACAATTCGACGACGACCTCGCACATCAATACGAGACCCTGATCAACGGGCATCCATACCTGAAGCAACGTTTCGGCGATGCGCCCCGGGTATTCGAGCCCAGAAAGCTGGAGGCGTGGTCAGCCACCACCGACAGCTTTTTCGGGAAGGGATTTGTGCTCACGGGCAATGTGACCGAATTCCTGGACCCCATCTTTTCTTCGGGGGTGATGTTCGCCACCGTATCGAGTCACCTGGCCAGCAAACTGGTGGTGAAAAAGCTCAGGGGTGAAGCGGTGAACTGGGAGCAGGATTATACCCGCGTGATCCAGCAAGGTGTGGATACCTTTCGCACGTATGTGATGGGCTGGTATGATGGCACACTTGAGAAGATCTTCTTCGCCAAAAATCCCGATGCCGAGATCAAACGCCAGATCTGCTCGGTGCTGGCAGGATATGTATGGGATCAGCAGAACCCGTATGTGCGTGAGCATGAGCGCGCGTTGAAGCGGCTGGCCCGGCTGATAGAAGTACAGGAAAAAATCCAAACCCATTAATCATAGAACCGGTGATCACGCATTATTGCATTATCCGCGATCAGAACATCGTCCTTGACGGGAAGGTTATCTTCTCCGAAAAGAACAGTGACCTGGACGCGTTTTTGCTGAACGCCTACGCTTCTTTGAAAGTGGATTATCCTAAATTTTATAAGATGGATAACCTTTCCAAGCTCGGGTTCCTGGCGGCGGAAATGTTGTTGAAAGATCGGAGCCTGCTCAATGATTACGCTCCCGAGCAGGTGGCGCTGGTGTTGTCGAACGCGCACAGCAGCACGGATACTGACAGGCGTTATACACTTTCGTCCAGAACGGCGCCGAGCCCTGCCTTGTTCGTCTATACGCTGCCGAATATCGTGGCGGGAGAGATCTGCATCCGGCATAAGATCAAGGGCGAAAATGCCTTTTTTGTTGCCCCTGCGTTCGACCCGGCGCTCATGGCCGACTATACCGATATGGTGATGGCAGGAGATACGGGTGCGAGCATCGGTGGCTGGGTGGATGTGCTGGGTGGGCACTACGATGTTTTCTTATATTTGCATGAAAAAAACAAAGCCGGTCTGGCAGAGCATACGACCGGGCAATTGAAAGAACTTTATAATACTACACTATGGAACAGTTGATGGGCAACCTCAAAAGGCAGATCATTGAAGCGCTCAACCTGAAGCACCTGAAACCGGAAGATATCGGCGACGATCAGCCTTTGTTTGTGGAGGGCCTCGGCCTGGATTCCATCGATGCGCTGGAGCTTATCGTGCTGTTGCAGCAGCATTACAGCATCAAGATCGAAAACCCCCAGGAAGGCCCGAAGATCTTCAGATCGGTGAAGACCATCGCTGAATACATTACCGCTCACAAACCTGCCTGATCACCTTGAAAGGCCGCGTGTTGGTAGCCGGAACCGGCGTGATATCCGCCATCGGAAACTCCCTTCCGGAAACGCTGCATGCCTTTCAGCAAAAAAAATCCGGCATTGGTGCCATTACACAGCTGGAGACCCTGCACAAAAACGTGCTGCCAGTGGGCGAAGTGAAGCTGTCTACGGAGCAGCTCGCAAAAATCACAAAGCAGCCAACCATCACACGAACAGCGTTGTTGGGAATTCATGCCGCGCGTGAGGCCATTGCCAGCGCGGGCATCAGCAGCCTGAAGAAATGGCGCACGGGACTGATCTCGGCCACCACAGTAGGTGGTATGGATCGCACCGAAGATTTTTTTCAACCTTTTCTGCAAAACCCGTCGCAGGGCAGGCTGCGCGATGTAGTTCATCACGCCTGCGGCAGCACCACGGAGCTGATCGCTGAGGCCATTGGTGTGAACGGATTTTTGTCTACCATCAATACAGCCTGTTCATCATCCGTAAACTCCATCATGCTCGCCTCCAGGCTGATCCGGCAGGGGTTACTGGATGTTGTTGTGGCCGGTGGTACGGACGCGCTCACAAAATTCACGTTGAACGGATTCAATAGTTTGATGATCCTTGACAAGGAGCCATGCCGCCCCTTCGACGCCACCCGCAATGGTCTGAACCTCGGTGAGGGCGCAGGATTCCTGGTATTGGTTTCCGAAACGGTAGCTGCCCGGGAGAAGATCGAAGCGATATGCCATGTATCCGGATTTGCCAACACCAACGACGCGTATCACCAGACCGCCTCATCGCCGGAAGGCCGTGGTTCTTTTGCGGCCATGCAGCAGTCGTTGGAAGTGAGTGGGTTGAGCACAGATGACATCGATTACATTAATCTTCACGGCACAGGCACCGTGAACAACGACCAGTCTGAGGGCACCGCCATCAACCGGTTGTTCAGCGATAAAAAACCAAAACTGAGCTCGACAAAATCTTTTACGGGCCATACGCTCGGCGCCTGTGGTGGCATTGAAGCAGTATTTTCGGTGATGGCCATCCGTCATGGATGTGTGTTCCCGAACCTCCGCTTTCAGCAACCCATGCCGGAGCTGGGCATCGTGCCGCAGGTGGAATTCGAGTCGGGATTAAAGATCAGGAATGTCATGAGCAATTCGTTCGGCTTCGGCGGCAATTGCTCGTCAATAATATTTTCACAAATTCAGAGATGACATCCTTCAAAAGGACGTCATCCCTGGCTAGCGTTTATGACAATATACATCAAAGGTATGGGCAACATCTCACCGCAGCGAACCTGGGGGAGTGATGATTTATTGTCGTCACCTTTGTCGTATGCAGGTGACAAGCTGAGCTGCGTGGAGCCCGACTATGCTTCGTTCATCGATGCGAAGCAGATCAGGCGCATGAGCCGTGTGATCAAGATGGGCATTGCTTCGGCAGCCATGGCCATGAAAGAGGCCAGCGTGCCGATGCCTGACGGAATCATTACGGCAACGGGATATGGATGCCTCGAAGATACCGGTGTCTTTTTAAGCAAGATGGTGGGCAACAGGGAAGAGGCGCTGAACCCGACGCCCTTCATCCAGTCTACGCACAACACCATCGGCTCGCAGATCGCGCTCCTGCTGCAATGCCAGGCTTACAACCAGACGTATACACACAACGCGTTCTCTTTTGAAAATGCCCTGCTCGATGCCATGCTCCAGCTCTCTGAAGCGCCCCGGCGATCGTTGCTGGCGGGCGGCATCGACGAGATCACCGGACAGAGTCATGAGATCCAAAGCCGTTTCGGCATCTTCAGAAAACAATCGAACAATTCGCTTCAACTCTTCTCGGAAAGATCAGGAACCTTTCACGGAGAAGGTTCTGCTTTTTTTGTTTTATCAGGCACTCCAGGTGAAAACGATATCGCTTCCGTCAATGCGCTGACGTCTGTTTATAAACCATCATATGCTGAGCTGACAGAAGCCGTCAGAAATTTCCTGTCGCAGGCGGGCGTGACCCTGACGGATGTTGACCTTGTGCTCTCAGGTAAAAGTGGAGATGCTCTCAGTGACGGTCATATCAACAGGGTTTGCGGCGACCTTTTCACCACAACCCCGGTGGGTGCGTTCAAACACCTTTGTGGCGAATACCCCGTAGCTTCGGCTTTCGGGTGCTGGCTGGCAGCGCGGATGCTGAAAGCGCAGCGTGTTCCTGAAATTGTTACACCACAGTATGAGGGCCAGCAGCTCAAAAATATTTTGCTGATCAATCAGTATTTTGGTACACATTATTCACTCATCCTGCTGAAGGCATGTTAAACCATCGCATCGTTACCACGGGTTTCGCGGGTGTCATGTTCATCCTGGTAGTTCAGGATGTGCTGGGCAAAACTCCGCTATGGGCTTATGGTGCGGCGATCGTTGTGTACATTGCCTTACAGGTATATGGTTCCATCCGTTTGTCGGCGCAATTCTTTCTTCCCGTAAGGTCCAGCGGCGTGGGTGGTGTAGCCCTGACGTTCGACGATGGCCCCATCCAGGGAAAAACTGAAAAGATCCTCGACATATTGAAAGCACATCAGGTACCCGCGGCGTTTTTCTGCATCGGGCATCGTGTAAAAGAAAATCCTGCGATCACGCAACGCATCCATCGCGAAGGCCACCTGCTGGGCAACCACAGCTACTGGCATGGTAAACTGTTTGATCTTCAGTTGCCGGCCATGATCGCACAGGAGCTGAAGCAGGCCGACGCTGCCATCTGCGAAAGCACCGGTTTTACACCGCGTTTTTTCCGACCCCCCTACGGAGTTACCAATCCCATGGTGGCCGCTGCAGTAAAGGCAGGAGACTACGTGACCATCGGATGGAGTGTGCGGTCTTTCGATACCATGATCAAAGACAGCACCAAGCTGATGCAACGGGTCACGGCGTCGCTCAAAGCAGGCGATGTGATCCTTTTCCACGATTACAGCGACAGCATGCTGGAAATACTGCCCGCCCTGCTGGAGCATATCTCCACACTTGGTTTGAAAATTGTAAGGATAGACGAATTGCTGAATGAGAAAGCTTATGTGTGAATACTGGTCCACGGTCCACGGTCGACAGTCCACGGCAGGCGATCTATGGGATCAACCGTTTGAGGGCTGTGCACGTGGCATGCAATCTAATATAGTGACTACGCTCTTGAAAAACCCTCAAAGGGTTGGCCCCCTTGAGAAACACCGAACTGGCCGTGGACTGTGGACCATGGTCTGTGGACTCTTTCTACTTCTTTCCGTGAACGTCAGGGCTCAATACTCCGGTTATCGTTCGGTAGCAGATCTCGCCAGCTTCAAGAAGGAGTTTGCGCTTCAATCGGCGAAGATCAATTCAGTAACCAGTAATTTCACACAGGAGAAAGTGCTCACCGCGCTCACGGAGAAGATCACTTCCTCCGGCAACTTCAGGTTCAAACGCAGCAACAAAGTTCGCCTGGAGTACACGACACCGTTCTCATACCTGATGATCATGAACGGCGACAAGATGATGGTGAAAGACGAGCAGAAGGAGACACGCGTGAATGTAAAGTCGAACAAGCTGTTTCAGCAGATCAACCGCATCATGATCGATTGCATCCAGGGCACTATTCTCGATAGCAAGGATTTCAGCACCCGCGTGTTTGAAAATGATAAAAGTTACCTGCTGGAAATGACCCCGGCTTCCAAAAGCCTGAAAGATTTTTTTAAGACCATTGTGCTGACCGTGGAAAAGAAAGACTATTCGGTAAGGTCCATCGAAATGAACGAGCCTTCGGAAGACCGCACGGTGATCACTTTTACAGACAAGAAACTCAACGAACAGATCGCAGATGAGGTATTTAAGCTTTAGCCTCATATTGTGTCTCGGGTGTGCATCCGACTACAAGGCGCTGCAGGCATCGTCACCGGATGAAGCGTGCATCGCCAGGTTGAAACCTTCCGGGCTGGCTACGGCTTGGTACGATGCCAGCATAGACGTGGTGGGCCATCATATCAGCGGGTTATTGCTCATCAAGAACATGCCCGACAGCTCGAACCGGATCGTGTTCACCAATGAGGCAGGTTTTAAGTTCCTTGATTTTGAATTTGCACCCGGGGGCGGGTTCAAGGTGCACCATGTGGTGAAGCAGCTGGACAAAAATCCGGTCATCCGGCTGTTGAAAAAAGACTTCAGCCTGATGCTGGGCATTCCGTTCAAAAAGGGTCCGTGGCAAGCCTGGCAGAAGGGAGACGCGTATTTTTATGGTGTACGTCAAAAAAAGGAAATGCACTATTTCATTACCGATAAGGAATGTGCTTCTTTGCAACGGGTAGAATCGGGTTCTGACAGGAAACGGGTGGTATCATTGACCTTTCACGGTCCAGACGCACAGAAGCCGGATTCCATCCGCCTGACGCACCATACCTTTGCCATGCAGATCGGGCTCAAAAAACTAGCCAGGGAATAATGTTGCACAATACTTTTTTCAAGATCCTGAAAGAGGAACCTGCCGAAGGTGCTGTGAAGGCTTTATTGTCCATCGACAAAGACCACGCCATCCTGAAGGGCCATTTTCCCGGGCAGCCGGTAGTTCCCGGTGTGTGCATGATGCAGATCGTGAAAGCGCTGGTGGAACGCCAGACCAAACGCAACCTGCGGCTGGCAACGGCGGAGAATATGAAGTTCCTTTCCGTGATCGATCCCCGCCAGCACCAGGAAGTAGAAGCCAGCGTTTCTTTCAGCGAAAACAATGGGGTCATCTCGCTGAACGCATCGCTGTTTTCCGGATCTGTTACTTTTTTCAAGTTGAAAGCTACCCTGCAAAACGTGCAATGAGTTTCACCGTGAGCGAAATATTCGAGCGTAAAAAAGTGTGCGTGCTGATCCCCACCTTCAACAACGCGGGCACCATTGCCACCGTGGTGAAGAATGTGCTGGCGTATACCAACCAGGTGATCGTGGTGAACGACGGATCAACCGACCATACGCTCGCGCTGCTGGAGCCATTCAAGGAAATTAAGGTGGTGACCTACGCCGTGAACCAGGGCAAGGGTTATGCATTGCGTCGCGGATTTGAAGAGGCCGTGGCTTCAGGTTATGAGTATGCGATCACGATCGACTCCGATGGACAGCATTATGCCGACGACCTTCCGCGTTTTCTGGAAAAGCTCGAAGCGCACCCAAGTGCCATCATCATCGGTGCACGCAACATGGATCAGGCCACTGTGCCGGGCAAGAGCAGCTTCGGCAACAAATTCTCCAGCTTCTGGTTCCACGTCGAGACCGGTATCAGGCGCAACGATACCCAAAGCGGATATCGCCTGTATCCTGTCAAAGCGCTGCAACACCTCCGTTTCTTTACCAAAAAATACGAGTTCGAGATAGAGGTGATCGTGAGGGCAGCATGGTCGGGCATCGAGGTTATTGAAGTGCCCGTCAAGGTATTCTATCCCGAGAAGGAAAAACGCGTTTCGCATTTCAGGCCGTTCAGGGATTTCAGTCGCATCAGCGTGCTCAATACTGTGCTGGTGACGATAGCCTTCCTGTACATCAAGCCCCGCGACTTCTTCAGAAGGATTAAAAAAAAAATTTCGGTCAGCTTTTCCGGGAGCTTATCTTCGATCCGGCGGAGCCTGATACGATCAAGGCGGCGTCTGTTGCCTTCGGTGTATTCATGGGGATCGTACCCATCTGGGGTTTTCAGCTGGTGACTGCCATCGCGCTCTCGATCCTGCTAAGACTCAACAAAGCACTGGTGATCATTGCCGCCAACATCAGCATACCGCCCATGATCCCGCTGGTCCTGTACATCAGTCACATGACCGGTAAGCTGTGGATGGGCGCGGACGCGAAGACGATTTCCTTCAGCGAAGAGATCACCCTGGAGTTCATTCATCAGAATTTTATGCAGTACTTTTTCGGCGCTATCACCCTGGCGATTGTTGCAGGTGTTTTGTTTGGCGGTGTCACCTATGGTTTGCTGAAACTTTCAAAGATGAGACCCAAAGGATGACATCCTTTTAAGTAACTATGGAACAGCTCTTCCTCAACCTATACCAGTATTTTCAAAAGCGCAGGGCAGCGTTTTGGTCCGTCTTTGCCGGCGTGTTCCTGTTGCTGGCGTTCACGGCGTCGCGCATCAGCGTGGAGGAAGATATCACACGTTTCTTTCCGGACGATGAACGTGTAGAGAAGCTGGACTATGTTTTCCGTAACTCCAGGTTTGCTGAGCGGTTGGTGTTTATGGTGTCTGTGAAAGACAGCACCACGGCTCCCCTGCCTGACAGTCTTATTGCATTTACCGAAGCGTTAGTAACGCAGATCGATAGTACCCTAAGGCCATATATTACTGCCATCAACAGCCGCATTGATGATGACAAGGTGATGTCGCTGATGAACACCGTGCAGGATAATCTGCCGCTGTTCTTAGAAGAGCGTGACTACATGGCCTTCGATTCTTTGATCAAGCCTGATGCTGTTCGCGAGACCCTGACGAACCACTATCGTCAGCTCATCTCACCTGCCGGCATGGTCACCAAAAGGATCATTGTCCGCGACCCTCTTGGTTTTTCATTCCTTGCGCTTAAAAAACTTCGGCAGCTTCAATACGATAACAACGTGGAGGTGTATGACAATTACCTGGTGTCGAAAGATCGCCGTCACCTCCTCTTTTTCATTCAACCCGCTTTCCGCCCCACTGACACGGGAAAGAATGCTCCGTTCCTCGAAGGACTGGATAAGATCATTGCCGAAACGTCGGTGGCGCATCCGAAGCTGAAAGCATCTTACTTCGGGGCTACCAGCGTGGCCGCGGGGAATGCACGTCAGCTGCAGCGCGATACCATCATTACCATCAGCCTCATGCTGTTGCTGCTCGCCGTTTTTCTCGTCGGCTTTTTCAGGAAGAAACGCGTGCCGTTCCTCATTCTTATTCCCGTTGCTTTTGGCGCGCTGTTCTCGCTTTCGTGCATTTTCCTCATCCAGGGAAGCATCTCGGTGATTGCCATTGCCGCGGGCTCTATAATTTTGGGGATCGCCGTTAACTATTCGTTGCACTTTCTCTCACACCTGAAGCATACCGGCGATGTTCAGGAAGTGATCAAAGACCTTGTAAGGCCTATGACCCTGGGCAGCACCACCACAGTGCTGGCGTTCTTGTGCCTGCAGTTTGTAAATGCTTCCGTGCTCCGCGACCTTGGGTTATTCGCAGCATTCAGCCTCGTTGGTGCGGCGTTGTGCTCGCTCATTTTCCTGCCGCAGCTGATCAGTGCATCGCTCTGGCAACACCAGAGTAGCACGTCGTGGATCGAAAAGGTTTCCCTGGCGGGATTTGATTCGAGTAAATACCTGGTGGCGGCCATTCTTTTGCTTACACCGGTGTTCTTTTACTTTGCGCAACAGGTGTCTTTTAACGCAGACCTGGGTCAGCTCAATTTTATGAAGCCCGAAGTGCGTGAGGCTCAGCAGCGCCTGGAGTCGATCAACAAGGTTTCGCTGAGCTCGGTGTATGTGGTGTCGCAGGATAAAAGCCTGGAGAAAGCGCTGCGCAAAAACGAGCTCACCACCTCACGACTGAATCAGTTGCAAAACAAGGGAAGTGTTCAGCGGTATTCATCGGTATCGTCTTTTGTGCTGTCGGACTCCCTTCAGCGCGCGCGGGTCAACCGTTGGAATGCCTATTGGACAAAAGAGAAAGTGGATGCCCTCACGGCAACTGTACGGCAGGAGGGAAAACAGCTGAAATTTTCCGATCAGGTATTTGTGAACTTCGAAAACCTGCTTACACACACCTACGCCTCCGGTGACACCGCTGTACAAAATGTTTTCCGTCGCACTTTTTTCGATGACTACATCATTGAGAAAGACGGCCTGGCCACGGTCATCACGCTTGCCAACGTTCAGCCGGAGCAGAAGCAGCAGGTATATCGTGACCTTGAAAGCACACCTTCGAACACGTTCGACAGGCAGATGCTGGCCAACCTCTTCGTGGAGTATGTGCACGCCGATTTTAATTTTATCGTCACCTTCACCTCGGTGCTTGTTTTTATGGCGCTGCTGATCTCGTATGGCCGGATCGAGCTAACGCTGATCACATTCATTCCCATGCTCATCACCTGGATCTGGATCCTGGGCATCATGGCCCTTGCCGGCATCGAGTTCAACATTGTGAACGTGATGATCTCCACGTTCATCTTTGGCCTGGGCGACGATTACAGCATCTTTATCATGGATGGGCTTCAGCAGGAGTATAAGCTGGGCCGGAAAAACCTGGCCTCCATTCGTACGTCCATCCTGCTTTCTGCGCTCACCACCATATCGGGCCTTGGTGTGCTCATTTTTGCAGAGCATCCGGCGCTGCGATCCATCGCAGGTATATCCATCATCGGCATTGTTTGTGTTTTTGTGGTCTCTCAAACCATTGAACCTTTTCTCTTCCGTTGGCTGATCACGCGCCGGACAGAACAGGGGCTTCCGCCGATGACTTTTTTCGGCATCTGCAAAACTATTTTCACCTATGGTTTTTTTGTTTTTGGATCGTTCTTTCTCACGATCATAGGGCTGCTCCTGAAGCTTATTCCTTTCGGGAGAAAAAGCGTTACACTGTTCTATCACACGCTGCTGAGTGCCTTTACCCGGTCGTTGCTCGCGCTAGCCCCGGGATTGAAAGTGACCGTGCTCAACCGGACAAAAGATACTTTTTCAAAACCTTCGGTGATCATCAGCAATCACACGTCGTTCCTGGATATTTTATTAACCACGATGTTGAATCCGAAACTTATTCTGGTCACGAACAAGTGGGTCTGGAACTCTCCGGTGTTCGGCGGTGTGGTGCGACTGGCGGGGTATTATCCGGTAACGGAAGGAGCTGAAGACAGCACGGACCACCTGCGCGCCCGTGTGAAGGAAGGTTACTCTGTAGTGGTGTTCCCCGAAGGTACCCGCTCCACCGATGGCAGGATCAAACGTTTTCACAAGGGGGCTTTTTACATGGCGGAGACATTAAATCTGCCGGTGCAACCGCTGCTGATCCATGGTGCAGCGGATACCATTCCCAAGAGCACGATGTACCTGAACAACGGAGCCGTGACGCTGAAATTCCTGCCAGCCATCAGCCCTGCCGATACCTCGTTTGGACAAGCCTACTCGGAGCGCACGAAAGCCATTGGCCGTTATTTCAGAGAAGAACATGCCAGGCTGCAACAGCAACAGGAAACGCCTGCGTACTATCAGCACAAACTGATCGCCAATTACCTGTACAAGGGTCCGGTGCTGGAGTGGTACATGCGCATCAAGCTTCGCCTTGAGTCGTATTATGAACCGTTTCACAAACTTGTGCCGGCCAATGCCACCGTGCTGGACCTCGGTTGTGGTTATGGATTTCTCAGTTATATGCTTTACTTCCTGTCGGACGGCCGCCAGGTAACGGGTGTGGACTACGATGAAGAAAAGATCGGCACGGCCAGTCAATGCTACGCCAGGAGCGCCCGCATCAATTTTATCTGCGCCGATGCCACCCGGTTTGCGCTGCAGCAATACGATGCGATCATCATTGCCGATGTGCTTCATTACCTGGAACCGGCACAGCAGCGGGAGGTGATCCGGAAAAGTATCGATGCCCTGCTTCCCGGAGGCCGGCTGATCATCCGCGAAGGCAATGCAGACCTGAAAGACCGCCACCAGGGAACGCAGCTTACGGAGTTCTTTTCAGTGAAACTGCTGAAATTCAACAAGTCTGTGAATGACCTTCATTTTATTTCGGGAGAAGCCGTCAAAGCGCTGGCGTTTGAGCGGGGCTGTACATTGGAGGTCATTGATGATACGAAATTTACTTCGAATGTTATTTTTGTGATCGGAAAAAAGCCTGACATGACAATTTTAAATACTAGGCCCTGATGCGATACGACGTTGTTATTATTGGAAGTGGCCTTGGCGGACTTGCCTGCGGCGCCATTCTTGCAAAAGAAGGGTACCAGGTGTGTGTGCTGGAAAAGAACAAACAGATCGGGGGCACCCTGCAGACGTTTGTGCGCGACAGGATCATTTTTGATTCGGGCGTGCACTATGTGGGCGGGCTTGACAAAGGACAGAACCTGTATCAGCTTTTCAAATTTCTCGGCATCATGGACAAGATGAAGCTGCGGAAGATGGATGAGGATGTTTTTGACGCCGTGCTCTTCGCAGACGATCCCAAGGTTTACCGGTATGCACAGGGCTATCCCAACTTCATCAGCACGCTGGTGAAAGATTTCCCGGAAGAGGAAGCGGCCATCCGGAAATATTGTGACGCCATCAAGGACGTGTGCAGTAAATTTCCGTTGTACAATCTGAGAAGTGGCGACTATTTTGAGAAAGTAGGTGTGCTGGAGATCGATACGCAGACCTTCCTGGAGTCGATCACTTCCAACAAAAAACTTCAGAATGTATTGGCAGGCACCAGCCTCCTCTACGCGGGTGTTCCGTACAAAACTCCTTTTTATGTGCATGCGCTGGTGATCAACAGCTACATCGAAAGCTCATGGCGGTTTGTGGATGGCGGCTCGCAGATCGCGCGGGCGTTGTCGAAAGAGATCACGTCTCGCGGCGGTAAAATTCTGAAGAATACCAAAGTGGTGAAGCTGAAGGAGGAGGGAGGAGAGCTTACCTATGCGCTGACGGAAAATGGCGACAGGTTCGAGGCGAAGTTGTTCATCTCCAACGTTCATCCGCACAATACGCTCGAGATGACGGAAAGTGATATGATCAAAAAAGCTTTCCGCAACCGGCTGAGAGGACTGGAGAATTCGATCTCCACCTTCTATGTCAATATTGTGCTGAAGAAGAACTCGTTCCGTTATATCAACCACAACTATTATTACTTTGCCGAGAACGATGCCTGGTGTGTGCTGAACTATACGCAGGAGAACTGGCCCCTGGGCTATGCGTTGTTCTTTACGGCTTCGTCCAGGAACGATGAATACGCTGAAGGTGTGACGCTGATGACCTACATGCGTTACGGAGATGTGAAGCAATGGGAGCATACCTTCAATACAGTTTCGAATGAAGTAAGCAGGGGAGAGGATTACGAAGCGTTCAAAAAAGAAAAAACAGAGCGACTCTTTGACCTCGTTGAAAAACGATTCCCCGGGTTCAGGCAGGCCGTTGAAACGTACTACGTGGCCACGCCGCTTTCGGTGCGAGATTACATCGGCACAGACGATGGGGCATTGTATGGTGTGGTGAAAGATTATCGCGAACCGATGCGAACTTTCATATCACCCCGTACCAAGATCCCCAACCTGTTCCTGACCGGCCAGAACCTGAACCTTCATGGGGTGCTGGGTGTTACGGTAAGCGCTGTGCTCACCTGTTCTGAAATTTTGGGAACTGATTATATGATCGAAAAGATCAGGCACGCCTGACACGAACCCCCGCTATTGCTAAATGAAAAGGATCTTTAAAATATTGGTTTGGACGCTGAGCATCATGTGCCTGTTGTTTATACTGCTGCTCGTGTACGTCCGGGCGGTGTCGCAGGTGAAGGAACCTCTTGCCGATGGTACAACATTGGCCGGTGTTCAGATCGCCACGCCCGACAGCGGCCTTTACCGTTTTAAAAACAGCTGGTTCAGAAAAAGTGAAAGCGGACTTTATGAGCTTTACGTGGAGGGAAAACCCTATGAGCGCGGCATTGCTATCGGCGAGCTTTCAAAAGACCTGATCCAGTACCAGGAGGAAGTATTCAACAACCAGATCCATCAGCTTGTGCCTTCCGATGCATGGCTCAATGTGCTCAAATATTTTGTAGGATGGTTCAACCGTGATCTTGACGACCATGTTCCCGAAGAATACCGCCAGGAGATCTACGGCGTTTCACAGGTTGCCTCTCACAATTTTGACGACATCGCCCCGCCTTACCAGCGCATCCTGAACTACCATGCGGCCCATGACATCGGCCACGCGTTGCAAAACATGTCGCTGGTAGGTTGCACTGCTTTTGCTACCTGGGGTGGCAGCTCGGAAGACAGCACCCTGATCATTGGTCGTAACTTTGATTTTTATGTGGGCGATGACTTTGCCAGGAACAAGATCGTAGCCTTTTACGCCCCGGAGAAAGGTCACCGGTTTATGATGATCACTTTCGGTGGAATGACCGGCGTGCTTTCGGGAATGAACGAACAGGGGCTTACCGTCACGCTCAACGCGGCTAAATCGGAAATCCCCACAGCATCTGCTACACCGGTGTCGCTGGTGGCCCGCGAAATTTTGCAATATGCTTCCACCATCCAGGAAGCTTATGACATTGCCGCGAAAAGAAAAACCTTTGTGGCCGAAGCGTTCATGATCGGTTCAGCGAAGGATGGCCGTGCTGCCATCATTGAAAAAAGTCCTGACGCCATAGCCCTCTATGAGTCGCCAGCCGATCGTATCATCGGCACCAATCATTTTCAAAGCGAGGCCCTGGGTAACACACAGCTGAACCGCGATCACATGAGCACCAGCGCTTCACCCTATCGTTACAAACGTGTGGAAGAGTTGCTGAACAGCGCTGGCAAAAATTCAGTTAAGGCCACGGCCGCCATTCTCAGGAACAGGTCAGGGTTGAATAATTCCAATATCGGTTTGGGGAATGAAAAAGCCATCAATCAGCTCATCGCCCATCATGGCATCATCTTTCAGCCAGAGAAGCGGCTCGTTTGGATCTCAACAGCTCCGTGGCAGCTCGGCAAATTCGTCTGTTATGACCTGAATAAGGTGTTTGAGCTGAATCCCGTTAAGAACGCGGAGATCTATAATGCATCGTTGACCATTCCTGCTGATTCATTCCTGCTCGCGAAACAATACCGTGATGCCGTGAAGTTCAACCGTTACAGGTTTCCTTTTCAGGACAGGGAAGGTTTGGTCCCTGACAGCCTTGTGGCCTGGAACCCTGACTCGTATCTCGCCTATATGCTGGCTGGGGACTACTATCTCGGTCATGAGGAGTTTTCCAAAGCAAAGGCAATGTATGAGAAAGGACTTGCCTGTGAAGTTGCTACGGCGCAGGAGCGGAAACATATGGAGGAGAACCTTAAAAAGTGTAAGTAGTCATCCAGACCACTGCGCGCATGCAGGCGCTGCAGCAAGTGGCCCGACCACTGAACAGAACAATATGATCATCGGAACCGGAATAGATATCATTGAAGTGGAGCGTGTAGCGACCAAGGTGGCAAAGGAGAACGGCTTTACGCAAAAGGTATTCTCTGCTTCTGAGATCGCTTTTTGTGACTCGAAGCCTAACCGCGCCGAACACTACGCGGCAAGGTTTGCAGCGAAGGAGGCCTTTCTGAAAGCTACCGGTCAGGGCCTTACCCTGGGTTACGAGCTGTGCGACATCGAGGTCACCAGCGATGCCATGGGAAAACCGGTGATCATACTTCACGGAAATTTTAAAGCCAGTGCTGCGGAGCATGGCTGGAATAAAATACATTTGTCGCTTTCACACGTGCAGGCCATGGCTTGTGCTGTAGTAATCATTGAAAAATGAGTATCCCTGAAATTGAATTACGATCACCGGACGAGATCAGCCGCTTTCAGCTCGAGAAAGTAAAGGAATCGCTCCGTTATCTTTCGCTGCGCTCGCCATTCTATAAACGCCTGTTCGCGACACACAAGATCGAAGTTTCAGGGATCACCAGCTGGCAGGATTTTGCAAAGCTTCCGTTCACGACTAAAGACGATCTGCAGCAGCACAACTTCGATTTTCTCTGCGTAGACAAGTCAAAAGTTGTTGAATACACGAGTACCTCAGGCACCATGGGAAAAGCGGTAACCGTTGCGCTCACGGAAAAAGACCTCCAGCGCCTGGCGTACAACGAGTCCATATCTTTCTCGTGTGCCGATGGCAGTTCCGATGACCTGTATCAGCTGATGCTCACGCTCGACAGGCAGTTCATGGCGGGCATCGCTTATTATGAAGGCATCCGTCGCCTGGGGGCGGGACTCATTCGTGTAGGCCCCGGACTTCCGGCCCTGCAGTGGGAAACCATCGAGCGCTTGCAGCCCACAGCGTTGGTGGCTGTGCCTTCGTTCATTGTGAAGCTCATCGAATACGCCCAGGCCAAAGGAATAGATCTCAATACATCATCCGTTAGGAAGGCCATCTGCATCGGCGAAAGCCTGCGCACGGACAGCCTCGAACTGAATACCATCGGCGAAAAAATAAAACAGGCATGGAACATCGGCCTGTACAGCACCTATGCCTCCACTGAAATGCAGACCGCCTTTACCGAATGCGGCGCCGGGAGGGGAGGGCACGTTCACCCGGAGCTCATTCATGTGGAGTTGCTGGACGACGCTGGTAACCCCGTGAAGGACGGAGAAGCGGGTGAAGTAACCATTACCACCCTGGGGATTGAAGGAATGCCACTGCTGCGCTACAGGACGGGCGATATCTGTCGCCTCTATACGGAAGCATGCAGCTGCGGCAGGAATACACCACGTCTTGGTCCTGTGATCGGCAGAAAACAGCAGATGATCAAGCTGAAAGGTACTACACTCTATCCGCCGGCGATCTTCGATATCGTGCAGCAGGTAGACCATATTCACGATTATGTTGTGGAAGCCTTTACGGGTAAGCTTGGCACCGACGAGGTGAAACTTTATATCAGCGTGATCGATGGCCAGCAACAAAACGTAGAGCGTTCCCTGCTGTCTGCGTTCCAGTCACGGCTCCGTGTAGTGCCCGAGATTGCTTTCACTTCTCAGAAAGACATTGAAGCACTGCAGCAAACGGGTGGCCGGAAATTGAAGAAGTTTGTGGACAGGAGATAGCTCCATCGATACCTGCGTTCCAGAGTCCCGGAGACCGGAGACTCCGTTTGGACTAAGAAGCCCCGCAGCTTCCTCAATGCCCTACGTTTCAGTATCATCTCCGGTTTTCCGGGGTCCGAGCAGTGTCTCCGGCTTTGTGGGAGGCTGCGTTACTAAAGCTCTATTTTCCTTCGGGTACCCTTACCATCCACAATAATCACCTCCACAACACCCTTCGGTACTTCAAGCACCCTGGAAGATTGTGATAAATAAGATTGTCCATAGTAGAATTCCTGTTTCCGTTTCTTTCCGTTGGCGAAGGTGAGCTCTGCGGAAACATCGTTTGGTAAGAGTTTCACAACGGTGGTTTCAATCTGCGCCGCTGAAGGTTCAAAGATCTTCACACTGTCGCGGTTGGCTGTGGTGATCCAACCTATCTTATCCTGAAGTTTTATCATGGCCAGTCCTTTGGCATCACGATCGACAAAAAAACCACTTTTGTTCACATGCACGGCAGTGAAGTTTCCTTTTCCATCTCCCTGCAGGCATGCGCCGATCCCTGCATCGTAATATCCCGTAAGCGGCTCGGTGGAATATGAGTTGCCCACCAGCAGAACGTCCAGGTTGCCATCTGCATTGACGTCGGCGGCGGCGATCCCAAAAACAGGTGACAGCTGTGCTTCGACGGGTAACGTTTTGAACTCAAAATTTCCGTTGCCCCTGTTCTCGATGTACGAGGATGCAAACCGGGTACCTTTAAGGATGAGCGCACCTTCGACTTTCGCAGCAGGGAAAATTTCGGCGAACGTACTTTTTCCATATAAGGCATAACGTGTCAGAACCCGTCGCAGGCTCACCATTTGTTCCGTGAGCGTTTCGCGTGGATGTGTGATGTACTCTTTTCCTCCTATGTACCGGCACAGGATGGGATCGAGGGATCCGTTCTCATCGAAATCTTTCGCATAGAGGCAGACGGGCTCTTTTTCAGATGCTTTGTAAAGTGAGTTCAATCCCAGGTTCCCGGCAAGGTAATCAGTATCCCCATCGTTGTCGAAATCTCCGGAAGCAAGGCTGTTCCACCAGCCCACGGTGCTTTGCGCTGCCGGAGATGCAGGTTGAAAATGTTCCAGCGTGCCTTGCCTGTTCTTGTAAAAGGTAATGGGCATCCATTCGCCGGCAATGACCAGGTCTGACCAGCCGTCGTTGTCGAAATCAGTCCACAGTGCTGATGTTACCATTCCCGTTTTTTTCAGGTTGTCAGGCGTGATGTCGGTAAAGTTTCCTGTGCCATCATTCTGCAACAGGTAGCTTTCAGGTGACTCAGGATAACGCAAGGGCACCACCCTGCCGCCGATGAACAGGTCCAGGTCGCCGTCTTTGTCAAAGTCGCAGGCTACGGCACAACTTCCGCTGCTCCTGATGGCAGGAATGGAGGCTACGTCTGGCGTGAATTTTCCTTTGCCGTTGTTCCTGTAGAAACGATGCTGGTAGTTTTGTGCGTCCCTTCCAAACTCGGCGCTTCCGCTAACACAGTAGAGATCGAGGTCTGCGTCGCCATCGGCATCAAAAAGAAGCAGTCCCAGGTCTTCCTGGATCTTGGCCGGCAGCGAGTCTGTTTTAAAAGTTCCGTCGGACTGTTGAAAAAAAACAGCGGCCGCCCTTCTTTTAGGCGCGCCGACAATGAAGTCATCATAACCGTCACCATTCACATCGCCTGCCGCAACAGCGGGACCGAGCTGCGTATATTTCTGCGGTAACAATGCCTGCCCCTGTTTGAAGTCTACAAAATCTTCGTCTCCCGATGGTTTGTAAGAGACCTTGCGCTGTTGATGCACTTCTTCCAGGAGGGTTGCCTGATGTGTTGCCTTTACAGGAACAGGGGATGCTGCATTCTGCTCTTCCAGCGTGATCTCACGGTTTACGGACAGGTCTTTCAATACCTGTACTTTTCCACTTTGCCATTCGATCTTCAGCGAGTCGATTTTACTTACCTTGCCCAGTCCGAAGTGTTCCTTTGACTCCACGCTTGACTTATAACCGCGCTGAAGCTGGTGTTCAGCGAAGAATATTTTATCGCCAGCATAAAGTGTAATGCGTGCGCCCAGCCCTTGCAGGTTGCCTTTGTTACCGGCCAGGTTGATCCGGAGAAAATGGTGACCGGCATCCGCTTCGTTGTGGGTGGTGTTACGGTAAACAAAAGCTTCACCGTTGATGTTGTTCATCACCACGTCCAGATCACCGTCGTTATCAAAATCTGCATAAGCTGCACCGTTCGAATAAGAAGGCTGATCCATTCCCCATGCCGCAGCCTGGTTTGTAAACGTGAGATCGCCGTTGTTCCTGAAAATGAAATTTGATTTTTTAACACCCTCCAGCGCATTCACGGCAGCGATGGCTTTCTTCAGGCGGGCCTTGTCGGTGCCGAACAAAGACGACTCGCGGCTATACACCACGAAGTCCAGGTCGGTGACATCTTTCGGGTACCCGTTGGTGATCAGCAGGTCGCGGTAGCCATCGTTATCAAAGTCCGCAAACAGGCCGCTCCAGCTCCAGTCCGTGGCATAGATCCCGGCAAGGTAGCCGATGTCGCTGAAGGTGCCGTTGCCGTTGTTGAGCTGAAGCACATTGCGCACATATTGCGGCTGATAACCCTTTCGCAGGTTAAGCATGAACTTGTCATACCCGATGTTGCCGAACATGGTCTTCTGGCGAAGGTTGTCTTCGGGCATCATATCGGTGACCATAATATCATTGAAGCCATCGTTGTTGATGTCCGCCGCATCCATGCCCATGCCGTTATACTCCTGGTGTTTCAGGCAGCTGGCAATGTTGTTGGTGAATGTGCCATTCCGGTTGTTGATGTACAGATGATCGTTCGAAAGAAAATCATTCGCGGCATAAACGTCAGGGTAACCGTCCTTGTTGAGGTCGTTGACGATCACACCCAGGCCCCAGCCTTCCGTCGTGATCCCCGCTTCGGCAGATACGTCCTTGTATCTTGGCAGTCCATCCGCAGAAATTCCTTCGCACCGGTATAACTTATCCTGGCTTTTGCCCTGACCGTCGGTGTGTTGGCCGATGGGTGTATTGCGCGTGTAGTTTTCGAGGGAATTGTTCAGCAGGTACACATCGAGGTCTCCGTCAAGGTCGTAGTCCAAAAACGTTGCCTGCGTTGAATAAGATGAATCGGCCAGGCCAGTCTTTGCTGCCACTTCTTCGAAGACGGGGATTCCGTTTGAACCTGCACCTTTGTTCAGGAACAGCAGGTTCGGCGATTTTCCGTTTTCACGGGGATGAATAGTGCTCACGTAGATGTCGAGCAGACCGTCCTGGTTTACATCCGACAGCGCCACGCCTGTGCACCAGAGCTTTGTTTCCACACCTGCAGGAGCCGTGATGTCTTCGAACCGCAGGTCGCCACGGTTGAGGTAGAGCCTGCTGGAAACCATATTGCCTGCAAAGAAAAGATCGGTGAGGCCGTCGTTGTTGAAGTCACCGGCGCCCACACCCGCACCGTTGTAGAGATATTCAAACTGCAGGATGTTCAGGGTATCACTTTCGGAAATAAGGTTGTTGAAATGTACGCCTGTATGCGATGAAGGCATCAGCTGAAAACGGGTTGGCTTTTCTTTACAACCCGCGAACAGAAGGGCTGATACTGTGGCGCAGCAAATGAATTTGTAATTGGTCATGAAAATGTCGTATCGCTTATACAATGAAAGATCCAAGGCGGTGCATACGCCTCGGACCTTTCAAAGCAGGGTTAGGGTTGCTTGCTAATAGCCGCTATTCTGGTGGCCCTGGTCTATTTTATCATTATTGTCGATCTCAGTCTGTGGAATGGGCATCAGGTCCTTGAAATTGGCGAGCGGTGCAAAAGTTGTCTTCCCGTTTTTTCTCCAGCGTATGATATCGAAGTTCCGGATCTCTTCGCCAGCAAGCTCTACCATTCGCTCATGCATGATGGCCCTGAAGATCTCTGCCTTGCTGTTGACAGGGTACGTGGCTGTGGGATAAGCAGGCATGTTTACACTGGGGCGTGCCCGCACCTGGTTGAGATAATCGATGGCAGCGGTTGGTGTGCCCACCTCGTTCTCGCACTCAGCCAGCAACAGCAATACATCTGCATAGCGATAAACGCGATAGTTCATACCGTTGCGGTCGTAAAAACCACCGGGATCGAGCTTGTACATCACGGAATATTTTTTCCAGCTCACTTTCTGCGGAACGCCTTTGAAGTTCGAGAGGTTCCCTTGCTGCGCTGCATCGGTGAGGGTCTTCGGATTTGCCGGATCGCCGTAAGTGTCGCCCGTGAAGAAAAAGTTATCCTTCAGCCTCGGGTCATTGTTTTCGAATTCCGCCAGCAGCGCGTCTGAGGGGATCAGGTTCCTCCAGCCTACGGCGGAATACTCCTGTGAACGGATCCACGACTCATTCGGGCCGAAGTCATTTCCTTCCGGGTCCCAGTTGTAGTTTCCGCTCGAGGTGAAACAGATCTCCCAGATGGACTCCTTGTTGAACTCTGCCTCTTCGGTGAAGTTGTCGAAATAGTTGTTCATTAAAGAATATCCCATACCCTTCACATCTTCGAGTTGTGTTTTGGCCTTGGTATAATCGCCGAAGAACATGTAAGTTTTGGCCAACAATACCTTCGCCGCTCCTCTTGTTGCGCGGCCCAGGTCATTTCCGCTATAACTCACCGGAAGGTCGTTCAATATGCTGGTAAGCTCTGTGGTGATGAACTGATACACTTCCTGTTCGGTAGCGCGGGGCTGTGTTTGCGTGATGTCTGTGACATGGGTTGTCATCAATGGCACACCGCCCCAGAATCCCAGCAACTGGTAATAGACGTAGGCGCGCAGGAACTTCGCTTCGGCCACATACCGTGCTTTTAGTGAGGCCTCGAAGTTTTCATCCTCCGGTACCTTGGGTGCAAAATCGATCACCGAGTTGGCGCGATGAACCACATAGTAGAACGAGTTCCAGACGCCGGTTTGCAGTCCGTTTGACGGGGCCTGTGCGCCTATCAGGATCTGTGCCCGTGGGCCTTCAAGCTGACCGCCACCGGTAGCGAATTCGCCTGACCGGAGATCGTGCATGAAGAAATATTCGCGCCCGTGGAGATTGTTGTTCTGCAGGGAGGCATATACGCCGTTCAGTGCAGTGCCAAGCTCGGCGCCATTCTCGAAATAATTGTCAACGGTCTTGTTGCCGATGTTGCTCTTGTCGAGCGCGTCATCGCCGCAGGAAAAGCTGATCAGCAAACTGGCAAATGCTATTGATGCTATGGTTGTAGTTTTCATGTTCAAATTTTTTTAATCAGTCCTCATTTTAAAAACCGAGCTGTATGCCGCCCATGATCGTTCTTGGCTGTGGGAACTGCCCATAGTCGATGCCAGAGGTAAGGTTGGTGTTGTTTCGCGTACCGATCTCCGGATCATAGCCGGAATATTTCGTTAAGGTCACCAGGTTTTGTGATGAAACATAGATGCGCAGCCTCCTGACGCTGCCATGGGCAAACCCGCGAAGCACATCGGAAGGTACATTATAACCGATGCTGATGTTTTTTATCCGCAGGAAAGATCCGTCTTCCACGAAACGATCCGAAGCGCGCGTGTTCTGGTTAGGGTCGCCACTGACAGCGCGGGGAATATCTGTGTTGGTATGATCGGGCCTCCAGGCGTTCAGCACTTCTTTTTCAGCGCCAAACAATCTGAGCATTCCCTGCGTCAGCACTTTGGTGCCGTTGTAAACTTTGTTGCCCTGAACACCCTGCACAAACAGTGTAAGATCGAAAGCGTTGTAATTGGCGGAGAAATTCAGACCATAATTGAATTTCGGCAGGTAGCTTCCCAGGTATTGCTGGTCGAGCAGGTTGATCACACCGTCGTTGTTGAGGTCTTTGAAGCGGATGTCGCCGGGCGATGCATTGTCCTGGTATTTTGTCGAAGCATCGCCGTCGAGCGCATTCGCAGCGTCAATCTCGGCCTGGTTCTGGAAAATGCCATCGGTCTTCCAGCCATAGAATCCCTGGATGGGGTGGCCGGCTTCTGTGCGGGTCATGTTGTTGGGGCCGTAGTCTGCGTTGGATCCCGCGCTGATGGTGCTGTTGGGGATGTAAAGATCTGTGACCTCGTTGCGGGTAATGCCTATGTTGGCAGAGAGGTTGAAATGCACACCGCCGGTAGCTTTGCTATAACCTGCCACGAATTCATAACCCCAGTTCTTCATTTTGCCCAGGTTGCCCAGGTAGTTCACAGCATATCCTAACGATCCGGCCAGTGGGATCTGCAGCAGCAGGTTGTCCACGTTGCGATTATAGTATTCCGCACTGAATGTAAAGCGGTTTTCCCACAACGCCAGGTCTATACCATAGTTGGTCATGGTAGTGGTCTCCCAGCCGAGTTCCTTGTTTGCGAGCTGGTTAAAATAAGAGCCACCGGTCGGCGTGTTGTTGAAAGGATAATTGGAGCTGGTGAAGATCCCTGATTGCCATGCAAAGGGTGCAATATTGTTTGCGCCGAGCTTGCCGTAGCTTGCGCGCAGCTTGAGCTCGGAGATCTGGGTGACAACCTTCATGAATTCTTCTTCACTGATACGCCATCCCACAGAGACACCTGGAAAATTTCCCCACTGGTGCCCGGGTGCAAAGCTCGAGAAGCCATCTCTGCGGAACGAAGCGCTCAGCAGGTATTTGCCGTCATACTCATAGTTGACCCTGGCGAGGTAGGAGAGCAGTGTTGTCTCCGTGTCGCCACCGTCGGTAATGGATGGATTGAGGCCACCGCGTAGCACATGCACCAGGTTCGAGGCCTGCTGCGATGAAGAATTGGTGAAATTGTTTTTGAAGTCCTGACGCTCTGCTACCGCTATCAAGTTGACTACGTTCTTGCCAAAGGTCTTGTCGATAGTGATCTGGTTGGAGAGCAGCGGCGAAAAGAAATGGCCCCTGTTGTCGGCCAGGTTGTGTGTATTTCGTGCGCGGAAACCGTCATTATAGATAGGGAAATCATTGAAGGTACGGGTGGTGGTGAAGTCACCGCCAGCCGAAAACTTGTATTTCAGCCAGGGCGTGATCGAAGCCTCAATATAGGCAGTGCCAAAGAATTTGACCAGATCGGTTTTACTCTGATCCATCAATGCATTTCGAACCGGGTTCTCAGGATCGGATCCATCTGAAGCGTCTGCCGCGCGATATCCACCGGGCAACGTCGGATCATAGATCGGCATATAAGGCACCTGGTGAACAATGTGCTGGATCTGAGGGCGGTTACCGCCGGTAGCTGAGGAAGACGTACCGATCTCGTTGGCCGTTTTCGTATAGGAGACGTTGAAGTTTTCTCCGAATGTGAAAACCTTGCTGAGCTTGCTTTCGGAATTCAGCCTGAAGCTGTAGCGTTCAAAGCTTGTTCCCAGCAAAATGCCGTCTTGCTTGAAATACCCTGCCGACGTAAAGAGTTTGGTAACTTCGTTGGCGTTGGAGAGCGAAACCTGGGTTTGGGTTATGGGCGCGGTACGGAACATCGCGTCCTGCCAGTCAGTATTAGTTTGTGCATAGGTTTGTGACGCCCCCGGATAGATGGGATCGTTCATGTTGCTGAAGCGTGTAGGCAGCGCGTTACCGGCGTTGGTCACCAGGTCTGTGCCATACCGCAGATACTCTTGTGTGTTGAGCAGATCGAGCAGCTTCCAGGCGGTTTGCGCGCCGTAGTAGCTGTCAACGTCTATGTGCATTTTCTTGTCCTTCGAGCCTTGTTTGGTGGTAATGATCACCACGCCGTTGGCAGCCCGTGACCCGTAGATGGCGGAGGCAGCCGCATCTTTCAGCACTTCTACCGACTCGATGTCTTTGGTGTCGAAGCTATTCAGGTTGGTAGGTGGTGCGCCGCCCATAGTTACTCCAGACGTGCTCATCCCTCCTGACTGGTTGATGGGGAAACCGTCAACCACATACAAAGGATCAGAATTTCCGGTGATCGAGCCGATACCACGGATGCGCACAATGGGTGGTGTTCCGGGAGAGCCGTTGTTGGTGATGGATACACCGGGGATCCGGCCTTGCAGCGCAGATTCAACACCAGGCACGGGCAGCGCAGCAATTTCTTTGGCGTCGACAGAAGCCACGGCACCGGTTACCGATGAACGTTTTTGCGTGCCATAACCGATCACCACGATCTCGCTGAGGTTTACAACATCAGGCGCCAGCTGAACATTGATCACGGTCTGTGTTCCCACAACGATCTCTTGTGTGGTGTAACCGATGAAGCTGATGACCAGCTGCGAATTTCCGTCTTGTACCGCCAGGGTATAACGTCCGTCGACATCAGAAGTGGTTCCGTTGGTGGTTCCCTTTTCCAGGATGTTGACCCCGGGCACCGGGCTGTTGTTCTCGTCTATGATCCGGCCCGAAACAATGATCTCGGGAATATAATCAGGCGCTGACCGTTTCGCTGTTTTAGGAGCAGGCCTCAGTACGATCTCTTTATCTACCACCACAAATTCCACACTGGGTGTGAACAGGTCATCCAGCACTTCGCTGAGCCGTGCATCGCTCACCTGCATGGAAACTTTGCGGGTGGCATTGATCAGCTTTGACCTGTAGGTGAAATTTACGGGTACCTGTTTTTCAATTTCAAGTAATATGGTCTTTACTTCCATGTCCATAACATCGAGAGAGACCTTGTTGTCCAGTACTCCCTGCCCGTTTAAGTCGCCGGCTGAGGCAAGGGTTGTAAGAACAACCATTATCATCAATTGTGCCGCTGTTAGTTTCATTATTCTGATAAGGGCATCTTGAATAGATCTGAAATTATTCATACTTTATAGTAGTTTTTGTTGGAAAAGCAAAAATGAAGCTATGTACCGGGCGCCCCGGTGCATGGTACTAAGCCGGTGATGCTCGCAACATCATCGGCTTCTTCTTTTTCAGGGTGGGTATTTATGTAAAGTTTATCATAGGCTTTTGTGTTTTGGTTTGGGTTATGGTTATTAATTACATCCGGATCCGCGTACTACGATCTTTGTTTCTTCTACGGTGTACGTGGTGCCGATGGCTTTGCAAATGATGTCGAGGCGGTTGTAGATCGATTCATCCGAGATCGAGGTGGTCAGGGTGCACCCGGAAAGTGTTTTGGCATCGAACTCGATGTTAACACCATAAACTTTTTCCAGCGCATGGAAGATCTCCATCACGGGGGCGTCTTCAAAATGCCACTTCCTGATCTCTTCTGCGGATACGATCGCCTGCGGATTTTCTACGAGCATTCTGGCAACCTTGTGCTCGTGGCGGTTATAAACGATCTGTTGGTTAGGTGTCAAAATGGTCTCGGTCGATTTTGCCGAAGGACCGGAGCTACCACGGTGGGTATATACGGAGACTTTGCCGGTTTTTACGCTCACCGTAATACTTTTGGCATCGCGCTCTGCTTTCACAGTGAAGCTCGTGCCCAGTACTTTGGTGGTCACTTCCTGGCTGTGTACCAGGAAAGGCCGCAGCACGTCACGCTTCACATCGAAAAAGGCTTCTCCCTCGAGGAACACTTCGCGGTTGGAACGGTCGCTGGCGGTATGGTATCTGACCTTGCCGCCGGGTTGCAGAATAATATTGCTTCCATCCGGTAATGAAATATTCTTAGGTGCAGCGGTGCTGTTTTCGAACTCGCGGTTTTCCGGAGAGATAATGGTGAGGTGGTTGCTGCTTACTTCACTTTTCGGGGCGGATAGCAGCAGAACACCGGCTGTTATGGCCATGGCAATGGAAGCAGCAACGCCGACAGCTGGCCATAGCGTTATAATGCGCCGCCTGTCAGGCTTCTGGCTTTGAATGTGTGCGTTAACATTTTTCCAGTAGCGATTTTTCAGTGCATCTTCTTCCTTTGGATCAACGGATGGTTCAGACCTCGATCCGATGGAGGCATACCACTTTTCAATAAATTTTCTTTCTTCGGGAGAGCACGATCCCTGCCGGTATCTTTTCAGAAGATGTTGAAACTGTTCGGGTGTCATAGCTTGCGTAACAGATATATGACAGGTCAGACCGAAATTACCCTAAACTTTTTGGGGAAGATTGCTGACTTTATACCGTCATCGCAAACGATATTGCTTTTCTGTGCCGAAAGAGGTAAACTTGTATATCATCCGTTACCTAAATTCTTTGTCAACCTATTCACACCATAGTGATGAAGCACTCCTGGATGCCATTCGGCGGAATGATGAGAAGGCATTTGCCGAGTTCTTCAACAGGAACTGGAAGAAATTTCACGCGATGGCCTATCGCAAAGTGCGCGACACACAGGTAACGGAAGAGATCGTACAGGAGCTTTTTATGACGCTCTGGGACAAACGCGCCACGTTGTTCATCCACAACCTCCAAGCTTATGTTTATACCAGTATCAGGAACAAGGCTATCAATTACGTTGAGTCGTGTATCGTAAAAAGAAAATACTGGGAATATTATAAGACGTTCATTCCTCAGGCAGAAGCATCAACAGAAGAGATGGTTGACTACAACGAGCTGATGGAGACCATCGAGCACAGCATCGAGCAACTGCCAAAGAAGACCAGGAAGATCTTTGAGCTGAACCGCATCGAAGGCCGTTCCATCGCCGAGATCGCCCAGCTCCTGAACCTCTCCGAAAAAGCCATCGAATACCACCTCACCAATTCTTTGAAGCACCTTCGCATGCACGTGAAGGACTCTATCATCTTTTTGTGCTTCGCATCACTGGTTCTGTGATCACGTACGAAGTACGAAATACGAGGTACGTGCAGGGTCTCCGATCGAAGCTTTCCCGTACCTCGTACTTCGTACCTCGTACCTTATATACTTCTGACTTTGGGTCCGTGATTCTACAAAACAAGAAAAGCACGAGAATTTAATCCCGTGCTTTTACTCGTCTGTCAGCTTATTAAATATGAGGCGTAATTATCCGAGGTCTTTCTCCAATTCTTCCACTTTTGCCTGTGCTTCACTCTTACCCAGGGAAAGCGCCATCTTGTAAAGCTCCAGTGCTTCGCGTTGTGTATCTTTTTTCTTGCGCGGAGCGAACTTGGTACGGCTTGCAGCTTTCTCGAGGGCTTGTGCCTGTTTGAAGTAAGCTTCGGCCTGATCGTTCTTCGCCTGAATGTTCATCTCCTGAACACGTGACTCCATCGCGGCAAGGTTCTCTTCACGTACCTTGATGGTCTCGGTGTTCACGCTGATCACAGAGTCACGCTGCGATACGGTTCTCGACAGCGATTGATTCTCGCCACGTACCTTTTGCACTTCCTGTTCCAGCACTGCGATCTGTTGTGTTCTTGCTTCCAGGTCGGCTTTCAGTCTTTTGATGGTTCCTGCATACAGCCTTGATTTTTTAGCAGACTTCTCGAGGTCGGCAATCTTGGCCTGAGTTTCCTTAATATAAGCGCTGATGCCTGCGAGGCGTTCCTTATAGTTCTTATAAGAAGTACCTTCTACCATATCGGTGCGCAGCAATTGTCTGCTGGCGTCGATCGAATCTATCAGGACTCCAACGTCCTGCAACTGTTGTGCGGTCTCCTGGCTGGTGTGTAGTTCGGTTTTGAGGGAATCGATCTGAGTTTGAAGAGCTCTTTCCTTTTCTTCATTCCTGCACCCCCAGAGCATTCCAATCACGGATAAACCTAGGATGAATTTTTTGATCATATTTTCAGTGTTTTGATTTTCACTTCTATGATCAAATTCCGGGACAACGAACCGGCAGTTTATTGCGGCACCGCCCAGTAACATTATGAGGTGACGGATTGCCATTAGAGGCAATGAATGACTTGCGGCAATCCGACCGTGTTCGGAACCAGGAGGCGAGTCTGCAGAATTATTCCACAGCTTGTGGAGATGTGAAGAGCCTGGCCGCTATGACAAGCGTTGTGCGCAAAAAGCGGCCAGGCTACAGTAAAGTTATTTTTTAGTCTGTTTCTTGATGAAGCCGCCCAGCTCTTTACCTGCTTTGGCGTAAGCTTCCTGGAGGCGGGCACCTGTCTCATAGTCAAATCCCATGGCGTCGCGGCCCGGCGCTTTGGTCACGCTGATCTTGGCAATCACCTTCGAAGGATTTGCCGAGTCAACGATCCAGGCCTCACCATCGATATAAGCTGGTACACGCATTACCCCCACGTTCCATCCGGGTTCGGTGCGGGTAGTTTTGAAGATCAGTGTGTAGGGGGCTTTGTCGTCTACCGTAGAAAGCGCCGAATGTTTCGAGAACAGCTCGCGGAATTGAGGCTCGAATCTTTCTTTGCGGTCACTCACCCAGGCCTTCTCCCATTTGTCACCCCTGCCGGCCTCCTTTTGATCCAGCTTGCCTTTCTTTTCAACGATGTATTCTTTTTCGGTCAGGTCTTTTCCAACGATCATGTTGTCATACGTGAACTCGGTCTTGATGCCCGACAGACCTTTCAGGGCTTGGAGGTCGCCTTCAATAAGTTTGATCTTTTGTGCAAATGCCACGGAGCTAAGCCCCATCAGCAGGATAACGATTGATTTTTTAAGCATAGAGGTTGAGATTTTTCCACGCGAAAGATAAAAAGACGCCGCGTTTTTATGAAATGAAAGCCCGAGCACCCTGAATGTCACGTTTTATGAGGTAATTGGGACAAACTTTGGTTTTGGATCGAGATCCCATCGCGGCTTTAGGGCAGGGATGGGATAATTTGCTTGCATTTTTAACCGGCGTGCTTTATCTATGGCCCTTTATCCTTTTGATCGCGGCCCTGGTCTATTGGCTGAGCCGGTGGAGAAAAAGGAGAAGGATCATGGCCGGGGTCCCTGACCCGGGTGCCGGCCCAAACCGCTAATTCATTTGTTTGCATGAGGGAGGTAAAGTTTTTTGCAGTGCTGTTTTTTGCACTTCTTTCGGGTGCCGTTGATGCCCAGTTCAAAAACATCAGGCTTGACGAACAAACCACCGATAATTACAGCTGCGAACCCAGCATCGCCATCAACCCGAGGGATCCCCTCAATATTGTGGCGGCATCGGTGCTCAATAATGTTTACTATACGAAGGATGGAGGCGCCACCTGGCAAAAGAAGAAGCTTGAATCGACTTCTGGCGTCTATGGCGACCCCGCGCTCATTGCCGACACCCATGGCACTTTTTACTATTTCCACCTTTCCGATCCCACCGGTGGCAAAGGCGATTATGAAAGTGAAAAGCTCGACCGGATCGTGGTGCAGATTTCCGGCGATGGGGGAGAGACCTGGAGCGATGGAGAATCCATTGGCCTCAACCATCCCAAAGACCAGGACAAGCCCTGGCCGGCCATCGATATGAAGAATAACCTCTATGTAACGTGGACCCAGTTTGATAAATACCGTGATACCAACCCCGACTGCCAGTCCAACATCATGATCAGCACGTCGAAGAACGGAAAAAAGTGGAGCGACCCCGTATCGTTGTCACAAAACCCCGGCGATTGTCTCGATGATGATAACACGGTACAGGGAGCGGTGCCAGCGGTATCGTTCGATGGAAAAATGTTCGTGGCCTGGGCCAAGGGGGGAAAGATCTTTCTTGACCGATCTTTTGACGGCGGCCGGATGTGGCTTAGTAATGATATTGCCATTGCAGATCAGCCCGGTGGCTGGAACATGAAAATTCCGGGGCACGACCGGAGCAACGGCATGCCTGTGCTTCTGACAGACCGGAGCAAGGGACACTACCGTGGAAGCCTCTACGTGCTGTGGGCCGACCAGCGGAGGGGAGAAGATGATACCGATATCTGGTTCACCCGTTCCAACAACTTCGGCGACAACTGGTCAGCACCGACCAGGGTCAATGACGACGGTCCCGGTAAACACCAGTACCTGCCGTGGATGGCGGTTGATCAGACGACAGGCTACATCTATGTACTTTATTATGACCGCAGAAACCATGACGACCTGCAGACCGATGTGTACCTGGCTTACTCCGTGGATGGAGGATTGCGATTTAAAAATGTAAAGATCAGTGAGGAACCGTTCACACCGTCGGGCAACAGCTTTTTTGGAGACTACCTCAACATCGATGCGTGTAAAGGGATTATCACGCCGGTCTGGACACGCATGGACAACGGCAAAACCAGTGTGTGGACCGCGGTGATCAGGCATGAAGACCTCGCTGCCACCAAATGATGAGCTTCCGATCCAAGATATTTATCCTGCCGGGATTGGGAAATTCCGGTGACCTGCACTGGCAGACCTTATGGGAGAAAAAATTTCCGGACTTTACGCGCATTCATCAGCAGAGCTGGGACCAGCCCGTGTGTGAGGACTGGATCAGCACGATCGACACTGCGCTCAAGAATCTTCCGTTGAACGAGGTCATCCTCGTAGGCCACAGCCTCGCATGTTGTACGATCGGCTACTGGAGCATACGTTACAAGCGAAAGATCAGGGGAGCGCTCATGGTTGCACCCAGCGATACCGAAGCTGAAACTTACCGCCCGGCACTACCGGATTCAAGCCGATGCCGCTGGAACGAATTCCTTTCAAGACCATCACCGTGACCAGCACCGACGATTTCTACGTGACCCCCGAGAGGGCGCGTTTTTTCGCCAATGCGTGGAAGAGCGAGCTGATCACCCTCGAAAATGCCGGCCACATCAACGCTCTGTCATCGCTGGGTGAGTGGAGCTTTGGCCTGGAGCTGTTGCAGAAGCTCGATCAGCAATAAATTAACAATTGGTGCCGTCGACATCACAAGCCTCACCTCCGTCTGTTGTGACAGGAGCGGTGGCGATCTCTTCGAATGCCTTGATGAACGATTCGCTGGGTTGTGCCCCGGAGATGCCGTACTTATTGTTGATGATGTAGAAGGGTACGCCTGAGATGCCTATCTGCTGAAGCTCACGTTCAGCCATTTCGATCTCCACAATGCCTGTATCGCTTTGTAAGAATTGTTCAACCTTCACTTTGTCCATGCCGGCCTGCTCTGCGATCTTCACGAGGTTTTCATTTTTAGAAAGGTCTGTACCATCGGTGAAGTATGCTTTGAACAATGCTTCAACCAGGGCTACATGGTTGTTGTCTTCTTTGGCAAGCTGAATAAGGCGGTGTGCATTGCGGGTATTGGGGGATACGTTCTGCGATGCGAAATCGAATTTCAGTCCCTCGCGGGCTGCGGTGGTGGTCACGTTTCCGGTGATCTGCTGATAACGCTCTTCGCCACCGAACTTCTTGGCCAGGTATTCTTTCTGGTTCAACCCCGAGGCGGGGATTTGGGGATTCAGCTCAAACGGAAAATATTCCACTTCGAAATCGAACTTACCCGAAAGCTCATGCATGGCTTTTTCCAGCCTGCGTTTGCCGATGTAGCACCAGGGGCACACCACGTCGGAAACAACTCCTATTTTGATCTTTGGCTTCATAGCCTTCAGAACATGCGTATTGGATCAATAGTTCTGGGAGGCAGTAGGCAGTAGGCAAAAAAGCAGTAGGCGATGCTCTCCACAGTCGATGGTCCATGGTCCATAGCGGCGAGGCAGAATCACAATTGGGCCCCTATTCTTGATTCCAAAACGCCCCTTCCATGGACTATCGACCATCGACCATGGACTAGTTTATTAACGACCTTTATCTTATTTTTGTCCTCCCAAATAAGCAACAGAAAAAAATGACAGTAGACGAGAAGCTCAAATTCAAGGTAAAAGACCTTTCCCTGGCTAGCTGGGGAAGAAAAGAGATCAAGTTGGCTGAGGCAGAAATGCCCGGTTTAATGGCTACGCGCGAGGAATTCGGCAAGCAGAAGCCTTTAGCGGGCGCCCGCATTGCAGGCTGCCTTCACATGACCATTCAAACCGCGGTACTGATCGAGACGCTGGTGGAATTGGGCGCTGAAGTTTCCTGGTCGTCCTGTAACATTTTCTCTACCCAGGACCACGCCGCTGCTGCCATTGCTGCTGCAGGAATTCCGGTTTATGCCTGGAAGGGAATGAACGAGAAGGAGTTTGACTGGTGTATCGAGCAAACGCTGTATGCTTTTAAGGACGGAAAACCGTTGAATATGATCCTCGACGATGGTGGTGACCTTACCAACATGGTTCTGGACCGTTACCCTGAGCTGGTTCCCGGCATCCGTGGTATCTCCGAAGAGACCACTACCGGTGTGCACCGACTCATCGAGCGTATGCACAATGGCAAGCTCCCGTTGCCCGCTATCAACATCAACGACTCGGTAACAAAATCCAAGTTCGATAACAAATACGGCTGTAAAGAATCACTGGTGGACGCCATTCGCAGGGCAACCGACGTGATGATGGCCGGTAAGGTAGCTGTTGTTGCCGGATATGGCGACGTAGGCAAAGGTTCTGCAGCGTCATTGCGTGGTGCCGGTGCCCGTGTTATCGTTACGGAGATCGACCCTATTTGCGCGTTGCAGGCTGCCATGGATGGATACGCCGTGCGCAAAATGGACGAAGCCGTAAAAGACGCTGATATTGTTGTGACCGCAACCGGTAACTTCGGTATCGTGCTGGGCCGCCACTTCGAGATGATGAAAGACAAGACCATCGTTTGTAACATCGGTCACTTCGACAACGAGATCGACGTGGCATGGCTGAACAAGAACGCCGCCAGCAAAGATGAAGTGAAGCCTCAGGTGGATCTTTATACCTTGAAGAATGGCCGTCAGGTGATCCTGCTGGCAGAAGGCCGCCTTGTGAACCTGGGTTGCGCCACTGGCCACCCTTCGTTTGTGATGTCTAACTCGTTCACAAACCAGACCCTGGCCCAGCTCGAGCTTTGGACCAATACCAAAAAGTATGAGAACAAAGTTTACATGCTGCCCAAGCACCTGGATGAGAAAGTAGCGCGCCTGCACCTGAAGAAGATCGGTGTTGAGCTCGAGACCCTTACACCGGAGCAGGCCAAATACATCGGTGTTGAAGTGAAAGGCCCCTTCAAACCTGATTACTACAGATATTGATCATTGTGTTTTGAATAATAAAAGCCCCTCGAGGAGTCGCGGGGCTTTTTTATGTGTCAACTTTTGAGAAATCGTTTGAGATGAAAATTTTTACCCGTTTAATGCTCCTGGCCGTGGTTGCCATGAGCGGTTTCACCCCTGTGCAGGGAGACAATGTAGAGTTCATCTGCATGAAGATGCACAAAGCCTCCAATACCTGTTATTTTAATTTCAAGGTGGATGGTGGAAAATATCGTTACACCGACATCGGCTGCAAGAACACCAAAAAGAAGAACGAGATCATTCAGCAGGCGAAAGAAGGACAGCTGGCGCTGCAGAAAGATTGGAAGATCGAGTGTCCGGAAGTGAAAGAGCAGCCCGGGCAGTAGGTAGAACTTCGATCCCAATTGGTGCTTCGAGATAGAAGTTGACAATTGACAAACGAACAATTGACAAAGTTTGAGGTGGGACAAAACGTGATGGGCTGCTCAGCCCTGGTTGTCAATTGTTCCCGATGACTATCGGGATTTGTCAACTGTCAATTGGTCCCCATTCTTCTCTGAAACCAGGGCTTCAACACTGCCCTGTCAAGCACCACAAAGGCCAGGGCGAGGTTCAGCAGCACGATGATGTTGACCATGAGCTTGCCATCGATCGCAATGCTGGGAAGCGTTTGACGAATGTACCGTTGCGTAACCGTGAGGCTGTTGAGATCAAGGGTGGCTGTGTCGTTGAAAGCGCCTGCCGCCAGCAATATTACGGCCGTGGTCATTACCACAACGACACCCACCAGCAGCAGAATGCCATTGCGGATGGATAATCCTGACCGCAGCGGATACTGATCCAGCCGGCTCATGACGGTGCTCGTAAAATTTTTGGAGGGCTGTTCCGTAGTGGATTGTTTCAATAAGCTGTCGGCAGCCTGCAGTGCTTCAAGACGTTTCTGCAGCTCTATGTCCTGCCGGAGCAGCTGCTCAAACGCTTCCCGCCGGGTTGGCTCCAGCACGCCATCCAGGTAGTCTGACAGGGTCTCTTCGATGTGCTGTGATAACTTCTTCATAGCGCCTATAAAGTTAATGCTTCTTTCTGTAAAATGTTCTTCAATTCATCAGCCACCCGTTGACGCGCCCGGTGGATGCGTACCTTGACGGTGTTTGCCTGCATGCTCATGATCTCCGAGATCTCCTCCAGTGAAAATTCCTGCATGTAAAACAAGGTAAGGGCGGTGCGGTCGGCTTCATTCAGCTTGGCCATGGCCTGCTGCAGGTATCGCTGTTTGTCGTTCTTTTCAAGGGTAACGTCAGCTTCCTGGTGGTATTCGATCACCGCGGTGTCGATGCTCTGGAACTGGTGCCGGTGTTTTCTTTTATAGCTGATGGCCGTGTTGAAAACGATCCTGTAAAACCATGTAGAGAACTTGGATTGGCGGTTGAAGCCCGAAAGGTGATGGAAAGCCTTGATAAAAGCATCCTGTGCCGCCTCCTCCGCTTCAGGCCGGTTTTGAAGGATCTTCAGGGCAATGGTATACGCATAGCTCTTGTACCGGTTCACAAGCTCCGCGTACAGGTTTTGCTCGCCGGCCAGTACCCTGTCGATTATCGCAAGATCCAAAAGGTTCGTCATGACTTTTGCCTTGGACGCCAGTCGGTAGTTGTAAGTTACAGATTACAGATTTGAAGTTTAAAGTTTCAAGTTTAAAGTTCGTCGAGCGTTGAGTTATTGAGCCCCAACTTTAAACTTCAAACTTTGTAACCTGAAACTAATAACCGCGTCAAAGCGGCAAATCAACGAATTTTAAAACTATGGAAGTTGCAATTTTTGGTATCATGATCCCGATCGTCGGCATTATCGGTATTGTTGTTATGGTGATATACCTGCGGAGATATGAAAATGAAGAGCGGATGGCCATGATCGATAAGGGCCTGGACCCTGCGCACTTCGCAAAAAAGCCACGCACCACTTCAGGCGCGTTGCGGGCTTCGCTGCTGCTGATCGGCGCGGGCGTAGGACTGCTGCTCGGCTATTTCCTGGACGCTAAGTTCTACATGGAAGAAGTTGGCTACTTCTCGATGCTGCTGATACTCGGCGGCGCCGGCCTTGGAGCGGCTTACCTGATCGAAGAAAAAAAGATCAGGCGTGAGGCGGAAAATGACAGGCGCACGCTGTAAGCAGCGATACCGCTTAAGCGACATTATCAAATGCGTATATCCATTACGTTGTAACGCCGGCTGGCTTAAAAAAGCCGGCGTTTTTGTGCACGATTTTCAACATGCTTGTAGAAAGATTCAACAGGTCGGCGTGTGGAAATGACGGGGCCAATTGCTAAGTGTCTGGGAGGCAATGTATTGTTTTTAAAAACAACGCGGTGGCATAACATTCGGCTATAGATGAACAACAAGATGTTCAACTAAAACCGAAATGAATATGAAAAAAGTAATGTTAGCCTTCTGTCTGTTACTCGGGGGTATTGTGACGTATGCACAGCAGCAGGATTCCACATCGAGAGACCAGCAGCAATCACAATACCCAACCATGCAAGGCCAGGATCAGGACCGGGAAAAGATCAACTCACGTGACCTGCCCGATGCTATCAAGAGATCACTCGAAGGCCAGGAATACCGGGGATGGCTCGTAAACGCCGCATACAAATCAAAAGGCACTTCCGACATGAATCAAAGCGACACTACCTCTTCCTCATCTTCAGGCCAGCAGGACACTACGTCGGTATCAGGAAATACTGGAAATACCGGAGCCTATGCGCAGGAAATGTATGTGGTTGAGCTGAAGAACGGTGCGCAGACCAAAACTGTAAGGTTTGACAAAGACGGTAAAAAGCTTGACGGTCAGGGCCCTGAAGGCCAGGACAACAAGTAACCACCTGCGTCAGATCGCCCTCCACTTAGAAATAAAACTTGACTACCGAGAAAGCTGGATTTATTCCAGCTTTTCTTTTTATTTTCAGCCTTGATATGGCTTCCATTCTACTCGTCGAAGACGACCTCACTTTTTCAAGGATACTGGAGGGTTTTCTTACCAAACACGGACATCAGGTTACCCTCAGCAACAAGGGAAAGGAAGGGCTGAAGACCTTTCAGTCGCGTTCTTTCGATATGGTGCTTCTGGACTACCGCCTGCCAGACACCACGGGGATGGATATTCTCTTCGAGATCAAGAAGGAAAACCTCACGGTTCCCATCGTGATCATGACCAGCTTTACGGATATCCGTACCGCTGTAAAAGCGATCAAATCCGGCGCTTTCGAATACATCACCAAGCCTGTAAACCCCGACGAGCTTTTAATGATCGTGCAGCAGGCCCTGAAGAAAGAAAAGAGGCCTGAAGCCGTCACCATCACGCCGGTCAAAAGCCAGTTTGTTGAAGGCAGCAGCCCACTCTCAAAACAATTGTACGATTTTGTGAAGCTCGTGGCGCCCACTAACATGTCTGTGCTCATTGAAGGCGAAAGCGGCACCGGCAAGGAGAATGTGGCGCGTATGATCCATCAGTTGAGTCCCCGCTCTAAAGCACCATTTGTGGCTGTCGACTGCGGAGCGCTCTCCAAAGAGCTTGCAGGAAGCGAGCTGTTCGGCCACGTCAAAGGAGCTTTTACCGGCGCAGTGCTGGATAAAGTCGGGCAGTTCGAAGCGGCGCATAAAGGCACCATCTTCCTCGATGAGGTGGGCAACCTCTCATACGAAGTGCAGGTCAAGCTGCTCAGGGCTATTCAGGAACGGATCATCCAGCCGATCGGAAGCAACCGTGAGATCAGGGTTGATGTGCGGATCCTCACCGCTACAAACGACGACCTTGCCGAAAGTGTCAGGAAAGGTGAGTTCAGGGAAGATCTCTATCACCGGGTGAACGAATTCAAGCTGAAGGTGCCTTCCGTCAAAGAGCGGGGTGACGATCTTTACGAGTTCCTCGACCATTTCAGAGAGTCCGCCAACCATGAGCTGGGACGAAATGTAAAAGACTTCGACCGTGAGGTGCTGGAGCTTTTTGAAAAATACGACTGGCCCGGTAATCTCCGTGAAATGAAAAACGTGGTGAAAAGGTCTGTGCTGCTGTCAAAAGGAGATACCATCAGGCTCGATACAATTCCCCCTGAGATGTTGGAAAGTGTACGCCAGGTGCACCGCGAAAAGATGGGCACCGTGTATGACCTGAAGGCCCTCCAGGAAGTGCAGGAGCGTGAGATGATCATCAAGACCTTACAGGAAGTTCGCTACAACAAATCCAAAGCCGCGCGCATCCTCAACATCGATCGCAAGACGCTCTATCTTAAGATGGAGAAATACGGCATTGAATAGTTGCCGGTTGCCAGTTGCCTGTTACCGGTTCGGTTGGTGTTAATTTCGCTACTTGTTTATTATCCGAGCATCGAGTTTGAAATTTGGTAGTGAGATTCAGACTACCTTAACTGGTTATCTGGTAACCGGCAACTGGCAACTAGTTCAGTTGTTCCATCGTTGTGAGCCTGATCTGCACGATCATCTCGTCTGCTTTTTTGGCGGCGCGGCTGATCTCCGGTGCGAGATCGTCGATGCTGTAGCCTGCCACGAGTTTTCTTTCAATGCCATGCAGCTTTTCTGATAAGGAGCGGATGCCGAGCTGGGCAAACCTGCCCGACATTTTGTGAATGATCTCCCGCATGGCGGCCTCGTTACCGGCACTGAGCTTTTCTTTGACCCGCACCAGGTCATCCAGCGTTTCTTCCACAAACTGGGCTACGATTGACTGAAAAAGCATTTCATCGCCCAGGGTCATCTCCCGCAGCTGCGAAAGGTTGGGACGCTCGTCAACAGTTTCTTCTTCACCGGCCGCAGCTACATTCAGCACTTCGAGCAGCTCTCTTTCATGGAAGGGCTTGGGAAGTATGGTATCGAATCCTTCCTTCAGCAGGCTTTCGCGCTCTTCGGGCAGCACGTGGGCTGTAAGGGCAATGAACCTCGTAGCGCTTCCATATTGCTTGCGCAGCGAATGACACAGGTCCACACCATTGATGTCGGGCATTCGTATGTCGAGGAAGATGTGAGAGGCCTGCGCATCGGGTGGTACGTCGAGAAGATCACGGCCGCTGTTAAAAGTGGAAAAGTCGATCTTGTTCTTTTTGAGGATAAGGGCACACAACCTGACGATCAGCGGGTCGTCATCAACAACGATGACCTTGCCTTTGAATGAAGGGGGGGTGGCAGTCCTGGCGCTTGCGGTCTTACCAACAAGGGAACCCGGCGCTTTTTCGAAACGCAGCACCACGCGGAAGCAGGACCCGATGCCTGGCTCGCTTGTCACTTCCAGTTGCCCGTGTTGTACGTCTACCAGCGATTTTACGATGGTGAGTCCCAGGCCGGTGCCGCCGTAATTTTTAGCGATCAGCGTGTTGGCCTGCTCGAACTGGTTGAAGATCCTGTCGAGGTCACTCTTTTCAATGCCGATACCGGAATCGGTTACTTCAAAAGCGCACGATACGTGGCTGCCTTCGTCCACGGTGTTAACGGTGAGCTTGATAAACCCCCGGTTGGTGAATTTTATTGCGTTGCCGATCAGGTTGTAAAGGATCTGACGTAAACGGAACGGATCGCCCGTGAGGGTAAATTCAGCGGCTTTCTCGTGGTCGAGCAGAAAGGTAAGGTGTTTGCGATCGGCCTGGATGCGCATGGCTGCTTCGATCTCCCTGACCAGCGCCATCACTTTGAATTTCTCGCGGGCCATGGTGAAATTACCCGAAGAGATCCGGCTATAATCGAGCACTTCGTTGACGATGTGGAGCAGGTGCTCGGATGAGCTGTAGATGGCCTCCGCCTCTTCTTTGGCGGCGGCAGTGTTTTTCTGTTTCAGCTGTTCTGCAAACCCGATGATCGATTGCAGGGGTGTGCGCAGCTCGTGGCTCATGTTGGCCAGGAAGCGCTGCTTTATCTTGGTCAGCTCTTCCGCCTCATCGCGGGCTTTTTCCAGCTGCTCCTTGTAATAATTGCTTCTGCTGATGTCTATCCAGATCAGGTAAACCAGAATGGCGGCGGCCACGAAGAAACAAAGCATGAGGATGTTGGTGCGGCTGATGCTCTGGCTCATGACCGATACCGCATGACTGTTATTATCGCGCATTTGCTGGAATTCCTCCCGTTCCACCTCGTGAAGAATGCTGAGCAGCTGGTTCACGAAGAGGCTGTTGGAATGGATGAGCTCGAGCTCCTGGCGCTGGAGTTTTTTCTGCTGCTGTTGCTGCTCCCTTTCCATTTCACGCATGATCTTTTCGATCTCCAGCAGGGCCTCGTTCTGCCGGGCAACGGCCAGGGTATCTACTTTCACGCTTAGCTCTTCCTGTACCTTGATCCTGGGCGTATCCAGGGGCTGCTGTTCTTTCTTTCGGCTGAACAGTTTTTTCAGGAACGACCGCTGGTCACCCTTTTTCAAGGATACTGTATCACGAAGGTAAGTGGTAGTGATCTTTTTTTGCGTGGTGATCAACGTAGTGTCTATCGCGAGATTGTCATTCTGGAGGATGGCGGCAAGCGTATCGAGCTGTACGGAGAATTCACGGTTATCAAGCAGGTTTGCCTTTACTTTCAGGTACGAGAAGAAGAGCTTGTTGCGCTCAGACAGGATCTCTTTCATTTCGTTGAGGCGGATGAGCTGTGCTGTATCCCACGGGAGCTTTTTTAATGAATCGATCATCGTGTTGAGCTCCGCGGATTGTTCCAGGAAGATATTATAAGGCGTGTTCGGGTTCTTGATCGCTTCTGCCCGCTGCAGCTGATCCAGCATGGTGATCTCTTCGAATACGCTGTTGAGGATGGCGAGCTTTTCATTGGGTGCTGAAAGCTCATCCACCGTGCTCATCAGCTCGCGGAAAGAGAATCGTGCGATGGCCAGTGCCAGTACGATGGCAATGGAGACCAGTAAAAATGCCGCAAAGATCTTGCGTACTACTGCCTTCAGTGAATGCTTGTTCTTGTTTGCCATTAAAAAAGGACATGATCCCTCAACTGAAAACACTTAAATCAACACCATTAACGTCCTTTTGTGGACTGTGCCGGCAAGTTTCAGACGAGTTGCTGATAATTTCTATAAAACGTTTGTGCCGTTGAATCAAGGGTTATACAAAAAGCAGGATTGCCGGCGTTAAGCTAGAGAACCTTCCCGATATCAGGATAGTATAATTATGCGGACGGCCAGGGGGTACGGTAAAAAAGCTGTCTCACAAGCCGGTCACATGGAGCGACAACGATAGCACTCGTGATGTATATCGCTTTGTCCCAACGAACGTACTGTTTTTGAGACAGCCTTTTTTTATTGTTTACCTGGTTTTAAACACTTCTTCCTCTGATCAATCGCAGCAAGATGGCAACCACCGCTACTACCAGGAGTATGTGGATCAATCCACCGACGCTGAACACGAAAGCGCCCAGGATCCAGCCGATGATGAGGATAACGGCAAGTACATAAAGTAAATCGCTCATGATTATGAATATTTGGTACACTGTTAAAAATCAAAAAGTAATGCCAAGGGAGGCGGTTTGACGGTGCCGGTTTTAAATATTCCGTCAGCGCCTTTAAGAGCGGCCGAACTGGGGAATTTTATACCTGATCCTGAGGTTTTTGCCGCAGCGTGTATTAGCGACCATGCGTTTTTTAAGCTTTACCAGCCGTTGGCATTAGTTTTTGTCTTCACAGAGCAGCTTTTAAATAATTGAGGTTATGAACATACTGAAGATCGTAGTGGCCCTGATTTGTGCGTACGGATTGTTTGTTTCTGTCTCGTATCTGTTGATGCGCCTGCTGTTCCCCAAGATCCAGATCGAGGAGGATGAAGAAGCTGATAAGAAGCTAAGGCCTGCCCGGACAAGGGCATTGAGAAGAATGAACCGGCCTCTGAAGCGGCAGAAGAACCTGGCGTATTAAGATTTCCGTCTGCTATCGGCACCTATGCCGGTGGCAACTTTCCCGAGTTCAAGATCTCTGCGAGGGATCCTGACATAAAAAAAACCTGGTCCGTAAACCAGGTTTTTTTCATTTCTTTCCACGATGGTTAATATCCTCTGCTGTATCCGTCTTCATCGTCGTCGTCTGCGTTCAGGTTGAACGACAGATACAATTGGGCTACCTGGTTTTTAGAACTACCGAGCAACCTTCTCGCGCCAGCTGATTCGGCAATGTTGTTCAATCCATAGTTATAACGTGCACCAAGCTGTGCGCCCTTGCCGAGGTTGAAGCCGATGCCGCCTACCAGACCGTAATCCCAGTGGTCGAAGTTGTCGCGATCGATGTCATCAAACTCGTTGTTCGGATCGTTGTCCATGTTCCTGATACTGGCGTTTAGCAGATAAGCCCAGTACGGACCGGCATGGATCTCGGCTGCCCTTCCAAGCTTGAACACGGCCAAGATCGGAATGTCGAGATAATTGATGTTGAACTTCACGTCGTGGTCTATGTTGTTAAGGTTGTTGACGAAAGTAACGCCGGTACCCTTTGTTGAATAGTTGATCTCAGGCTGGATGGCGAACGCTTCGCTGGAGAACAGCTGTGTGTAAACGCCTGCATGCCATCCGATGCGCGCATTTTCGTCGTCGACGTCATTAACATATAGATTACTGAGATTCAGACCACCTTTAAATCCTACCCGTGGGCTACGTTGTGCTTGTGCTTCTGCTATTCCTATCATCATCATTCCCGCACATAGCAACAAAGCAACATTTCCTAATACCTGTTTCATAATAATGTGTTTTGTTTAGTTGGACATATTTTCCTTCTGCCCATACTATATCGAAAGGCCGTGCCATAATTGTCTGTTCCGGCGCCTGTGTGCGTTAAAAAATGCAGGAGAGCGCTCTGAGGCTTGAAAAACAACGATAGGGCTGCTGCTTGTGCTCCAGTTACCGCTGCTTACACATGCATACGATTGCCGGGGACTGTGGAAAAAAATCCCAGCTGGCGATGGTTAAGCAACGAATTGTAGAAGGTAACTGTTTGAAAATCATCCCATTCTGCCGCTTCAGAACGGGCGCTTGGCAACTGGCACTATAATTTTTTTAACTACTGAAACGATTAACACAATGAATACAACTGCTAAGATCATTACAGGTTTTCTCCTGGGAACGGTTATCGGCGCGGTGACGGGGTTGCTTGCAGCACCAACGTCGGGAAAAAAAACGCGCAAGAACATTGAGAAGAAAACCAGGAAACTTGCCAAGCAGGTTGCAGGATATGTGGGCGCTGGAAAAGCAGCTTCACATGCCAAGAATGGCAAGGCACCTGTTGAAGCTTAACAACGAATGAATGACGTTGCATTTGCCCGTAAGCGGATGCACACAACAATAAACAGGGTAACGTGCCGGGGAAGTGCACTGAAACTTCCAAGGGGATAAGAAGTGGTTTGAGGAAATTGAGCAGATCGATCTGCGCAATTAGATTGAGTTACTCCGTTTTTGGGCCGTCATTACGCCTGATGACGGCCCTTTTTTTGATACAGATGTAGTGGGAATGAAACTTTAACAATAACAGATATTAAAACTTACGATAATGAAACGGAAGATCATAAGCATGTTAATTGGCCTTTGTATGTTTTTGCTACTCATGGGTATGCAGCTGATGCAATGAGCGTTGCTGCCCTCTACTCCAGTGCTTTAACACCAGGAAGCACTTTACCCTCGAAGTATTCCAGTAACGCGCCGCCACCGGTAGATACATAACTTACCTTTTCACTAAAGCCGAACAAGGCTACTGCAGCCGCAGAGTCTCCACCGCCGATCAACGAGAACGCTCCGCTTTTCGTAGCATCCACCACCGCCTCTGCGATCTTTTTCGTTCCGCCTGAAAATTTTTCCATCTCGAATACACCCATAGGTCCGTTCCACAAAATGGTCTTCGAACGTTTGACCACGTCGGCAAATACCTGCGATGCCTGCGGACCGATATCGAGTCCCATCCATCCGTCAGGAATGGCATTGTTGTTGGCAATGTTGGTATTGGCCTGTGCATCGAACTTGTCTGCTATTACCGAATCCATGGGCAGGTGAAGCTCAACACCTTTTGCCTTGGCTTTCTGAATGAGTTCCTTGGCCAGGTCGAGCTTGTCTTCTTCCACCAGCGACTTGCCTGTGTTTCCGCCCAGCGCCTTGAAGAAAGTGTAAGCCATGCCACCGCCGATGATCAGGTGGTTTACTTTGTCGAGCAGTTTTTCGATGATCAGTATTTTGTCAGAGATCTTGGCGCCGCCCATGATCGCGGTAAACGGTTTCTCCGCATTCTCCATTACCTTTTTAGCATTGTCAAGCTCCGCGGCCATTACCAGTCCGGCGCACTTCTCTTTGAAGAACTGGGCCACAATGGTAGTGGAGGCATGGGCACGGTGCGCGGTTCCAAAAGCGTCGTTCACGTAAACATCTCCGAGCTTTGAAAGCTTGTCGGCAAACGCGAGGTCGCCTTTCTCCTCTTCTTTATAAAAACGCAGGTTCTCCAGCAACAGCACTTCTCCCGGTTTCAAATTGGCAGCCTTGGTCTTCGCTTCGTCGCCGATGCAGTCTGCAGCGAACTGCACTTTTTTGCCCAGCAGGCTTTCGGTGGTGGAAATGGTATGTTTCAGTGAATATTTTTCTTCAGGGCCTTCTTTAGGTCTGCCCAGGTGAGACATCAGAATGCAGCTCCCGCCATCATTGAGGATCTTCGTCAGCGTGGGAATAGTAGCCCTGATCCTGTTGTCGTCGGTAACCTTGAAGCTTTTGTCGAGCGGTACATTAAAATCGACCCGGATCAATGCACGTTTCCCTTTGAAGTTGATGTCGCGTATGGTTTTCATGAATACTGGTTGTTGTTAGAACGGGGACGAATTTAAGAAATCATCCCTACTGATAAACAGATGATTGCCCTTTTTTCCGAAATCGATTGTGCTGGCCCAGTGTCCATAGTCCATGGTCGATGGTCCATGGCATTTGTGTAAAGCGGCAACATCTGTGTTCTATTCCCAGTGGCAGCCACTCAGATGCAAGGGCATGCCAGTTGAAGCAGCACTGCTCTTCCATGGACTATGGACCATCGACTATCGACTCTTTCCCTCTTTAAACTCCTCCACAACCTTCATAAAGTACGGTGAGTCATTCCACCGGATCCGTTTGTATTTTCTGTTCTCTTTCAGGGCTTCCGGCAAACTTTTCCAGATCACGTCGCTTAATTTTTCGAGTAATAATTTCCGCGTAAAAGAGTCGCTCACCACAAGGCTGATCTCCCGTACTGGCACCGGCTCCTTAAAAACTTTACAAAATCCGTTTTGCCATTCGCTCATTACCGACAGCCACGGAACCACGGCAAAACCCAGCGAAGCGCGAACCAGGTTCTTCAGGGTTTCTATCGAATTGATGTCGTACATGAACCGCTCGTGGTTCTTCTTTTTTCCCTTGCTGCAGATGTCCAGCAGCTGGGCGTTGAAGCAATACTCCTCCTGCAGCAGAAGCAGCTCCAGCTTATCTTGTTCCCGCAGCTGATAGGTTTTTTCCTTGAGCGCCGGGTGGTTCGGGTGGAGGTAGGCGATGAACGGCTCATGAAACAAGGGAAACTCCCTGAGGTTAGCATTGCCCGTGGGTGTTGACATGATGGCCACATCGATCCTGCCCGTCTCCAGGCTGTTCATGAGCTCTCCGGTTGACGACTCCCTGATCACAAACTTCATCTTCGGCAGCGTTTGCTCCAGCTGGCGGATAAAGAGCGGTACGAGGTAAGGCGAGAGCGTGGGGATAATGCCGATGTTCAACGTGCCCTGCAGGTCGTTCTTTTTGTTGATGACGAGGTTTTGAATGCTCTCCGTTTCCCGTAGCACTTTTTTGGCCTTTTCAATGATCTCTTCACCGATGGGCGTGGGGGTAAGCGGCACCCGTGACCGGTCGAAGATCTTCACACCGATCTCTTCCTCGAGGTTTTTCAGCTGGATAGTGAGGCCTGGCTGGGTGATCGCGCAGAGTTCGGCAGCGCGGGCGAAATGCCTTTCCTGGTCGAGTGTAATAATGTATTTGAGTTGCTGCAAGGTCATGATTATAAATAATTCTTATGCGATCACAATATTATTAATTTGATTTATCATTGCCAAGCCTGCACCTTTGAGCCATCAAAAACACAAATTGTTTAATCACTATGAAATTTACACGCAAAGCTTCCGCCCAATGGAAAGGCACAGGCAAAGATGGCCTTGGATCACTCACCACAGACAGCACCGTATTGAACAAAACACAGTATTCGTACAAAACGAGGTTCGAGAACGGCGCGGGTACCAACCCGGAAGAGCTGATCGGGGCGGCGCACGCAGGATGTTTTACCATGCAGCTGAGCTTTTTGCTCGACGCGGCCGGCTACCAGGACAAACAGCTCGACACCGAAGCCCATGTAGTATTTGAAGACGGCGCTATCACCCAGATCCAGCTGAAGCTCACCGGAAAGGTTGATAAGATCTCGAAGGCTGACTTCCTCGAAATAGCAGAGAATGCAAAACGTATTTGCCCCATCTCAAAAGCGTTGAATGCGACGATCACGTTGAGTGCTGAATTGAAGTAGAAAGCCAAACCGCAGAGGTCGCGGAGAATACGCAGAGGGCCGCAGAGCCAGGAGAGAGTGTTTTGCATTCCTCCGCGTTCTTTGCGGTTTCTCTGCGCCCTTAGCGGTTTTGCATTTCATTGAATTTGTTGATATTGGTGTTTATGAATAACCACCACATCGTCAACACAGAAATGGCAGACCTTCCGCTGATCCATGAGCTCTTTCAACATTCGATCAGCTATCAGGAAAAGAAAGGTTACCCGGTATGGAAAAACTATGACAAGGATGCCATTACCAGAGACATTCGGGAAAAAAATCAATACAAGATCGTTGTCAACTCCACGGTTGCCATGGTCTTCAGTGTTGCCTATCGCGATAAGATCATCTGGCGCGAGATGGATAGGGGAGAGTCTGTTTATCTTCACAGGATTGTGGTGAACCCCGCCTTCAAGGGTCAGAAACTTTTTGGATCGATTCTTCAGTGGTCGTTGGATCACATTAAGGAAAAAGGATTAAAGTCTGTGCGGATGGATACCTGGGCGGCGAACCCGACGATCATTGAATACTATAAAGGTTTTGGATTTAAGGTGGTTGAGAATTACACCACACCGGATACACCGGAGCTACCTGTTCATAACCGGAACCTGGCGTTGACGTTGTTGGAGTATGGATCGTAGGATCGTTGAATGCGGTTATTGGGTTGTTGGTTGTTGGTGAAGAACACCAACCACGGCACAGGTTGTTGGTGAAGAACACCAACAACGGCACACCAGCAACGGCAGCTATTTTATTTTAACGTTACACTCACACCTTTTCTGAGGGTGTTGTGGACCTCGGCTACACCGTCGACGTAAGCAATAAGGCCAGCAATTTCCTGCGGTGAGCTTTTGGGAGCCTGTACATTTGCCTCGTACGTAATATTGGAAGCTGGTTCGCCTTCCTTGCCGAACTGTCCTCGTACGGTAACTTCCACCGCGGTAACGGTCATCTTTCTCCGCGCGGCTTCCCTGTAAATGTCATTGCAAAAACAGGTGGCCAGCGCCAGGAACAGCAGCTCACCTCCGTTCACCGAGGAGCCACCTTCCACTTTTCCCGGAATAACAACTCCTTTACTGTTGCCATTGGTCGACACAACAATGTCGTTTTGCTGATGGCTATTTCTGATCGTGGCGGTGATGGTCATGGTCGGGTGTTGTTACTTGTTACTTTGATCTGGTGGTTGACCTGGGTCAATGCATCGACCAGCGCATCATTGCTTTCAGGGGAGATGTAGATCTCGTCGTAAGCATTGAATTTTATCAGCAGGCCATTGGTAGCGGTAGCGGGCCTTGTTCCTGTCCAAACGGTCGTCCCCACAATGATCTCCCGTATCTTGCTGATATCGATCTGCCCCCGGAGAAACCCTGACCGGTAGAAGAGCTTATGGCCACTTACTATGTAATACGTTCCAAAATAGATCCAGAGAAAAATTCCGAAAGGCAAAAACAGCGGCACCATCATAGCGGGCCCTTCCAAAAAAGACCTCCAGGTAAAGAAAATAATAACAAAAGGCAATATCAGCGATGCTGCGAGCGTGCCTTTGATATAACTTTTTCTGTTTGGCTTGAATTTCATCTTGTATCAGAAAGTCGATAGTCTATCGTCCATAGTACATAGCAGTGGTGATTCAACGGACAGGCCGGGGAATTCGTAGTTGCTAATACCATTAATACTAAATACCATGGACTATTGACCTAATGCCATTTTCCAATGCCCAAAAATTAGTCTCCGAAGCTGATGCCCAGTCCCTTCGCTGCCCTCACCATGTAAGAGTCTTTGCTTACCACATGATAATCGCGGGTGGCTTCTTCGAGGGTAACGCTGGTGTACTCGTTGTTGCGGAAGGCAACCATTTGTCCGAATTTTTTCTCCAGCACAAGCTCGAAGGCTTTTACGCCAAACAATGATGCGAGCACGCGATCGAAGGCAATAGGGCTTCCGCCCCGCTGCACGTGACCCAGCACCGTCTCGCGGATCTCGGCCTTGCAGCCAGCATCTTTCAGCTGTTTGGAAAGCTGGTAGGCAACACCACCCAGGCGCACGTGCTCCGAGCCTTTCTCGGCGGCGGATGCGGTGATGGTACCTTCTTTGGTCTTCGCGCCCTCAGCCACGACGATGTTCACAAAGCCGCGACCTTTTTTATAACGTCCGTTGATACGTTTTACGATCTTGCTGATGTCATACGGAATTTCAGGGATGAGACACACTTCGGCGCCGCCGGCAATGGCTGTGTGCAGGGCGATCCATCCCGCATCGCGGCCCATCACCTCCATGATCATTACGCGGTGATGACTTTCTGCGGTGGTCACCAGCTTGTCGAAGCTGTCGGTTGCGATCTGCAGCGCCGTCTGAAAACCGAATGTGACATCGGTGGCGGAAAGATCGTTATCAATGGTTTTCGGCACGCCGATCACGGGAATACCTTTATCGTGCAGCACTTTTGAAATGCGTTGTGAGCCATCTCCGCCAATGTTGATCACCGCGTCGAACTTCAGCGCCTTCAGTTTTTTTACCAGCTCATCGGAGCGGTCGATGAACTTGACGGTGCCATCCGGTTGTGTTACCGGAAATTTTATAGGATTGGATTTGTTGGTGGTCTTAAGAATGGTGCCGCCTTTGATGTGGATCCCCGCGGTGCGTTTGCTGGTGAGCTTGATGATCTCCTGCGGTTCATTGAACACGCCGTTAAAAGCCTCGATGCTTCCGTAAACTTCCCAGCCCTTTTCCCTTCGCGCCCGCTTGGCAATGCCACGGATCACGGCGTTCAACCCCGGGCAATCGCCACCACCTGTCAGGACCAGCACTTTTTTCACTTTCTCCATTCTGTTTTTGGTTTATCAATCGAAAGATAGTTAAAAAAAGGAGTAAGGAGCCAGGAGTAAGGAGTAAGGAGAAGGGTGTCTTCGATCGGGGACCGACTTCGTACCTCGTAGATCGTACTTCGTACCTATTCGGCGGCTGCTCTTCTCAACCTGTCATTGATCGCTTTGCCGAGGCCGGTGTCGAGTACGAGCTCTGCGAGGATCACATCGACGGGCATTTTGTCGAGTGTGCGTAAGGCGGCAAAAAGATTACGTGCTGCTTCCTCCAGGGAGCCGTCAGGGGAGAGCACTACCTGGTGCGGGTGATGGTAGTTCTTCTGAAAGGTGAGAAGACCGGTGGCATGTGATGCGTGCTGCTGCAGCAACTCGTCTATATCGCCCAGGATGACACGTTTGCCGGGGGCATAGTGGCTTTTGAGCTGTCCCGGTGCCTTGGGATTTGACGTTGAGTGCGCCTGAACGGTGACTTTGCCGGCAATGCGCTCGAGCGCTTCAATGCCCAGTCCGCCCATTCTGTAGATCACTGGTGCATTGTGCTCGAACCCGAGAATGGTAGACTCGATGCCCACTTCGCAGGGGCCGCCATCGAGGATATATGCTATCCTGTCACCAAGCTGTTCATTGACGTGCTGTGGTGTGGTGGGACTCACATAGCCGAAAGGATTGGCGCTGGGTGCCGCCAGCGGAAACGCCAGCGACTTCAGCAGCTCATGGGTGAGCGCATGGTTCGGGCAACGTATACCTACGGTGTCCAGGCCAGACGTGACAAGGTCAGGAATGATGGTTTTTCTTTTCAGCAGCAATGTGAGGGGACCGGGCCAGAATTTTTCTGCGAGCTGTACAGCCTGCGGCGGAAAGTTTTCCACATATTGACGGGCCGCTGCAACCGAAGGTACATGCACGATCAGCGGATCGAAGTGCGGCCTTGCCTTTGCCTGAAAGATCCCGACCACGGCATGATTATTCAAGGCATTTCCCGCGAGCCCGTAGACAGTCTCAGTCGGAATGGCCACGAGCTCGCCTTGTTCCAGGAGATGTTTTGCTTTTTGAATGTCTTTTCCGATCTCGGCCATGTGCACAATTGTCTGACGCCCCGGCACTGAGCCAGGCTTAACGACGATGCAAGGTAAAGAAGAAAATTGCAGCCACGATAACTATCGGGATGTGATTTTAGGTCTACGATTGTGTGCCGGGCATAAATCTGAAATTACGTGGAAACTGTTAACTTTGGGCCGGAGTTCCTGGAACAGAAATTTTTAACTTTAAACTTAAAACTTGAAATCTGCCACTCATTTCCTCCCCCTGCTGATAGTCCTGATGATTGCCTGCGGAAAAGAGAAGTCGAAGGAAACACCTCCCGCGAAAGATCCATTGCTCATGAACTACACCGTAAGAACCCAGTGGGCGCATGATCCCCGGGCCTTCGTGCAGGGTCTTGTGATCCACAACGGAAAACTGTATGAAAGCACCGGCCAGAAGCAATCGTGGATCGGCATCGTAGACATCAATACCGGCAAACCCGACAAGAAGGTTGTGCTGGACGATGCTTATTTCGGCGAAGGCATCACCATTCTCAACAATAAGATCTACCAGCTGACATGGCAGTCGAAGGTAGGTTTCATCTACGATCTCCACACGTTCAAAAAGCTCAGCGAGTTCAATTACGATACCGAAGGCTGGGGCATTACCCACAACGGCGAGCATCTCATCATGAGCGACGGCACCGACAAGCTGAGATTCCTCGATACCCTGAGCCTCAAACCCGTGAAGACATTGTCAGTAACCGATAACTACGGACCGGTGAAGATGCTGAACGAGCTGGAGTATGTGGAAGGTTTTATCATGGCCAACATCTGGGAGACGAATAATATTGTGAAGATCGATCCGGCCACGGGAAAGGTGGTGGGAAAACTGGACCTGAGCACGCTCACACGCGATGCGAAGATGCGCAACCCCCAGTCGGACGTACTGAACGGCATCGCGTATCACCCAACGACCAAGCTACTGCTGGTCACCGGCAAATTCTGGCCTATGATCTATGTGCTGCAGCTTAATAAATAAACCAGAAGCCCTCGACCTGAAGGTCATGGCTATTGATACGCTGTAACCAAATTTTTTAATCTCATATCTCACATCTAAAATCTAATTTACCCCATGAGTAACAAAACAAGGTCTATCCTCAAAGCTATCGCTGTGATCCTGGTGCTGCTGACTGTGATGATGCAGGTTGGATGGGTGGCGATACCCATTATTTCGCCGTACAAATTCTGGATCGCGGTGATCGCTTTCGGCACTTTGCTGGTAGCATCAAAATAACTTCTTCACTTTTGCTGCCATCCTGAGCATGGAATCATTGTTGGCCGTGACCCGCGGGAGATCGGAAACATGTTTCCATGCCAGCGCATGCGACTCTGATGTGATGATGAGCGGTTCTTCACGCGATGCCCTGAAGAGAAACCGTACATCGTAATGCAGGTGCTCGGGAAAATCTTTCCGGGCAGGGATGGTATGGACGTCGATGTCGAAAACCGATTCTTGGAGAGGTTTCACTCCTTTGAGCCCCGTTTCTTCTTCAACTTCCCGCAAGGCCACCGCAAGCACGTCCTCATCGCCATCAGCATGACCTCCGGGCTGCAGCCACCGGTTGAGCTTTGCGTGTAAGGTGAGTAGGATAAATTCCGCCTGCTCGTCGATGATCCACGCCGAGGCGGTAATATGACCAGGCATATGATCCCTGAAAAAGCAGCGCGGGTGCTGCAGCAGCGTGAGAAAAGCTTCCCGGAAGTCACGCTCCTCCGAAAAGTCAGAATGATAACGATGCAAAGCCTCGATGAGCTTTTCGCGCGTGAACATCAAAAAACGGTTGCGTAATGAAATTTATTACTGGATGACGATGGTCACCTTGTTGATCTTTTTGGCTTCGAGCTTGCCGGTTTGTTCGCCGCCACCCACATTGTCTTTATCGTCTTTCTTCACCATCACAAAGTAGGGGATGGCTTTCAGGTCCTTCAGCTTCAGGATACCTTTTGCGTCAGTGACACCTTCCGCAGCCACGTTCTTTTCGGCTGTGTAATCTTCTTCTGTTTCGAACAGCTTGACATTAGCACCCTGTACGGTGTTTCCCAGCTCGTCACGTACAGTGAGGTTGAGTGTGGTTTTAATGAGCTGAAAGCCCGAAGCCGTGATCACAAAGCCCAGGGCTGCAAGCGAAAGACATAAAACGTAAAGCGGTTTGAAAGCAGGTTTCATATTCGGTTCATTTTAATCTCCTAAATTATGAAATATCTGCGAAAACAAAGAAGCAATCCGTCTGCCCGGATTGCCTCTCAACTTTAAACCTTAAACTTTTAACTGGTAACTATCTCAGAATTCCTTCTCGATGTGCTTCGCATAATTCACGCCCCATTCTTCCAGGCGTTTAACGTGGGTCTTCATACGTTGCACGAAGTCGTCATAGTTACGGCTTTCTTTGGGCGACCAAACCACTTCAGCCATCGCTGAGGCACGTGGGTACACCATGTACTCAACGTAGTTCGAGGTTTTCATATACTCGGTCCAGACGTTGCCTTGCGCGCCCAGTACGTGTTTGGCTTCAGTCTCATTCAGCTGCGGCGGAACGGGTTCGTAGCCGTATACTTCCTTCACGGTGGTGTATCCGCCAATGGCAAGCGGCTCTTTTTTGGTGGTGTCCTGGTAGTGATCGAAGTAGCACCAGTTGCCGGGCGTCATGATCACGTCATGGTTCTGGCGTGCTGCCGCGATACCGCCTTCCTCGCCTCGCCAGCTCATCACGGTGGCGTTGGGTGCCAGTCCTCCTTCGAGGATCTCATCCCAGCCGATGATCTGGCGTCCTTTGCTGTTCAAATATTTTTCCATGCGCTGAATGAAGTAGCTCTGCAGCTCGTGGGTGTCTTTCAGCTTTTCGGTCTCCATTCGCTTCTGGCAATGCGGGCATTCCTTCCAGCGTGTTTTGGGGCACTCGTCACCACCGATGTGGATATAGGTGCTGGGGAACAATGGCAGCACTTCGTTGAACACATCCTGCAGGAAGGTGAAGGTCTCTTCTTTTCCGGCGCAGAATACGTCATTGAAAACACCCCACGTTGTAGCGGTTTCATAGGGGCCACCGGTGCAGCCGAGGTTCGGGTAGGCGGCCAGTGCGGCCTGGGCGTGTCCCGGCAATTCTATCTCGGGGATCACGGTCACGTGCCTGTCGGCAGCGTACTTCACAATGTCTTTCACCTCTTCCTGTGTATAGTATCCACCATAACGCTGGCCGTCATACTGTTTCTTTTCTCCTCTTGTGCGGGTAGCGGCGTGACCTATCACAGTCTCTTTTCTGTAGGCAGCAACTTCCTGAAGCTTCGGATACTTTTTGATCTCGATGCGCCAACCCTGGTCTTCGGTGAGGTGCCAATGAAAACGGTTCATCTTGTGGTGTGCCAGCAGGTCGATGTATTTTTTGATGAAGGCAGGAGGGAACATGTGTCTGCCCACATCGAGATGAAGGCCGCGATAGGCAAAGCGCGGATAATCGGTGATCTCAACAAAAGGTGTTTCTGTACCCGTGAAGAGCTGCAGCAGGCTTTGTGTTCCGTAAAACAATCCTGCGCCTGAGTTGGCCTGGATCACAGCGCCGTTGTCATTTACCGAGAGCTTGTAACCTTCCTTGCCCAGCGCCGGATCGTTGACGGTGGAAAGCACGATCTTATTTTTGTCGGAGGATTTATCTTTCACGGACGCCTTCAGCTTTTTGGTCTGAAGTAATTCCTGCAGGATGGTAGCAACCTGCTTCTCGTCTTTTGAACGGGCAACAACCACAACGTTGCCGCTCCATTTTTTGCTGCCGCTGCCCACCGATACCGATACTGGTTTAGGAACGATGCTCACCGTTTTCGGGTCGGCCTGGTTGAACCTGCCCGTGAATCCCGTCAAGGCAAACAGGAACAGGATGGTGTAAACTTTTTTCATATGGTTTGGAGATTTTGGAGAGACATAATTAGGAAATAATCTCTGTGTGCCCGCGCACACATCGTGAAAATACAATAAAAAAGTCGCCTGTGGTATCAGGCGACTTTCTGCGGCCAGGCCGTTTGCACGCTTACCGGAGCAATACCACGCCGCCGCGTCTTTCCTGGATGCCTTCTTCAGGCCTGTAAGAGCTTTTGAAGCGCACCACATACGTATAGGTGCCAGGTGGCAGTGGCTGACCCAGGTTATTGTTATAGCCTCCATTCCAGCGGAAAAGCCTTTCATTCGACTGGTAGACCATCTCTCCCCACCGGTTAAAGATGAACACTTGAAAGTCAGTATCCGCGATAAAGAAGCTGAAGAGCTTGAAGTCGCGGTTGCTGAACTCACCGGCTTCGCTCACGGTGCTCGAAGGCCTGAAAGCATTAGGACCTGTGAGGCGCGGATCACATTCTTCCATCAGCTCTGTTTTGTCCGAGCTGGGGCACCCGTATGAGTTGATGAGGTTCACGGAATAGAGCCCCGCTTCAGTAGCGGTGTAGGTCTGTGTTGTAACGCCGATGGATACCTCTTCCTTGAACCAGTCGTAGCTTGTGAAATTCGCTCCGGGGTTCAGCACCACTTCGCGTGTGGTGATGTCAGGGTTTGCCGGATCGGGACAGATGATGCCCGTGTCGTTCAGCAGTCCCGCCGTTACCGGTGCCAGCACAATGTTGAAGGCATCGGTCACAGAACACCCCGAAATAGTAGCGGTAGCCACATAGTTGCCTGCGCGCGTATCGATCAGGGTAGTGGTTGTCTGGCCGGGGATCACCGTGCCATTCAGTGCCCACTGCATGGCGGCGCCGGTGGCTGGTGTGGTGGTTGCTGTAAGCGTGAAAGGCGATCCCTCGCAAGGTGTTGTGGACGTAATGTCAACGGTGACGTTACCCGCTACATTGGCGGTTACGGGAGTTGATGGGAAGACGCAGCCCGATAACGTGCTGACCACTTCCACTCTGTATTGGGCGCCGTTGTCAGCTGTGCCGATCACGATCTGACGGCCACCACCCCCGGGAAGCATGGTGCCGTTTCTATACCAGCGATAGGTGTAATTACCCGCCGGTGCAGCCGTCAGGGTTACCTGGTTGGCGCACGGGTCAGTAGGCGTGATGGTTGCTGTAACGTTGTTTTCTACATTCACCGTAAGGAAAGTATCCAGCGCACAAAGCGTGGCATCGGTGATCCTCACGTTATAGGTTTGCAATCCCTGCGGTGCATTGAGGATCTGTACCGTTTGCGTGGCGGTAGGGCTTATACCCGGCCCGGTCCACATCCAGCCTGTACCACCATTCGCCGTTAATGAAATGGGATTGGTGCAGGTATTGGTTGTGAACGTGGGCTGTACGGTTGCAGCTTCATTCACGGTTACCGCGCTGCTTGTGGCCAGGCAGCCTCCATTGTCTCTCACCTCAACCACGTACTGGCGGTTGTTGCTGGGCAATGCAGCAGTCGTCTGGAAATTAGCGGTAGCGGTAGTACCTGTCTCCGCCGGAGTACCGGGGTTAGCATTGTCGATCACCCGATAGGTTAACGGGAAAACCAAAGGCCCAGGTGTAGGGTTCACAGTAACATTCAACCGGATAGGATCGCAGGTGGCAGTAGGTGTCACCGGATTTACCGTGAACGCATTGTTGATGATGCTCACCGTTGTAGTGGTGGCGCAGCCTGAAACCTGGTCGCTCACTGAGACACCATAGGTGCCGGCAGCAAAAGCGTTCGGTGGACTTGTCAACGTGATCGCCCCTACACTTCTGTCTGTATCAGAAACCGTAGAGGGTCCTGTGACGAAGTAACTGAACAGGCTTGTAGCCGGTGCTGTGATGTTCAAACCGATCTGTCCGTTGGTGGCGCCGCAGGCAATCGTGCTTCCTGTAGCTGTGAACACCGGTGACGGGTTGATGGTATACGTGATCGAATCGATGGCGAAGCAGGTTGTGACCGGATCTGTGATCGTTACCTTGTACTCGAACACACCTGGTGCTGAAGTATTCACCGATTGAGTCTGTGCCACGTTTCCATTGGCAGCGTCGTTCAGTTCCCAGGCATAGGTAGCGCCCGGATTCTGTGCATTGAGCGGTGCGATGGGAACGTTCTGACAGATGGTAGGGTCTGGACCGAACTGCACCCGCGGACGGTTATCCACGGCCAGGAAGGTTCCGTCTGTAGAACATCCATTCTTGTCGGTCACTGTTACGAGATAGTTTCCCTGAACATTGGCTGTGATCGTTTCTGTCGTCTGGCCATCATCCCACTCGTATGTCAGGTCTGGCAGGTCGGTGGGGTTGGCATCGAGCACTGCACCTCCCGTACAGAGTGCCACGCCGCGGGATGGATCGGGCGGAACATCGTTGATGATCACGGTTTCTGTGAAGGTTCCCACTTCCTCGCACTTGTTGTAGATCCGCACGTTCACCGTATAGGTCCCTGGCGCCGAATAGAGGTGGGCTATCTGCGCCCCTCCATCAGCCTGCGCCTGGCCGTCGCCGAAGAACCAGTCGAACTTGTCGATGGCTGCATCTTTACCGGTGGCGGAGAATTGTGTCGAGTCACCCAAACAAAGTCCTGTGAAGCTGAAGCCGGGGGTTTGCGTAGGGTTGGAGATGATCTGGGTGAAGTTCGGCAAACCTTTCAGGCTTTGCGTGCCCCCTGCCAGTGCAAAAGGCTGCAGTGTTGTGATGGCAGACAGCTGCGTGGTATCTTCATTGGCGGTGAAGGTGCCGAGGCTCGAACTTCCGTTGATGGCCACATAGATCTGTCCGTCGGGACCGATCTGCATCGCGCCAAGCTCTCCTGTGTGGCTCACCTGTTGTTTCAGGTGGGGTATGCCCAGCGTATCGAATGCAAACTCATACATCTGTGAGCCTGCGTTGCTGAGCGTTGCAAAAAGTTTATTTCCCCCGGGAGAGATCTCCAGGCCGTATACCTGGCCGGTGGGGCTTTTCAGGTCGGCGGTTCTGAAGTTTGTGACCACGCCCGTTGAGTCAATGAAATCGAAGATCTCCACTACGTTTGAAACGCCGGGTGTTGACAGTGCTACCGCGAGGCGGTTCTGTGCGCCCAGCTCCATGTATCCCTGTCCCTGTTCGGCAATGCTTGTCTGGTGGTCTGAGCCGATAGCAGAGACTACGGGGTTGCCGATGCCGTCCTGACCGATGCGGTAGGCGCGGAATGAGTTGTTGCCATATTCGTGGGCGATGAGCCAGTTGTCGTTACCTGTGATGCGCTCGGTGCTTCCGGAGAATAAAAGCTGATTGAACTGTCGCAGGCCGCCCTGTCCGTTGTTGAGCTTTAAGTCGAACAGCGAATAACGGAGCTCGTACGGCGCCACATCGTCTACCTGCTGCGTGGTGAAGATATAATACAACGTTTCATCGCCCGGCACGGGGATGATTAGTGATGATTGTGTTGACTGGTTCTCGCCGCCGAGACCGGGAGCGGGTAAAACAATTTCGTTATCGTCTTTATCGTAGATCTTCTGGCCATCGGTCGAAAAGATCACCTGACCGTTGCGGTCGCTGATCACGGCCGTGCCTTCGGGTGTATTCAGCGGACCGGTAATGGCTACCGCCGGGTCGTCCGGCAGTCCGTTGAAGTCGATGCCTGCATTCTGCCCAAAGTACCAGATGTTGGCACGCTGGTCGAGCGAATCGTATTCCTTGATATTCACCCCCGCGTACGCCGAGCATCCCGCCATGGTGGCCACCACGTAATAGTAGCCGGCGGAATCCGGCCTGAGGGTGGCTGTGGTCTGACCTGTCAGCATACCTCCGGGGCCGAACCACTGGAATGTAGGTGATCCACCCTGTGCCTGCACCGTTACCTGCATGTCGTCGCTGGTGTCGTTAGGACAGGTCACCGAAGGGTTAGCAGTAGGCTTTCCGTTGTTCACGGGCAGCTCGCACACGCAGGCGGTAGTATCCTGCACCAGGTTGAGCTGAAGGTCGAACTGGGTGATGTTCACGGTCTGGGTGAAGCTGGCGGTATCACCTTTCAGGTAGGCCCTGACGCGTACGTTATAGGCGCCGCCATCCTGGTAAGCATATACGGGACTCCAGGCGTTGGAGCCGCTGCCATCGCCAAAGTCCCACACGAGGCTGTCTGCTCCGGGTGAAACGGTGGGGAAGAATGAAGTAGGTGCGCCGGAGCAAGTTCCCTGCGACGTGAAGCTGACGGTAAGCTTAACGGTGTCTTTCGGCGCAAATGTAGAGAACTGTGTGCCGTTGAAGTTCGGATTGGCGGTGAAAGCGCTGGGGTCATAGTTCACTTCGCTGGCCACGGTGTCTGTGTTGGTCAGCGCGCCCAGCAAAAATGGGCCGCCGGATGCAGCCTGGTAAAGATGGTAGATGACGCTGTCAGGCCCCATCTGTAGTCCGTAGCTCCTGAAAATGGGTGTGGCTGGAGGCGTCGGGGGAGGTAGCACCGACGTCAGTGTTGAGAAGTTGCTGGAAAGGTCATACTGCATTACGTCTGCCTGGATGCCGGCCTCGCCATGTCTCGATACATAAAGATACTGGCCATTATTGCTCCACTCCACGTCGTAGATGGCCTGCGGTCCGGTGCTTTGCACGGCGGTGTTCAGCACGGTTTGCCCGAAGGTGAGCGCGCCGGTGGCATTATTGAATCTGAGGATCTCGATGTCGCGCGTATCTTCCTGCGGTGAGACGGCTATGCGGCCCGAAGCAGGATGGTAGGCGAAGTTGGCGGCCACATCGATGAGGCCCAGGTTGGTGATGGCAATCGAGGTTCCGGGGCCGGTGGCGGTAAACGGTGTTACGATATAGTCGGGTGCTCCGTTGGCATGGGTGATGAGCCAGAAGTCTTCTCCATTCGCGTGCGGGATGGTGATCATGGCCTCCGATCTGCCGGTTAATCCTGCAATGGCAACATTGCCTCCGGTGGCGTCACCCAGCGCGGGTCTTGGGAACACAGCGTTGCCGAACAATGCCATGTCAACGACCCGGTAGGAGACCGTGCCTCCCGTGGTGTAATTCGCCGAGTTCATAAACACATAGTACTGTGTTTTCTGCCCGGGCGCCTTCGCGATGGCAACAGGCTGGTTGCCGGCAGTGTTGGCGGTAAGGCCCCCGCCCGCAGGCATCAGGAGATGCGTGGCGTCATAGATGTTAGCACCATCGGTGTAGAAGAGCAGGTTGCCGTTGACGGGATCGGTAGCCACGGCGCTTCCGCCCGTTCCAAAAGGTATGGCCTTGTTGTTCAGGAGGGTTGGCAGGTTGTCAGCGCGGTTGAACCGTATGGCCAGGTTGCTGTTACCAAAATACCAGTTATGGCCGGCGTAGTTTTGGGCAGCCACCTGGAATGATGCGATGACCATCAAAAGCAATGGCAACGCACGGAATGATAGCGGTAAACTTCGGTGCATGGAAACTTTCTTCACTTTAACAACTTACAATCAAACATGGGAAGGGGCAAAACTAAAACGCTCAAGTTCATCTAAAGTATACAATTTGGCCTAAAAATACCGTTAATAACACGATTAACAGAATGGCAGAATAAACAGAATAGACAAGATGGCGGAATAACAGGATGCTGGCCTAAAAATTTAATCACAAATCCTGCAAATCTTTAAATCTTGTTCCGATATACCTTTAATTTGCCTTGATTACATACTTTTTATTATCCTATTAATGTATAGACACATAAGTCTGCAGATCAGTGGCCGCCCTTCGGGGATATTTCCTGTAAAATGGCGGACCACCCCGTTCCGGTTATCGCTGATGTGCCTATTGATGCTGGTGACGATGGGGACAGTAACTGCTCAGGATCCGCAGTTTTCCCAGTTTTATGCAGCGCCCTTGTATCTGAACCCCGCTTTTGCCGGGTCTACAGGACAGGCCCGCGCCGGCATCAACTATCGCAATCAGTGGCCTGCGATCGATGCCAATTTCACCACCATGTCTGCCTACTTCGATTACTTTATCGAAGACAAGAGCAGTGGGGTGGGCGTGATGCTGATGCGCGACCAGGAAGGGCTGGCCAGCCTGCGATCATTGCAACTCGCCCTGCAGTATTCTTACGAGTTAGAGATCACCAAGAATCTGGGATTTCGTCCCGGCTTTCAGGTGAGCTTGTATAACCGCGATGTGGGCTTCGACAAGCTCACGTTCGGAGATCAGTTCGATCCCAACACGGGCGAATTCATTGACCGGCCTACCGCGGAGCAGTTTGGCGATAAAGGCAGCAGAACATTTGTTGATCTTTCCGCAGGCGGTGTGGTGTTCACCAAGGTGGCCTGGCTCGGGTTCGCCGCCAACCACCTGAACAAACCCAACCAGACCCTCATCGGGGAAAAAGCCCCCCTTCCTGTGAAGTTGTCTGCCCACGGAGGTTTCAAATATTTCATGAGGTCAGGTGTGGTAGGCAGTGGCGTGTATGCGCGGAATGCCGAGCGAAGCATTGCGCCTGCGTTCCAGTATCGCCACCAGGGCAATTTCGATCAGCTCGACCTCGGTTTGTATTTCACTTTCGAGCCACTGGTGCTGGGAACCTGGTACCGGGGTGTGCCTTTCAAAAGTGTGAACGGATTTGTGAACAACGAATCCATCGTGCTGCTCCTCGGCTTCACCAAGCTGGGCGCCAAAGATGCCATCAACATCGGCTACAGCTTCGATTATACCATTTCCAAGCTCGGCCCTGGAAGCGGCGGAGCCCACGAGTTCAGCCTGGTGTACACCTGGCCCATGCGCAACCCGCGCAAACCACCGAAGGATAAGCTGGTAATTCCCTGCCCCGATTTCTGAACAGAGTCCACGGTCCACAGTCGACGGTCCACGGCAAGATCGTGTTAACGTCGATTTTGCCTACAGCATCTTTGCCAATTTGAAAACTCCTGGCACGAAGTACAAGGTTGTGACTTCACGCGAACCCGTCTGTGGACTGTGGACCATGGACCGTCGACTCTTCAACTAACTTTCGTTCGTGCAGAAACTTTTTTTAAAGTTTTTGCGTAAATGTTTGTCATTGTGAAAACTTTATCGTTTAATTTTGCATAAATATTAAAAACAAACTGAATGACTTTCCTCTAACGTTAACCAAACAGTTAAAAGAAATTGAAAACAGTGTTCACCCTTATGTCAGCAGCTATGGCTGCTTACCACTCCCTCAGAACAGTTCAGTTCTTCTCTACCGCCTTGATGGTGACCAGGCGACCCCGACCCGCACGCTGCCCGCGGATTTGATAACATACCCTTAACATTCTGTGTTAAAAAACGGCACGATGTCAAGGACGTCATGCCGCAAATGCTTTTAGGCATTATTTTATTTTAACAACCACTTTTACTTGAGAAATAACTTTGGAAACGAACGATATAATTGTCAGACTGGCTACGTCTGACGACAAACATTACGCTGAGACCATCACCACAGAGATGGAAGAATCAGCAAAAGCGCGCGGCACCGGAATCGCCAAGCGTTCGCCTGACTACATTGTCAGAAAAATGGAGGAAGGCAAAGCAGTTATTGCCGTCACCAAAGACGGCACCTGGGTAGGTTTCTGCTACATCGAAGCCTGGCAGCACGATAAATACGTTGCCAACTCCGGCCTGATCGTGTCACCCGCATTCCGCAAGACTGGCGTGGCTACAGAGATCAAAAGCAAGATCTTCGAACTATCGAGACAAAAATATCCCAACGCCAAGATCTTCGGGCTCACCACAGGCCTCGCCGTGATGAAGATCAACTCGGACCTTGGCTACGAGCCGGTAACCTACTCCGAGCTCACCACCGACGAAGAGTTCTGGAAGGGCTGCAGAAGCTGCGTGAACTACGACATCCTCATGAGCAAGCAGCGGAAGAACTGCCTCTGCACCGCCATGCTTTTCGATCCCGTGGAAGCTGCCGCCAAGCTCAACATGCCGTTGCCTCCTGTCAAGCAGGGCGCTGCCGTTACACCGCAGGGCGAACTGGTCAACCACCACCACTACCAGCGCGGCTTCAAAGGCAACTTCAGGCTGTTCGAGCGATGGGTTCGCTTCAAGCAGTTTGTGCTGCTGAAAGCGTTCGGTAAGAAGGACGACGGACAAGCCGACTCATCCGATCGGAAAAAATCCATACTGAGCTTTTTCTTTTTCTGGTAAACTTTCCGGCCCTTTCCGGGAAGATCAATGTACTTGTAAAAAGGAAAGGTATACCTTTGACCATCATAATCATTGCATCTGTTAAATGAAGAAAAAAGTTGTTTTGGCTTTTAGCGGTGGGTTAGATACGTCCTACTGCGTTAAGTATTTGAGCGAGGATCTGGGCTACGAAGTGCACACCCTCACCGTGAACACCGGCGGATTCGATCAGGCCGAGATCAAGGCCATTGAAGACCGCGCGAAAAGTCTGGGCGTGGCCTCCCATAAGACCGTGGATGAAACACGGAATTATTACGACAAGGTGATCCGGTTCCTCATCTATGGCAATGTTCTCAAGAACAACACCTATCCCCTGAGCGTGAGCGCTGAGCGGATGTCGCAGGCGCTGGCCACGGCCAATTACGCCGGTGCGCTGAAAGCCGATGCCGTGGCGCATGGCAGCACAGGCGCTGGAAACGACCAGGTGCGTTTTGATATGATCCTCAACATCCTCGTGCCCGGCATCGAGATCATCACGCCGATCCGCGATATGAAGCTGTCGCGCGAGGAAGAGATCAGCTACCTCAAGTCGAAGGGTGTGCAGATGAACTTCGACAAGGCCATGTACTCCATCAACAAAGGTATCTGGGGCACATCCGTTGGTGGCAAGGAGACCCTGAAGTCGCTGGGCATGCTGCCGGAAGAAGCGTGGCCTACACAGGTGACCAAAAATGGCACCGAAACCCTGAAGCTGAAATTCGAGAAGGGCGAACTGCTGGAGGTGAACGATAAAAAGTTCGCACACCCCACGGAAGCCATCCAATATATACAATCCATCGCCGGACCTTACGGCATCGGAAGAGATGTGCATGTGGGCGACACCATCATCGGCATCAAAGGCCGTGTGGGCTTCGAAGCTGCCGCACCGATGGTAGTGATCAAGGCACACCACGCGCTGGAGAAACACGTGCTCACCAAGTGGCAGCTGAGCTGGAAAGATCAGCTTGCCCAGTTCTATGGCAACTGGCTGCACGAAGGCCAGTACCTCGATCCTGTGATGCGCGACATCGAAGCTTTCCTCACCAACACACAACAGCATGTAACGGGAGAAGTGCATGTGCAGCTTCATCCCTACCGCTTCCAGGTGCTGGGCATCGAATCAGGGTATGACCTCATGTCGTCCAAGTTCGGCAAATACGGAGAGATGAACCTGGGCTGGTCGGGTGATGACGTGAAAGGGTTTTCGAAGATCTTCGGAAATCAGACGATGATCTATAATCAGGTGAAGGCAGAGAAAGAGAAGTGAGATCGGTTGCCAGTTGCCAGTTACCGGATGGCCGGTTCAAGCCGGTCTAACTTTTCGAAGTTCGGGTACTGAAAACTGAAACTGACTCGAGACCGGCAACAGGCAACTGGCAACCAAAACGAAGTTTTGAAATTTAGGTGTCTATAACAAAATGAAAATCAGAATTGGAATCATCGGTGGTGCGGGATACGGAGGAGGCGAGGCCATCAGGCTTTTGTTGAACCATCCGCAGGCGGAGCTGGTGTTTGTGCACAGCAGGAGTCATGCGGGCAGTCCCTTGCATGCGGCGCACCCTGATCTGCTGGGAGAGACCTCCCTGCTGTTCACGGATGTGATCCAGCAGCAGGTGGATGTGCTGTTTCTGTGCCTGGGCCACGGCGAGAGTAAAAAATTCCTGGAAGAGAACAAGATCAACCCTTCGATCAGAATCATTGACCTGAGCCAGGATTTCCGCCTGGGTGAATCCGTGCCCGGACGCGAGTTTGTTTACGGCCTTCCTGAAATGAATCGCGACCGCATCAAACAGGCTTCCAATATTGCCAATCCTGGTTGCTTCGCCACCGCTATCGAGCTTGGCTTGCTGCCCCTGGCCAAAGCGGGACTGCTGCAGGAGGTATACACTACCGGCATCACCGGCTCTACAGGGGCAGGGCAGAAGCTGCAGGATACAACACACTTCACCTGGCGCGCCAACAATATTTCGGCTTACAAAACGCTCACCCATCAGCACCTGAAAGAGATCAACCGCTCGTTGAAACAGCTGCAGCCTGCCTTCAACAGCGCGATCAACTTTGTGCCCTGGCGCGGCGACTTCACCCGCGGCATCTTCGTGAGCTCGTGCGTCACCGTAGACAAACCGCTCGACGAAGTGAAAAAACTTTACGCGGACTATTACCACGGCCATCCCTTCACCCTCGTATCGCAGGATACGGTGGACCTCAAGCAGATCGTGAACACCAACAAATGTGTGATCGGGCTGGAGAAAGAAGGCGACAAGCTGGTGGTGCATTCCGCTATCGACAACCTGCTGAAAGGCGCTTCAGGACAAGCCGTTCAGAACATGAACCTCATGTTCGGTCTGCCGGAGGCCTCAGGACTGAAACTTAAAAGTATTGTATTCTAAAATTCTGTGCATAAACAAAGCACGATTCCCCTCTGCTAAGCAATGAAACTATTCGACGTTTATCCGCTCTTCAACATCACACCCGTAAAAGCGCAGGGCTCCTGGCTCTGGGATGAAAAAGGCGAGAAGTACCTGGACCTTTATGGCGGTCATGCCGTGATCTCCATTGGGCATTCACATCCTCACTATGTTAAAAGCCTGAGCGATCAGCTTGCTAAAATTGCATTTTACTCCAACAGTGTGCAGAACGATCTGCAGGCGAAGTTTGCCGAAAAGCTCGGCAAGATCTCTGGTTATGAAGATTACCAGCTTTTTCTCTGCAACTCGGGCGCGGAAGCCAACGAGAACGCTTTGAAGCTTGCATCGTTCGTTACGGGCAGGAAAAAAGTGATCGCCTTCAAAAAGGCTTTTCACGGTCGTACCTCAGGTGCTGTTGCGGCCACTGACAATCCCAAGATCGTGGCGCCCTTCAATGCGGGGCACGAGATCGTTTTTGTGCCGTTCAATGACGAGACTGCCTTCTCGCAGGCACTTGATCGCGATGTTGCGGCTGTGATCATCGAAGGCATTCAGGGTGTGGGCGGCATCCAGGTGCCTGACGATTCGTTCCTCAAGTTCCTGGAGAAGAAATGTGCGGCGAACGGTTCCTTACTGATCCTGGATGAAATTCAGTCGGGCTATGGCCGCACCGGGAAATTCTTTGCGCACCAGTTTGCCGGCATCAGGCCGCACCTGATCACCACGGCCAAAGGTATGGGCAACGGTTTTCCCATCGGTGGATTGTTCATTCACCCTGACATCAAACCCTGGAGCGGCATGCTGGGAACAACTTTTGGGGGCAATTACCTGGCATCTGTTGCCGGTCTGGCCGTGCTGGAGGTAATGGAGAAAGAGAACCTCATCCGGAACGCAGCCACCATCGGCACTTACTGGCTCGACAAACTTGCCACCTTTCCTGCCATCACGGGTCTGCGTGGCCGGGGGCTGATGATCGGCTTCGACGTGCCTGAAACGTTGAAGCACGTAAGACAGGATTTGCTTTTTAAACATCATATCTTTACAGGCGAAGCGAAGCCCAACACCATCAGGCTGCTGCCTTCGCTGGCCATGACCAAAGATGAAGCTGATCTGTTTTTAACCGCATTGAACAAGGAACTGCAATGAAGAACTTTATTTCCGTACACGACGCACACGATATCAATGCCCTCGTGCACAAAGCGCTGGCCTACAAAGCCGATCCGCTGCGCGATAAAGCCCTGGGCGCGAACAAACGCATCGGGCTCATCTTCCTGAACCCGAGCATGCGCACCAGGCTCAGCACACAGATCGCCGCCGCCAACCTCGGCATGGAAGCGATCGTTTTCAATGTAGGACAGGAGGGATGGACGTTCGAGTTCGAAGATGAGGCCATCATGAGCGGAAACACCGTTGAGCACGTGAAAGACGCCGCGCCTATCCTCGGAAGATATTTCGATGTCCTGGGCATCCGCACATTCCCGTCGCTGCAGAACAAAGCGGATGACTACAGCGAGCTTTACATCAAACAATTTATCAAATATGCGGGCGTGCCGGTGGTGAGCCTCGAAAGCGCCACACTGCATCCCCTGCAAAGCCTTACGGACATTATCACCATCACGGAAACGTTCAAGGAGCACCGGAGGCCGAAGATCGTGCTCACCTGGGCGCCGCACGTCAAGGCCCTGCCGCAATGCGTGGCCAACAGCTTTGCCCAGTGGATCAACGCGTGGGGACACGCCGACTTCGTGATCACACACCCTGAAGACTACGAGCTCGATCCTGCTTTCACCAAAGGTGCCGCCATCACACACGACCAGGACTACGCCCTGCGCGATGCCGACTTCGTGTACGTGAAGAACTGGAGCACGTATGCTGACTATGGGAGGATCTACTGCAACGACCCCGAGTGGATGCTGACCACAGAAAAATTGCTGAATACCAACCACGCCAAAGTGATGCACTGCCTGCCGGTGCGCAGAAATGTTGAGCTGAGCGACGAAGTGCTCGACAGCTTCAACAGCATTGTTACACAACAGGCTTCCAACAGAACGTGGGCTGCCCAGGCTGTGCTCAGCGAGTTGCTGGCCAATGTAAAAAAATAAGTGATGCGGATATGAACAGGCTTTTTGTAATCAAGATCGGTGGCAATGTGCTGGATCACCCGGATGCACTGGAGAAATTCCTGCACGACTTCTCGTCTATCAAGGAACCGAAAGTGCTGATCCATGGCGGCGGAAAGATCGCCACCAAGATCGGCAATCAGCTGGGCATCGAATCGAACTACATTCAGGGCAGAAGGATCACTGACGCCGCCACGCTTGACCTGGTAACGATGGTTTACGGAGGCCTTGTGAACAAACAGATCGTTGCCTCGCTGCAGAAGCTGGGATGCAACGCGCTGGGACTGACCGGTGCCGACGCCAATATGATCAAAGCCGTGAAGCGCCCTGTTAAAGATATCGATTATGGATATGTGGGCGACATCAAACAAGACAGTGTGAATACCTCGCTCCTGTATTTCCTGCTCAAGCAGAATACGGTGCCGGTGTTTGCGCCGCTTACCCACGCCGATGGCAAGATGCTCAACACCAACGCCGACACCATTGCTTCTGTGCTTTCAGTAGCCATGAGCAAACACTTTGATGTACGCCTCATTTTCTGTTTCGAGAAGAAAGGGGTACTGCAAGACGTGAATGACCTGGACTCTGTGATCCGTCACCTGCCGCGGAAATTATACGAGGACCTGCTCGGCAAAAAGGCTTTCGTAGACGGTATCCTTCCCAAGCTGGAGAACGCGTATGCGGCCATTCATGCCGGTGTGAAGGAAGTGCTGATCGGCGAGGCCAGCGACCTGGTAAAGAACACAGGGCAGGAAACAGAAGGAACACTCATAACCTTATAACCGATGCACAGTTCCTGAGCCGGGTTTGCCGGTGTCATGGTATCCGTCATCCAGCGCAATATGGATCTACAACCGGATGAAATAGCGATCAACCTGCTTCAGCAGCTTATTGCGATCCCTTCGTTCAGCAAAGAAGAGGATAAAACCGCCATTGTACTGCAAGAGTTCTTTAAGCAGCATGGCGTTCCAACAGAGCGGAAGGGCAACAACGTGTGGGCACGCAACAGGCATTTCAACCCGGAGCTGCCCACCATCCTGCTGAACTCCCACCATGATACGGTGCGCCCCAACCCAGGCTATACACGCGATCCGTTTGCGGCAGTGATCGAAGATGAAAGATTGTATGGCCTGGGAAGCAACGATGCCGGCGGACCCCTGGTGACGCTCATTGCAACCTTCCTGAACTTTTACCCGCAGCAGAACTTAAAATATAACATCGTTATCGCCGCCACGGCAGAAGAAGAGATCTCTGGTACTGGCGGAATAGAGAGTATCTGGTCGCTGCTGCCCAACATCGACTTCGCCATTGTAGGGGAGCCTACCCTGTGCCAGATGGCCGTTGCTGAAAAAGGACTGATGGTGCTCGATTGCCTGGCCAAAGGAAAATCAGGGCACGCAGCGCGCGAAGAAGGTGTGAACGCCTTGTACGAAGCGCTGAAAGATATCGAGTGGTTCAGGACCTACAAATTTCCGAAGGTGTCTCAAACCCTGGGCGAGATCAAAATGACGGTCACCATCATCAGCGCAGGCAAACAGCACAATGTTGTGCCTGCCGAATGTAACTTCACCGTGGATGTACGGGTTACGGACATGTACACCCTGGAAGAAGTGCTGGAGACCATCAAGGCCCACGTGAAGTGTGAGGTTACGCCAAGATCACTACGCATGCGGTCTTCCGGCATCGACCACGATCATCCGCTGGTGAACGCCGCGAGGAAAATGGGACTTCAATTGTACGGATCGCCTACCACCTCAGACCAGGCGCTCATCCCTGTGCCATCCGTCAAGATCGGCCCGGGAGACTCTGCGCGCTCGCACACCGCTGACGAGTTCATCTACATCGCAGAGATCGTGAAGGGTATCGACACTTATGTGAGCTTGCTGAATGAGGTGGTGCACTAGTTACCGGTTGCCGGTTACCGGGTGGCCGGTTGGGGGCGATCGTTTAAAGTTTGAAGTTTAAAGTTTGAAGTTTAAGGTTTGAAGTTTAAAGTTTAAAGTTAGGAGTGAGTCCAGTTTGAGAAGTCACATTTAAAAATATACACGAAACTAAACCGGCAACCGGCAACTGATAACCGGCAACCAATATGAAGATCTGGCAGAAAGACAAAACATCGTTAAAAGAAGTTGAAAAATTCACCGTAGGCAGAGACCGCGAAATGGATCTGTACCTGGCGCGTTTTGATGTGATGGGATCGCTGGCGCACATCCAGATGTTGGAGAGCATCGGCCTGCTGGAGAAGAAAGAGCTGGAGATCCTGACTGCCGAGCTGAAGCAGCTGTACCGGAACATCGAAGCCGGTCAGTTTGTACTGGAAGAAGGAACTGAAGACGTGCACTCGCAGGTGGAGCTGGAGCTTACCCGTAAGCTGGGCGACGTGGGGAAAAAGATGCATAGCGGCCGCTCACGGAACGACCAGGTGCTGGTAGATATTAAACTGTATCTCCGCGACGAGATCGAGCAGGTGGTCCATGAGGTGAAAGAGTTGTTTGACCTGCTGGTAAGCCAGAGCGATAAATACAAGGAACATTTACTGCCGGGCTACACGCACCTGCAGCTGGCCATGCCTTCGTCGTTCGGACTTTGGTTCGGCGCTTACGCGGAAAGCCTTGTGGATGACCTGATCACCCTGCAAGCCGCTTACCGTGTGGTCAATAAAAACCCGCTGGGATCCGCCGCCGGTTATGGCTCGTCGTTTCCCCTGAACCGCACCATGACTACCAGGCTGCTTGGATTTGAGGACCTCAATTACAATGTGGTGTACGCGCAGATGGGACGGGGCAAAACGGAGCGTATTGTTGCTGCCGCCTTATCGAATATTGCCGCTACGCTGGGCAAGCTGTCGATGGACGCATGCCTTTTCCTCAACCAGAACTTCGGATTCATCAGCTTCCCTGACGAGCTTACCACGGGCTCCAGCATTATGCCGCATAAAAAGAACCCGGATGTGTTCGAGCTGATCCGCTCACGCTGCAACCAGCTGCAGGCCGTACCCAACGATATTGCCCTGATGACGGCCAACCTTCCTTCAGGGTATCACCGTGACCTTCAGCTGTTGAAAGAGGTTCTGTTCCCCGCCATCCAAAGCCTGAAAGACTGCCTGCGCATAGCCCGGCTCATGCTCAGCAACATCCAGGTAAAAGAGCAGATCCTGGCCGACGAAAAATACAAATACCTGTTCAGTGTGGAAGAGGTGAACCGACTTGTGCTTTCGGGGATGCCATTCCGCGACGCCTATAAAAAGGTAGGTCTCGATATCGAGGCGAACAACTACCATCCTCAAACAACAGTAAAGCATACCCACGAAGGGAGCATTGGCAACCTGGCGCTTGAGCAGATCCGTTCGGCCATGCTTGCTGTGCTCGACTCCTTTCAGTTTCAATCATACAGAGAAACAATCGCCCGCCTTGTGAAGTAAGCAACGGTAGCGTTATTGCTGCTTTTTTCAGATACCGGTGCTTTCCTGTGGAATTAGGTACTCATCCGGCTGTAAAGCTGAGGTTTTTGTTGCTTAAAATTCCGGACAGCCGCAGATCTGCTCTACGGCATACGATTTTATTTTCAGAGCCCCGGAGGCGCGTATGTGTTAGGCGCAAAAGCTTAGCATTAAAGTGAAAAGCCATGAAAACAAAAACAATCAGTACAGATCATAAGAAGGGAAGCAGGCGACATGATTATCCTGAAAGACAGGTGGGTTTCCCGGAGCGTAACGATGTAACAAACCCGAACGAAGAAATGGAACGGGTACATGTTGATCTTGAGACGCTGGATATTTCCAGAAAAAATAATAAGGCGTTCACCCGGGAAATCACCGGAAGGAACACCTCTAATGATACGACTAGTGGGGAGAGGTGAAGTTGAAACGGAGCGGGAGAGAGGAGTGATAAAAACGCCTGGCCCAAAAGGTCAGGCGTTTTGCTTTTTACTTCCTTGCTCGGGATTGGGCTGGCCCAGGTTGTCAGCGATTATATTTTCTGTATAACTGACATGGCCGAAAGCCTCGTGCATCTTTGCGCGGTCAAACTCCTTCTCATTGTTGGCAAGCCATACGGTGGCCACCCCATTGCCAATGAAATTCGTCAGCGCCCTTGCTTCTGACATGAACCGGTCTACACCCAGCAGCAAGGCGAGCCCTTCCACCGGGATGATCTTCACGGCTGACAGCGTGGAGGCCAGCACCACAAATCCGCTTCCTGTTACACCAGCGGCTCCTTTTGATGTGATGAACAATACACCGATAATGGAGAACATCTGTGACAGCGTAAGCTCGATGCCAAACGCCTGTGCCAGAAAGATCACGGCCATGGAAAGATAGATGGTGGTTCCATCGAGATTGAAAGAGTATCCTGCGGGCACTACCAATCCTACCACGGGTTTTGAGCATCCCATGCGTTCGAGCTTTTCCATCAGCGAGGGCAACCCGGCTTCCGAAGAAGATGTGCCCAGCACAATGAGCAGCTCTTCGCGGATGTATTTCAGGAACTTCCAGAGGTTCACCTTATACCATCGCATGATCAGGTACAATACCACGCAGATGAAAAGTCCCATGGTGGTGTAGACTGTGGCCATGAGCTTGGCCAGGGGCACCAGCGTATCGATGCCGTATTTACCGATGGTGAAGGCCATTCCGCCAAAAGCGCCTACCGGTGCGAAGATCATTACGAAGTGCAACGCTTTGAAGACGTATTTGGAGATGCTGCGAAGCACGTCAATGATTTTCTTTGATGACGGGATCTTGCTCAGCACAATGCCAAACAGGATGGAGAACAGCAACACCTGGATGGTGATGTTCTCTTTCAGGAAATGAAGCCAGCTGAAATCCTGCGCGCGTTGGGTATAACTGTCGATGTTCTGCGTGCTCGCGGCGGACGTTACAATACCTTCGCCGGGGCGGATCACGTGGGCTACGATGACACCCAGTATCAGCGCGAGGGTGGTTACGATCTCGAAATAGAGAATGGCCTTGCCGCCAACCCTGCCTACTTTTTTCAGGTCGTTCATGCCGCTGATGCCCAGCGAAATGGTAAGGAAGATAATGGGGTTGATGAAGAGCTTGACGATATCGATGAACCCGGTGCCGATGGGTTGCATTTTGACAGCAACATCGGGAACAAAATGGCCCAGCAGCGCTCCGGCCGTGATGGCAGTAAGGACCCAGAAAGTGAGGTTGGTGAATAACTTTTTCAAGTGGCGTTCTGTTGATTCTTTCTGAGTGGCTGCAGCAGGTATGTTAAACCGTTGATCTTTATTTCATAGATGGTGGCCAGCATCATACCGAGCTTTCCGGCAGGAAATCCTTCTTTGGCAAACCACTCGAGGTAGCTCACCGGCAGATCGCAGAGCACCGTGCCTTTATATTTACCGAAAGGCATTTTCATTCTCACCAGGCTCAGCAATATTTCTCCGTCCGGCAACGGTTGCGATGTTTCCATAAGACGAAAGGTATGTAAAATCCGGCATACGTGCGTGCCAGGAGCGGCTGATAAAATTTCTGCTCCACCCTTGTATAAAAGAACGAACATTCATTTATATTTGAGCCATCATGCGGACGCGCGACGAGAACAAACGGATGGCAATTTGCCAGAAAGCCCTTAAAATGATCGTTGAGAAGGGTTTCGACGGCCTCAGCATGCAGAAGCTTGCCAAAGCTGCCGGGGTATCACCGGCCACCATCTACATCTACTTCAAAGACCGCGACGACCTGATCGTGCAGCTGTGGACGGAAGAGATGGAAAAGATGTTTAGCATTACCCTGAAAGATTTCGATCCGGCCATGCCTTTCGACGAGGGCCTCAAGGTGCAGTGGATGAACCGGGCGAAGTATTTTATGGATAATCCTGTCAGCATGCATTTCATGGAGCAGATCAAGTATTCGCCCTATCACCACCTGACAATCAAGCACCTGAACAATACCTTTGTGACTACTATGGGGGAGTTTGCGCATAACGCCATCAGGAACAAAGAGCTGGTAAGGCTACCGTTGGAAGTTTACTGGTCGGTGGCATTTGCCCCGTTGTATCAGCTGGTGAAGTTCCACATGTCTGGCAGGGGCCTGCGTGGTGGGGCAGAAAAATTTGTGCTGGATGAAAAGATCATGAACCAGACGTTGTCGCTGGTCTTAAAAGCATTGAAACCCTGACAGTAGTTGACAGAACACCGATTTTAAATTTGCAACATATGGTCTCCGAAATACTCATCTTCAAAACCAACATCCACGCCGAGGGCGATGTGAGAAAAGTAGCGCAGTTGCTGAATTCAGACCTGCACGTGCGCAAATGGAACATTGACCGTGATGACATAGACCGTGTGTTGCGGATCGAGTCAGACGACTATAATCCGGAACACATTATTCACATGATCACCAGGGCGGGCTTCCGTTGTGAAGAGCTCCTTGACTGATCTATTTACTAACCATTTATCGTTTAAAACGAACCATTACTAATGAAAGAGAAAATATTTAACTCATACGACGTATTCATTATTGCCATCCTTACCATTCTTCAGTTCACCATTATACTTGACTTTATGGTATTGTCGCCGCTGGGGGCTATCGTTATGCCTGAGCTGAAGATCACACCGGCCCAGTTTGCCATGGTGGTCTCCGCCTACGCATTCAGCGCGGGCTCGTCAGGCTTGCTTGCGGCAGGTTTTGCCGATAAGTTCGATCGCAAAAAACTGTTGTTATTCTTTTATGTTGGATTTATTGTCGGCACCGCATTGTGTGCCATGGCAACCAGCTATCACTTTCTGCTGGTGGCCAGGATCGTCACGGGCATATTCGGCGGTGTGATCGGGTCCATCAGCTTTGCCATTATCACTGACCTTTTCCGCATGGAAGTGAGGGGTCGCGTGATGGGGTTTGTGCAGATGGCGTTTGCCTCCAGCCAGGTGCTGGGCATACCGCTGGGGCTTTATCTCGCGCCCTATTGGGGATGGCAGGCTCCGTTCTTTCTTATCGTAGGTGTCAGCGTTGTTGTTGGTGTGCTCATCGTGTTATACATGAAGCCGGTCGATGCGCACTTGAAAATACAGTCGGCCCGGAATCCGTTCGTGCACCTGCTGAAAACCATATCACGTCCCGATTATCTCCGGGGCTTTGCCGCCACGATCCTGCTCGCAACGGGAGGTTTTATGCTCATGCCGTTTGGCAGCGTGTTCAGCGTTCATAACCTGGGCATTCCCGTGGATAAATTGTTCCTGCTCTATATGATTACCGGGATCTTCTCCATCGCTACAGGACCGATCATCGGCAAGCTCAGCGATACACTCGGAAAATACCAGGTGTTTGTAGGAGGTTCTCTCCTGACCATGATCGTTGTGCTCATTTATTGTAACCTGGGCATTACACCGCTATGGGTGGTAGTAGCCATCAGTGTTATCATGTTCATGGGCGTTTCCTCAAGGATCATTTCTTCTTCAGCGCTGATGTCTGCCGTGCCGGATCCCGCAGACCGGGGGGCGTTCATGGGTATCAACGCTTCGGTTCAGCAGATCTCCGGAGGCATTGCCACACTGATCGCCGGCCTCATCGTGGTGCAAACCCCTTCTCAAAAACTTGAGCACTACGACATCCTCGGATATGTAGTGACAGGAGCGATGATCATCACCATGCTCATGATGTACCTCATTCATAAACAGGTGATGAGAAAGGCGGCACCCCATACCCCGGTAGCCGCACCCGTAGCAGAATAGTTGACAATAGACAAAATACCGACTTCGTCGGTATTCAGTAGACAATGGGGAACCATCAAATAAAGCGTTTCAGTCTTTGATGTACCCATTGTCCACAGTCTCCTAATCGCTATCGGGTACCAGGGGCGCGCCAACACGCAATAGTGATCGTCAGCACAAAACGTTTCGGTCTTGACAACCATTGTCTACTGCTCCCGATACTATCGGGATTGCCTACTGTCAATTGATTTCCGTTTGTGTAAAAAGCTGTTAATTCTCGCCGGGTCTTAGCATATTGGCGGTTTAATTGCAACCCATGAGACGCTTTCTTCCCTGTTTCTTAGCGCTTATCGCCGCCTTTCCGGCCATTGGCCAGCAAACACTCACCGTTGAGAAGATCATGCGAGACCCCCTGTGGATGGGGTCGTTGCCAACGAAACCGGCCTGGTCCGCTGATTCCCGCACGTTATACTTCTTATGGAATCCTGTGAATGCGGCCGCCGATTCGATCTATAAGGTCACCCCGCAGAATCCCAGCCCGGTGAAGGTCGACAAAAGCGAACGTGCAAAACTTCCGTCAGGCGAGTTGCAGTTCAACCACGCGCACACAAAAGTTGTCTTTGAGAAATACGGCGATATTTTCGTGCATGACCTTGCTTCGAAAAAAATAACGCAGGTCACCAAAACGCTGGCCTCCGAGTTCACGCCATGCTTCTCAGCCGATGACCAAAAAATATTTTACATCAGCGATCAGAACCTTTACAGCTGGGAGACGGGCACCGGCATGATCACGCAGCTGACCGACTTCAGAAAAGGCAAGAAGGTAGCCTCGACAGTGCTCTCTGAACAGGAGCAGTGGTTGAAACGCGATCAGCTCAGAACGTTGCAGGTGTTGAAAGAACGCGACGCCAAACAAACCGCGGCCAGCAAGATCCGCAAGAGCGAAGCCCCGGCGCGTCCGAAAGAAATTTACCTCGACGAAAAAAATGTGGACATGATCCGGATCAGTCCCGATGAGAAATTCATCACGTTCAGGCTCACCCGGTCCGTCCGCGGCAGGGGCACCGTTGTTCCGGCTTATGTAACGCCTACCGGATTTACGGAAGACATCAACGCCCGCACCAAGGTAGGCAGCGCTTCCGGTACCCAGGAATTGTTTCTCTATGATATTGCCGGCGATACAGTGTACCAGGTGAATGCGCATGATCTTCCCGGTATCACAGATAAGATCTTGTTCAATCCATCCACAGAAAAAGATCCCAGGGCCAGCAAGGATAAGAAGAATGATGCGCGCCAGGTGATCTTTACGCAGCTGAGCTGGTCGCCTGACGGCAAGTACGCTTCGGTGGTGATCAGGGCTTCGGACAATAAAGACCGGTGGATCTGTCTGCTGAATCCGGCCACACGCAAGCTCACATCCCTTCACCGCCTGCATGACGATGCCTGGGTGAACTTTAACGCAGGCAGGGCTTTCGGCGAGCCCGTATCAGCATGGCTGAACAACACGCAGATCTGGTTCCTCTCTGAAGAAACGGGTTATCAGCATCTGTACACGGCCGATGTTTCAAACGGAAATATCAAGGCGCTCACCAGCGGGAAGTATGAAGTTCAGGACGTGATCATTCCCGCGAGCAAGAAATATTTTTACATCGTTACCAACGAAGTGCACCCGGGTGAAAAACAGTTTTACCGGTTGCCGGTCACGGGAGGTAAAGCCGAACGCCTCACCACCATGACCGGGGCGCATGAAGTTGAGCTGTCACCCGATGAAAAATACATCGCTTTCCGCTATTCGTACAGCAACAAACCGTGGGAGCTCTTTATCATGGAGAACAAACCCGGAGCGAAACCGGTACAGGTCACCAACTCCCTGTCGGCTGAATTTAAAGCATATGCGTGGCGCGACCCCGAGCTGATCACCTTCAAAGCGCGCGACAATGCAGATGTTTATGCGCGACTTTATAAACCGAAGAACCCCAATGGCGCCGCCGTGGTCTTTGTGCATGGCGCGGGTTACCTGCAAAATGCGCACAAGTGGTGGAGCAGCTACTTCAGGGAATATATGTTCCATAACCTGCTCGCCGACAAAGGATACACTGTGCTGGACCTTGACTATCGCGCCAGCGCAGGATACGGCAGGGACTGGCGCACTGGAATCTACCAGTTCATGGGAGGCAAAGACCTCACCGATAATATCGATGGTGCAAAATATTTGATAGACCAGCACCAGATCGATCCTAAACGCATCGGCATTTATGGCGGATCGTATGGCGGATTCATCACGCTGATGGCCATGTTCACAACGCCCGATGTATTTGCCGCCGGCGCCGCCCTCAGGCCTGTTACCGATTGGGCGCATTACAATCACGCCTACACGTCCAACATCCTCAACGTGCCTCACATGGATAGCCTTGCTTATGCGAAAAGCTCTCCGATCTACTATGCGGATGGCCTGAAAGGTTCACTGCTGATGTGCCACGGCATGGTGGATGTGAACGTTCACTTCCAGGATGTGGTGAGATTATCACAACGCCTCATCGAGCTTGGCAAAGATGACTGGGAGCTGGCCGTTTACCCGATGGAAGACCACGCTTTCGTAGAACCCAGCAGCTGGACAGACGAGTACAAGCGGATACTGAAGTTGTTTGAGACGAAGCTGAAGTAGTTGAAAATTTTAAGTTTAAAGTTTAAAGTTGGTGGAGCGTAGTGCCCGAAGCGCGGCCCTGCGCGGAAGCAACTTTAAACCTGAAACCTGAAACTTTAAACTATTCATACCCCGGTACATTCAACCCAAGCACAATATCCCGTTTGGCGATCTGCATGCCGCTGGCATCCCGGGTGGTCTTAATGATTCCTTTTCCGCCGCGTCCTGGCTGGTTGGCGCGTTCGCGTGCAGAGAGGATCGGGTCGTCGTCGAAGAGGTATTCATCGATCCAGTATTCTTTGATACCAGGCTCCTTGATCACCGGATGGATGTGCTCGGGATTCTGTCGGCCCGGGTAAGCTGCCGGTCTCAGCGTGTAGAATTTGTATCGTCCGTCGGCGTTGGTTTTGATCCAGCCCCGGATGTAGCCATGCCGTTTGCCCCACCCGGTCTCATTACCTTTGGTTGAATATTCGCCTGACTGATCGGTATGGTAGATGTAAAGGATCACATCTTTTGCCGGTGTCTTTCCATCCTTCCGGAAGATAGTGCCGCTGATCTCAAGCTTTGGACCTGGCTCGTGGAAGTCGGGCAGTGTATCGATCCAGGTGAGTGCTTTGGCGCCGTATTCGTGCACAGCTTCGCACCCTTCACAGCCGTCGCCAACAACGCGTTCTTTCGCGGTCCCGCCTTTTTTCTGCGCGCAGGCAGATAACATCAGGGCCGAAAATATCATGGTCAGGATCATGGTTCTGTTCATAGGTTGTCTTTTAATAATGGTAAGTACGGTACTTCAGGCGTCGAAGACATGAAGTTATGATGATGTGTAATGGATTCTTGATGAACGGGAAGATTGTCGAATAGTCCACAGTCCACGGCCGTACGGAGTGGCCCTCCGCTGTCTCAACTGGCAATTGATCTTCTAACAACATTTTGGTAATTCGCGGGCCAGCCGTGGTCTGTGGTCTGTTGACCGTGGACTCCTCCATCGGCACCATTCTCTTGACGAAAAGCGCATCCTATGTTAGGCGCATGCTCATAAAAGCGGTAATTTTCGTTATGGAACGCTTCTGGAAATACAAGCTTGACCATGTGATCTTCTGGGTTGCTACCGTGACCTTCCACATGTTCACCAGGCTTCACCTGATCGCCAGTGTGGGGGTCGGGCAGTTCCTGCTGGAGGTGTTGGCTCGTAACCTGCTGCTCGCGTTCGTCATCTACCTGAACATCTTTGTGCTCATCCCCAGGTTTGCCCAGCAGCGGAAATGGATCATCTACGCGGCGCTCCTGGTGCTCGACCTCGCCTTTTATGCGGCAGCCAAGAACGCGCACGATGTTTATCTCTACGGTTATTTTTTAGGCGATGAAGGAAGGCGGTATTTCTTCTATAACACATTCTATAATCTCTCGATTGCCATCTTCTACATGTCGTTCAGCGTGGCGTTGCAGCTGAGTCGTGAGTGGTATGCACAGCGGGAGCTGATCAGGAGAATTGAAATTGAAAAGCTCAACACGGAGCTCGATTACCTGAAGGCCCAGATCAACCCGCATTTTCTTTTCAACTCCATCAATACTATTTATTTTCAGATCGATAAGCAGAATACGCTGGCGCGCGAAACACTTTCGTCGTTCTCAGAGATGCTGCGGTATCAGCTTTACGAATGCAACGGCAAGGAGATCCCGGTGGAGAAGGAGGTGGCCTATCTCAGGAACTACGTTGATCTTCAGCGTCACCGCAAAGACGAGAATTACCGTATCACTTTCTCATGTGATGGCATGCAAGGATTTACCCTTGCGCCACTGCTGCTAATACCTTTTGTGGAGAATGCCTTCAAACATGTATCGCATTTTTCGAAAGGGAACGAGATCACCATCGCGCTGAGCAAAAAGGATAAGGTCTTTCGCCTGAACATTGTAAACACACTGGACCCGAATCAGAAGAACAACAACGAAGGCCATGGCATCGGCCTGAAGAACGTACGGCGGAGGCTGGAGCTGCTCTATAAGGGACGTTACACGCTCGACGTTCGTGAGACTGCGGGGAATTTTGAAGTGAACCTTGAACTAACGGTAAACTGATATGAAGATGAATTGTCTTATCGTAGACGACGAGCCGGTTGCCCGCAAAGGGGTAGCGGAATATGTCAATGAGATCGATTTTTTGAACCTTGCAGGACAATGTGAGAATGCCGTGAAAGCGTCAGCGTATCTCAACCAACAAGCCATCGATCTTGTTTTTCTCGACATTCAGATGCCGAAGCTTTCTGGTATCGAGTTCCTGAAGATGTTAAAGAACCCGCCGCTCGTTATTTTCACCACAGCCTATTCGGAATATGCGGTGGAAGGTTATTCACTCGATGTGGTCGATTACCTGATGAAGCCCATCACCTTCGAACGTTTTCTCAAGGCTGCACAGAAAGCGCTTGAAATTCACTTACTGAAACGCGCAGCCAGCCAGTCCGGCGATGCACAAGCTGATTATTTCTTTGTAAAGTGTGATAGCAAGTTTGAAAAGGTCTTCTTTCAGGAAGTGTGTTATGTGGAAGCCATGCAGAACTACTCCATCATCCACACGCAGAGCAGAAAGCTGATCACTTATATCACCATGACCAGCCTCGAGAATCAGCTGCCCGCGAAGCAATTTCTGAAAGTGCATAAATCCTACATCGTTTCAGTTCCCCACATTAAAGCCATTGAAGGAAATGAGATCCTTATCGGCGAAGCACGGATTCCCATCAGCCGAAATTTGAAAGATGAAGTGATCAATCACATTCTGGGGAATAAGCTGTTTAAAAGATGAGTCAAAAGTCCACGGTCCACAGTCGAAGGGGGGTCTCATTACGTCATTCAGAGCAAGGAATATGGGTTGGTATGTGGGGAGCGATGAATCCTCTTATGGCGAAGTGCATCCAGTAAGGCTTGTGCTCGAATTAAGTACGCAGTAACGAATGGGGGATCCGTCGCTCACACAATCCACCGCACCACCACCGCTCTGGATGACGGTCTTGGATAATCCGGGCGTGGACCGTGGTCTGTGGACTAATTGAACGAAATTCATCTTTTCTTCGTAGAATTGCTGATGATGAGTCCCCAGACGATTTTATACATTATTTTGGCCATCGCCACGATCAGCTACCTGTTCGATCAGTTCCTGGATTATATCAATCTGAAAGCACAGCGTTCAGACATCCCTGATGATATTGCCGCTTTCTATGACCGCGCCAAGTATCTGCGATCGCTTGATTACCATCGTGATATCACCAACTTTTCATTTATCACGTCAGCTTTCGGTTTTCTGCTGTCGGCCCTGATGCTGCTGCTGGGTGGCTTCGGATGGCTCGACGGTGTGTTGAGAACATTTACGAATAATGAGATCGTGCTGGCGCTGGCCTTCTTTGGGGTGCTGATGCTGGCCGCCGACATACTCACATTACCTTTTCAGCTTTATTCCATTTTTGTGATCGAAGAAAGGTACGGTTTCAACAAGACCACCCCTAAGATCTTTATCATGGACAAGCTTAAGGGATACCTGCTGGCTGTGATCATTGGTGCGCCGCTCGTTGCGCTGCTGATCTATATGATCCAGGCCGTAGGACAGAATTTCTGGATCTGGTTTGCGCTGATCGCATCGGCGTATGTGCTGTTCATGAATATGTTTTACACTACGCTGATCCTTCCATTGTACAACAAGCTCACACCGCTGCAGGACGGAGAGCTAAAATCGGCCATCGAAGAATTTGCAAGGAAAGTGAATTTTCCGCTCGATAATATTTTTGTCATCGACGGATCAAAACGTTCCAACAAAGCCAATGCATTCTTTTCGGGTATAGGACGCAAGAAGAAGATCGTTTTGTACGATACGCTGATCGCACGTCATAGCACAGACGAGCTGGTGGCCGTGCTGGCGCATGAAGTGGGGCACTTCAAGAAAAAACATATCGTATGGGGATTTGTGCTTGCCGTGGCGCAGATCTTCTTTACGCTGTTCATCCTTTCGCTGATGGTTTACAACGAGAACCTGTCGCTCGCGCTGGGAGGCAGGGAGCTCTCCCTTCATCTTAACCTGATAGCGTTCACCATTTTGTTTACGCCCATCTCGGGTATCACCGGCCTGTTCATGAGCATGTACAGCCGCAGGAACGAGTACGAGGCCGATGCCTATGCCCGCGAGACCTACAGCGGCCCGGCACTGGCCCTGGCGCTGAAAAGACTTTCCGTGGACTCACTGAGCAATTTGTATCCGCATCCCATCTACGTGTTCTTTCATTATTCCCATCCGCCGTTGCTGAAAAGACTGGCGGCGATTAATAAATAATGGCTTCGGTATTTTAGGCCACGAAGGCACCAAGACACAGAGTAGGCACAAAGCACTTAGTGTCTTCTTTGTGTTCTTAGTGTCTCTGTGGCAAAAGAACCGCCGCGCATTATAGGATCAGACGTTTTATTCCCTCTTTGATCTTAGGAACATTAAAATTGATCAGATAGCCGAGCCGGAGTCCCGTTAATTTAAGATGACTCAGCACCTGAGCCTGCCAGACTGGATTTACAATGTCAACAGCCTTGACTTCTATAATGACAAGGTTGTCTACCAGAATATCTAGGCGTAATCCTTCATCGAAGACGATGCCATCATACTGGATAGGAATGTCGATCTGTCGGGCAACCATATGGCCGCTCTTTCTCAATTCATGAGTGATGCATACTTCATAAACTTTTTCCAGTAGTCCAGGGCCAAGTTCATTGTGTACTTTAAAAGCAGCATTGACTACATCCTGGCCAATGGCTTCTTGTTCTTGAGAGAGTCTTTCAAAATTCATTTGAGCATAATTAATAGGCGTGGCTTCGATTTTAAGGCCACGAAGGCACTATGACACAAAGTAGGCACAAAGCACTTAGTGTCTTCTTCGTGTTCTTAGTGTGTTTGTGGCGAGAAAAAAAGCACTAAACCTTTTTTCCAGCCTGCGTTTCTTTTCTCAAAGAGAAACCAAGACTTCCCACCAAAACTAACACCACAAGCCACGATGACGCTGTGGTCACTTTGTTGCCGACGGTGTATGGCTTCGGTTCAAAGCGGAATTCAATGGTGTGTGTGCCGGCAGGAACCTCCAGCGCGCGGAGAATGTAGTCGGCCCTGAGCACGGGGCTTTCCTTGCCATCGATGGTGGCGACCCATCCCGGGTAATAGATCTCGGAGAAAACAGCCAGGCTATTACCCTGGGCGTTGCTTTCATATTTGAGATAGTTGGGCTCGTGCGTTACAATGCGGATCGTGCCGGTGCTATCAGCTTCCGTCGATGACACCTGAAACTTCGACACGTCGATCACTGCATTGGCCTTCGTATCCACACTACACGTTTTTTCAAGCTCTTCCGTTGGAGTGTTGACTTTAAGAATATTGCTAACGAACCATGCCGGACCATTTGCTGCGGTGTTCTGCATCATGGCGCCACGCTCTGTTCCAAAAACAATGTATTTGATGTTGAGCAGGTTGAGCGCCGTATACCGGTTGAAATCCAGCTGCTGCCGCTGATAATCGGCCCCCAGCATCTGCGTATTTTTCGTGATGCATGAATCATAGAAATCCTGGTACCGTTTAATTTTCGCGCCGTGGTAGCCGCCTATGGAGTGGTGATAGTAAGAGGTACGGGCTTCCTGCCATTGGAGATTGTATACCCTGTAGTACGATTTATCCCGCAGAATATCCTGGTCGATTTCGTTCATGGCAAAAAAGGTGTTGTCTCTTTTGCGTTTGAAATTGTTCTCGGAAAAATAACGGCTATCCACGACAGCAACATCTACCGTTGCCATAAAGATCAGCAGGGCATAGAATCCTACCGGCGATATTTTTTTATGCACATCGAAGTAGAGCATGATAAACGCTGCCGCGATGAAAGCGAAAGAACGGAAGGCATCAGCCCTGAACAGGCTCTTCCGGTCGGCCGCGAGCGCGTCAACAAACCACGCCGGCAGCTGATTTTCCATCTCCCTGGTAAAGCCGAACATGCCGGCAAACAACCACAACAACAGGCACAGTCCACCGGTGGCGCCGAAAGCGATGAGCAGTTTTCGCTTTGCTGACTTGTCCAGTCCCTGCTTCCATAATTTTTCTACACCCATGAGGCCGAGCAGCGGCATGGCGAAGAGCACCATGATGATGGTAAAGGTAACGGAGCGGAATTTATTGTAAGCCGGGAAGTAATCGAACATGAAATAGTTGAACGAAGGGAAGCTGCTGCCCCAGCTGAGCACGATGCCCAGTATGCTGACCGTTGCCAGCCACCACACATACTTGCGTTCTGCAAAGGCGCAGCCAACGGCGAACAGGAACACCATGATAGCGCCACCATAATACGGTGCCGTGTTCGATTGTGGCCCCCAGTAAGGTCGGGTGAAGTTGTAAAGCTGGTTCACCATCTGCTCATTTCCCTGGTTCGCAAGGTTCTGCAGTGCCTGGAAGGTTTCACTCTTTCTGTTCTCAGCCAGCGATGTATTGGAGCTTCCGCCATAGAAGTTGGGGATCAGCAGGGTGAACGGTTCCAGGATGCCGTTGCTATATTCGAACGCCCACTCCTTTGTGTTATCGCTCTTCACCGCCGCGTTGTCGCTCTTCACCCCGCTGGTCGGCTGAGGTGTTGTTTTCACAAGCTCGGATTTTCCACGGGTTGAGTATGCCGAATATTCTGTCAGTGCCCAGAGCGGACCGAAAAACGTTCCCACAGCAATGAGCACCGCGGGAATGAGCACGCCGATGGTCTTAAGAAAGTCCATACCGTTCTTTTCCCGGATCGCTTCGATCAGCCTGATCAAGCCGTAGATGGCTACGATCATCAGGAAGTAATAAGTGATCTGCACGTGATTCTCCCGCAGGTGAAGCGCCAGCCCGGCCGTGGTAACGCCGAAACCGAGGATCTTGCGGTTGGAAAAAGCCAGGTGGATGCCCGCCATGATCAGCGGCATGAATGCAATGGCCCCGATGCGCCCGTTATGTCCCGCGCCCAGGCCTATGATCATGTATGACGAGAGCCCGAAGCAGATCGCACCGGCGATGGCCAGGTAAGGCCGGATGCCGAACGCCAGCAGCATAATGTAGTAGCAGACGAATGCGAGAAAAATGTTGCAGATGGGGTGCGACAACCCCAGCGAAAGAATACGTTTCAGAAATCCCACGGCCTTGTTGCCCCACTCCACGCTCACCAGGTATGCGGGCATTCCGCTGAACATAGTATCGGTCCACAGTGCTTCTTTCCCTGTTTGCTCCCGGTAGTCGGCGATTGACTTTGATGACCCGAGGAACTGCTGGATGTCATGCTGCTCCAGGGTTTTATTATCGAAGAAAGCAGGTTTGAAAAAGAACAGTGTTACGATCAGGAAGATACCCACGGCCACAACATGGGGCAGGACATGCTCAAGGAAGTTGATTTTTTTCATTTCCGGGATTTAGAGGCCGCAAAATAGGGAAAATTGTCGGGAATAGTCCATGGTCCATAGTCGATGGTCCATGGTTAGACCGGTGAATAATCACGGGGATTGCTTGTAAGGTCGTGTTAATGACTTACGCTAAATCCAGCACTGTCCCGGCCATGGACTATGGACCATCGGCCATGGACTTTTACAAATGATCCTTCAGAATATTAATTCCGGCCACCAGAATGAGTAGGGCCGTGATCCTTTTGATGTATATGGGGTCGAACTTTCGGGCACCCAGCCGCGAGCCGATCTGTCCACCAGCCAGTACGGCAAGCAGGAGCGGCAGAATAAAGGTCCAGTCGATGGTTGCCGACCGCGCCAGCTGGCCTGCCAGTCCGCTGATGGAGTTCACGAGGATGAACAGGCTGGCCAGCGCCGAGATCCTTTTGGCATCGTCCCATTGGATGAGGTGAAGAATGGGGGAGAGGAAGATGCCGCCGCCAATGCTTACGAGCCCCGAAAGAAAGCCTACACTTCCGCCCAGCGCGGCGTTGAGCCACAGGTTATCAGACTTGGTGCCTGTCAGCTTTTGCGGCTTGAGCCACAGCAGCAACGCCGCCACGATCAGGCAGATGCCTAAAATGACAAAAAAAGCAGAGGCTCCGATCTTCCAGTAGCCGCCGACGAAAGCTGCCGGTATGCTTGTTACAACAAAGGGCCAGCATTGCTT
>NZ_JAHESF010000027.1 GCF_018598225.1 Chryseosolibacter histidinae | reverse complement strand
ATCCGGGGGGTCAACTTGCAGCAACAGGGGGTCAATCAAAAATGGAATGAGGGGTCAATGCTCGCAGGAATAGCTATAAAGTGAACGACAAATAGATTAGAGTGAAATGCATGGCAGCTAACTTCTTCCCTAAGTAGGCCACAATTGCTTGGGGAAAACGGATGATGTAACTCCAACGGGAAAGAAATATGTAAATGCCATTGCTGCAATCGGGTGATCAGAAATACAGATTTTCGACACTCCTATAAAAAAAGAAATAATCGTTTCATTGATATCAACTCAGAGCGCGTTTAATATAGATATTCACAAATTCTAGTTTCATGCTAAGTATTAAATTCTTCAATATCAATTGTGTGATAAAGGAGGTCTTGCAACGTTGTGTCATTAAACTTCCGACAGTAGTCATAGAATTGCTTTTCCTCACCATTTAAGCCGGAATTTTGTGTCATTAGCATGGCATAGAAGGCGTCGGAAAGATCACTGCCAAATGCTAGTCCTGCTTTCTCCATCAGCAATGATTTATCAGTTATACTTAAGTTTTTCGACCGCATTACAAACTTTTTGAAAAAATTGACTTGCCGGATTGATTGTACTATTGCTCCTCTGTAGTATTCCCTATAGGTTTTTATGCCATTCCAAAATCTTATTACTTCGTAAAAATTGGCCGCTTCGATTTTCTGAGACTCGCCTTCAGAAACCGAAAATTCATAGCGCCTATTTTTAGCTGACAACTTGATTTCTAAATCATCTATGAGTTTTAAGGCAATTTGAAATTCACTATTTTTTAATTGAATCTTGTTAGATTCAACTTGAACTAAAAAAGCTTTATAAACTAAAAAAGCTCCCAGCAGACCAACAAATGGCGCGGTCACTCCTCCAATTGTATCTCCAACTTCACCAGAGTTCGAAAAATCAAAAATTGAAAATTCTGTCTGCGTTAGGAGCGCTGGAAGCAACAATATTGTGCCGGCTGCTATTAAGAAGGCAAATTCTTTTCTTGTCTCCATAGAAGCTGTTAATTACTTTTGGTTCCTTTTTTTACAACGCTGCATGCCTATGTGCCTCAAGTGCTCACCTGCTCTCTCTAGACCACTCTAATTTTATTTGCTGCTATAATCCTTCAATATACGTTGACATTTTTCCAAGTAAGTTCTGAATCTCGCCTTCACGATCACGACTTTGCTGTCGGCCATAGTGTAATTTATTAAATTGATTACACCAGTAATCAAATTCGCATTCGTTAAAGAATCCTGCAATCCTCAAAAGCGAACCAGCACTTGACAAGGGAATAAATAAGCTTGACGGTAAATCCACTTTACGATCCTGAGACATTAGCTTTTTAATCAGGCCAATGGCAGGTATCTGCTTTTTATAATTTGCGAGATAAGAGATGACGTTAAAATCTGTATACCTATAAGTAAGCGAAACTTTCTTTTCCTTTTCATTAGGATGTATGACCAGCATGATTACTCCACCCATCGTTCGTGGGCAAATTACATTATCGAACCCATAGTCGGAACACCTGAATATGTCTGGCAAAAGAATACTACTATGAATTTCAAAAGACTTACGCTTCCCGCCTTCTATTACTGATTTAAGTTGGAACTTTCGTGCTAAATCTGTATCGTCTTCAATAATTAAGTCACAGCCCTCAATATCTATTTCTTGCTCATAAATTTTAATTCGCCTTTGCTTAATGATTGCGAATAATTTTATCTCATTAATAATGTAAGAAGTAGTAAAATCTTCTCTTACGAGAGTATTACCGGGCATCGTTATATATTCACGAATAGAAACCTTTCGACTCATGGGTCCGAAAATACGGTTTTTTGCAAAATGGTACGGTAGGAGCTTCCACTTATTTAGTTTAACGCATCCATTAGATTTCCCTTTTGATATGCACTGCCCTACTTGAAAAGTGTTTGCCAGTCAGACAAGGTCAAAAAATAAGTGAACTCGATTCAGAAAATGTAAGGAGCGCAGTGGTAGTCATACATTTTTTGCTGCCCTGCAAGAATCGCACTCGCACCCAAGGTCCGTAGCCTTGTAACCTGATCCGTTAGACTGGGCAGTTTAAAGGATGATGCATAGGACTTGAACTCTCAGCACAAAATCCATCCTGCTTAGCCGGGCACCTCTGTTCCAATTTGAGCTACATCACCATTAGTCTTATGACACGAAACCTCTGTTGTCATTCTATGGCCGATGAGAAATACTAAAATGTTTCCTTCAAGCAGAGGGTGTGAGACTCGAACTCACAACGGTATTTAGCCGCTACTTGTTTTCAAGACAAGCTCCTCATCCAGCCGGGTACCCTCTATTATAATAAGCGGAGAGCGAAGGGATCGAACCTTCACCTCAAATACATGAGACCTGTCTTAGCAGGACAGTGTAGCAAACCAATATCTACCTGCTCTCCGTTGTGTCCCTGGAAGGAATCGAACCTTCAATGAGCATTATGCTCTGCAGGTTTTAAAGCTGCCGTGTTTACCGTTTCAACCACAGGGACATTTCGTGCGCCCACCCGGATTCGAACCAGGATCTTTCAAGGTTTGAGCTTGTTGTGTCTGCCAATTTCACCATGAGCGCATAGTGCCTCGTGAGGGATTCGAACCCCCAGTTCCCAGATTCTAAGTCTGTTGTGTTTGCCGTTTCACCAACGAGGCAATAAAAAGGGCTTCACGAATCTGATCCGGAAGCCCATTGTGCGAAGTGCACAATAACTATCCGGAGTCCAGCTGTAACAGTGAACTCGATTCAGAAAGTGTAAGGAGCGTAGTGGTTATCATTTATTTTTTATTTTTTGTTGCCCTGGCAAGAATCGAACTCGCACCCCAAGGTCCGTAGCCTTGTATCCTGATCCGTTAGACGACAGGGCAGTTATTAAAGGGTGATGCATGAGACTCGAACTCATAAACACAAGATCCACAATCTTGCCGCTGGGCCAGTTTGCGTTACATCACCATGTTGTTCCGGGAGCGGGATTCGAACCGCGCATCTACTGATCCAAAGTCAGACGTCCTGCCGTTAGACGATCCCGGAATTTAAGCCTGCCGTCGCCAAGGCTATGGCGGGCACGTCGGAGAGGGGCGAATCGAACACCCAAGGCAGTTAAGCACCGCTTTTACAGAGCGGCCCGCTTCCACTTACGGACTACTCTCCGAAATTTGCTCGCCATCGCTAAAACTATGGCGAACGATGTAGGGTAACCTGGATTACTCGTACGCACATGCATGCCGCACAACCCCTCGTGAATCCCCGCGCCGCATCCTTCCCTGATTTCGAACCAGTCCCGATAGCTATCGGGATGCGTCCAAAGCAGGCGAGGACGACCAAGCTCCTCTATTACCCTATGTGTATAAAACAAAAAAAGCCTCCGGGTTAGGGAGGCTCGTATGAGTTACAATGACTTGCATTCTATATCATCGTTCAGGCATACATAGTTCGGCCTCCCTGTCCTCTATTGAGGGCTGGAGCTGGCGATAGGAACTATGTAAATGTCTCTTGTTCATGGTTCAAATATACGATTGTCTTTTGATTTTGTTACCTATTGGGTAACATTTTTATATATTTTATTTTTTTATCAGTCACTCATTCTTTTTAACGCTTCATCAATTGTACCTACAAATACAACTGTATTAGACTTATTGCTTTCGTAGATGAAGTCTTTTAGACTCTTGCTGGTATAAGCGGAATAGTCACCAACGATTGCCAGTCGCATCCGATAGTTTACTACTTTCTGCAATATCTCGCCCGCAAGGCCAGTTCGTAAATCAAAAAATGATTCATCTAAATTCTCCTTACGGATTACTATTCTATCTACCGGCAGGTTCATGATGATCTCCAGGAAAAGCTGGGCATTGCCAATAGTAAGATCGGTAGTCGTAATCTCAGCTATTTGTAGGTCCGCGATGTTGTGAATTGTGTGGTCCGTTATCATTTTTTATACTATTATACAATGCGTTGTGGCGTGGAGGGCTTTAACCTCGATCTCCCCGACAAGTCAGGGCGCATTTTTCAGCGACTATGCTATCACGCCACCGGCACTGCCTTGAGATCAGGAATTGTGTTCCTTTTCTTTCAGGCTTGCCCTATGTGGAGATTTCTGGTAACGCTCCAGTCCTTCCCGGCTTCAACGGGACGCTTCTACTTAGTTAGCTTAATCTCCTTAACTCAAATCATTCCGAGGTCAGAATGTCATTCCTTCAATTCTGGCCTTACTAATGAACACGGTTTCGAAAAAAATCATGCTCATCGTGCATCAATACTTTAATACATTCTTCAGACGCCTACGGCAGGTCGCTTTCTTCTTACTTTTTGTCTTGACACAAAAAGTAACAAAAAAGTCAAGAGCCGAAAAATGCTGCCCTGCGCACGTGCCGGGGCTACCCCGCTTTTCGGCTCGGGCCACCGCGCGTCCTACGAGCACTACCTTGCAGTCGGCAACTAAGTGACGTAAGGCAACCGCCTTCCATTCTTACTACTTACTCCTTAATTCCTACTCCTCCTTCTACTGACTCCTGGCTTCTGACTACTGACTTCTTATTTTTAGCACACCGGGTAAGGATCGAACTCACCACATCCGGATTTGGAGTCCAGATCGCCACCATTGGCATTCCGGTGTGTATGTGCAGCATGTTGGTCCCGATAGCTATCGGGAGAACCAACTCTTTCCCTGGTTGGAAGCCAGGCGCACCACCTCTTATGCGTATGCTGCAAAATGTACTCGTGGTAGGGATCAAACCTACGACCTGCTGGATGTAAGCCAGCCGCTACTTTCACTGAGCTACGCGAGTATGTATGTAGCGGAGGCCGGAATCGAACCGGATGATGAGGCTTATGAGACCTCACAGTCCACCAGGACTTTCTCAACCGCAGTACTGATGGATGGATTTGAACCACCGACCACATCTGTATCAGAGATGGGCTCTACCCCTGAGCTACATCAGTATTTTGTCCGGCCACACGGTAACGATCCGTGTTCTCCTGCTTAAAAGGCAGGAGCATCACCTTAATGCTTTGGCCGGAAATAATTTGTCTCCGGCCTTCTTATCAGATTCCATATTCATCTTTACTAATTCTTCTTGTCGAGGCGGTTGGATTTGAACCAACGTGCAACCAGCTACGGTTTCGACACGGTATAAGCGTGAGCCGATACACCTCGTATTTGTTAGCTGACCTTCCACCCGGATTCAAACCAGGAACCTGACGCTTAGAAGACGTCTGCTCTTTCAATTGAGCTATGGAAGGAGAGCCAACCTCTTAAACTCACCCGGCCGGAATTGCTCATACACACAACCATGCCGCACATCCCCTCGCGATTCCGGCCGATGCACTTCACTCATACTAACTAGACTCACCCGGCCGGAATTGAACCCGCCACAAAGAGATCTTTAAATCTCTTTCGCCACCAAGGAACATTCGGGTGTTCATTACGCAATCCGGTCCAATGATGCTACATGCATCACTTTGAGCGATTACTCACAGACCGGATCTATGCGGATACTACGGGCATCGAACCCGTCTGATTTTCTGGAGCGACAATCCAGCGGCCACACCAAGCAGCCCCAGTATCCATTTACAATGAGGACACAGATGGGCACGATCCATCGACCTGGGCGTTAACAGCGCCCTGCTCTACCAACTGAGCTATGTGTCCAACAAAATCTTTTAAAAACAAAAAGCCCCGGGTGTTTACCCGGGGCTTCCTATTCATAATGAATCTAATTCTATATATAAATATTCCTCCCCGGATATACGCAATAGTCCCACTTCACCATAAAGCATATGCTCTGATGGCGTGAGCTGAGATTTAAAATGTTAATACCGGGTTTCATTTTCATTTCCTTTAATGTCATACAAAAGTAAAACAACTTTTTTAAATGTTACCCAAGAGGTAACAAATATTTTTTACTTTTGCCATCCCTAACGCACAATATGCGTTATGGGTTTCAATGATCGTATCAATTCGTCATAGCGTTTTAAAAAATCTCTTTGAAAAGGGAACAGCTGCCGGAGTATCGCGGGAGCTGAAAGAATACCTATTGCTATGGCTTTCCGTTATCCATGCCGCTAAAGATTTAAAGGATCTTTCGATCTCACAGGTGAGTATCCTGGAGGAAGACAAAAATAGTTGGCGACTCAAAGTCCATGGTGTAGGAACATTTTCGTTCCGGTTTATTGATGGAGAGATACGACAGTTAAATTATCACCAGGACCAAAAGTAGTATCTATGCCACGAATGCACAGCCCCGCTCACCCCGGTCAGATTCTCGAAGAGCTTTATATAAAACCTCACAATCTGACGATCACTGAAGTGGCGGGTGCCCTGGGCGTGGCACGGAAAAACCTGTATGCTATTATTAAAGGCGAATATGCCATCTCTGTTGAGATGGCATTTAAACTTAGTAAGGCCTTTGATACAACGCCTGAGTTTTGGATGCAGGCGCAGATGAATTATGACTTGGCAAAGGGGTATAAGGAAGCAGGAAAAGTAAAAGTAAAGAGATTAATATAACTGGATTTAAATGAAGATATGGTTGACCGTTCTATACCTGTCGTCAAGTACTGCTTGCTTTTCACAGGACTTCGTTGGTGAAATAATCTATAAAACAAGGGTAATTCCAAAAAAGGAATCAATAAATGCAGATAGTATATTAGACGGTGCATCCGGCGATTCAGCCGTGTACTACATATCAGGTTCAAACTATAAATGCACCTTCTTCCGCAAAGGGCTAAAAATATATCAGTATACTTATCATCATTCCGATTTTCGGTTCTATACGGAGGTACCGGGGGCCGACTATATCACCTTCACTGATTCAAGAAAATCACATGACGTCATTAAGGATTTCAAAATTTATCGCGACAGCACGGCAATCATAGCTGGGTATAAATGTTATTTGGCAGAAAAGGGTTACAATGACTACACCACTAAAGCGTATTATTCTGACAGTATCAAAATCAATCCAGAAACTTTTAAAGGCCATGATGCTTCTGACTGGTACAATGAGTTAAGGAAAACGGGTGGATCGTTCAACATTAAGGCAATTACACATTACAAAGACTATATTAGCATAACAGAAGCCTTAAGCATTTCATTCAGGCCAATCAATGATAGCATATTTGACATCCCTGAAAACAAACCAGTAGTCGCTTCTGCCTATGGACTGGACAAAAAGGTTTTCATGAAGAAGAATGCATCTTTTTCAAAATGCTTTGCAATAAAATCTAAAGATGTACGAGACGTTTCCGGCCGTACTCAAACATTGACGTGCCTGGTTCTGTTCGTTGTCACTGCAGAAGGAGAGATAAAGAATATTCGTGCGCACAAAAAAGATCCTTACGATGCTTATCAGGTAGCAATAGACATCATCAAAACTTGTGGTCTCAAATTTGTCCCAGGAGAAATTGATGGCAAGCGTGTGGATTCCGAGTATAGCGTAGCTGTTCATTTTCAAATTTAGGCAGCTGCACAGACCCTAATTTTTTTGGAAAAAAGACAACGATATGGCATAAGTAAAAAATGAAGCTTCCTTAATTGAATATTTCCTCCAATTGCTTTGAGCCTGATCTCTTAGCCAACTCACCACCTAATTCCCAAACAGCTTTTTCCCAGATCTTCCAATTCTCTGTGTCAGGATTGTCCAATGTCATCCTCACTTCGGAGTTATGGCCGAATATTATGAACTCATAACCTACGCCATCCAAAGTAATTCGAGGGCTCGCTGAAAACAGGTCATATGCCGTTAGGCCTTTTACGTCATCTCGAAAACTTGCATCGCGCGTTAACTTATAGAATTCAGCAATAGCACCATTGTCATCAACCGTAAAAATGCCTTGTATCGACTCTGCGGGGTTAGCTATATCGCGGAATTTTGTTTCTTTAAAGTTTATTGTAAATAGCCAACACCAACCAGCAAATGCTCGGGATACGTTGATTAACCAACAATATTCAATCTGCTTTTCATTAATTCGCCAATCGCGATGGTCGCGAATAATGATTTTCCCTGCCTTCAATGACGGAATACCCAATTGCACTGAAAGCAATTTTTCTATCTTTTGATGCCGGGGAAATTTATCCAGGTCACTTTCCAGTAATGTATCCATTGCACTTATGAAAGAATAGTTTTAGCGAAGGCGCTTCAAATGTTTGATATAATTGGTCAACAATCCCCGGATCTGTTCAGATGCAACCGGGTTAGCCGAATGAACTTTGAATTCGAGGTTGCTCAAGTCAAGACCTGATTCATAAACGAGCCATTTTGCACAAGCATAACCATCAAGAGCAACTTCGTCATTTGCATCAAGACCAAGATCATTGTCAAAACTAATGAAGTCAGGGAGTCCGTTTGAATTAATGTACTGAACGAAATCCTCATAGCTTCTTACAACATCAAATCCATCTGCTTCAGAGCCACTATAGATCATATCGACAGCCCGGAGATCATCCAGAAATAATTTTCGCATGGGTTTACCATTTAATACTACGCCTTTATCAATTGTATCTCTCCTGTTCTATTATTGAAGACCATTTGCTGCACGGTTATACTCATCATTACCTCGTCATCCTTCAAAATATTTAAGCACCCTTCAGAAGTCTTTGGAATAGCAAGCCTCAGGAGCTCCAAAGCACGTTCATAACGACTGCAAGAGGTGATCTGGAGGGTATTTCCTGACTCGCCATTTTGTGTCTTCTTCACGTAGTTCAATTCCATATAATCGTTTGTGACTACGATAAAATCAGCATCCGATTTTCGTGTGACTGATCGCGTCGGAGTTCTTTCTATAACAACTTTTTGACCTGGAGATGTACCCGACAACAAGATCAGGCAATCACTTACAATCGGGTCCGTCTCCAGTATCCGCCTTGCCTCGTCGTATGTTGTAGCTGAAGCCAATACATCACGAATCAGGAAAGTGACTGGTAATGCGATCTGTGGCGGATCCGTACTCGATACGGCATTTAATGTAATAGAAAATCCGTTTGGTTTGATACCCGACAACGCACCAACGAAACCCGGCCACCCAACGGTTTTATAGATTGTCTTCCCTTCTATTTGGAAATCAAATATCATCGAGTACCTGCTCAGCAACTTATTGTCTGTATGCCAATCCAGGTTCCTTGCATGATATATTGTTTCCCCAGTGCCAACCGCAAAGGCTGTGCACCCGAAATAGAATTTAAGCAAGTCGTAATACAGGTTCGCGGCTAAAATGCTATCGGCATCAAACCTCGAAATAGAAGCAATGTAGTCTATCTCATCGAGATAGCGCTCAGGTATAATCGCCTTCTTATAAGCGCCTAAGCCGTCTAATAGAACTTGAGCACCTGAAAAATCCTTTAAATAGCAGTCAAGGAGCTCGTCCATTTCCGAGGTGAATGACCTCAGAAAGGCCCATCGCTTTTCTACAGGCCAATCAAGGTTTACTATTTGTTCTGTTGTTTCCATGTTAAATGAGTCTCTTTTTAATAATATTCATCTGGCTATCGTGTACTACGTCTGAGATAGAAAACGACCAATAAAAAAGCCCCGGGCAAATTCACCCGAGGCTTTTCTAGTTATATTCAATCTATATTATAACTATTTATCCGGGCGTAAACATCTCACTAGCGCATCGCTTAGTTGCTTCTCTATTGATATGTTATAACCAGATTTCATTTCCTATTTGTTGGCACAAAGATAAAGTAACTTTTTTCAACTTATCAAAGCAATGTTCAAAAAACTATTTACTTTTGCATCATGATGTTCGTACAACGCCATACGCAAGCACAAGGTTTCGCAGGTTCTGCCTACGAGGAATATCCTTTTGCCCGGGTTGTATATAGTATTGTTTAGAAATTAACAGGAACTAATACCAAAGCCCGGGCGATAATGTCCGGGCTTTTTTGTTTTTAAATCACAGCAAACATGATCAACAAAATCACACTATACCGTCCTACGGGTGCAAATGAGCTGGAGCTGATTATCGATTCAGGCATGAAGCGATTTCCACCTCGGCTTTACTGGCAGCCCATCTTTTATCCTGTGTTGAACTTTCAGTATGCTGCAGAAATTGCAGAAGGCTGGAACATGAGGGACGCAGACTCTGATGGTGTTGGCTTCGTAACAGCCTTCGAGATCCCGGAAGATTACTTCCGACGGTTTCAGGTGCAGACCGTGGGCCTGGACCATCACCAGGAGCTATGGGTGCCTGCTGAGCAACTCGATGAATTCAACGATATGATCGTGAATGGTATCCGCGTTGAGAAGGCATTCATTGGAAGCAAATTCACAGTTACAGATAAACTGAAACAAGTGATTCCCTGATCCAAACGGGTCAGGGGCCACTTGCCTTAAAGTGCTTTGCACATCACACTTAGAAAAACATGATTAAATTTTAACTAATGAAAAAGACCGAACGAATACAAATTGCGAAAAACACGCTCGAAATAATAGAGCAAGGGCACTATACCAATCGAAAGGGTATAACCATATCGATCAAAGAGCAGATGCAAAAGTGTATTGAATCATCCATTCACTACGCAGCCGAATCATTTGACGATGTGCGTGAAAAAATAGCGCCCATCCTTGCAACAAGTAAAACACCCACCAGATTTGATGTGTTGGATGCCACAACGTTGGATGCAGCCTATAAGTTGTCCATGGAAGGCATTACAGACATTGTAGGATTGAATTTCGCTTCCGCTAAAAATCCGGGTGGTGGCTTTTTAAATGGAAGCCAGGCACAAGAAGAGAGTATAGCCAGATCAACCGGGTTGTATCCTTGTCTTATTAAGAATTTTGAAATGTATCAGGTCAACAGGAATCACGGTTCCTGCCTGTACACTGACAACATGATCTATTCACCTGATGTGCCGGTATTAAAGGATGACGACGGTGAACTTCTCGACACTCCTTATCTATTGTCAATCATCACATCTCCCGCCGTGAACGCCGGGGCAATTAAGCGGAATGAACGCCATAATGTTAGTCAGATTGAACCTGTGATGATAAGCAGGATAGAGAAGGTTCTATCGGTAGCGCTGGTCCATTGCCATAAAAATCTGATACTTGGAGCGTGGGCTGTGGTGTTTTTGAAAATGAGCCGAATGATGTTGCCAGGTATTTCGCGCTTCATTTGAGAGAAGGTCGTTTTAAAGATCAATTTGAACGGGTGCTCTTCGCGATCAAATCTAAGGAGGAACGGTTTATCGGGCCGTTTAGAAAGTTGTTTTCTGAATAGTGGATACTGTCCACAACTGATGCTAACTGTTAATTACTGTTGAGTTCTTGTGTTTATTAGGCGTTATAGTTCATTAGAATGGCTTGCTGTATTCTCCATGAACCTCGGTCCTCTTCGAAATTCTTTTCTTAAAGCTTAAGGCACTCAGTAAAAAAAGTATCACAAAGACTGGCCAGAATTGTTTAAGAACATCGTACTGCAAAAACCAAGCATAGGTATTTTCTTCCTCATCTCTAACATAGGTCCGTACGATGCATGAACCTCGCCACAATATGGCACTGCTTTCCACTACAGGCCTTTTTCGACAGAAAACCCAAAAGTCGTTTTTATATGGTGCGTAAGTTAATGCTTCTTCGTTGTCGCAAATTTCCAGTACCCGTATAAAAGATTCGAACTTTGCCGTGTCGGCAAGGTGAATCCGAACGCCATTTGTTGTATCAAGGCTGGATGCCAGTTCACTAATTATAAGTTTCGCATATTCAATCTTGATCTTGTCTTGTACTTCATTGCCTGTCAAATTCACTATCGCATAGTTTCTGGGGGCGGGGAATTGCTGGGCGTAGGGATTTGCCATGGCGGGGCTATACCAATTCACCTCCATAACATATTGTTTCTTAAAAATGCCCCAGTCGTGAAGTTGACGCATTAAAAGAGGCATCAGAATCGACAAGCTTATGAGGCCGGGCACATAGAAAAGGAATCTTTTTTTATAGGACTTCATCATTGGGAGGTCATTTTTGAAATGATTCATCAAGAACCCGGTTTCCATAAAAGAATTGCATTTTTTATGAATCTATTTAACCTGGGTGACCCGAAGACGCGTACTCATTGGAAATTTTGGGGTCTTCGAAAAAAATAATCGAAAAACTGAAAAAGAACTTTATCTACGCAAAAAGACTGCGCAGTTCGATATAACCTTTGTATCGTTAAATAATTCAAAGGCAATGAAATTCAATGTATTCCGTAAAGCAAAACAGGCAATCAAGAACTATGAAGGCGCTGAAGCTTTTGCGCTGAATGAGCGTACTGAGCTGTATAGCGCAGTGGTTACAACTTCCTTGAGCGACAAGTTTTATGAGTCTACGGATAAGCGCATGGATAGAATTCGTGGTCTTATCTTGAAGAATGATCCTGCTTTCGTAGCAAAGCTTGCTGTTTACGCACGTACAAAAATGAACCTGCGTAGCGTGCCACTGGTGCTGGCTGTAGAGCTCGCAAAGACACAGTCTGGGAACAGTGTTGTAAGCAAAGCCGTAAAAGGTGTAGTGAAACGCGCTGACGAGATCACGGAGTTGCTGGCATACTACCAGCTTGCCAATGAAAGAACCGCTACAAAGAAGCTGAACAAGCTCTCGAAACAGATCCAGCATGGACTGGCCGAAGCTTTCAATTCATTCGACGCGTACCAGTTTGCGAAGTATGACCGTGCAGGAGAGATCAAGCTGAAAGATGCGTTGTTCATTGTTCACCCGAAAGCGGCCAACGATGCGCAACAGGCCATCTTCGATAAGATCGCCCAAAATACATTGGACGTTCCGTACACCTGGGAGACAGAACTGTCGGCCCTGGGGCAGAAGCCGTTCGAGAACGAAAAAGCAAAAGCTGCAGCCTTCCGTGCGAAATGGGAAGAGCTGATCACCAGCGGAAAGCTGGGATACATGGCGTTGCTGCGAAATCTGCGTAACATCATCGAAGCAGGCGTGTCGATGGAAGTGATGGATGTGTTATGCACTTACCTGGCAAACCGCGATGCGGTTACCCGGTCGAAGCAATTGCCTTTCCGTTTCCTGGCCGCATACCGTGAGGTGAAAGTTTTGACTTCCGGTGCAGTGCCAATGGTTTTAGATGCTTTGGAGGCGGCTGTTGGGCAGAGCGCGGCCAACATCCGTGGCTTTGGAAAAGGTACTTCCGTGCTGATAGCATGTGATGTATCCGGATCGATGCAGAAGCCGGTGTCTGCAAAAAGCAAGATACTGAACTATGATATCGGTTTGATGCTTGCGATGCTTTTACAGTCGCGTTGTGACAATGTGCAGACAGGTATGTTCGGTGATACATGGAAGATCATCAACGTTTCGCGTAAAAATATCCTGGCCAATGTGCAGGAGTTCTACAAACGTGAAGGCGAGGTTGGTTATGCTACCAACGGATACCTGGTGCTGAAAGACCTGATCAACCGTGGAAAAGTGGTAGACAAGGTAATGATGTTCACCGACTGCCAGCTGTGGAATAACAACATCGTTGACCGGGTAACAGACAACAGTATTACCTCCCTGTGGAAGCAATACAAGCGGATTGCACCTGGAGCCAAACTGTATATGTTCGACCTGGCGGGTTACGGTAATACACCTATCGATGTACGAAATGATGGCGTGTATTTAATAGCAGGATGGTCTGACAAGATCTTCGATGTGCTGGCATCCATCGAGGAAGGACAGCAGGCACTTGCTGAGATTGAAAAAGTTGAATTGTGATACTCCTCCCCTTCTGTAATTTGAAGGGGAGGTTTTTGAAGACCTTATAGCTTAAAAGGAAAAGCCTGCGGAAAAAGCTTAGGACGATCCGTAGCGTGTATGGATGATTCCGCTACTGCTGTGCGCTATAGCGGATAGATTTTGCAGTTGCACCGAAAAACCACTCGTAGAAGTTGAGTAGGGAAGCGCATTTAGAGCCATGCTGCCCTGAGAAGGGAATTCCGGTTCGAATCCGGATAAGGTCACTAAAAAAGTTATTTGACAATAATAAGGATGTCGTTAGAAGTGGGATACTTCGCTCCATTAGGGGAGGAAGCACATGCCCTGCCCCTCTCGCAGGGGAAGTGTTCCGGGTTCGACTCCCGGCTAGCGTGCCCCGGTCTTGCTTCGCCTTTTACTCCTTATTATTGATGACATTGTAAAGAATGCCGTAGTATGGAATTACTTCGTCTGGTAAGGCCGAAAGGCCGGGCGGTTCGAATCCGTAAAGTGTCCATGCGTATATCGCTTCTTTACAGCAGAAGGTGCCGTACACCAGCGTTACTTCGACCCTATAGTTAGAAACAGTCGCTGATGGTCTTTTGCCCTTCTTAATCTATGATCAAAAAAAGTTGGTGAATGCCGTAGATGAGAGGTACTTCGATAAACTGAAAACGTGGGTTCGACTCCCACTCCGTCGTGATTGTTATCGGGGCGGGTCGTCTAGTGGTTAGGACTCAGAGTAAGCTCTCTTATCGTTCTTTTGCTTCATCAACTTTTAAAGATATCAGGTGCCGTAGATTGGCGTTACTTCGACTACGGATCGGGCGGTCGCGGGTTCGAATCCCGCTCCTGTGACTTACCACAGGATAGCTCAGTGGTAGAGCACCAACGTTCGCTGATCGTCTTTTTGCCCTGTTTTCGCAGCCTTTCTAACACCTGTGCAGGATCCCTGCACAGGTGCTGTTTTTTTTGTAACTTTTGCAGCGAATGGCTACCAACAAAAATGCTTTAATACGGTATAAGGTATTGGATAAGTGCTTCAGCAATCCAGGTAAACGCTATTTCATCAATGATTTGATAGAGGAGTGCAATAAAGTTTTGGCAGACATAGATCCCAACTCGTCAGGTATCAGTCGAAGACAGATTTTTGAAGATATTGTTTTCATGGAGAGTGAAGAAGGATGGAGTATAGACCTTGGAAAGCATAGAGATGGAAAAAGGGTTTATTATCGATATAACGATAAATCCTTTTCGATTAATAATATGCCCCTTAATGAGCTGGAGATTAATCAACTCAAAAATGCTGTTGATATTTTATCGCAGTTTAAGGGCATGCCGCAATTTGAGTGGGTGCATGAGCTTGTTCCAAAGTTACAGAAAGGAAGTAATGCCCACGATAGGAAAAAAGTTATCATTGATTTTGATAATAATCAATATTTGAAAGGGATCGAGAATTTAGGAACTCTTCACAACGCCATTTCCTACAAAAAAGTGCTACGGGTAACGTATCATCCCTTTGAAAGCGAGAACGCCTCAGAACTAACCATACACCCGTATTATTTAAAGCAATACAACAATCGATGGTTTCTCTTCGGATACAATCCAGAGAAAGATAAATATGACTGGAATCTAGCATTAGATAGGATTGTATCAATAGAAGAGGAGCGTGGAAAGTATAAGAAGAATACGGAGATTGAATGGGATGAATATTTTGAAGACATCATTGGAGTTACGAAACCTATTGATGGGGAAGTGGAGAATATTTCACTTCTCTTCAAAGGTAAAACCGGTAAGTACATTGAATCCAAGCCTTTGCATGGATCTCAAAAATCAAGGTGGTTGGACGCAAACGCCCTTGAGGTAAATCTTAAGCTGATAATCAATTATGAATTTGAACGGCTCCTTCTGTCTTATGCCGACAGCGTAGTCATTCAAACGCCAAAAAAGCTAAGTGCTCAGATTCGAAGTCACCTTAAGAACGCCCTCGAAAATTACCCGTGAAATTCTAAGTGCAAATTGACTGCACACTTCGAAATAACCTTTGTGACATAGAAGAAAACATGACAAACGAATCATTAGAAAACATTCAAGAAATTCATTTTAACCGCTCGGACCGAGCGATTGCTGAGATCCTTGAATTGTTACGTAAGGAGCTGAGCCATGAAAAGTACACGGTGCTATTGTTTCTTTTCGTACTCGTAAAAGATGGATTGATTGTAAAGACAGGCAAGCCATTACGTTCTACTAAAGATTTCAATGAAGAGTTATCGTTATCAATCGATGGTGCAAAAGTCAATGCTGAAGTTTTTGGCCAAATTCACCGCCTCTATGAACCGACGATTGCCTCTCTTAAACCTGACACTTTGGGAAAGATAATCGATCTTCTCCATAGAGCTATTGAAGCTCTTGAAGTTACGGGCATTCCAGAAAGTTTTGATAAAATACTTTATAACCTTGTTGAGTCACAAGGCCGATTTGGGGGAGAAGCAGTTCAACCAATTGAATTGACGAGATTTATCTGCACGTTGTCGGCCCCCCAGCCTGATGCAACGATCTACAATCCATTTGCAGGTCTCGCATCGTTTGCAGTCTTTATGGATCAAGGTCAACCGTACTTTGGTCAAGAAATCAACCTTTCCACTTGGGCAGTAGGTATTCTTAGAATCATTGCACATGAAAGGCCGGGCACTTCGGTTTATACGGCAGGTGATTCAATTGCCAATTGGAACCCGAAATCTCAGAAGTATAGCCTGATACTTTCTAATCCTCCATTTGCCTATAGACTTCAACATCCGATCCGAAGTGATTTTGGAACACTGAATACATGTGAACAGTTTCTACTCGTCAAGGGCGTTCAGGATTTGAAAGAAGATGGTAAACTCATTCTCTTGATGTCAAGCGGTGTGTTACATCACACAGGAACTGAATTCAACATTCGAAAATATTTGGTCGATAACGATTTAGTTGAGGATGTCATTACTTTTCCCGGTGGTTTACTGTCAAATACAGGAATTCCAGTGGCATTGATCGTCATCAACAAAGCAAAAGTCATCAAGGGATCGGTTCGATTTATCAATGCCTCAAAATTTGTTGAAATATCCAATGGAAGGAAGCGATTGAAAGACTACGCTTTAAACAGCGTATTAAGAACTGGCAACTCTGAAATTCAAAGACTAGTCGCAAATGAAAGCATCAAAGAGCTGAACTATAATCTTAATGTAAATCGATACTTTCAGAGAGATTACATTGGCGTTTCGTTAGATGAAGTTGTATCGCGTGTGAGATCTCGTCGGCCGCCATCTGGTGCCATTGGGAAATTTGTTCGCATCAGAGACTTAAAAGAAGATAGTCAAAATTACCGTCTTAACATTCAGGAAATTCAACCCCTTCCTCTTCCGGCGGGAGCTAACCAAGTTCTTGAATCTACAATCCTTCTAGCATTACGTTGGAAGACTCTTAAACCAACTTATTTCGAATACACCGGAGAGCCAATCTATACCAGTCCTGATATTGCTGCGTTGACAGTTGATACGACGAAAGTTGACATAGATTTCTTGTTTCATGAATTAAACTCGGAAGTCGTCGCTGAACAACTCGGAGCACTAAGAGTTGGCGAGACGATTCCCTCGATTAGATTCGAAGATCTAATGTCTGTAAAAATACAATTGCCTTCAATTGAGCACCAACGGGCACGGGTGCAGGGAACCCGGGATGCATTTCTAGCTGTAAAGAGGCGGGAACTAGAAGAGGAGGCATTGAGATATGGACTCGATAAAAGGTTATTCTCAGAATTTTCCTCGTTGAAGCATACATTAGGTAGCCCCTTGCAGAACATACTTTCAAATGCTTCTGTGCTGCTAAAATATTTTAAGGATGATAAAAATCCATCAGTGAAAAACATTGTCGATGATTTTCAAAAGAATCTTGGAGAAGATCTCAGGGACGTTCTCGGCTCGATTAAAGGCGATTCAAACTTAATTGGAGATTTGCTTGATAAGGGTGAGCAAGCATTTGATTTCGACAATTATGATTTGGGTATTTGGGACCTTTCTCAAATTGAAAACGAAATTCTCGCATTAAGAAACGCCCGATTCAAATTCAAGATACAGGTGAATAAGTTAATCCTTTCTCAGAAGGACTATTTCGGAATTTGGGGAAATCCATTATTGCTGCAGATGATGATCAATAATATTTTGGACAACGCTGACAAATATGGATTCACAGATAAGGCTCCAGAAAATTTAGTTGTTATTGATCTGAGTGTTTCAGAAGAGGAGTTTGTTTTACAGATTAAAAACAACGGAAAGCCTTTTCCCAAAGGGTATGACAAAGAAAAATTTATTACTAAGTACGTTACAAGTGACCCTCATCGTGGCAGTGGCATAGGTGGCTACGATATTAATCGTATTGCAGAATTTTTGAACAGCAAGTGGGATTTAATATTAAATGAGGATAAGTTATTTCCGGTTGAGTTCAAGTTTAATTTTCCGCTTGTTGTAAACACTTAACCATCATGTCAAATTAACTATCATGTCAAAGAAATTATATAAAGTGATCTGGTGCGATGACCAGCATGAAAAAATGAAAGGCTTTAAGATGCAAGCCAAGGAAGAAGGCATTGAACTTGTTTGCTTTAAGTCTTCCGAGGGCATTAAGGAGTTGAAGGCTAACTTTCTTATTTATGACGGAGTTCTTTTGGATGCTAAGTTTTTTGAAACGGAAAACGATGCAACAGGAACCGAAAGTTTAAAAGCCTTATCCAATGCGAAGGAGGAGATTTTAAAATTGCCAAAGGTCTTTAAGCCATTTGTACTAACAGGGCAGGCGAAGCTTTACAATGATGACACATTCAACTTGCTGTTTCCGAACTACTATAGAAAAGGTATTGAAGGTGACATTATTCAATTATTTGCTGATATAAAAAGAGAGGCAGATAAACAGGTCGAGACTCAAATAAAACATGACCATGAAAGTGTTTTCCAACTATTCGCTTCTGGCTATTTGCCTGATGAAGTGATGGGACAACTGGTGCAATTGCTAAAAACACCGATTCCAAGAACACGATTCGAACTCAAAAGTTTCTTAGTAAACATCAGAAGTATTCATGAGAGTTGTCTCCATGGACTGGCAGAAATTGGGGTGATTCCAAATCTAGATGCACCCAAGGGTGATATATTTCGCCATTTGTCCGGCAATAAAGTAAAGGATTCTGCTTCCTCTCAGTATGTGTCAACCACTGAGGAGTTTCAAAATGATGCAATAGAAAATCTTCAGAAATGGCTTTACTACACCTGTGGTAAATACCTGCATGTTTTGAAAGATGAAAACTACAACGGTTACGTTATTTCAGGTTATGCGGTCGAATCGCTTCGATCTGGCATACTGGAACTTTTGCTTTGGTTTAAACAAGTATACAAAGAAAATACACAGGAATAATATATGACTCAGGAACAGATACGGCAACTCGAAAAGGAATTATGGGATGCAGCAGATGCCTTGCGTGCCAATAGTAAACTCACTGCAGCAGAATATAAAGACCCTGTATTGGGATTGGTACTGCTCCGCTTTGCCCAAAACAAATATGAGCAAGCTAGACCAATTGTTGAAAGTAGAATACCCAAGGGGCCGCGCGGAAAGAGAGAGGCCACTAAGGAGGATTACCTCGCTGCTGGTGCTATCATGCTACCGGAGAATGCACAGTATGATTACCTTGCCTCCTTACCAGAAGGCAAGGACATTGCTGCTGCTATAAACAAGGCGATGAAGACGATTGAAGCAGAGTACCCAGACTTACAGGGTAATCTGCCCAAGAACTACCAGGAGTTTGAAAGTGATTTGCTCCGTGACCTGGTTCGAGTATTCAATAAGGATGCCGTAAAAAAGGCAACAGGTGATGTGTTCGGCCGAATCTATGAATACTTCCTCATGAAGTTCTCCATGCAGGGCGCCGGCGCACAGGAAGGTGGTGAATTCTTCACACCATCAAGTTTGGTGCAGTTGATAGTAAACTTTATCGAGCCTGACCATGGCATCATCCATGACCCAGCTTGTGGTTCAGGTGGTATGTTTGTGCAAACCGGTTACTTTGTAAAGAGCCATAGCAACAAGGAGGTAAACGAAGTGATCAAATGTTATGGCACTGAACAAAAAACCAATAACACAAAACTTGCCAAGATCAACTTAGCCATCCATGGCATAGAAGGAAAAATTATTGAGGCAAATAGTTTTTACACTGATCCGCACAATCTTGTAGGTAAGTGTGATTTTGTCATGGCTAATCCGCCTTTTAATGTAAATAAGGTAGATAAGGGCAAAGATTTTGTAAAAACTGATCCGCGATTGCCTTTTGGCTTACCAAAAGCAGATAACGCCAATTACATGTGGATCCAATATTTTTACTCTTACCTGAATAAAACGGGGAGAGCAGGATTTGTCATGGCAAGTTCAGCAGCCGATGCTGGGCACAGTGAAAAATTGATCCGCCAACAATTAGTAGAATCTGGTGCGGTGGATTGCATTGTAAGCGTTGGAAACAACTTCTTCTACACTCGTTCATTGCCTTGCCACGTCTGGTTCTTTGACAAGGGAAAGAAAAAGGAAAATAAGAGCAAAATACTAATGATCGATGCGCGCAACGTGTTTCGCAAAGTAACAACTACCATCAATGATTTTAGTGAAGAGCAGTTGGAGGGTCTAACAGCGATCATAAAGATGCATCGCGGGGAAAAGCCCGATGTAAGTAAAAGTAATTTATGGTTTATCGATCGTTTCCCGGAAAGGAAATACATGGACATAGAGGGCTTCTGTAAGATCGTTACACTGAGTGACGTTAGAGAGAATGACTACAGTCTTACTCCTGGGAGATATGTCGGCATTACAATGACGGCAGATGACGGATTCGATTATAAAACCCGTTTAGCAGAGATCAATAAAGAATTAGAGCAGTTGAACAAAGCCGCAGTAAAGATTTCGAAAACCATTTCTAAAAACATCGAAGAGCTAATATGAAATGGAATGAAATCAGTATTGGTGACTTAGGAGAAGTGATCACTGGTAATACTCCATTAACTACTGACCGGGAGTTCTATGGTGGTGTTTATCCTTTCATTAAGCCTACAGATATGGAAATAGGCATGCGTCATGTTACAAAATGGGAGGAAAATTACTCGGAAAAGGCATTTAAGAAATATAAAAAAGCATACATCCCTCCTGGATCCACGGGTGTCGTAACTATCGGGACCGTCGGAGAAAAGATATTTCAGGCTGATCAATTTTGCTTTACAAACCAATCTGTAAACGTAGTGATTCCAGACCGAACAAAGTATGATCCTGATTTTGTCTATTATTTGCTGAAGCACAACCTCCCCAAAGTTTCAAGTGCAAATCCCGGAACAGCTTCGGGTAGACATCATGTAAGTAAATCAAATTTCTGTTCAATAAAACTGCTTGTCCCTGCTCATAAAGAGGTACAAGAAAAAATTGGCGCAATACTTTCTACCTACGATGATTTGATCGAGAATAACATCAAACGCGTTAAGTTACTGAAGGAGCTAGCTGAACGAACCTATGATGAATGGTTTAATAAGTTTCGTGTTAATGGTAAGCGTTTGAAGTTGGCTGGCGGAACTGACCTACCTCGTGGGTGGTCAAAGATTAGTCTTGGTGAGGCTGCTGAATTTGTATCGAGAGGTATTTCGCCAAAGTATGTTGACGAAGCTGGAATAACAGTCATTAATCAAAAATGCATTAGAGACGGAGCGATTTCACTCTCGCAGTCGAGATTCACGTCTATTCATACAAAATTTGCAAAAGAAAAATACTTGCAACTCTATGATGTTGTTGTGAACTCTACCGGAGCTGGCACGCTTGGAAGAGTGGCATTGGTCACATCTTTGAATAAAGATGTAACTGTTGACACCCATGTTTCAATTGTTCGGGCTGACAAAATGATCATTTCTCCGATTCTCCTAGGATATGCAATAAAATCACAAGAAGCATTAATAACGAGTTTAGGAAAGGGTTCAACAAACCAACTTGAGCTCTCACGAAATGATCTAAAGGATCTGGTTGAGATCATTGTCCCGGACTCAAATACTCAAAAGGAATTTGATTTGATAGTAGAACCTGTTCTGCAATTAATATCCAACCTATCTAATCAAAACATCTATTTAAGGGAAGTACGAGATATCTTGTTGCCAAGATTAATGAACGGAACTATTGATGTAAGTGAAATCACGGGGCAGCCTGAATTGACTGCCGAAAACCAAGCCTGGAACCTGACATGAGCTACGACCTACAAGACTCTTGGGATTTGTCACGCCTCGAAGGTGACTTTGCTTCCATTTCGCAAGAAGAGTGGCAGCAATACTTCGACTTTGCTTCTATGGGTGATAACTGGAAGCGATTCGACAAGGATGCATTGAAAATTGGGCTATACAAAAAACGAAGCACAACGCACAAACAGATGAATTGGGCGATGTCTGTTGTTGAGGCAATTGAAAAAGAAAAAGAAAAGAAAGAGGCTAATCAAGAAATCGAGAAAAAACTGGAAGCAGAACAGTTCAACCAACCTTTGAAGCACTTTACTCTCCGAGTGGCATGGCACGATAACGCATGGGACGGTCATATCTGCAAGAACCCCGAAGCAAATCGCTATTGCTCCGGTTACCACTCACTACTTTCTGAGAGAATCCGCAGAAACAAAGAGGAAAGCATGGCTGATGAGATCAACCATGCGGGGAAATCGATTACCGACATTGATTATCTGCCTCCATGTTATTGGAGCATAAACCTAAACGGCACCAAGTCGACCACAGTAAGTCACATTAACCCAGCGGCCCCAAAAGAACTGGAACCAGTCAAAGAAGAACTTTCGGCTAATGCGATGTTCAGTTGGCCGTTTGCTATCTCATTCAATCGTTCCATAAAGCAACAACAAGCAGAGGGGGCATATCCACCCAATCTCGATAAAGTACGCATTCCGCTTTTCCGTGAGAAGGTTAAGGAGAAAAATAGTATAGCCTTCTTTTATGCGAAGTTCAGTAACCCATTCACAGAAGAAGAGAGGCAGTACTTGGTAGTAGGTGCAGCGTTGATAATGAACAAAGGACAATTGTTGGAATTTGGACCTCTCAGTGCGATTGAAGCGAAACGCAAGAAGCTCGCTAAGAATAAAAACTTCCCGGTTCAAAACTGGGCTTTGCAATTTAAGTTCGATGATGCACTTAAAGTCATGATGCCTTATCACGAATATCTTGGTAAGGCCAACAGCATAAGCGACTCCGCTCTCCGACAAGCTACGCTCGATAAAATTAAGGTTGCAATTTCTGAGCCCGAGTTGGTTCATTGCTTCAAATATGTGGCTATGGATATTGATGACGATGAAGCCATTTATATCCTCAATAAAATGCGTCAGCGATTAGTGGATTGCAAAAATGACGGAGTGATTGATCCTAGTGAGATTGTAAAGAAAATCCAAACAGTAGATGAGCTAAGTAGGCATTGTTGGAAACATCGGGGTTATTTTCCAGGCTTTGTTACGTTGTCAGAGTTATTGCTTGGACGAGAGACTAAGTTTCAAGAGCTCCATGATAGTATTAAAGACTCCGGTATCGAAGAAGTTGATGAAAAGCTGCTAAGCCTGATGGAGAATCCAAAATCCGATCCCGCATTTAAAGCCTTTAAGAACGAGCTTTTCGACTTGAAAGAAACTTTGGAACCACGAGGTATTTCTACAGAACAGCTCATTAAGCTTTCAATGCTCAATCTGTCAAAGCACCAGTTCGAACGTGTGCTTGATGGCAAAATCAAGGATTTTGATGGATACAAGCACCAAGTAGCATATAAAGATAAAACCCCTATAGAAGATATTTGTAACAATCCATACTTGCTTGTGGAGGAGTACCTTCCGGAAGATGGTAGAATAGATGACAACACTGGTGAAGAATTAGATAGCCCGATTGAGTTATTTAAGATAGATATCGCCTACTTTCCGGATACGCGAGTCATGCCGAGGCTTGACTTGCAGCGTGAAACTATTAGCAACGTTTCACATAAGTATCGGCTCCGTTGTTTGATCATCAACTACCTGAAGCAGCTTGAACAGAAAGGAGACTGCTTTGAGGAAGCAACAGAACTTGAGAACGCATTGCGCCAGTACCCTCTATTTTATCAACAGGATGCGGAATTGACATTGAAGACCGACATCTTGAAGCAACCTATCTCCGATAGGGATGCGTTCTTTGAGAGTGATTCGAAGCTTAAGCTCGTTGATGCGAATGATACCCGGTACTATTACTTGAATAGAATTTTCGAGGCCGAAAAGACGGTGGGGGATAAAATTCATGAACTGTTAAATCAACCACCCAATGGCATTCGCTACCGTGATTTAGACGGGTACTTAGAAAAGAGCACTAGCCTTTTAGATAAGAACGCCAATTTCGATAAGGAAGATTTCGCTAGCGATAGACGGAATCTTTATGAGAATGTGTTCAAGAATAGAGTTTACCTACTCGCAGGTGGGCCAGGAAGTGGCAAATCTCACGAGCTACTTAATATTTTGAAAGAACTTAAAGGCCAGGGAGAAAATTATCTACTACTAACGCCTACTGGTAAGGCCGCGCTTCGACTTAAGGCTGATAAAGAATTTCCAGGGATTGAAGCTTCAACTATTGATAAATGGTTGACCGAAGTAAAAAACGGAAAGTTCACAAGAGAGAACATTGCCAAAGTAAATAATCTTGTGGTCGATGAAATGAGTATGGTCGATATTTTGAAATTCCTGGAAGTAATGAATCACTTTCAGTTCAGCAAGCCGAGTTTTAAACGTTTGATCTTGGTTGGCGACCCAAATCAGTTACCAGCTATCGGATATGGAAAGGTCTTAAAAGATATTCTCTATTTTTTAAAGTCTAACATAGACTACCATAAGAACTATATAGAACTTTCTGGCAACTATCGTTCGGAGTTAAGTGGTAATAAGGTCATCGAACTAAGCCAGGCGTTTGAAGAAAAAGGTGAGCCGTCAGAAGGTATTGAACCATTGCTTCAATTCAAATCCGGGGATCGGCAGATATCCGAAGGCTTTAGAATCACTTTCTTCAAAGACGATGCTGAACTCAAGCAGAAAATTGATCAGGAATTTGATTCGTTGTGTAAGAATCGGTTTGATGGAAGTAAGCAAGAACGACTCCATCTATTGCTTGGGTTAACGAAAGAAGGAAAGTTCAAGAAAGACAGTCAACCAAATCTGGAGAACTTTCAAATTCTCTCTCCATACTTATCTGGCCTTTCCGGTACGGACGGTCTCAATGATTATTTCCAAAAAACATTCAAGCATTCTTTGGAATTGAAGTTGGCCAAAGGATATTACAAAGAGGCCGACAAAATCATCCGGGCTAAAAACTATTATCATGATGAAGAGTTGCTTCTTTCCAATGGTTCGATTGGCTTGATTCAAATCAATGACGGTGAGGCTTTATACTTTCAAGAAAGAGATTTCAAAGAGATCAAACTAAAAAGCATACGCAAGGCTGAACAGGAATTTTTTGACCTTGCGTATGCTATTTCAATTCACAAGTCCCAAGGCAGCGGCTTTGATCATTTATTTATCATTATCCCTGATCGTCCAGGGCTCCTATCGAAGGAATTGATCTATACGGCACTTACCCGTTGCAGAAAATCCGTCACTTTGTTTGTTCAAAACCTACCTGATAAACACGGTAGTAAAAACCTTTTGGACCTGGCCCGAACCAGAACATTCACGGACTCCCGGAAGACAACGTTATTATTGAATCAACCTTTTCGGTATTTTAGCTTAGAACCTGAGGTGGGAGTTTTCGTTCAATCGAGGACCGAACTCATGATCTATCATGCGCTGAAGGTTAAAAGGGATAGATTGGGCCGTGATAAGTTTGACTTTTATTATGAGAAGTATCCCACCTTGCCCAATGGGGAGGAGCTTAAAATAAAGTGTGATTTCACGATTCTTTCTAACGGGAAGACGTGGTATTGGGAACATTTGGGAAGGTTAGGAAATCGCGTTTATGAACGTAACTGGAACAAGCTCAAAAGACCGGCTTATGTTTCAAATGGTTTTGAGAGTTCCTTGATTACCTCAGATGAATTAAGAGGTGTGTCTACTGAAAAGATTGATGCAATTGTCGAATCAATATTCAACGGTGATCTATCAACGGAGGATAACAAGAACAAGTATTCTAAACTTCACATCAGTTTAAGATAATGAGCTACGAGTATTCCGAAGACTGTTTAATTGAGACAGCCACAAAAGATGTGCTGGAGGAACTCGGCTGGGGAGTACTCACTGCCTGGACGAATGAGACCTTTGGCGTTGATGGTCTACTTGGTCGAGAAAACAAAGGTGAAGTGATTCTAAGAAGAGATCTTCTTAGAGCACTCGTTTCCTTAAATGCCGATTTGCCTGACACCGCTTATCAACAGGCTATCGAACAAATTGAACAAAAGAGCGCTGATAAAACATTAGGCCGTATAAATAAGGACAAGTACAAGTTATTCAAAGAAGGTGTTGAAGTAAGTTTTACCAATGATCAGGGTGAACTAGAAAAGAAGAAACTTCAAGTTTTTGATTTTGAAAATCCATGCAATAATATTTTTCTAGCTGTAAGACAATTGGAAATTGTCGGAGAGCTTTATAATAGACGGCCGGATGTTATTGGTTTTGTCAACGGAGTGCCGCTGGTTTTTTTCGAACTAAAAGGCCATCACACCGATCTACGCCATGCATACACCGACAACATTACAGATTATAAGGACACGATTCCTCATGTATTCCATAGCAACGCGTTTATTATTCTGAGCAATGGAACTGATGCTAAAGTGGGTACCCTTACAAGTCCATATAAATATTTTCTCGACTGGAAACGCATCACCGAGGAAGAAGAAGGCATTGTAAGCCTTGATACCATGCTGAGGGGCACATGCTCAAAGCATAATCTGATGGACATATTCGAGAATTTCTTGCTATTCGATGACAGTGGTGGAGACGTTGTAAAGATCATGGCTAAAAACCACCAGTTCATTGGTGTAAACAAGGTTATTGACAAGGCGCGAAATATTGATGAGCTGAAAGGAAAGTTGGGAGTTTTTTGGCATACACAAGGGAGCGGTAAATCCTATTCAATGGTTTTCATATGCCAAAAGATTCACAGAAAATTTGGTGGGTCTTATACGTTTCTCGTTGTGGCGGATCGCAGTGAGCTCGAAAGACAATTGTATGATACGTTTACAGGCGTTGGTGCAACAACCAGCAAAGAAGTTGTTGCGAAGAGTCGTGATAATCTTCGTGAGCTATTGAAAGCTAATCATCGATATGTTTTTACGTTGATTCATAAGTTCTCCATTGATCCAAAAGTTGAAAGCGAATACCCCCTTATTACGGATCGCAAGAACATCATCGTAATTTCGGATGAGGCACATAGAACCCAGGCAGGGACCTTTGCGCGTAACATGCGCTTCCAAGGTATTCCGAATGCATCTTACCTGGGTTTCACCGGAACGCCCATTATTAAAGAGGAAGAGGAACTCACTAAAAATATATTCGGTGAGTATGTCTCAGTTTACGATTTCAAGAGGGCCATTGATGATGGCGCTACTTTGCCATTACGCTATTTGAATAGAGGTGAAAAGTTAGGCATTCAAAACCCGCAGCTGGATGAACGCATGGCTGAAATCCTCGAAAATGAAAGTCTTGATAGTGATCAAAAAAGTAAACTCACTTATCTCTTTCAAAAGGACTACGTAATATTAACTGCAGAGCCAAGGTTATATGCTATTGCCAAGGACTTAGTTTGGCATTTCAATGAACGGGGTTATCAGGGGAAGGCAATGTTTGTAGCGCTTGATAAACCAACTGCGGTGCGCATGTATGATTTGATTCTGAAACATTGGCCGGTATACGTTGAAGATTTGAAAAAGCAAATCCAACAATCTACTGACCTACAAGAAGAGCAAGGCTTATTGCGAAAATTAAAACGAGTTGAAGAGACCGAAATTTGTGTAATAGTAAGCTCTGAACAAAACGAGGTTGATAAGTTCAGGAAAATGAATTTGGAGATCGCTCCCCACAGAAAGAAAATGGTTGAGCGTGATCTGGAAAAGGAATTTAAAGACGAAGAAAATCCATTTCGTTTAGCAATAGTATGTGCAATGTGGATCACAGGCTTCGATGCTCCTTGTGTTTCAACGGTTTATCTCGATAAGCCCATTAAGGGGCACACACTCATGCAGACCATCGCACGAGCGAACAGAGTTTATGACGATGAAAAAGAAAATGGATTGATCGTTGACTATGGAAATGTGTACAAACAATTGGAGAAAGCATATTCAGTTTACGGTGAAGGAGGCAAAGGAAGCGTTGGGGGCTCTGGTGGCGGCGAAGAAGCTGGAGAGGTCAAAAGACCAGTTGAATTATTAGAGCAGTTGGCCGAAGAGCTGAAGGAGGCAATTCGACAAACGAAGGGATACTTAGGAGAGCTTGGTTTTAATCTTGGCGATCTCAGTAATGTGGATGCCAAACCCATGGAAAAGATTGCTCACATTAAGAAAGCTGTTGACTGTGTTTGCTTGAATGAAACAACACGAACGAAGTTTGAAATCATGGCAAGGGATGTATTTCGGAAGTACCATGCCCTTTACCCCGAAGAACAAGTGAAACCGTTCATTCGCCAATTCAACGCGATAGAAGCTGTTTATCAGCAATTGAATCAGCAGACCAAATCAGCTGACGTTACTTCAATTATTACTGAACTCCAGCAGATCGTTAACGAAAGCATATTAGTTGATTCGAATAAAGTACACGATCCCGAAGGTGTCTACGTTGATTTAAGCAAGTTTGACTTTCACAAACTCAGGGCGGCTTTTGCCAAAAGTCAAAAGAAGAATACAGTTGTATTTGATTTGCAACGCGCGGTGGAACAAAAATTGGAACAGATGATGAGGGAGAATCCTCTTCGCATTAATTTCTACGAACGATATCAAGAAATCATTCAAGAATATAATCAGGGTAAAAGTTTGGAGGATACGATGCGAGCCTTTGAAAATCTGAGCGACTTCATCAAAGATTTAAACATTGAAGATGCAAGGGCCATTCGTGAGGAATTGGATAAGGAGTCGCTAGCGATTTTTGATCTTTTAAGATCCGGAAAAGAGCTGACACAATCGGAAATAAAAGAGGTTAAGAAAGTATCTGTTGATGTGCTCTTAAAACTCAAAGAAGAGAAATTACAAATCGAGCGCTGGCGTGAAAGCAGGCAAATAACGGCTCAGGTCAAGACCACTATTTTCGATACCCTCCAATGGCTTCCGCAAACTTCCTATACCGATCAAGATGTGAGCGAAAAGGCAATAAACGTATACCAACACATATACACTAACTACCCAGGGGGAAGCGCAAGTGTTTATGTTCATCGTTAGAAGTATTGATAATGACATTAGCATATGGAACTATTATACGTCTGGCTTGAAAGAGCGTCAATAATCGAAAAAGTGCCTCTGACTTTTTCAGGCAAATTCCAATTTAATGTTGCACAAGACGACAGAAATAGAAGGATCGATGTTATCGTTTCTCTGAGAGAGGGATATATTGATAACTTGTATGGACCAAACATATGTGAATTAACAGCTATAGTTGGCGCAAATGGGGCAGGAAAAACTACTTTGCTTGAAACTCTGATAAGAATTCTCGGGAACAATCTATTTGTAGGCGAAAAATTTATTGCATGCTTTTACGATAGATCAAAAAATATCATTCACACGGTCCATGATTTTTTTGAAATCGGCAAAGGAAAACTGTTGAAGGAGTGGGACGTTAGGGTCGACAAAAATACAGATTCGTTTGAGATTGCTAATCCTGTCAAAGTAAACGTCAGTTTTGATAGAAACAATTATGTCAACAATTATTCTATCCCGTTCCTCAAAAACATTAGACTAATTTACTATTCTCCTGCATTTGACTTGAGGGATTATCCTGATGGTATAAAAAACGCCAAGCAATATATTGACGTATCAACGAATTACCTTGTCTTTCAGGACTCTGTTGATAAAAATGATACTGAGGATTTAGATCAGATAGAACGACACCGCTTAAAAAATACGAAACGCCAATTCGAACTCACTCAAGATAAGCGGTTCGATTTAAGTGACCTCCAACTTCCAACGATAATCCAAGTCAGATACAATAAATCACGGCCATTTGAACGGGAGTTGTCGATCTCAAATAGATCATTATACAAAGCACTAAATGATTCGGGCACTAAAGCTTTCGGAAAGGTTAACTCGAATATTCGTGCCGCTTCAAAAAAAGGCAGAGATACAGAGAAATCAGCAGTTCTTGAAAAGATTAAGCTTTGGTTTGTAATCAACCTAATCGCGAATTATTTTTCTAATTTGGCAATTGTCGGTGATCAATCATACGAATTAGAGTATGACTATAGTGGAATTGAAAAGAAAGACTACATAACTGCTGCAAGACAATTCCTTGCTGAGCAAGAATGGATAGACAAATCTCAATTCGAGTTTAATTCGTTTATAGAATTCGTATTCAATAAGATTGATAGTGGTATTAATAGAAGAGAATCGATTAGCGAAGACACATCGTTTTTTTACATTGATGTAAGCGAAGCTTTGGAGGTCTATCAATGGGATCTTAAACTAGTAACTGCTTACAACAAAAGCATTCAAAGGACAGATAGAAGAGGATATAGTTTTCTTGATCTCAATTGGAGGGATATGAGTACAGGCGAAAAAGCATATCTCGATATTTTCTCCAGAATTTTTTATGCTTACCGACAAGCAGTTTCGTCAATTTCGGAGTATTATTTTGATGAAGACAATGCAGAGTCGTTCTTTTATGGCGAAACCAATATCAATTGCTTCTACCTTCTATTAGATGAACCTGAGCTTGGATTTCACCCCAAATGGCAAAGAAGGTTTATAGCTAGAATAACAAACTACTTAAACCTTTTAACTGAAAGCAAAATTCAACTTATCCTTACTTCACATTCGCCATTTGTCGTATCCGATATCCCACGCGAGCGGATTATTTTTGTAACGCGTGAAAAAAATAAAACCCTAAATATCGGAAGTTTAGAGAGCCATGAGCAAACTTTTGCTGCTAATATCCACGACTTATTTGCAGATGCGTTTTTTATGGGTGAGGGCTTGGTTGGCGATTTCGCACTTACTTTTATCAATACGATATTGGCCGATATCGAAGAAGCCCAACACTCCGGGATCACGTCTGACCGCAGCGTCCTCCTTCTAAATCGGATTAAACTTATAGGAGAACCATTAATTCAAAGTCGCCTTGAGGATTTGTTTGATGATTTGACTATCACTGACAACACGAACCAGCCGGACGACATCGATCAGCAAATCGCTGATGCGGAAAAAAAACTTGAAGATCTTCGAAAAAAGAAAAATCCCAATAAGAATGTATAGAATCCTAATCCCGCATAAGACCCATGGGTATGCAAATGCAGCGGAGTTCGTAGATGAATACAAAAGAAGAGTAAAAGGAGATGTAGTGGATGGATTAAATAGGTATCACCCGACAAACGCTAAGAGAAGATCAATTCTGACAACTTTAATTACCAATATTGACGAGCTTTTAACAGGACATCCCGTTGTCTTAGAGAAGTGGATTACCAAATTCCAAAAAAATGGCACATTGAAATACATTCAGGCAAATCCAGATTTCAGACAGCGACTTGAAAAAATATTTAACTACAAAGGATTCAGACAAAGTAAATTGAAAGGAGGTTGGCTTGGCCGAATAATGCCTGTAAAGGCATGCCTATACTGTAATAGTCAATTTACACTTAACCTTAAAAAGGCTGGTAGACCTGCTTACACATTTGATCATTTTTTTGCGAAGAAAGACTATCCATTCTTTAGCGTGTCTTTATACAACTTAATTCCTGCTTGCGGCCATTGTAATCAATCAAAGTCAAAGAAAGATTTTCCGCTTGCTGAATTGATAAATCCACATATAGATAGCTACGACAGTTTCGGAATTTTCGAAACAGACAAAAAGTCAATTATCAAATTCGTTACCAGTAAATATTCTGATCCAAATCATATTCAGCTCCGCTTAAAACTTAAGGGGAAAAAGGATGTGCTGAAAAGTCAAAAATTTGAAAATCAATTGAAAAGTTTTCATTTAGAGGACATCTACGAAAATCACAAGGAAATTGTTGGTGATATTTACATAAGGGCAAAAATATACACGACCAAATTCAAGGCGTACTTAAAATCTCTTGGAGCAAACAACCCGGCAAATTTTTTGGATGAAGAACACATCAATAGGGTACTTGCTGGGAACTATTTACTTAGCAGAGATATCAATAAAAGACCTTTAGCTAAACTCTATAAGGATATTTCAAAAGAAGCAGGACTTATAAAATGAGATGAAGTAATTTAGGCAAATGCAAAGAACGTTTTTTTGGCCTACAACCCCATTTTTTTCCCTTATATTCCTTCGCCTTTTCAACATTGGATGGATCGACTCGTCTGAAAGTTTCTCCGCTTTCATCACATTGAAGAATTCTTTTGCAATGTCATATATCCAATGCGGCAATAATGATCCCTGAAATTTAAGTTGCGGTAAATTCAGAATTCACCCGCTATTAGGCTTTCGTTAGAAAAGCCTAAAATCTTTTGTACCGTAAGGATCGTTTTCTGTCAAAATCGATTAGAAGGAGTGCTGGTATTTTTGTACTAGTAAAATAGCCAGAAAAAACTACTCGGGTAACACGTTTTTGGCACTCTCGATCTGCCGGTTACCTCAACTATACATGCACGAATTTCCACGCACTTGTGCTAGACTAATTTCAATTCGTACGGCTTGTTAAACGCCTCCTGAGAAACTTTGAAGTAACCTGACAGACTTCGGATAATTTCTTTCGAGAGGCCTTTTTTATAATTGAGGATATCTGAAACGAGACCCTTACTCACACCAAGAATTTCTACCAAATCCTTTGCTTTTAAATCCTTTTCCTCCATTAGCGAACGAAGAAGCGTTATTGGATCAACATCATCGAACGAATTATTTTCTCCGTCCCATCTTTCAATCAATAATGTGAGCAACTCAATCTCATCTTTCATCGCTTTGCTCTTAAAATCCGCAGCGACGAGCTCTTCCAAGATCTTTATATATTCCTTGTACTGCCCTTTCGATTTGATCACTTTATACTTCAGCGCTACCATACTCAGTAATTCGTTATCGTGTATTGTTCATTGTTATCGCATAGCGCATCATATTCAGTATGGGTGCCGATCCAACAAATGAATAAGTGAACCTGTTTTTCACCGAATGCATATTTGCAGATCATCCGGTAGTTATTTCCTCCGACATCAAACACTACCCGCTTGCTACCGCCGCCTATCAGGTCGGCAGACCCAAATGTTTGCTTGATATCGGAAGGCGCATTCCAATCAGCATATTTCACGGCCGTGAGCCAAATAGCAAACGAAGGCTTGCTCCGTGCATTTGCCTCGACAAAGCTCTCAATGGTTTCTTTTCTAATCAAATGAACCTTCATCCAAATATACGATTTAGTCTAATAGAAAGTTCACAAAAAGTGAACTTTCTAAAATGCGAGATTATTGCTGCTTATGACAAAGATTTGAAGGGAACTACGACTTAGACTTCATATCGCCCAAGACCATTACCATTTAGTAGAGGCCCTGAAGCCTTGCCATTCTCCTCATGCTTTCTATAGTATTTATGCGCCTTCGAAATGTGTCCCTCCATAGATCGCTTATTTGGAAACGGCCCCGCCTCACATTCCGGGCACCAATATTCAACCACCTTCTCCGCCTTTAGCCGGTTATAGAACAACTCACTCAACTGCCACACCGACAAAGAATGCGTAAGGCAAACCAGGAAACTTATTCCTGCCAACTTCTTATTAACCATCGTCGGCTCCTGGATGGCTACAAACCAATAGTCGTAGTAGAAGGCATTCAGAAAGAAGCTCACAACCGCGTAGAACTTGCCAGTGTTCCGGTAGCCGTTGATGATAAACACCAGGATAATGAACTCAATCACAGCCGCCAGGGCTATGCCATACACCCAGTTGAGCACTGAAAAGCCGAAAAAGCTCATATCAAGGTGCTCCAACTGCTTAAAAAGGTGGCCGGCGTGAGGTACGTAAAGAATAATGAGTATCAGCGCGCCGTGGAAAACCACTTCCTTACTTTCGAGATAGATTACAATTCTGTTCATATTAAATACTGTTAAGAACTGATGATTACTGTTAATTACTGTTCAGATGGGGTGATTACCCGTGAAGCAAGCTTGTTCCGGAGCTTCGCCATATCTTCACTCACCTTTAAATCGAGAATCTTCGCATAATGCTGTGTGGTCTTCAGATTCCTATGCCCAAGCATTTTACTGACTGTTTCGATAGGAACGCCGTTGGTCAGCGTTACGGTAGTAGCGAACGTATGCCGGGCCGTATGGAAAGTCATCTTCTTAGTGATGCCACACGCATCAGCGATCTCCTTTAGGTAAGAATTCATTTTCTGGTTGCTGAGCACCGGCAGCAGCCTTCCTTTGTTCAGACACTCCGGATTGTTCTGATACCAATCAAGGATCTCCTGTGCATGAGGAAGTAAAGGCACTCTTGTAGCCGAGTCCGTCTTTTGGCGATTTGTCCAGATCCATTTTTCGCCGTCGACGCCAGTCGTTATGTGTTCTTTGGTCAGCTTCAGCACATCGGCATAAGCCAGGCCGGTATAGCAGCAGAACAGGAAAATATCTCTGACGTGGTTCAGGCGCTGCCCAACGAATGTTTTATTCATGATCTTGTGCAACTCTTCCTCTACCAGGAAAGGCCTTTCCACTTCACGCTTCGACATTTTAAAGCCAACGAACGGATCGCGGGTAAGCCATCCGTTCTTCACGCAGATGTGCACGATCTTTTTGAAGTTCGATAAATACTTTATGGCCGTGTTGTGATCGCACTTGCGCTCTGACTTGAGCCAGAATTCGTAGTTGGAAATAAACTCATAGTTCAGCTGCTTGATGTCGATGTCATCGATCTTGTATTTCCAGCGCATGAACTCCTGGGTGTGCCGGAAAGAAGTTTCATAACGCTCAAGGGTAAGGGGTGAGAACTCCTGACCTACCAACGCCTTCATTTGCTCATTGTGTTCTGTGAACACGTCCATCAGCATCTTGGGCTTCTCAGCTGAGATGCCATACCACTTTGCTTTCAGATTGTCGATGGTGACCTCCTTGCCTTCGTTCATGAGTTCGCGCTGGTAGTCGAATGCCTTGAGCTGGAAGCCTTCGAGTATGCGGTTTATTCTGCGCGCTTCTTCGGTGCTGGTTTTGAGTTTACCTTTTTCAACCGACCACTCCTCCGGTTTCACATACATCTTGGTGATGATGTTGATCCTTTGCTGCCCGATGTTTACCCTCATGGATACGGGCGCCAATCCATTCTTTGTCAGTCTGCCCGTGCGGGCGAAGAACTTCACTGAAATCGTCTGTCTCATAATCCTATTTGTTTAAATGGTTAAGTTTCCCATCTAAAGCCTTAAAATCAAGATGTCCATTTAGTGAACTAGTTGATTTACTGCGTTTTACACTGGTTTCTGGTGCCAGAATTACGCTCGGCTCGCTTGGCACCACAATGGCACCAAGGGATCATGATATTTTGCTCGATTTTGGTGGGCCTAAAAACAAAAAAACCTCGAAATCAGCGGGATTTCGAGGTTTTGATTTTGTTTGATTACTACTCAGCAGAGGAGGAGGGATTCGAACCCCCGGACGCTTTCACGTCTCCGGTTTTCAAGACCGGTGCAATAAACCACTCTACCACTCCTCTGTTTATCCGCCCTGCATCCGCCAGTAGCGGGGAAGGCCGGTGTGTTGGGTCTATGCTTATTTTGGGACTGCAAATGTATAGGTTTCCGGAAATTCAGCAAAGCCTGGCCCAACAAAAATGGCCCTTATTTACCGGTTTCTTCAGCATAATCAAGAAATACCTTCTTGATCTCCTTGTCATCTACACGGCTGGCGTTCTTGGAATAAGCATCCAGCTCCAGCAGCACAATGCGCTGATCGTTAAGCACAGCCCGCAGCTTTTCGATGTCCTTGTCAAATTCTGAGTTGCGCCGGGCCAGCTTCAGGGCATATTTGCGGGCAAACTCGTCTCCAGCCGCCTGCGCCCGGTTACGGATGTCGATGGTGTTCTTGATCTTGTCCATGATAGCCTCCTTTGAACGGCCGATCACTTCCGTGGCTTCAAGCGTGCCCAACGTGAGCACTGTGGTACCACCCACACCTGACACGATCTTGGACTGATCAGGGTTATCAACCACCATGGGCGTAAGACCTGTAACGGCACCCAACGAGGCATTGACAATCGAGCGGTTCTTCTTGCCCTTCCTGGCCTGCTTATAATCCTGGTTCAGCTTCTTCTGGTTGGCATCCAACTGCTGGATCAGCATCAGCGCCTCCACCAGGTTGCTGCGGTATTTCTGGAAAAGATGATTGTCTTTCTTGATGAGGTTCTCGGCATCGTTGACCCTGATACGGATCTTGCGCTGCGTACGGTTGTTGGATTTATCCAGCACAAAGAACGTCAGCTCCGTTGTAAGCGAGCCCTGCACATCGTCAACAAAATCGTAACCCGGACTCCACGTGAACTCGTATTGGAGCGCGGTGTTTCCCTTCAAGGCATAGATGGGCACACGCTTATCGTTGGAGACGAAGCCAGCATTGTTCACATTGTCATCGCCATTGGGATCGGAGATGTAGATCTTCAGGTTCAGGGTCTCGTCTTCCTTGATGGTGAACAACGAATCGCCGGGCACGATCATGATCTCTGACGGAAGGTCTTGCTGCGTCTGCGCGATCTTGATCCTTCCTTTGGTCTCGGCTTTATCGGGCTGGTCCTGAACAATGAACTCAATGAACACCGGGCTGCTCTTCAACGAAGCAAACTGGCCGCGTGATGGGTTCCATGAAAGTTGCCCCTGCTGTGAAAGGTTCGATCCCTCAGGCATCTGCGACTGAATAGACTTGAACACAAGCGGATCGCCATCCAGGTCATACACATAATCGGCGGATATCTGGTACGTATTGCTCGTGGATTGTTTCACATAAAAGACCGGAAGATCTTCTACTACGGGAGGCCTGTTCACATGGTTCACGGTGAAGGTGATGGACTGCCTTACGCGTTTGTTGTCGGGCCAGTCGGCCTGGAAGATGACGCTGACCTCTTTGGTCTTCGACACACGGTCTGCCAGATCAAAAGATGGTTTCCAGCGGAAGTTTCCAAGTGAATCGAACTGGATGCCGGTGTTCTCAGTGCCTTCGATGGAGAACCTTGCCGGGTCGGCGCTGGTGGTTCTGACCTTAAATGTCAGTTCCTGGTTCTCTTTCAAAATATTCCAGCCTGCAGAGTCGGGGAAGACCAGGTTATGGCCATTCTGACCGAAAGATTTGCAAGCCAACAGACAAAAAATTCCGATCAAAAGAGGTTGCTTCACAGTATAAGGTCGATGTTATTTTAAAATCCCCGTAAATTTAGCAAGATCATCAGTTCAAGCTCATGCCACGTACCAAAAAGAAAGAATCTGCACCGAATTTCTTTGAAGATGTATATGCCGTTGCCCGGTTGATCCCGAAAGGCCGCGTTACAAGCTATGGCGCCATTGCCCACTATCTCGGTGCTAAATCGAGTGCACGTATGGTAGGCTGGGCCATGTTTGGTTGTCCGAAAGATGTACCGGCCCACAGGGTGGTGAACAGCGCTGGACTTCTCACAGGCAAACATCACTTCAAACCGCCGAGCAAGATGCAGAAGCTGTTGGAGAAAGAAGGTGTGAAGGTTGCGAAAGATAAGGTGAAAAACTTCAGCGAGATATTCTGGAATCCATCGAAAGAATTGATGTAAATCCTACACTCAAATTGAGAACCCGGCATCCCAAAACTGGATGGTTTAATGGTATACAGTGTGCCCTACTGCATAAAAAACACTATTTAATTACATCGGCATAATGTTCGCGTGACTCTGGCTGTTCAATAGCCATGAAAACCTTCAGAAAAATCTTACTGATCGGCGTAGCGGTTCTGATGCTAACTCAGCCCCTGTCCGCAGCCGCAAGACGTGATGGCGTGATACCGGTTCCGGCAAAGTACAAAAACCTTTTTGTATACAAGGCGGATCGCAAATTCATCGGGGCAAAGGTGGAGATCCTTTACTCCGGCGATGTTGTAACAACACAAACCCTCTTCAAAAGAAAAATGATCATTGACTTCTGCGAGATGAAACGCGGCTTGTATACGATCCGCATCTCAAAGGGAGCACGCACCCAGGAATACCAGTACCATAAGAGTTAATACAGTCCGGAGAATTGTATAAAATATGGATGAGGGGTTGGTTTTAGTCTGGTAAGGCTGTCGGTAACGACAGCCTTTTCCATTTTACAGGGCCTGCACCCGCTCTCCCTTCTTCGAGATCAGCAACAGTCCAATAAAGGTGAGCAGTCCGTTCACCAACAGGATCTCGAGGCTAAACCTGTAATCGAAATTCTTTTCGATGACGATCTTGGTAGCATACGTCAGTACCGGCGACAGCACGCATACTATCGGCACCAGCCTGTCTTTCACCTGGTACTTGGTGAACAACCCGAACGTGAAAAGGCCCAGCAACGGTCCGTATGTATAGCCAGCAATGCTCAGCACCGCATCGATCACACTGCGCTCGTTGATCTTTCGGAAGATCACAATAATGATGAGGAACACGAATGAGAAGCCGAGGTGCACCCAGAACTTCTGCAACTGTTTGGTCTTCTCACTTTTGTTTTTGAAATCCAGGAAGTCGATACAAAATGATGTGGTCAATCCGGCCAGGGCGGCATCTGCGCTGGCATACGATGACGCCGTGATGCCCAGCAGGAAGAAGACGCCCACCAGGAGGCTGAACTTATTCAATGCCAGCAAAGGGAACAGCTCATCGGTAGCAGTGGGCACCGGAATGTTGTTCTGCTCACTATACATATACAGCAGCGCACCCAGCGTGAGGAAGAGCAGGTTGATCACCACCAGGATGATGCTGAACCAGAACATGTTTTTCTGCGCATCGCCCAACGTTTTACAGGTGAGATTCTTTTGCATGATCTCCTGGTCCATACCGGTCATGGTAATGGTGATGAAAGCACCGCCCAGGAACTGCTTGAAAAAGAACATAGGTGAGCTGGGGTCATCGAAATAAAAGATCCTCGAATAAGGACCATTCTTCACGGCTTCAACCATGCCTGAAAATGAGAGGCCGAGGCTGTCAGAGACCTGCCACACGGTGATGCAGACGGCTGACACCAGAAACAGGGTCTGGAAAGCGTCAGTATACACAATGGTTTTTACGCCGCCGCGGAAAGTGTAAACCCAAATGAGCACCAGGGTGATAGCGACCGTTACAAAAAACGGAACATTCCAGGCATCGAACAGAAACAGCTGGAGCACTGTGGCCGCCAGGTAGAGACGCAATGCTGAACCGAGTGTTCTGGAAATAAGGAAGAAGGAGGCGCCGGTCTTGTGCGACCAGAAGCTGAAACGTTTCTCGAGGTATGTATATATGGAGACCAGGTTCAAGCGGTAGTATAGCGGCATGAGCACGCCGATGATCACCCAATACCCCACCAGGTAGCCCAGCACCACCTGAAAATAGCCGAAGCCGATATTACCGACGTTTCCTGGCACTGAAATAAAGGTTACACCGGAGAGGGATGAACCGATCATACCGAAAGCAACGAGGTACCAGGGCGACTGACGGTTAGCGGTAAAAAACGTAGTTGAATCAGCGCCTTTGGAGGTTATGACGGAGATCAGGATGAGGGCAAGGAAATAGATAACGATAATGGTCAGTACCAGGGTAGGTGTCATGTGGGCTTAAAAATTAATCGGCAATGAAAAACGAAAACGTTATAATTCCAAATTTGTGCAACGGTGTGTTCTAAAGAACAATAAAGGAATTCGTCAGGGAGAAAGTTTTATAGCGTTTTAAATTGCTTATTTTTGTCTGCTTAAATACAGAACTATGAAAACTGCTTATCAGCAAGAAGAGTTAATAGATGTTCTGGAGGCTGTTGAAACCACTGACCTCATGGACCTGGTGGTTTTTAATGATGATGTGAACACTTTTGATCATGTAATCGATACGCTCATCCGCGTGTGTCGTCACACACCAGAACAGGCAGAGCAGTGTACGTTGTTGGTCCACTTCAAGGGCAAGTGCGCCGTGAAAAACGGCAGCTTCGATTTCCTCAAACCTATGCGTGAGGCGATCTGTGAAGCGGGCATTGATGCGAGGATCCTGTAAATCGCCGTCGCGATCTTTCTATCTGTAAACGAAAGTGGAATATCCTTCCAAACTCATCGAAGAGGCTGTTAACCAGATCTCCAGGCTGCCGGGCATTGGCAAGAAAACGGCTTTACGGCTGGTGCTGCACCTCATCAAAGAAAACGAGCAGAACACTTATGCATTAACGGAAGCGTTGAACAACCTTCGCTCCAAGATCAAGTTTTGCAAATCGTGCTTTAATATCTCCGATACCGAAGTATGCACCATCTGCGCCAGCCACCGGCGTGAACGCAGCATCGTTTGTGTTGTAGAAGACACCAAAGATGTGATGGCCATCGAAAATACCGCCCAGTATACGGGGCTGTATCACGTGCTGGGTGGCGTGATCTCGCCCATCAATGGCATCGGCCCCGGCGACCTGAAGATCGAGCACCTCATCTCACGCCTGAATCACAACCAGTCGGAGATCAAGGAGGTGATCCTTGCACTCAGCCCTACCATGGAAGGCGACACTACTGCCTTTTATATCAACAAACGCATCAAAGACCTGCCCCTGAAAGTTTCTGTTATTGCCAGAGGTGTGCCTGTTGGTGGCGACCTGGAATATGCAGACGAGATCACGTTGGGGAGGAGTATTCTGGGACGCACACTGTTCAATTAGTTACCAGTTGCCAGTCGCCAGTTACCGGTTCGTTCGAGTGTCGTAACTTTTTCCGATCTACATATTGAGGTGAAATTGTAAAAGTGAAACCGTGCACCTCTCTCAACTGGCCATCCGGCAAACTGGCAACTGGCAACCAAGAAACAACTACCGTACGTTAGCGGGCTCTCAACTTTAAACTTTGAACTTTAAACTTGAAATTTGGATTTCGAATCCCGTTCTTTGTTCGCTTTCAAAAAAATTTTCGTTATGAACAAACTTTCCAACCGGATCGAGGCTATTGAAGAGTCGGCCACACTAGCGATGGCTGCAAAAGCCCGGGAGTTTAAGAACAAAGGCATTGATGTAGTGAGCCTGAGCCTGGGTGAACCTGACTTTAAAACTCCGCAGCACATTTGTGATGCTGCCAAGAATGCCATCGATGAAGGAAAGTATTTTGCCTATCCTCCTGTAGCCGGATACCAGGACCTGCGTGAAGCGCTGGCCTCGAAATACCAGAAGGAAAACAACGTTCCCTATAAAGCAGAGAACATCGTTGTTTCCAATGGTGCCAAGCAGTCTATCGCCAATGCCATGCTCGCGCTGCTCAACGCCGGCGACGAAGTGATCGTGTTCTCTCCTTACTGGGTGAGCTACGATGCACTCGTGCGGCTGGCAGAGGCAACACCGGTGATGGTGAAAGGTGGCATCGAGAACGACTTCAAAGTAACCGCTGCCCAGGTAGAGGCTGCCGTTACCTCGAAGACCAAGGTCATTATCTTCTCTTCTCCCTGTAATCCTACAGGCACTGTCTTTTCAAAGCAGGAGCTCGAAGCCATTGCCAAAGTAGTTGTTAAGCACAACCTTATTGCCATTGCCGATGAGATCTATGAACATATCAACTTCACCGGTGAGCGGGTGAGCATTGCCGCCTTCCCCGGTATGTTTGAAAGGACTATCACCGTGAACGGGTTTGCAAAAGGATATGCCATGACCGGCTGGCGCGTGGGATACATCGCTGCTCCGAAGTGGATCGCTGACGGATGTAACAAAGTACAGGGCCAGATCACTTCGGCCAACTGTTCCATCGCCCAGCGTGCAGCCCTTGCCGCCATCAGCGGTGACCAGGCCCCTACCTATAAAATGGTGGACGAATACAAAAAGCGAAGAGAGATCGTTTATAACTTGCTGAAAGAAATCCCGGGTATCAAATCGAATTACCCGCAGGGCGCGTTCTATTTCTTCCCTGATGTAAGCGCTTACTACGGCAAGTCTGATGGCACAGTTACCATCAAAGACGGGGACGACTTCTGCATGTATATGCTGGAGAAGGCGCACGTATCGATGGTTCCCGGCGGCGCCTTCGGTGACCCGAAATGTGTGAGGCTGTCGTACGCAGCATCCGAGAAAGATCTGCGCGAAGCGATGAAAAGGATTGGGGAAGCGTTGGGTAAGTTGAAGTAGTTGAGTCCACGGACCACGGACGATGGTCCACGGCAGAGCAGTAGGCAGTAGGCAAATGGGCAGTAGGCAAAGGATTGAGAATAAAATCTAAGCGCCGCCTCCGGTTCAAATGAACGAGGGCCGGCGCTTTTCGTAAGCACGGTATGCTGATTTAACACTACCCGTCTGTGGTCTGTCGACTGTGGACTGTGGACTTTTCTTACCTTTGTCAGCGTATGGCCACAATGCTTCGTAAAAGGTTCCTGGTTTCTTTCCTGCGCCTCACCCGCGTGTGGAACCTGCTCATTCTGGCGTTGTCTCAGTACTTTACGGCAGCCATGCTGATCTCGACTGCAAACGTTTTCGACGTGCGGTTCTTTCTGCTGGTAACCTCCACGTGTATGATCGCTGCGGCGGGCTACATCATCAACGACTACTACGATGTGAAGATAGACCTGGTGAACAAACCCGAGCGGGTAGTGATCGGCCAAGGCATTACGCGGCGGTATGCTATTCTTTTGCACACGGTGCTTTCCATTTCCGGTGTAGCAATCGGCGTGTTCCTCGACTGGCGCATCGGGCTCATCAATTTCGTCTCCGCCTTTTTGCTCTGGTGGTATTCCAACGACCTCAAACGTCAGCCTTTCATCGGCAACCTTGTGGTGGCCATCCTCACCGCTTTGTCTATCATGATCGTGGATACGTTATACAAGACGGGCAACTACCTGATCTTTATCTACGCCTCTTTCGCTTTCTTCATCACGCTCATCAGGGAGATCATCAAAGACATGGAAGACCTGAAGGGAGACAATACTTTCGGATGCAGAACGCTGCCTATCATCTGGGGACTAAGAAAAACAAAACTTCTCATTTACAGCATTATCTTTCTCTTTTCACTCACAGTGCTGGCCTTCAACCTTTTTTTTGTCAGGTTGCCGCTCTATTACTTCATACCCTTTCTCTTCATTCCCCTGCTCTGGCTGCTTTTCAGCCTGATCCGTGCCGACACAAAAAAGGACTTTGCATGGCTGAGCAGTTTTTGCAAAGTGATACTGCTGTTGGGTGTATTAAGCATGGCGTTTGTATGAATGGAGGATTCTTTGCGTTCTTTGCCCTTTAAGTTATAGTTGAATGTCGTCACCCGAAATCCGTATTGCGGTACTCGTCTCCGGAAGCGGCTCCAATGCCGAAGTCATCATCCGTTATTTTAAGGATCATCCACGCATTAAGGTTGCCCTCTTGCTCAGCAACAACCCACAGGCCTATGCGCTGGAGCGCGCCAGGCGGCTGGAGGTTCCCGCCAGGGCTTTCTCACGCGAAGACTTTAAGGAAGAAGGCGCAGTGCTTCAATGGCTGAAGGAAGATAAGATCACCCACATTGTGCTCGCGGGTTTTCTATGGCTGATCCCCCGTTACCTCATCACCGCCTATCCCGACAGGATCATCAACATTCACCCCGCGCTGCTGCCCAAGTTCGGTGGCAAAGGTATGTACGGAGCCAAAGTACACGAAGCGGTAAAGGCCGCCGGTGAAACCGAGACCGGCATCACCATCCACCTGGTGAACGAACATTACGACGAAGGGCGAACGCTTTTCCAGGGGCGGTGCAAGGTGGAAGACAATCATTCACCCCTCGAGATCGCCGCCTGCGTGCAGAAGTTGGAACACGAGCATTATCCCAGAGTGATTGAGCGTTGGACAACTGGAGAGATGTAAGCCACAAGTTATGAGCTGCGAGCTGCCAGGAATACAAGCACGGTCTCGAGGCTCGCGGCTAACGGCTCGCAGCTAATTCCGCATATGCCCTTACGGGGAAAGTACCTACACCTTTAAACTTCGGAGGAACGGCGTTGAAGTAAAAGTCGCGGGCAGGCAACTGGTCAAGATTACAAAGGTGTTCAACGATGAGGATACCGGCTTTCAGCAGGGTTGTATGCACGGGCCTGCTCCGGGTACGGGTGTCATCAATATTATGTGAGTCGATGCCCACCAGCAACGCTCCCCGATCGCGCAGGTATACCGCAGCCTCCTCCGTTAAAAAAGGATGATTCTCAAAATAAGCATCGGTACGCCAGTGCCTGCTCCAATTGGTATTCACCAGCACCGCCTTGCCATTGACATCCATATTTTCAAAGAAACTTTTACCGATCGCGATGCCTTTGCTGTGATCTACCGTAACAACAATACCTTCGAGGTGGGCGAACCGTTTCAGCTCCACTTCGCTCAGGTCTTTTCCATCGGCATAACGGTGAAAAGGACAATCCACGTAAGTGCCTGTGTTGGCAACCATCTCAATTTTTCCGATCTGGAATTCTGTGCCGGGTTCATAGAGCGCGCGTGAGTTCTCACGGCTCAGGTAGTCGCAAATAACCGGGGCAGGTAGCCCTTTGTAGGTGATCATACCATCCTCAATGGTATGGCTCAGGTCGATCAGTTTTACAGGCATAGTGGTCAGGCTTTCTTTTCGAGGGTGATCAGCTGAAAATCTTCAGACTTCGGGAAGTCATTGAATATATTACGAATGAACTCGTTCGGGGCGGCAAGCTTGCGTTTGCTGAGATCCATCCACGCACCATCTATGTTCAGGATGGCAGCGAGTGTGCCGTCAGCTTTCTTGAAGTGATGGCGCAGGCTCCAGCGTCCAAAGTCTTCGGTGGTCTTTACCAGCGCAACGTCAAGGGTGATCTGGTCTTCGAGCAGCACTTCACGCCTGAAGATGGCCTCCTCGCGGAAGAGGATGGGGCCTAACATAAACTCTTCAAGCTTTTTGGTGGTGAGTCCACCGCTGCTCAATACATTCATGCGCATGGCGGCGCCGTAATCGTAATAAACAGAATGGCGAAGGTGACGGTTGGCATCGATATCCGCCCAGCGGATCTGGATGGTCTGGGAGTACTTTGTCATAGGTAAAGTTACGTAAATAGTGAGTTGTCGGTTGCCAGTTGCCAGTTGCCGGTTAGAGTTTCAAGTTAGAAGTTTAAAGTTGAAAGTTTAAAGTTTCAAGTTAGAGGTTGGAAGTTAAATTGTGCTGTGTCTTTTGGTGATAAATATCCAAGGCGATGTGACGGCTGAAATGAAGATATATATACACGGCTAACTGCAGTATATTCATCTCCTTTAAATTAATTTGTAAATTGAGCGAATATATTCAAATCAAAACATTCCGCATGAGCATTAACACGAAAATGAAGAGGCTTGCGTTGCTCGAAAATTTCACGCATTATGTTACAGCTTTTGTGATTGTGATGAAAGGTCTCGATAAAGCTGAAACGCCCGGGAAAATGGGGTACGCATTGATCTTTTTCCTCATCGGGATCCTGATCATTGCCGGAACTGCCTTTCACCACAAGGCTGAACGGTTACTGAAGCATTTCAAGGCTTATGTCTATGTTCTCGAGGCCGTGGTGATGTCTATCGTTGGATATCTCTACGCCAAAGATGGAAAAGCGCTGATCCAGTATGTTTGCTTCGCCGCTGCCGCCATGTTCATTGTTGCGCTGGTTGTCTACGTCCGCAAAGGCAGTAAGGTGAGTGCCACGCACACACACTAGTTGTGAAAAAGTTGACGGCTTCAAACTCAATCGAGTTTATGTTCGAAGGGTTGTGTTAATTACCAGGAACGCCTCCCGGGCCTCCCGATAGCCATCGGGACCGCATATTCATCCCGGCCTGCACCGTATCCGCACATGCCACTGCCAGGCCAAAGATACGCTGAGGTCCGGTATGAATATGCTGTGGGTTTAATACAATCCGGTTTATGTAATCACATGAGTATTGACAAGTAGCCTCCTGAACTGGCAACTTGTAACCGGCAACTGGCAACTAACTCACGGCGTGTTCACCTCATGAAACCCATCTTTCACGCTGGTGTTGTCTGTCCAGCTCATGGGGTAGTTCTTATCGAGGAACTCGAGGGAGTCGGTGGTGAGGTGAAGTGGTCTGAAGGTATCGATCATCACGGCAAGCTCATGGGTCTCTTTGGCGCCAATGCTTTTTTCAACGGTGCCGGGATGTGGTCCGTGGGGAAGTCCGCCGGGATGCAACGTAAATGAACCGCGCTCGATGCCTCTCCGGCTCATGAAGTTCCCTTCAGCATAATACAACACTTCGTCGCTGTCGATATTACTATGATTATAAGGTGCGGGTATGGCCTGCGGATGATAATCGAATAACCTCGGCACAAAGGAGCAGATCACAAAGTGGTGTGTCTGAAAGGTCTGGTGCACTGGCGGCGGCTGATGAATGCGTCCTGTGATAGGCTCAAAATCGTGAATGGAAAAAGCGTAGGGCCAGAGAAATCCGTCCCAGCCCACCAGGTCGAGCGGACTGTGGTCATACACATAGTGGTGAAGGTATCCCTGCTTTTTGATCTTCATCAGGAACTCACCTTTGCTGGTATCGGTGACCAGCTCATGCGGAGGCCTGATGTCGCGCTCACAATAAGGTGAATGCTCCAGCAACTGACCGAGCTGGTTCCGGTAACGTTTCACGGTCTCTACCGGCGAAGACGACTCAATAATGAGCAGACGGAGCGGCCCCTCTTCAAACTCGAATTTATAGATCACGGTGCGTGGAATGACAACGTAATCTCCCTGCCGCACTTCCAACCTTCCGAACTGCGAGATCAGCGCACCTTTACCATCGTGAATGTAGATCACCTCATCGCCTTCGGCATTCTTATAGAAGTAGTCCATCCTGCGTTGCTTCGGCGAGCAGATCGAAATGAGGCAATCGTTGTTCATGAGCAACACCTTGCGCGCGCCCAGGTAATCGTCGCCGGTAGTAGCCACCTTTGACGTGTTCAGGTGTGTTTGCCGCAAGGCGTAGTCGTCTATTCTTTTAGGGCCGAACTTCACCGGCTCTTCCAGCTGCTTGATACGGGTAGGCGGATTGATATGATAGAGGTTGGAGTAGATGCCGGAAAAACCTTCTGAGCTCACCAGCTCTTCTTTATACAGGCTTCCGTCCGGCTGCCTGAACTGCGTATGACGCTTCGGAGGAATGTTGCCTAATCGGTAATAGTACATAACGCGATGGTTTATGATCAAAATTAAACAATCCCGGAATGGTTTATCGCCATTCCGAATCCTCTTCTGTAAAAAGGGATTTCACCAAATAAAAAATCCCGGCCCTTATAAAAAGACCGGGATCGGTAAATTTTTATTTCCTGTTTACAGCTTCGAACGGTCGAGCTCGGCAGGGATCCTGTCAAAGAGCTTCACAGCCTGCTGAAACACTTCGTTGGTCTCATTATATACAGGGTAAAATCCTTCATTGCCCCACACCTTGCGCGCGATCTGTGCTTTCACGTGAACCTGGAACAGCTTTTTCTTCTCGCGCAATTCCTCGCGGTCGGCCTTCACTTTATTTCGCTCTCCTACCCTCATAAGCTCGGCCAGCATATCATCGGTAACCACAAATTTCCGGAGGTACTGTTCCAAACCTTTCTGCTCGAGTTGTTCTTTATGATCTTCGGCATATTTGAAAGTATATTCCTGGATAGCGGTTGATGTATAGAGCTCGTTGAGGTAGTGGCTGTTCAGCGATGTATCGAGCGGCACAAAGTAATCGGGCATGATGCCACCACCGCCATAAACCTTGCGACCGTTCATGGTAAGATATTTCAAAGTATCGTTGAACTTGATGCTGTCTGCATGGAAGAACTCGCCGTGGTTGTAACGGCTGATGATATCGCGTGAGTACTCATCTTCATCTTCATAAGGCTTCTGAATGGAGCGGCCACTTGGTGTATAATACCGTGAGATGGTGAGGCGCAGCTCAGAACCGTCGCTGATATCGAACGGCGATTGCACCAATCCTTTTCCGAAGCTTCTGCGGCCTACCACCAGGGCGCGGTCGTTATCCTGTAAGGCGCCTGCGAGGATCTCCGATGCCGAAGCGCTTCCTTCGTTCACGAGTACGATAAGGTCGCCCGTTTCAAAATCGCCCTTGCCGGTAGACAAAGCTTCTGCATTGTACTTCCGCTCTTTTCCTTTTTGTGAAACGATCCGTTTACCGGCAGCGAGAAATTCATCTGCCATATCGATGGCCATGTTCATGTAGCCGCCGGGGTTGCCTTGCAGGTCGAGCACAAGCTTCTTCATGCCCTTATCCTTGAGCTTCTTCATAGACGCCTGAAACTCTTCATAGGTGGTGGCAGAGAAACGGTTCACCTTGATATAGCCGGTCTCATTGTCTACCATATAGGCAACATCTACAGAGTACTGTGGAATTTTATCCCTGATGATGTTGTAGTCGATCTGTTTTTCCCTGCGTTGGATGGTGACCTTCACTTCCGTGCCTCGTGGCCCTTTGAGCGCTTTCATCACGTCAGTGGTGGTAACGCCGATGCCGGCCATATTCTTATCGTCGACCTTTACGATCTTGTCGCCCGACTGGATACCCAGTGCCTCTGACGGCCCACCACTGAGTGGAGAAACCACCACGATAGTATCGTTGAAAATATTGAATTCAATGCCGATGCCGTCGAAATTGCCTCTCAGATCTTCATTGGCGGCGATACGGTCGGTTGCGGGGATGTAGGCGGAGTGTGGGTCGAGCTTTTGCAGGATATGCTGAATGGCGTCATCCACCAGCTCGGAGGTGTTGACGGTATCTACATATTCCTGTTTGATTTGTGTGAGGACCTCCCTGAATTTCTGTATGTCCTGGTTTACGTCTGTGGTGTGTTTGTCTGTATTTAAGGTAGCTCCCACAAATACGCCTGCTGCGAGGCCCAGGCAAAGCACAATGGGAAGCCTGATCTGGTATTTTGAATTCTGATTCATACGTCTGCTTTAAGCGCTATAACAGTAAATAATATAACGAAGTGCTAAAATAATTGTTGGCATGAAAATCTAAAGGCTTATAAAAGCCGGTTTCGGCAAATAAATTACTTTTGAAAAACGGTTTTCTGGTTATATTTACAAGATCCATGAACAAGACAGGCCTGAAAGATAAGCTCATCGCGGAACTGGTTGACCAGAACTATGTTCACGCGTATGTATTGTTCTATTTCGGGATCAAATTTTACGAATATTCCGAATTCACCCTCGAACAGGTCTGCAAGCAGCGTGGACTGAAGGTTGACCAGGTGGTAAAAGAGCTGGAGGCGCCAACACATCTGCATGAAGCAGACCTGCCGCTGGTATCTTATCCGATAGACCTGATCATCGAATACCTTAAGCACTCGCATTTTCTCTTCATCAAGCACAAGCTTCCTTATATCGCCCGGCTGGTGGAAAGCTTCAAGGCACACCACGACGACTATCAGCCTGTGGAGCGCGACCTGAAGCTGGTGTTCCCGCTTTTTGTGGAGGATTTTATCGAGCATATCTACGAAGAAGAAGATACTTTATTCAATTTCATTATTGCGCTCGAGCGGGCATCCAAGGGCAGTTATCTTCCCGGCAAACTCTATTATCTGTTGGAAAAAAATTCCGTTCAGAAATTTGCCATCGAGCACGAGGCGCACGACGATGAAATGGAAGGCATCCGCAAGATCACCAAAAATTATATCCTCAGCTCCAACGCGCCGCTTCACGTAAAAGTGATCTACAACGAGCTGAAGGCTTTCGAAAAAAGTCTCATCACCCACGCCCGCATCGAGAATGAGATTCTCTTCCCGAAAGCCATGGCCATCGAGAACAAAGTGCGCAAGGCCTTCTTCGAAAAAGCCACCCTGAACTAAGTCTCCACTTTTATGGGCAGGATCGTCGCCATCGACTACGGACTGAAAAGAACGGGCATTGCCGTTTCAGATCCCCTGCGCATCATCGCCACACCGCTGGATACCGTGGACACTGCAACCCTCCTTACATTTCTGACCCGCTATGCGCAGCAAGAGACTGTTGACGAGTTCGTAGTAGGCATGCCCAAAACGCTGCTGAACAAAGACTCGGAGATCGCCCCTTACGTGAGAAAATTTGTAGAAGAGCTAACGAAGATCTTCCCCCAGAAACCGGTTCACCTGGCAGACGAGCGGTTCACCAGCACCATGGCCCAACGCGCCCTTATAGAAGGCGGCATGAAAAAGAAAGACCGGCAGGTGAAGGGTAATGTGGATAAGATCAGTGCTACGATCATACTTCAGTCTTTTATGACTAGTAGGCAGTAGGCATCGGACAGTAGGCAATCAGTCCACGGTCGACAGTCAACAGTCCACGGCCCTGCAGAGAACGTCGTTGTAATCGTACCTCGTCATTCGTACCTCGTACCTTCTGTAAGTCCTTCACTGTCAACTCGTGCAAATCTTCGAATCCGGTATTTAATCCTGTTCATTCTGTAAATCTTTAAAATCCTGTTTAACTTTGGAGGATGATTTACCCGATAGTAGTGTACGGCGACCCTGTGCTCAGGCAACGCGCGAAAGAAATTCCGACAGGAACTGACCTGAAACAGCTGGTTGGCGATATGTTCGAGACCATGTATGCGGCCAGCGGCATTGGCCTGGCTGCCCCCCAGATCGGCAAGAGCGTGCGGCTTTTTGTGGTTGATGGATCGGCCCTGGAAGAAGAGCCCGACATGGAAGGTTTCAAAAAAGCGTTTGTGAACCCGGTGATGCTGGAAGAGCTGGGAACGCCCTGGGAGTTTGAAGAAGGCTGCCTGAGCATTCCGAACATACGCGAAAAAATATCGAGGAAAGAAAAACTGCGCATCCGGTATTACGACGAAGACTGGAACCTGCATGAAGAGGCGTTCGACGGCATGAAGGCGCGCATCATCCAGCATGAGTATGACCACATCGAAGGCAAGCTCTTCCTCGATTACCTCACACCCCTCAAAAAACGTTTGCTCAAAGGCAAGCTCTCTGACATCACCAAAGGGAAGGTGGATACCGAATACCGGATACTGGCACCCAAGAAATAACCAGGATTAGAGGATTAACAGGATTAAACAGGATTGAATACCGAATGATGAAGAAAAACCCTGATATTAATCCAGTCAATCGTGAAAATCCTGCATAATCATGATCGTACAGTCAAGACTCCCCGATATCGGCACTTCTATTTTCGCGGTGATGTCGAAGATGGCGTTGGAACATGGAGCCATCAATCTATCACAGGGATTTCCGGACTTTGCTTTGGATGATACCATCATTCACCTGGTGCACCGCTACATGATGGAGGGCAACAACCAGTATGCACCTATGCCCGGGGTGCCTGCCCTGCGACACATCATTGCCGAAGTGATCATGCACACCTACGGACACAAGGCCGACCCTGAAACTGGCATCACCGTAACAGCCGGGGCAACGGAAGGCATCTTCTCGTGTATTTCGGCATTCATCAACCCCGGTGATGAGGTGATCCTTTTCGACCCGGCTTACGACAGCTACGATCCGGCTATACGTCTCAACGGAGGCATACCTGTTCAGATCAACCTGCGCTTCCCAGGCTTTTCAATCGATTGGGATGAAGTGAAGAAGAAGATCACGCCCCGAACGAGGATGATCATGGTGAACACACCTCACAACCCGAGCGGAGCCGTGTTGCAGGAAGAAGACCTGCAGGAGTTGGAGCGGCTGGCCCTGAAGCACAACCTGATCGTGTTGAGCGATGAGGTCTATGACAGGCTTATTTATGACGGCATTCCCCACAGAAGTGTGCTTACCCGGCCCGGGCTGGCGGCGCAGAGTGTGGCCATCTTCTCATTCGGCAAAACCTTTCACGCCACGGGATGGAAAACCGGGTATGTGGTTGCGCCGGAGAACCTCACCCGCGAGATCCGCAAAACACACCAGTTCATTGTCTTCGCCGTAAACACGCCCGTGCAGATGGCCCTGGCCGAATACATGAAGAACCCCGACCACTACCGGAACCTGGGGAACTTCTATCAGCGCAAGCGCGACTTTTTCCTTGAACAGATCAGGGGATCTTCTTTTGAACCGTTGCCCTGCCATGGATCGTATTTCCAGGTGGTGTCTTACCGGAATATTGCCAGCACGGGAGACGTTGGGATGGCTGAAACACTGACCAAAAAATTCAAGGTTGCTGCCATCCCGGTATCGGTTTTTTACCAGGATAAGACCGACAACCGGCTGCTCCGGTTCTGCTTCGCCAAAAAAGAAGAGACCCTGGCAAAAGCGGGGGAGATCCTAAAAAAGATCTGACTCGAATTCATTTCCCGCTGATTGCGCAGATTTACGCAGATTTTGAAAATGAGGTATCTGCGCTAATCCGCGAGATCTGCGGGAAAAAGAAGGCACGCGCGTTAGATGGGACCCCACGCCCGAAATTTTCTTAGACATTTTGCCCCCCTTTCGTTTTCTTTGCGGTCCGATGACTTTTCTCCGGGCTCCCGGGGACCCGGGAACAAACCACTACGACATATGCAGGACCTGAAAATCACGCTTATTCAATCCGATCTTCATTGGGAAGAAATTGAGGCCAACCTGGCGATGTTCGAAGAAAAGATCTGGCAGATCGGCGCCAACACCACCGATGTGATCGTCTTGCCCGAGATGTTTACCACCGGCTTTACCATGAATGCCCCCCGGCTTGCCGAGCACATGAACATGCGCACCTTCAAGTGGATGAAACAGATGGCCGACCAGACCGGCGCGCTGATCCTGGGCAGCTATATTGTGAGGGTGCACGACCGCTATTATAACCGGCTGCTGTGGATGGAACCAGGCGGTGTCTACCGCACCTACGATAAACGCCACCTCTTCAGGATGGACAATGAACATAAGACCTACGCGGCCGGAGAAAGCCTGCTGATAGGCACCTGGAAGGGCTGGAGGATCTGCCCGCTGGTGTGCTATGACCTGCGTTTCCCCGTGTGGAGCCGCAATAAGTGGGACCATGCCGCCAAAAAGCTGTCGTACGACGTGATGATCTACGTAGCCAACTGGCCCACCATCCGCATCGATGCCTGGAATACCCTGCTGCGCGCCCGCGCCATTGAGAACCTTAGCTATGTGGTGGGCGTGAACCGCGTTGGCCAGGATGGTTCCGGCGTGGAATACAACGGCAATTCGGCCGTGATCAGTCCGAAAGGTGATCCCATTTTCACGAACGAAGGTATGGAGACCACCCGCACCCTGGAGCTCAACGCCAACGCGCTCCATGCATTCCGCGACCGTTTTCCTGCTTACCTCGATGCCGACGATTTTGTGATCGAGTTTGAAGAATACGAGGAGAGTGACCAGATCACCGGCTGATCCGTAGCAACCTTAGGCCCTTATATCTTTTTGCAATAACCTTTAACCTTCATGTCGAATCGTAAAATTTCGAGAGCCCTCATTTCTGTTTATTACAAAGACAACCTTGAGCCCATCATCCGGCAGCTGGGTAAAGCCGGCGTAGAATTCGTCTCTACGGGAGGCACCCAGGAATTCATTGAAAAGCTTGGCTACAAAGTAACGCCGGTTGAAACGCTTACAGGCTACCCTTCTATCTTCGGAGGCCGCGTAAAGACGCTTCACCCTGCAGTGTTCGGAGGTATACTTTTCAGGCGTGAAGATGCCGGTGACCTGAAGCAGACAAAGGAGTTCAACATCGCTCCTATCGACATGGTGATCGTTGACCTTTACCCCTTCGAGGAAACTGTCGCTAAGGGTGGAACAGAAGAAGACATCATCGAAAAGATCGACATCGGAGGAATTTCTCTCATCCGCGGCGCTGCCAAAAATTTCAATGATGTAATAATTGTATCATCCCGTCAACAATATCCGGAATTACAACAGCTGCTGGAAGCAAAGCAGTGCACTTCAGACCTGGCAGACCGGAAGCGGTTTGCTGCCCTGGCATTCGATGTAACATCGCACTACGATACTGCTATTTTCAATTACTTCAACCAGGAGTTCAAGATGCCTGGTTTCAAAAAGAGCATCCAGCAAAGCCGCACCCTTCGCTATGGCGAGAACCCGCATCAGCAGGGCAGCTACCATGGCGACCTGGAAGCGCTGTTCGAGCAGCTCAACGGCAAAGAGCTTTCGTACAACAACCTGGTAGACGTTGACGCCGCTGTTAGCCTGGTGAAAGAGTTTGAAGGTGAAACAGCCTTTGTCATCATCAAACACACCAATGCCTGTGGTGTGGCTACAGCAGCAACCGTGAAAGAAGCTTACCTGAAGGCATTTCAGGCCGATACGATCTCTGCTTTCGGAGGCATCCTGGCCACGAACAAGACCGTGGACCTGGCGGCAGCGGAAGAGATCAACAAGCTCTTTTTCGAGATCATTATTGCCCCGGATTATAGCCAGGAGGCGCTGAACCTTTTGAAGTCTAAAAAGAACAGGATGATCCTGCGGCAGAAGCAAGGGCTAAAAGAGACCCGCCAGTTCAAGAGCATCCTGAATGGTGTGATCGAGCAGGACCTGGACCTGAAGACCGACGCGAGAGAAGACCTCAAAACAGTAACTAAAAAGGCTCCTACGGCCACTGAAGTGGAGGCGTTGCTCTTTGCCAGCAAGGTATGCAAGCACACCAAGTCGAACACCATTATCCTTGCTGTGAACGGTCAGTTGCTGGCCAGCGGCGTGGGCCAGACCTCGCGGGTGGATGCCCTGAAACAGGCTATCGAAAAAGCTGCGGCTTTCGGGTTCAGCCTCAAGGGCGCAGTGATGGCATCAGACGCTTTCTTTCCTTTTCCCGACTGCGTTGAAATAGCCCACCAGCATGGTATAGAAGCCGTGATTCAGCCCGGTGGTTCTGTGAAAGATCAGGATTCGATCGCCTTCTGCGATAGCCATAACATGGCTATGGTATTTACAGGAATCCGTCACTTTAAACATTAAAACCTGCCACTTCCAAAAGTCAACCCGTGTACGACTTTTGGTCTTTGCAGTCGACTACTTACCGCTAACACCCCTGTTATAACGGACGGGGGTGTTACCAACCCCTTGTAAGTTTTTTCGCTGGATTATACTACTGAATCAATCCAATATTTATGTAATTTCGCCCATCAATTTTTTAACTCACTTAAGCCTCTTAAACTCACAATGGGATTCCTCGACTTCTTCACCAGTGACATTGCCATAGACCTGGGCACAGCAAACACACTCATCATTTATCGGGACAAGATCGTAGTAGACGAACCTTCCATCATTGCGCTCGACAAGCAGGCCAACAAAGTGCTCGCTATTGGCAGAGAGGCTATGCAGATGCATGAGAAGACCCATGAGCACATCAAGACCATCCGCCCGCTGAAAGAGGGTGTTATTGCCGACTTCCAGGCTGCCGAGATGATGATCCGCGGACTGATCAAAATGATCGACACCGGCAAGCGTATGTTCCCACCGTCATACAGGATGGTGATCTGTATCCCATCAGGGATCACCGAGGTGGAGAAGCGGGCTGTGCGCGATTCTGCCGAGCACGCCGGGGCTAAGGAGGTATACATGATCTACGAACCCATCGCTGCCGCTATTGGCACAGGCATCGACATCGAGATGCCGGTGGGTAACATGATCGTTGACATCGGAGGAGGAACCACTGACATCGCCGTGATCGCCCTGTCAGGCATTGTCTGCGACCAGTCAATCCGTGTTGCCGGAGATACCTTTAACCGCGATATCCTTGACTATATGCGTCGCCAGCACAACCTGCTCATCGGCGAACGCTCTGCCGAAAAAGTGAAGATCGAAGTTGGCTCGGCCCTGACGGAGCTGGATGACGGACCCGAAGATTACGAGATCAGGGGCCGCGACCTGATGACGGGTATTCCCAAGACCATCAAGATCTCTTATTCAGAAGTAGCTTTTGCCCTCGACAAGTCAGTATCGAAACTGGAAGAGGCTGTGCTCAAGGCTTTGGAAACATCACCTCCGGAGCTTTCTGCCGATATCTATGAACGCGGTATCTATCTGACCGGAGGAGGCGCGCTGCTGCGGGGGCTTGACAAACGCCTTGCCCTCAAGACCAAGCTGCCCATCCACGTGGCAGAAGATCCGCTGAAGGCCGTTGTGAGAGGAACCGGTGCAGCGCTTAAAAATCTGGAAAAATTCCGTGCTGTATTGATGACCTGATTCCATGGAGAGGCTCTTTCTGTTCTTTTACCAATACCGTGCCTTTTTCACGTTCTTAGTCCTGGAAGTTATTTGCGCCTGGCTGATCATCGAAAACAATCAGTACCAGGGCGCACGTTTCTTTAACTCGTCGAACAGTACCGTTGCAAGCCTCAACACCTTATCGCAGGGCGTGCGGGAATATTTTTTACTGCGCAACATCAACAGCACGCTGGCAGAAGAGAATGCTTACCTGCGCAGCAAGCTCGAGCAGTTCAACCAGTTGAAAGATACCGCCAGTTTTGCCATCACCGATTCAGCAAGGCTCAAACAATTCGATTTCATCAGCGCCAAAGTAGTGAACAACTCCGTGAACCGTTCTACCAACTACCTCACCATCAACAAAGGGTCGGCAGACAGTGTGGCTGCCGGCATGGCGGTGATCAGTCCCCTGGGCGCCGTTGGCAAGGTGAAGGCAGTTTCGAAACACTACAGCGTGGTGATGTCTATCCTCCACAAAGACAACCGGGTGTCTGTGCTGATGACCCGCACCGGTTTCTTCGGCTCTGTGAGCTGGAACGGCCGCGACCCAGATTATGTGCAGCTTGATTTTGTACCCCGCCACGTGGCACCCATGAAAGGCGATACCATCGTTACCTCGGCTTACAACGCCATCTTCCCGGAAGGTGTGATGGTGGGCACCATCGAAGATGTAAAACAGAACGAAACACTGTTCTACGACCTGACCGTGAAGCTCTCGCAGGACTTCCGGAAGCTCTCTTACGTGGAGGTGGTGAGAAGCCATCTCAAACACGAGCAGGATTCTCTTGAAACACCCTTTATGGAGGAGGCGAACCGATGAACAGGAACATCATCATGCAGGGCATTGCCTTCTTCATCTACCTGTTCTACCAGGTGCTGATCCTGAAGAACATTGTGCTGTTCAATACGGCCTTCTGCTTTCTCTACGTGGCTTACCTTTTTTTCCTGCCCGTAGAATCCAATCCGTTGGTGCTGATGGCTGCGGGTTTCCTCATGGGATTTGTGATCGATATGTTCTACGACAGTCTCGGCCTGCATGCTTTTGCCTGCGTGCTGGTGATGTACGTACGCAATTATTGGTTATCTTTAATCACGCCCCAGGGCGGATATGACAGCAACGATACCCCCTCCATTGCCACCCATGGTATGCAATGGTTTGTAGTGTACACCATCCCCATGGTGTTTTTGCATCACTCCGTTCTGTTTTTTATTGAAGCTGGCGGATTCGGCATGTTTTGGTTCACACTCTGGAAAGTGGTTACGAGCACCCTGTTCACCTCCCTGGTAACGGTGATCGTACAGTACCTCTTCCCAAGTAGCAGATACCGGTAGATTTTTTAAACTAACTTAACCATCTGTCTGTTGGTGGTTATGATTAAAGCGCGCTCATTATGAACGAGGGCAGAAAAGAAATTATACAGTTGACATTTATTGTGGTCGGGATCATCTTCCTGATCAAGCTGTTCTTCATCCAGGTGATAGACAGTAAGTACCGCGAGCTGGCAGACAGTAATGCCATTCTTCCGAAAGTTGATTACCCCATCAGGGGACTCATCTACGATCGCAACGGCAAGCTGATCGTTTACAACACGCCGGAGTTCGACCTCCAGATCGTGAAGAACGAGGTGAAGAACCTAGACACCGCTGCCTTCTGCGATGTGTTCTCCAAAACCCGCCAGGAGCTGAAACAATTGTTCAAGGACCTGAAGGCCAAACGTGAATACTCACCGGTTAAACCCACCGTTTTTATTTCAAAGCTCTCGGAGCTTGACTTTGCCAGGATCCAGGATCGCATCGACGAATTTCCCGGCTTCTACATCCAGGCCCGTAGCACAAGAGCTTACCGGTCTAAAGCCATGGCCAACGCGCTGGGATATGTGAGCGAGATCTCCAAACAACGCCTCGACAAAGATGACAAGGGCATTTACCGCCAGGGCGACTATATTGGCCAGAGCGGAATTGAAGCGTTTTATGAAGATTCGCTTCGCGGCAGGGGAGGCGTGCGCTATTTGCTGCGCGATGTGGACGGCATTGTACAGGGTTCATTCGATGGTGGCAAGGCCGATGTGCTGGCGGTTCCTGGCAAGAACCTGACCACCACCGTGAGCATCGAGCTGCAGGAATATGGCGAGTACCTGATGGAAGGCAAGGCAGGAAGTATCATCTGCATCGAGCCCTCTTCGGGAGAGATCCTTGCCATGGTGTCAGGACCTTCGTATGACCCCACCAAACTCACCGGCAAGAATTACAGCCAGAACTTTGCGCTGATCAGCAACGATACGAACAAGCCGCTTTTTAACAGGCCTTTGATGGCGCAGTACAGGCCCGGTTCCATTTTCAAGGTTGCCCAGGCTATGGTGGCGCTGCAGGAAAAGGTGATCACACCAGAAACACGCGTTCCGTGCGACCGGTCGATCATCGGCTGTCACGGTCCGCATTCCAATGAAGACCTGCGCGGTGCCATCACCAACTCTTGCAACCCTTACTTTCACAATGTGCTCCGCAGAATGTTGAACCAGGGAAAATCAAACAATCCGTTTGACGATACCCGCATCGGGCTGGCGGAATGGAACCGGCACATCACAAGCTTCGGCTTTGGCAAACCGCTCGGCATAGACCTCCCCAACGAAAAAGGCGGACTGATGCCGTCACCTGCGTTTTACGACCGGGCTTATGGCGGCAGGCCGTGGAAGTTCTCCAACATCTACTCCATTGCTATCGGCGAGGGTGAAAATCTTGTAGTGCCGTTGCAGATGGCCAACTTCGCAGCCACGGTTGCCAACAAAGGTTATTACATCATACCTCACCTGGTGAAATCGATCGGCGACTCGGGCAAGCCCCTGCCGCAGTACCTGGAGAAACATTACACCACCATCGACCCCGAGAACTTTGCTATCGCCGCAGACGCCATGGAAGAGGTGGTGCGCTCAGGCACAGGACAATTCCGCGCCAGCCTGAAAGACATTGTTGTGTGTGGCAAAACGGGTTCCGTTCAAAACGATGCACGAACCATGCGCCAGGCAAGGCCAGACCACTCAGTATTCATCGCCTATGCGCCCAAAGAAAACCCGCAGATAGCGGTATCGGTTTACGTTGAATTCTCAGGACAGGGCGCACGTGCGGCTGCCTCTATCGCGAGCTTGATGATCGAAAAATATCTGTATGGAGAGACCAAACGGCCTCACATCGAAGAATATGTTAAACGGGGGAAGTTTTTAGATTGAGGCAGGAACAAAACATAACGCAAAAGATAGACTGGGTTACAGTAGGACTGTACATGGCTATCGTTTTTATGGGATGGCTGAATATTTTCGCCGTTACCTATCATCAGGGAGAGAACCAATCGATCTTTGACCTGAGCCTGAACTCTGGAAGGCAGCTGATGTTCATTGTCACCTCGGGCATTCTGGTGGCGGCCATCCTGATCATCGACAGGCAGTTCTACGAGACCTTCGCTTATATCATCTACGGGTTCATTCTTTTTTTGCTGCTGCTGGTGCCGATCATCGGTAAAGAAGTGGGCGGTAACAAAGCATGGCTCGGTATCGGATCGTTTGGCGTGCAGCCCTCCGAGTTCGCCAAGTTTGCCACGGTATTGGTAGTGGCCAAATTCATCGGCTCCATCGGCTTCAGGATGGACAACCTGCGAAACCAGGCTGTGCTCTTTGCGCTGATCGGCGCCCCGATGCTGCTGATCCTGCTTCAGAAAGACTACGGTACCGCCATGGTGTTCCTGGTGTTCCTCATCGTTTTTTATCGTGAAGGCATGTCGCCCTTCCTGATCCTGATAGGACTGGGAGCAGCTGCCATTTTTATCCTTACGTTATTGGTCGAGAACACCTGGATCCTGTATATCGGTATTGGTGTGATCTGGGCTGTGGCCATTCTCATGAACCGGCGGAAGAAGTTAAAAACCATGATCCTGATCACGGCAGGAGCTATTGCCCTGGTCTTGATGATCAGCAGTGTGGATATAGTCTTCAACCTGCTGGAAGACCACCATCAGCGAAGGATCGTATCGATGCTGAACCCGGACTCTGATCCGCTGGGATATGGATGGAACGTTACGCAATCTAAGATCGCTATCGGCAGCGGTGGCTTTTTCGGAAAGGGATTCCTGGAGGGAACGCAAACCAAGTTCAACTTCGTACCGGAACAAAGCACCGATTTTATTTTCTGTACCATTGGCGAAGAACATGGCTGGATCGGAAGCCTTTTCACCATCGCGCTGTTCATTGCGCTGCTGCTGCGCGTTGTCTTTCTTGCCGAACGGCAGAAGAACAGGTTCGCCCGTGTTTACGGTTATTCCGTGGCCTGCATTTTCTTTTTCCATTTTGCCGTGAACATCGGCATGACGGTGGGACTGTTCCCTGTGATCGGTATCCCCCTGCCATTCTTCAGCTACGGCGGATCGTCACTCTGGGGCTTTACAATACTGCTATTTATTTTCCTGAAGCTGGATGCGCACAGGATGCAGGTGCTGCAGAGGCTTTGAGGAGGCAAGAGGTACGAATTGCGACTACTAAGCCCATTATTTCAAGAGTCTGGCAGAGTGGTGAATGCGGAGTATTGTTACTTCTTCTACTGGCGAAAGATTATAAACGATCCTGTAATGCCCTTCGATCAATTCTCTGAGTGAATCCTGAGCAAATTCTGGAACTATCCTTCCTGAATTTGGGAAATCAATCAGTTGTTCTACTCTGTCGATTATCTTATCAATGAACCGGTCTGCATAGAATTGTGAATCCCTTGAAATGTACTCATGAATGGACTTCAAATCCTGTAATGCAAACTCCGTCCATACTATTTCCGCCATTCTTTTATGTTGTTCTTTACCTGATCATGTGTTAAAGTCCTGCCTTCACTCATTTGTTTAATACCTTTTTCCACTTTCTCGACGAAAAGAAGTCGTTCAATAAGATCTTCTAACTCGAACTCCTGTGGAAGATCATTTACCGTTTCTAGCACTTTATCCTTCCTCATATCATCAATTTTCAAATAATATACACAATAATATTCAATTTTTTATCGTGAACTACAGACAACCGTCACGTCAACTAAATCTCTTTTCAACCATCTCCATAAACTCATGAAACTCTTTGCTATCCCTATCCCACGTGGAGGAGTGTTTCTCCAGGTAGTGAAGGGCGGCGTTCATGTCGGGCAGCTGGTCGAGGTCATCGATGGCGCGGCTGAATGATTCGAAGTCGCCGTAGAAGAGCACTTTGGTGAACATGAACTTCTGGTTGATGCTGAGGTTATCTTTGATCCTGGCGATCTTCCGGAAGCTGTCGATCACTTCGGGTTGCTTCACCTTGTTCATTCTTTCGTTGAGCGTTGGCTCTGTCTTCGTTTCATGCACGGGCACCTTCTTTTCAGACATCGGTTTGTTCTCACGCACCACGGGCTCTGAAAAAAGCGACCGAGGTTCTTCGGGCTGCCTGACGGGTTCAGGCGCTTTGGACGAGAAGAATGACGCCGGATCGAGCGGAACTACCTGCGAGAATCTGGCAATATAATCGTCGAGGTCTTCGGGTGTGAAGTTCACTTCTTCAAGGATCTGGTCGAGCACGGCAAAAGCTTCGTTGCCCTGGATCTCGGTGGTATTCTTTTCCTCCAGCTTGTGAAGCATGCGTTCCAGCGGTGCCTTGTTCACTTTCAGGTATTTGATCTCTTCGCGAAAAGCGCTTACCTCGAGCCGGTTTTCTTTACCGACAATGAGCATGGAAAAAAAATCGTAAGGATTGAAGATTGCCAGCAGGGTTTGGCTGACGGCCTTTTTCAGCAGTGGAGCAAAGTTGGCGCGGTCTACAGAGATGTGGTTGGAGAGCACGGTCATGTAGGTATTGAGGGCCTCTTTTACCTCAGGGTTACCGTTATCGAAATAGATGCTTTTCTGCTTGCGGGTTTCTTCTCTCCAGGCTTTGAACAGCTCACGGATCACGAACAGGTTCACCTGCTGCACATTGCAGAGCGTTAAGATCTCCGGCCCCGTTATTTTCTCTTTCGAGGAAAAAAAAGCTTTCAGAACCTTATCGGCATACGCATCTCCATACTGGGCTATTGCTTCCAGGCTAATCTTTTCGTCCATACGTTGCAGGTATCAGATTAATAACTTATTTGGCGTTATAAAGTTAGGTTTTTTGACCCAATGTAAACATTTAAATAACGTAAACATGGCGCGGATCGTGATTGCCAATTGGGCCGAAAAGACACTGGAAGTGACCGACCTGTCAAAAACACTGCTGCGCCATCTCCACGACCACCAGCTCGACTGGATGCATTCCTGCGGGGGAAAGGGGCGCTGCACTACCTGTAAGGCAATCATTGCGGAAGGAGCAGAAAATTTCATACCAGTTACTGCGGCCGAGCAAAAATACCGCAACATGGGCGCCCTGAAGAACACAGAACGCCTCGCCTGCCAGGCCGTAATCACCGGCGACGTTAAAATCGTTGTTCCGGACGAATACAAGCTTCCGCACATCAACTATGCCATGCCATAATACAGCCCCGAAATCTCTCCGTACGGGTTGATTGTAGGCGGCAGAGACGGTATTTTGCACCATGTTTATTGAACCCAATTTTGGAGGCAAGCCGCACCAGGAGCGCGCCGGTTGGATAGAAGTGATCTGCGGCTGCATGTTCTCCGGCAAAACAGAAGAGCTGATCCGCCGGCTCAACCGCGCCATCATCGCCAAACAAAAGGTAGAGATCTTCAAACCGGTGATCGATAAACGGTATCACGACATCAAGATCGTTTCGCATAACGAGACCGCCATCCGCTCAACACCTGTGAACTTCGCCAACGACATGCTGCTGCTGGCCGGCGACTGCGATGTGGTGGGCATCGATGAAGCACAGTTCTTTGACGACGCCATTGTGGATACCTGCAACACCCTTGCCAACCAGGGAAAAAGAGTGATCGTAGCAGGGCTCGATATGGACTTCGAAGGAAAACCTTTCGGCCCTATGCCCAACCTGCTGGCCATTGCCGAGTTTGTGACCAAGGTTCACGCCATCTGCGCACAAACCGGTGAGCTCGCCTCCTTCTCCTTCCGCCTCTCTCCCAACGATCAACAGGTGATGCTGGGTGAATCAGGCCAATACGAAGCCCGCAGCCGCAAAGCTTTTTTTGAAGGCATGAAAAATCGAAAGAAATGAACCTCCCCTGCCCCCTCCTGACTCCTGGCTCCTGGCTTCTGACTTCTTGCATTTTCCTCCTTACTTCTTACTCCTTACTCCTTATTCCTTCTCACCTCCAGGCTCAATCAACAATCCCCCTCAACACCTGGCGCCTGCACCTCTCTTACAACACCATCAACAGTATTGCTACCGCAGATCAACTGATCTTCGGTGCATCAGAAAGTGGCATCCTGGTGCTTGACCGTGAAGACAACAGCATTGCCACTTACAACACACTGAATGGTTTAAGTGGCACCGGCATCACACACATCGCTTATGACGCTGCCCGCAAGCAACTTCTGATAGCGTATGCCGATGGCAACCTGGACATCATCAGGGATAATACTGTCAGGAATTTTAATCGCCTCAAAACTTCGCAGCTGATCACAGGATCAAAAACCATCCATCACATTGCCATCCTTGGCGACCTCGCTTATCTCTCCGCCGACTTTGGCGTGGTGGTATTCGACCTGAAGCTGCTCGAGCTGAGGGAAACCTGGAGAGACCTGGACGCCACCGGCAAAGTATTGAAGATCTTTGAAAGCACTTTTTATAACGACAGCATTTTTCTGGCCACCGAAAAAGGTGTGATGGCCGGCAACCTTAATGCTAACCTGCTCGACTTCAACAACTGGAAGCGGACTGACACCGGTGACTTCGCCATAGCAGCAACGTCGGTAACCCGCTTCAACAACAAGGTTTACGCCGCTCTTACCAACCGAGGTGTCTATCGTTATGACAATGGAAAATGGCAACGGGAAACTGTCATTACAGGAACAAGCTTTGGCCCCCTGAGCGCTTCTGCCAGCAACCTGCTCATCATTGCCGACAACAGCCTTTGGAAGCTAAGCGCCTCTGGCATGCTCACACCGGTGACAGCAACGCCGATCTCTGCGCCACTCACCGCTGTGGCTGATGTGCAGGGCAATCTTTGGATTGGCGACCGGCAAAACGGATTGCTGATCGACGTTACCGGAACATTTGTTTCCGTTCTTCCCAACGGCCCCACGTTCTCTGAAGCATTCAGGATGAAATATCTCTCCGGAAAATTATTCATCCTGGGAGGAGGCTTCGACGCTGCCAGCAACCCACGCAACAACAACGGGGTGTTTAACATTTTTTCCGATGGCCAGTGGCAGTCCACAGCATCAACAGGCGATCTCACAGATGCAGCCCTCCTGAACAATGAGCTGTATCTCTCATCATTCGGTTATGGCGTTGAGCGCACTGATAACGCGGGCATCAAAACTGTTTTTAATGAAACAAACAGTCCGCTGCAGAAGACGGGCACTGCTCCGGCCTCGGTGTACGTCACCGACATCGAAGCTTCTGACGCCAACTTATGGGTGGCCAATTATGGTGCTTCACAATCGCTTCATGTTTTCAGCAACAACGCCTGGCAATCATTCGCGTTCCCGTTTTCAGCAGCGCGTTATCCTTTGACACTCACCATTGACATGAGTGGCAACGTGTGGGCGGCACTGGATCCCGCACAGGGTGGCGGCGTTCTGTTTTTCGACCCGAATGACAACAGGAGTTCGTATAAAACGGAAGCAATAGGCGCGGGCGCATTGCCTTCGAGGGCGGTGCGGACTATTGTCACAGACCGCGAGGGATACGTATGGGTGGGAACAGACCAGGGCATAGCCTACTTCTTTTCTCCCAACGCTGATGCCGTGAAGCCCATCTTCGAGAACCGTTTTCTGTTGCGTGATGAGAAGATCACCTCCATCGCCGTGGATGGCGGCAACCGGAAGTGGATCGGCACCGAACGGGGTGTGTGGCTTTTTGATGGCGCCGGAGAAAAGCTCATTTACAATTTCACAACCGCCAACAGTCCGCTGCTCTCAGACAGGATCCGCCACATCGAGATCAACGATGAAACCGGCGAAGTTTTTTTTGCAACAGACAACGGCATCGTTTCATACCGTGCAGATGCCACTGTAGGCGCCCCTGCATTCCAGGATCTGAAGATCTTCCCTAACCCGGTAACTGCGCGCTTCTCGGGCACCGTAGGCATCACAGGACTGGCCACTGATGCCATTGTGAAGATCACCGACATCAGCGGAAAATTGATCTGGCAAACGCAGGCCAGTGGCGGCACTGCCACCTGGAATGTGAGAGACTACAACGGCAGGCGCGCTGCTACCGGTGTTTACCTGGTGTTCGCCGCCACCGAAGACGGCGCCGAACGTGTGGTGGGCAAGATCGCCGTAATTACGGAGGAGTAATGCTGTGAACTTCAGACGATAAAGTTTTTTAAGTATGAGATTTCAGGTACGAAGTACGAGGGACGAGGTACGGAATGCAGGGCGCTCTAATGTACCTCGTCCCTCGTACTTCGTACCTATTACGCGCCAATGTTCAATTTCGTTGATTCAGTAAGATGTTACACAAAACCCGCGGCATTGTTTTCAGGTTCACGAAGTATGGCGAGACCTCCATCATCGTTACCATCTTTACCGAGCTGTTCGGGTTGCAGAGCTACATGGTAAATGGGGTGAGAAGTAAATCGGCCAAGAACAAGATCGCTTTGTATCAGCCGCTCACACTGCTGAACCTGGTGGTGTATCATCGTGAACACGCCAACATCGAGCGCATCAAAGAGATCCATTGCTTCCATCCTTACCAGTCGCTCACGGCCGACATCAAAAAATCGACCATCGCTATCTTTCTCACAGAGCTCCTGAACAAAACCGTAAAAGATGAAAGTCATACGCAGGAGATGTTTACCTTCCTCGCCGATTCGCTCATTACCATAGACGGGCTTCAGGGGGGGCATGAGAATGCACACCTGATTTTTATGATCAGGCTCAGCCGTTACCTGGGCTTCGGTCCACAGTTTGTGAACGAAGTGCTTGGTGGCAGGATCACCGATGAGGAAACAGAAAAGGTCCTCGGGAGATTGCTCACGGCGAGTTATGATCAATCGCCTGCAACAACCAATCTACAACGGAAAGAGCTGCTTGACTTATTACTGAAATTCTATGCGGAGCACCTGGAAAATCTCGGGGAATTTAAGTCGGTGCAGGTGCTGAGAGAGATTTTGGGTTGACTCAGCGTTTTCGTCGGGTCCCAACCCTTTGAGGGTTTTGAACCCTCAAAGGGTTGAACGAGCTTCGTTACCTCAACTCGAGTCTGAACCCTACACCATGATAGTTGACAATTTGCACCGCGGGATCTTCTTTGAGGTATTTGCGGAGCTTGGATATGAAGACGTCCATGCTGCGGCCCATGAAATAATCGTCGTCACCCCACACATGTTTCAATATCTCTTCGCGCTTCAGCACACGGTCGCGGTTCTGGTAGAGCAGCTTGAGCACTTCTGCTTCTTTCTGCGTGAGCGTTTTTTCGGAGCTGGTATTCTTCAGCGTGAGATTAAAATGATCGAACTCGAACTGGCCTACCTGAAAAACTTTGCCATCGGGTAAAACAGCGTGGCCATTGCTTCTTCTTAAAAATACTTCGATGCGGTAGATCAGCTCTTCGAGGCTGAAAGGTTTTGTGATGTAATCATCGGCCCCGGTCTGAAAACCTGCCAGCTTGTCTTCGGTCATCGATTTGGCTGTGAGGAACAGGATAGGCACATGACTGTTCTTTTCGCGGATAGCTTTGGCGAGTGAAAAACCATCTTTCTTCGGCAGCATCACATCCAGGATACAAAGATGGAACGGCTGCTCATGAAAAGCATTTTCGCCCTCCTCACCGTCTTTGCAGAGGGTAACCTGATAACCTTTGAGGATCAGGTTGTCTTTGATCACAAAACCCAGGCTGGGGTCATCTTCTACAAGCAGGATCTTCTTGGTATTCATGTCCATGGCTGGTGAAATCATGCAAGGGGCAGGCTTATCCTGAAAGTGCTTCCGCTTCCCAGCTCACTTTCAAGCCTGACATTTCCCTTATGCGCTTCGATGATCGATTTTACGTAGTTGAGCCCGATGCCGAAACCTTTCACATCGTGCACGTTGCCGGTAGGCACCCGGTAAAATTTCTGAAACACCCGCTTCTGGTCTTCAGGGCTGATGCCGATACCGTTGTCTTCGATCTCGAGCGTCAGGTTCTTATGGCCATCGGAAGTACGCAACAGGATCTGCGGTGCCGTTTTGCAGTACTTGATGGCATTATCAATCAGGTTGTAAAGCACATTGGTGAGGTGAAGCTTGTCTGCTTCGATGGTGTGTTGTGTAGCCCGCAGGTCGCACGAAATGGAACCATGCTTGTCTTGGAGAGATCCTGACGTGTTGCGGATAGCATCCTGGATCACCTGGTGCACATCCACGATCTCCTTTTTGAGTCCGATGTCTTCCTTGTCGAGCCGGGCCATCTGCAGCACACGTTCCACCTGTTGCTTCAGCCGGGTGTTCTCTTTTTCGATGATGGTGGTGTAGTTCAGTAACCGCTCGGGCTGATGTACGATGTTCGGATCTTTGAGCACTTCCGTGGAAACGGCGATGGTAGAGATCGGCGTTTTGAACTCATGCGTCATGTTGTTGATAAAATCTTTCTGGATCTCCGACAGCCGCTTCTGTTTCAGGATGACAAACAACGTATACCCGAAGAATACGATCACCACCAGCAACACCACAGATGAGAACGACCAGATACCCATCTGATTGATGAGCTGCGCCTCGCGGTTGGGAAACTGCACGCCGAAATAGTACGCGTAATGGTTCCAGGCGGGCAGCTTTTTGCTGGTCACTTTTTCTTTGGCGGTCTGCAGCGGCACATAATCGCCATATTTCATTTTTTCGCTGGTACAGTCGTAGACGCCGTATTCAAAATCAGCGTTGATGTTGCGTTTTTCAAACTCCGACCGCAGCAAAAACTCAAGCAAACTGGCATCCACTTCGCCATTGACCATCACAATAAAATAGTTGGTAGACACCTGCTTTACGGGGTTCATGGCAGGCGAGGGGGTGTTGTTGATGGCGAAGATCTGGTTGGCCACATTGAAGAGCGCGGCATTGACCGTTCGTTCAAACTCACCCTCCTTCAGATCAAAAGCCCTTCTGACCCAGTAGATCTGCGTAATGGTAATGCCTACGATACACAGCGTGCCGAGAATGACAATAAAACGGATGGATGAACTTTTCACACAATAAAAATACAATAAAGATCGCTGGAAGCACCCGCGTTTAACATCTCATTAACAATATTTAGCGAATCATTAACACGATATTTGTGGTGCTGCTACGAGTTTTGCATTGGTTCGAACACAATAATATTCATCTTAAATCTACAGATCATGAAAAAAATTGCTTTAACATTCTTTTCCCTGGCGTTGGTAGCGAGCCTTGTTGCCATGAATACCCGGCCGGTAAGCGGAAACCCCGATGCCGCCATTTTCAACTGGACCCGCATTGAATATGATTTCGGCAAGATCAAGGTTGGTGTTCCGGTGACCTATGAGTTCAAGTTCACCAACAAAGGCGATATTCCGCTGGTGATCTCAACCGTACAGGCCTCCTGCGGCTGCACCGTAACATCGTATACCAAAGACCCCATCGCACCCGGCGCTGAGGGTTATGTGAAGGCCACTTACAATGCGGCCAGCATCGGACAGTTCACTAAAACCGTGACCGTCAACGCCAACACCGAAGAAGGGGTGGCAAAACTCACCATCAAAGGTGAAGTGGTAGCCCTGTAAACGGCATTCAAAAACGCTTTTGCGGATGGCTTTCGTGATCTTGTAACGAAAGCCATTTTTTTTGCCAGAACTTCAACTGTAAACGTTTTCGAAAAAATTATTGGAATATCAGGACCGCGTTGCGATGGCTAAGACCTCTATTTAATAAATTTGTAGAAGGTCATTACTAAACAACCATGTCCGCCAACTACAACGAGGCTGTTTCTACGCGTTATCACATTTATAACAGCCTATTCCTGAACCTTCCGTACACCGGCATTTACCGCACCGGCACCTTGCTGCCCTTGCTGCAGCAGGCCTGCGAAGAGGGTTTTGCCAAGGGAAAAGAGCCCCGGGCCATTATCAAGAAGTTCTTCCAGGACTTCACGCCCAATGCCACGCGTGAAGAGCAGTTCAACCTGCTGTTCAACTTCATCCAGTATACCGAACGTCAGGTAGTATTGTTCGATTCGGTGGAGGATGCCGCCTTCGACCAGATCAACGACCTGCACGGAAAGGGAACAGTCTCGGCATTGCTGCTGCGCGCCTCTTCTGAAGGACAGATCGATGCACTGAAAAAGAAGCTGGAAGATTTCAGCGTGCGGGTAGTGCTTACCGCGCACCCTACCCAGTTCTACCCCGGCAATGTGCTGGCCATCCTCAACGACCTGGAGGAGGCGATCCGCGAAAGCAAGCTGGAGCATATCAACCTGCTGCTGCGCCAGCTCGGCAAGACGGCTTTCATCAACCGCTCGAAGCCGACACCCTATGACGAGGCCATAAGCCTGTCGTGGTTCCTCGAAAATGTATTTTACCCCGTTATCCCTGAGATCATCCTCAAGCTGATGACGGGCCTGAACATAGACCTGGATTCGTGGAAGAACTTTGACCTGATCAAGATCGGCTTCTGGCCCGGTGGCGACCGTGACGGCAACCCGTTTGTTACACACGCCATCACCCTGCAAGTAGCGCAACGGTTACAACAGACCCTGATGCGTTGCTACTACCGCGATGCCCGGTTCCTGAAAAGAAGACTCACCTTCAAAGGTGTGGATACCATTATCGCCGACGTTGAACGCAAGATCTATCCGCTTGCGTATGGCAATACCAAAGACGGATACAAAAATGCGGAAGCAATCCTGGAAGACCTGAACAAGGCCCGCACGCTGCTGATCGAAGAGCACCGCGGACTGTTCCTCAACCTGCTGGACGAGCTCATTCTTAAGGTGAAGATCTTCGGATTTTATTTCGCCAGCATGGACATCCGGCAAGACAGCCGCAAACATATCTACGCCTGGGAAGCCATTCTCAAGCAGCTTCAAACAAAGAACAAAAAGCTCAAAGACCTCGCCAAACGTCCGGAGCAGGAACAGATCGACACGCTGCTGAAGCTCAAGTTCAAACCACAGTCGCTGAAATTCGAAGACCCGTTTGTATCGGAGCTGATCGAGAGCATCAAGGTGATCGGCGAGATCCAGGCGATCAATGGCGAAGAGGGATGCCACCGTTATGTGATCAGCAATTGCCAGTCGTCGCTGGATGTGGTACGTGTATACCAGCTCGCCAAACTTTTGCTGGCCAAAGGTGATGACCTCACACTCGACATTGTGCCGCTGTTCGAAACCATTGAAGACCTTGCGCATGCCCCCTCCGTGATGGATGCGCTTTACAGCATACCAGCTTACCGTGAGCACCTGAAACGCCGCGGCAACAAGCAGACCATCATGCTCGGATTTTCTGACGGCACCAAAGATGGCGGCTACCTGCGCGCAAACTGGTCTATCTTCAGGGCTAAGGAGAACCTCACCATCCTGTCACGTGAACATGGACTCACCGCTGTGTTCTTCGACGGCCGCGGTGGCCCCCCGGCACGTGGTGGTGGAAACACCCACGATTTCTATGCTTCCCTGGGAGAGACCATCGAAGACAAGGAAGTACAGATCACCATCCAGGGCCAGACCATCAGCTCGAACTTCGGCAAACCTGTTTCATGTCTCTTCAACCTCGAGCAGCTTCTTTCCGCAGGCATCGAGAACGATGTGTTCAGGAACAACGTAGTACAACTCTCCGACAAGGAAAAAGCGCTGCTGGAGTCACTCGCCGAGGCTGGCCACAAAGCTTACCTCGACCTGAAGCACCACCCGAAGTTTGTTCCTTATCTGGAAAAAATAACACCACTCTCTTTCTTCGGCGATATCAATATCGGCTCACGCCCTGTGAGGCGCAGCTCCGGCGACGGACTCAAGTTCGAAGACCTGCGGGCCATTCCTTTTGTAGGATCATGGGCCCAGATGAAACAGAATATTCCCGGTTTTTACGGCGTGGGCAGTGCCCTGAAACGATTGAAGACCGAAGGAAAGATGAAGGAGCTGAAAGCCCTTTATTCAGAATCGCTTTTCTTCCGCACCCTGCTGGCCAACAGTATGATGTCGCTGACCAAATCGTATTATCCGGCCACGGCTTACCTGTCTAAAGACAAAGAGTTCGGAGAATACTGGAACATCATGTTCGACGAATATGAGCTTTCCATTGCCATGATCCTTGAAGTGTCAGGATTGTCGGAGCTGATGGAGAACAATCCCGTGAACCGCGACTCAGTAAAGCTCCGCGAGCGCATCGTTCTGCCGCTGATCACCATCCAGCAGGCGGCACTACAACAGCTCAGAGACCCCCAGCCAGCCAAAGAAAAGGACTTCGAAAAAGAATACCGGAAGCTGGTGCTGAGGTGTATGTTTGGGATCATCAATGCTGCCAGGAACTCAGCTTAGGTGTAGTTGCCAGGAGCCAGAAGCCAGGAGTAAGGAGCCAGGAGGCCTGACGAATTCGGGGAGGGTTGATTGAACACTGGTGCTTCGGAATGCCGAAGGTACGAGGTAAGAGGTACGAATTACGAGGTACGAAGTACGAGTGAGTGTGAGTTAACACCGCGCTGCTGTGGACTGTGGACCGTCGACTGTGGACTCTAACTGGCGGTGACAAAAAGCAGTTGACCCGGATACTAGCCCTCTCCTTGCCTACTGCTTTTTTGCCTACCGCCTACTGAAGAGAGTCCTTCTCAGTTTCACGATGCTATTTCTTTGCTACCAGTCCGAATGACTTGGCCATGTTGATAAATTCGATGCGGTAGCCTTCTTCGTCTTTTCCACGGGCACCGGCTGCGAGCTCCAGTACTTCGTCGTATGAAAAGTCTTTGATGAACTCCGATTCGCGCAGCAGCATGCCGAAGGCTGCCACCGAAGCAGACCAGCGGAAATTATCAGAAGTTCTGGCGAGGGACGTATGGGTATCGATCAGCGGATGCTCGATCAGCCTGCTTTTGTTCTCATCCGGTTTTTTATAACGCAGCTTGATGGTCATCAGCTCATCGGATTGTTTTGCCGATGACGCTACCTTGTTAGACTGATATTTCAGGTCGTCGATCTTGAAAGCCTCGCTTTCCACACCCACCGGTATGATCTCGTACAACGCTGTTACGGTGTGACCGGAGCCCAGCTCGCCTGCATCTTTCTTGTCATTGTTGAAGTCTTCACTCTTCAGCATCCTGTTCTCATAACCGATGAGGCGATACGCTTTCACTTTGGCAGGATTGAATTCAATCTGGAGCTTCACATCTTTGGCAATGGTAAAGAGGGTGCCTCCGAATTCGTTCACCAGCACTTTTCTGGCCTCTGAAATATTGTCGATGTAAGCGTAGTTACCGTTGCCTTTGTCTGCCAGCGTTTCCATTTTTGAGTCTTTATAGTTGCCCATGCCATAGCCGAGCACGGTGAGAAAAACACCACCTTCTCTTTTCTCTTCGATCAGTCTTTCCATGGCGGCATTGCTTGACTCACCCACGTTGAAGTCGCCGTCTGTTGCCAGGATCACACGGTTGTTGCCTTCCCTGAAGTGTTCTTTGGCCAATGCATAAGCCAGCTTCAATCCCTGCCCTCCGGCGGTGGAGCCACCGGCTTCGAGCCTGTCGAGCGCAGCGATGATCTCCTTCTTGCGACTGCCTGAAGTGGGCTCCAGCACCACACCTGCAGCACCGGCATACACCACTATGGCAACGTGATCCTGCTCCCGCAACTGTTCTACCAGCATGCGGAACGAGCTCTTCACCAGCGGAAGTTTATTGGGATCGGCCATGGAGCCGGATACATCGATGAGAAATACAAGATTTGATGGCGGAAGATCTTCAGTGGCGATCTTTTTGCCCTGCAGGCCGATGTGCACCAGGCGGTGTTTGGCATTCCAGGGGGCTTCGGAGATCTCGGTGTGTACGGCGAAGGGGTGCTCACCTTCGGGCTGGCTGTAGTCGTAATCAAAATAGTTCACCATCTCTTCAATGCGCACGGCATCGATGGGCGGGCGCTGGCCGTTGCTGATGAATCGCCTGATGTTGCTGTAGGAGGCTGCATCCACATCGATGGAGAAAGTGGAGAGCGGATTCTTTAAAGCTTCGTGGAAAATATTTTCATTGATGGCATCGTATTCTTCGGTGTTGTGTTGCACCGGTTGATAGTCTGCATATTCTGCTTCTTTGGCCGCACGTCTCTTCACTGATCTAGGGCCTCTGGTGGCTGTAATACCAGCCGCGCGCCCCTGGAGCACCATGCTTTGCTTTTGTACTCCGTAACCGGTGACCACCACCTCATGCAAAGCCTTTGTATCTGCTGACATTGAGACATCGATCACCGTTTTTGTTCCGACGCTGATCTCCTGACTCACATAACCGATAAATGAAAAGGCCAGCTTTGCACCGGTTGCCGGTACTTTGATCTCGTACTTTCCTTGTCCGTCAGTAACAGTGCCTGTGGATGTGCCGATGAGAATAACATTGACACCAGGTAATGGGCTTCCGTCTTCAGAGGCGGTGACGGTTCCCGTGATCGTTCTTTCCTGTACTTGCCCAAAACTGAGCAATAGAAAACCTGCTATGAGGTAAACCCATATCTTCTTCATAGGCTGTGTGTTTAAATTTCCATGAAGATGTCCCGCGGAAAAAATTCCATATCGTTGCGCCGGAAATTTTTGTTTACTTTGAAAAATGCTTTCGGCTGACGATTATAAAAAACTGACGGATGAGGAGCTTGTGGCGCTTTATAAGCAAAGTGAGCAGCTTGATGTGATCGGTGAGCTGTATCAACGTTACACCTCGCTGGTGTTCGGTGTGTGCCTCAAGTACCTGAAAGACCGCGAAGAAAGCCGCGACGCCGTGATGCAGGTATTTGAAAAGCTGATCGTAAGCCTGAAAGAACACGCGGTGAGCCAGTTCAAAGGCTGGTTATACGTGACGGCCCGCAATCATTGCCTGATGCAGCTGCGATCGAAAAAAGGTAAAAATTTCGAAGAAATTTCGCCTTTTATTATGGAAACCGACCCCGAAGCGCATCTGCAAGACGTGCCGGAAATAGAGACAAATCTTAGTAAATTAGAGAAATGTATCGAGACACTGGGCGAGGAACAGAAACTATGTGTGAGATTGTTTTATCTGGAGCAGAAATGTTATAAAGAGATCACCGAAATCACCGGTTTTGACCTCAACAAGGTGAAAAGTCATATTCAGAACGGCAAAAGAAACCTCAAGATCTGCATGGAACGTAATGGGCAGGCGTAAACACGATATCGAACGTTATTTGCGGGGCGAAATGACCCCCAGGGAAATGCATGCCCTTGAAAAAGAGGCGCTTCAGGATCCTTTCCTTTCAGAAGCGCTGGAAGGGGCCAACCAGATCGGACCAGACTCCTTCCTGTTCGACCTGAAGGAGCTTCACAACACCTTACACCAGCGCACCCAGGCACGAAGGCCTAAAGTGATCTCACTCTGGCGCTGGTCTCTGGGCATTGCCGCCGGCCTCATACTGCTGGCGGTTGCCAGTGTTTACATCATCGGCAACCTGAGCAACCACCGGCCAGACCAGACCCTGGCGGTGAACAAAGAGGTCGCTCCACAAACTGCCGCAGACACTACGGTAGAAGTAAAACATGATACAATAGCCAGCAGGCCTGCCGCTGGCCAGGCGATCGCGTTAAACAAACCAGCACAACCTGCTCAGGCGAAAAAGAAATCATCCGGCCAATCGAGACCTCAGGTACCAACCTCCAATCCTGTTGCCGGCGCTGCTTCACGCGATGAAGAGACCGCTTCGCAGGTAGAAAGGGTGGCGCAGACAGAAGCGATTGAAACTGAAGATCAACGGATCGTTGAAGCAGACCTGGCCGAAGCCCCCAGGGAAATTGAAAGGGCTGATGACAATGCTGGTGCCGCTGACAAAAAAAGAGCACAGGCTTCCCGTGCTTCAGAAGCCCGAAGGGAAGTAGCTGCTAACCCTCGAACCATCCAGGGTAAAGTGATCTCCACGGAAGACGGCATGCCCCTACCCGGTGTGAATGTGATGGTAAAGGGTACTAACATCGGCACCATCACCGATGAAGTGGGCCATTACCAGATCGCCTTAAACGACCCGAAACAAACCCTTGTATTCCAGTTCATCGGCCTGAAGGAAGTTGAGGTCAGGGCGGAAAACAATCGCGAGATCAACATCCAGATGACACCTGATTATACTGAGCTGAGTGAAGTGGTTGTAACAGGCGCAGGCACAACGAACAACAACGTGCTGCAATTTGCCGAACCTCAGGGTGGACGCAACGCCTTTGAAAAATACCTGGAAGAAAAAATGAATTATCCCGAGCTGGCGCTTGAGAACAAGGTCGAAGGCAGGGTAACGGTTCAATTCACTGTGGATGCCAACGGTCAGCTGGGTGAGTTCAAGGTGATCAAAGGCATCGGTTACGGGTGCGACGATGAAGTGATCAGGCTCATCAAGGAAGGCCCCGCCTGGAATCCCTCCAAACGCAACGACCGGCCTGTAAAAGACAAAGTGAAGGTGAGACTCAAGTTCGACCTGCCGGATTGAATGCAAATCAGTCAACGGTCCACAGACGAGTAGTGTTTAAACAATTGACAGTTGACAAGGTAACAATTGACAACGGCTAAAAGAAAAGCGCTGCCTCGTCTTAACTTGAATCTGAGGCGGCGCTTAGTTTTTAAAGTCTATCCTTTGTCAACTGCTCCCGAGACCATCGGGATTGTCAACTGTCGACTGACTAAACGAATCCATTAACAACACAACGCACTTGCTGTGGACTGTGGTCCGTCGACCGTAGACTGTATTTCTAAACTACCTTTCTTCTGATCAGCTTGGCGTAGGTGCGGCTTACGGGGAAGCTTTTTCCGTTTTGCATTTTCACCACCATGCCACCGTTGAAGTGTTTTTCAATTTCCTTCAGCGCATTGATGTTGATGATGGTGCTGCGGTGCACGCGGATGAACAGCTCCGGGTTGAGGATCTCTTCGAGCTTGCCGATGCCGGAAGAGCTTACAAACTGGTCATTCTTGGTGGTGAGTATGGTGTAGTCGCCTGAAGCTTCGAGGTACACGATCTCTTCCACGGGCAGGTTGAGAAGCTTCTCCGATTTCTGAACAAAGATGTGTGAGTCGTATGAGGTTTTGTTCTCGGTCTTGATGCTGCGTAAGAGCTCGCCTACGTTGTTCTGCTCGAGCTTCATTCTGCTGATGGCGCGTTCAACGGCCACCTTGAAACGTTCCTGGTCGAGGGGTTTGAGCAGGTAATCTACGGCATTCTTTTCAAAAGCGCGGATGGCGTATTGATCATAGGCGGTACAAAATATAACAAACGGATCGTGTGTGATCTCGTCAAGCACGTCGAAGCCGGTCATGCCGGGCATCTGCACATCGAGGAAAACGAGATCAGGTTTTAACTTATCGATCACTTCAACAGCTTCTTTTCCTTTGGTGCCCTCTCCAACGATCTGAATATTGGGCATTTGCTGAAGATATTCAGTAAGAAGATCGCGGGCTAACTTCTCATCGTCTACAATAACACAGGTTATGTTCATTGGATTGTGGATTTATGTATTACTTGGTTTGTGGTTTGATTTGTTGTTGAGATCATTTTTTGAAAGGCATTACCCTGCTTTGTTCAGCGTCTGCTGATTTTCGGGCTCTGCCTGCGTTTCGCTGAGGGCCTCTTCGAAAGGAATGAAGAAGCTGACGGAATAACCCCATTCGTTTGAGCGGATCCTCAGGCCGGAGCTTGCCCCAAAAATACTTTTAAGGCGCTGGTCTGTATTCTTCAATCCCACGCCGCTGGAGCTTCCGTCCATCACCTTTTTCGCTTTAGATCCCAGCCCATCATCTTTCACTTCGAAGAAGATCATGTTATTGAAACGTTTAATGGTGAGCACAATTGTACCGCCGTCGTCTTTGGGAGCAATGCCATACTTCACTGAGTTCTCAACGAGCGGCTGCAGGATCATGGGCGGGATATAAACACTAAGGCAGGAAAAATCAACCTGCTTCACAAACTTAAGGCGATCGCCAAAACGCACTTGCTGAATGCGGATATAGTTGTCGATAAAGTCAAGCTCGTGGATCAGCCGTACCATCTGGTCGCCATGCGAATCAAGGGCATACCGGAAAATATCCGAGAGCTGCGTGATAACCCTGCGCGCCTGCTCCTTGCTGGAACCGATAAGCGTGTTGATGGAGTTGAGCGTGTTGAACAAAAAGTGCGGGTTGATCTGCGACTTCAGCAGCGAGATCTGCATTTCGCGGTTCTTGATATTGAGCTCGCTCTTCTCGTGCTCCTGCTTCTGCTGCCCGTCGAAATAACGGATCACATAATATACGGCGATGGTGATAATATATTGATCGTGAAAATGCAATCCTTCCCATTTCAGCAGCTGAACGAGGTGATCTTTCCAGTTTTCGAAGTACACAAAACCCTCCACGTAGTCTTCCAGGTAGTATGAAAGGGTGCCCATGGTAAGGAAGTACATCATCACACCGGCCGTGTGCCCGGCTACCTGTATGTATATATTGTATTTAAAAAGTAAATTGCAGTAGAAGAAGATCGCAACGATCAGAATGCAAAGTGCCTCGAAAAGGTACAACGCGTTCCAAAAAATGTAGGTATTAGGAGTTTCCAGCTTCCATTCCAGGAAAGTACCCACAGCGTAATTAATAGCATACCAGAAACAGAGCAGCAAATAGGCCCTTTTCCAGATACGCGGTATGTCATCAATAAACTTCAAGCCGGTGAAATTGAGAATAAAGTTACGGAATGGAAAGCAAAAGCGATTAACACGGGTTAATGCACGATAAATATTCAATTTGGGTGGATAATCCTACATTACATTTGACGGACAACCGTTATTAATGATATTCGACAGCTAATTAAGGTGAAAAAACTGCTATTTATACTCGTTATTGCGTTGCCGGTCGTTAGCCGGTCGCAGAACCTTACGATTTCTGCCCGAATTCAGGACAAGGAAACCGGGGAAGCCCTTGGTTTTGCCTCCGTGGGGGTAAAAGGGGTTGCTATCGGCACTATATCGAACGAACAGGGTGAATTCGATTTTCACGTGCCCCCGGAGAACCGCAACGACATCCTGGTGGTGAGCATGCTGGGCTACCGCAGCTTCGAAGCCCCGATCTGGACCCTGGCGGGCATTGCAGACCAGGTGATCACGCTTGACAAGTCGCCGATCGAGCTGCAGGAGATCGTGGTGTCTGACACACTGACAGGTGGCGACATCCTGGGCATCGCACTTTCACGCATCGAACAAAACTATCCCATGGAGCCTTTCCTGATGGATGGCTTCTACCGCGATATCAAAAAAGTAGGCGGAACCTATATTTCCCTGCTGGAAGCGGCCGTACAGATCTACGACGAAAACTATTCGGAACCCAGAAACAAGTACAGGCTGCGCGAACGGGTGAAGCTGTTGGAAGTGCGCAAGAGCATTGGCTACGAAAGTAAATTCACACACTATTTCGACCAGATCAACCTGCTGGAAGATCTTTTGCTTCACAATGATGTACGCTACCGCAAAGTTGACCTCGAGGGCGAGGTAGTTGAAAACGCAGGGCGCGAAAAAAATTCATTTTACGACGGGCACGCCATCTACGTGGTGACCTACGATAAAGAATACAAGCTGAAGGTGTATATCGATAAGGAAGATTTTTCGATCATTCACCTGGAGCTGGAAGACTCGACCGAGCACGGCTACCTCGGCAAGAAAAAGAATCTCATCAGTAAATATGTGGGCCTCAAAAAGACGCTCGACTTCAGGCGCTACCAGGGCAAGATGTACCCGAACTACATCACGGTAACGTCGAGGATCAACTGGTACGACGCCAAGACTGACGAGATCAGGTTCGAAACAGAGCTTTTTCAGCAGCTCCTCATCAACCGCGTGCGCGCCAATTCAGCAGAACGGATTGGCTCCACCGAAAGAATGCGCAACTACAGCCTGCAGTACCAGGATCAACCTTACAACAAAAAATTCTGGGAAAACTACAACGTGATCAAAGAGACTCCCCTTGACACCAAGATCCTGGCCGACCTCGAAAAGCTCGCGCCGCTGGAGAAACAGTTTGAGGAATATTGAAATCAGTTGACAGTTGACAATGAAGCAATTGACAACGGATGAGTGTAATGTTCACAGGTGTATTTCAATTCCAATAAGAACAACGCAAGGGCAATTGACCCCACATATTGTCAATTGCCCTGTTGTCAACTGTCAACTAAAACCACTCAATACAGCGTGGAAATCACCTAAAACTTGACGGCAACCATTCCCAGCACATTCGTCCCTGCCTGAGGGAAGTAATAGTTTTCGCGGTACTCTTCTCCGCCGCCGCGATAGCCCCAGGTGTAGCCGTTCGATTCATATTCTTCGTTGAGGATATTGTTGATCAGCACGCTGAAGTTGATCTCCTTCACAAAGCCAGGTTTCCAGCTGTAGCCGATGCGCAGGTCGTTCACAAAATAAGCGTCGAGGCTCCGGGCTTTGTTGGAAGTGTTGTCGAGAAACTGCTCGCCCACGTATTTGGCCAGCCAGGTGATCTCGGCATTTCTGAACGGGAAAAACGACAGAGAAGATCCGGCGATCACATTCGGCGAAAAAGATATGTCGGTATTCTTATAAGTTCTTTCCACGGCGATGTATTCGTCGAAGCCTGGACCGTAGTCGTATAAAACTTCCGTGAAGTTGGCGATCTTGTTACGGCTCAGCGTGAAGTTGGCGTTCCACTGCAACCGGTCCGACAATTTCACCAAACCTTCTACCTCTACACCCATCCGGTAACTGTTGTCAACATTGGTGCGTACAGATGCTCCCACATCGTTTACCTGCCCTGTGAGCACAAGCTGGTTCTTATAGTCCATCAGGTAATAGTTCACATGCAGGGTATGGCGTTTGCCCTTGCTGCGATAGCCCACTTCCAGGTTGTGAAGGGTTTCATGTTTGGGTGTGCGGCCGGGGTTGTCTACAAAATCGTCGCGCACTGGCTCGCGGTTGCCCACGCTGAACGAACCATAAAGCTGGTGATTGTCAGAGACCGCATAGGTGAGGCCGGCCTTGGGATTGAAAAAATCGAACTGTTCATCCACCGCGATGTTGTTGAGCTTGTTCTCGATGCCGGTGGCCTTGTACAGGATCTTGCGATACTGAAGATCGACGAACACGTTCAGCTGCGGGTTCACCTGGTAGTTTGTTTTCAGGTACGTATTGAAATCGCGCTTATCGCCATTGTTGAAATAATACCGGTGCTCTGAAGGCACAGTAGATACCTGAGCCCAGATGATCTCACCGAAGTGGTCGCCATCGTAGCGGTTCCATGCGCCGCCCAGCACAACATTCCAGTTGTCGCGGTCATAGTTCAGCGAATAGGTGAAGCCATAAAAATCGTTGTCGAGCCAGCGCCGGCGGATCAGGTCAGCGGAGTTGATCACAGAATCGCCGATGGTCACAGGGCTTAGCCCGTAGTTCACAAACTTGTCGTTATAGCGATACTCTTCAAAATAACCTTTGCCGGGTGTGTAGTGAAGCGCGGTGTTGAGCGTGAAGGCGCTGCTGAGCTGCCGCGAGAAATGAAGCTGGTAGTTGTTCTGCTGATAGTTGTCTACCTGGTTCTTGTACATGTAGGGATTGAAGGTGCGGGTGCCGGAGTTTAACAAATTGTTGGTCTGTTCTTCATTCCAGCCTTCGTTCATGGCGGTGGTGAACATGGCTTCGGTATTGTTCTTCAATCGCGACTCGGGCACACCATACCAGCTCTGGTACGTGCGTTCCTTTCCGCCGAACATCACAAACTTGAGTATGGTTTTGCCGCCATAAAAACCTCCGGAGAAGTAGTATGACTGAAGGTCAGCCGACGCGCGATCGATGAAACCGTCTGACAGGATCTTCGACACTCTGCCGTCAACCACCCAATGTTTGTTGAGCAGGCCGGTGCCGAAGTTCAGCGTATGCCTGCGGGTGTTGAAGGAACCGAACGAGTTGATCACCTCGGCATAGGGCTCATCGTTTTTTGTGTTGGTCTGCACGTTGATGCTTGCGCCGAAAGCACCGGCACCATTGGTAGAAGTGCCCACACCGCGCTGGATCTGGATGCTTTGCGCCGATGAAGCTGCATCGGGAATGTTTACCCAGAACGTTCCGAGCGACTCGCTGTCGTTGTAGGGGATGCCGTTGATGGTAACGTTGATCCGGGTGGGATCGCTTCCGCGGATGCGGATGCCGGTGTAACCCACGCCTGAACCCGCATCAGAAGTGGTGACAACTGAAGGAGTCCAGCTTAGTAAGATAGGCAGGTCCTGGCCGAAGTTCTGCTGCCGGATCTTTTCTTTGCCTACTGTGGTGAAGGTAGTAGGTGTTTTGTCGGTGGCGCGGGTGGCGCTGACCACTACCGCCTCCGTTAGCACCGCGGTTTCGGCCAGCGCGATCTCGATCTCCGCATCGGCGGTGAGGTGCACTTTTTCGCTAGCCTCGGCGTAACCGAGAAACGTTGTTGTGACAACATACTCGGCGGCGGGAAGTTTATAGAATCCGAAACGGCCAAAGGCATCGGCGATGGCCACCTGCGTGGTACCTGCCAGCTGCACCGTGGCACCCGTCAGCGCCTGATGGGTACGCTCATCGCGCACAACACCGGTGAGTGAATACTGGGCATAACTGCTCAGCGACAACAGCAACACTGCTGCTGAAAAAAGAAATTTGAACATTTTGATTTTGTTGGTTTAAACCTGCGGTTGCACAGGGGAATGCATCCGCGTACGTTTAACCTTGCCTCCCTTCGGCCGCATTACCGGCATCAGGTTCAATGGGTATAATCTCAGCCCGTTATTTTTAGGCACCCCTATTAAATTGTCGATGGTCAACAATGACCCCGACAGGACAAAGTTATGTCTGAATTTCTGAGATTTTCAAATTTTGGCTTTATAAACGTCGCTAGCGGCTGATAATCAAGGCACTCCAAAAGGCCATAGCGATACTTAATCCAGCAAATCTGTGAATCTTGTCATCCCGGTTTGATCCTGGTATTAATCCTGAATATCCTGTAAATCCTAAAATCCTGGCCCCGGTTTTAATCCGGTAAATCCTGCAAATCCTAAAAAATCCTGGTTTACATTTGCACCTCTACCAACTCACGTCCCGCATGTTCAAGGCTACAGTCAACAACAAAACTTTTGAGATCGGCACCTCGGGTGAAAGCTTCACTGTTAACGGCCAGCCTTTTGAATGGGACATGGTCACCATCGCCGACGGATATTTTCACATTGTACATGAGAACAACAGTTACAAGGCGGAGGTTGTGAAAGCGGATGCGGCGGCCAAAACCTTCCAGATCAAGGTGAACGGCCGCATCTATCCTGTGGTGGTAAAAGACAAGTTTGATCTGCTGCTGGAGAAGATGGGAATGAACAGCAACGCCGGCAGCAAGGTAAATGTGATCAAGGCGCCGATGCCGGGCCTGATCATAGACCTGAAAGTGAAAGCGGGCGATGTGGTGAAGGCGGGCGATGCTTTGCTGATCCTGGAGGCCATGAAGATGGAAAATATCATCAAGTGCCCCGGCGACGGTACGGTAAAAACTGTCAACGTAAAAAAAGGCGACAGTGTGGAAAAAAATCAGGTACTGATTGGATTTTAACCCTCGCTATTTTTATTACTTCCCTATATTTGCCACTGTTTCCAAAAAGCGGTCTGTTCAGTGATGCAAGAAGCTCAACGGACTACCTAAACGGATAAAACCGAACGATGAAATATAAGCGCATTCTTCTCAAACTGAGCGGCGAAGCCCTGCAGGGATCCTCCAAAAATACTACCAATATAGACCCCGCGGTGCTGGAACAATATTGTGACGAGATCAAAGGCATTAAGGAAAAAGGAGTAGAGATCGCCATCGTTATCGGGGGCGGAAATATTTTCAGGGGCGGCCAGGCAGAGGCGCTGGGAATAGACCGGGTTCAGGGCGATTATATGGGCATGCTGGCAACGGTGATCAACGGCATGGCATTGCAGAGTGCCCTCGAGCGCCATGGCATGTATACGCGCCTGATGGCCGGTATAAAAATGGAGCAGGTGTGCGAGCCTTTCATCCGGCGCAGGGCCATCCGTCACCTTGAAAAAGGGCGGATCGTGATCTTCGGCGCAGGCATTGGCAATCCGTACTTCACTACTGACTCAACGGCTAGCTTGCGCGCCATCGAGACACAATCGAACGTGGTGCTGAAGGGCACGCGCGTGGATGGTGTTTATACGGCAGACCCGGAGAAATTTCCCGATGCCAAACGCTACAGCAAACTATCTTTCCAGGAAGCATACGAAAAGAACCTGAATATCATGGATATGACGGCCTTCACCCTGTGTATGGAGAACAAGCTTCCCATCATTGTATTTGATATGAACAAACGCGGCAATCTGCTGAGGGTGGTGAACGGTGAAGAAGCCGGCACGCTGATCAGCTAATGATCAGGGACTGAATACCTGCACAAAGCCATTATTTTTTATATTTACTAATACAATTGACGTATGGATGAACTTCAATTATATCTGGACGAGGCCAAAGACCTGATGAATAAAGCCCTGCAGCACGTTGGGCACGAGCTCACCAAGATCAGGGCAGGAAAAGCCAATCCATCTATGCTGGACGGTATTCAGGTCTCCTACTACGGCGCCATGACCCCCCTGAATCAGGTCTCATCTCTTACCACCCCTGACGCCCGCACCATCTTTATCAAACCCTGGGAGAAAGGGCTGATCGGTGAGATTGAAAAAGCTATCCAGAATGCCAACCTCGGCCTTAATCCGCAGAACGATGGCCAGCAGGTGATCATCAACATACCGATGCTGACGGAAGAGAGAAGAAAGCAGCTTGTGAAGCAGGTAGGCCATGAATGCGAGCATGGCAAAGTGAGCGTCCGCAACATCCGCAAAGAGACCAACGAAGACCTGAAAAAAGTAAAAGGTGTTTCGGAGGACGATGTGAAAAATGCGGAAGAACAGGTACAGAAGCTTACCGATGATTTCATCCAGCGGATCGACGCCTTGATGAAGAAGAAGGAAGCGGAGATCATGACCGTATAGCAGGATCAACTGGATTTCCAGGATGAACAGGATGGTTGGGGATTCATCAATCCTGTTAATCCAGACATCTTTCTTCATTCCGGAATAAGCAGCCATATATTCATCCTGCTCATCCAGTAAATCCTTAAATCCTGTTAATCATGTCCGAAAGTTTTGGCTCAAAGGTTAAAAATACCGCTAAAAAAATAGTCAGGATCATCCTCATAACTGCTTTGATCGCAGGCATTATTATATTCAGCTTTATGTATTGGGGTGTTTACGATGAAGGTGTGCGGGCCGGCACGGTATTGCGGATCAGCAAAAAAGGTATCATCTTCAAGACCTACGAGGGGCAACTCAACCTCCAGACCTTCGGTGCGCTGAAAGGGGTAAACCCCATCGCGGAAGCATTCGACTTTTCCGTTGAAAGCAGCAACGAGCAGGTGCTGAAAGACCTTGAAACCGTGGCTTTGAGCGGGGAGCGGGTGAACCTTCATTACGTGAAACGATATGCTACCTTCCCCTGGCGGGGGGAGACAATGTATTTCATCACAAAAGTAGAACGCCCCGAGCATTAAAACCGGTATGCTGGCCGTTTGAAACAAAAGCATAAGTGCAGCAGAAAATTAAAGTACATGACAAAGTTCTCATCTGATGTTGAAGCGGCTAAAGGACTGGCGGCCTCCTATCAAAAGCTTAAGGCAGAAATTTCGAAAGTAGTTATCGGCCAGGACGAAGTGGTAAGACAAGTGCTGACTGCCATCTTCTGCCAGGGCCATTCGTTGCTGGTGGGTGTGCCGGGACTGGCTAAAACCCTGCTCGTGCAAACCATCGCCACGTCGCTGGAGCTGCAGTTCAAGCGGATCCAGTTCACACCTGACCTGATGCCCTCAGACATTCTCGGCGCGGAGACTATCGACAAGGAGCGGAACTTCAAATTTGTAAGGGGTCCAATCTTCGGCAACATCATCCTGGCTGACGAGATCAACCGGACGCCACCCAAAACACAGGCGGCGCTGCTGGAATCCATGCAGGAGTATGCTGTTACCATCGCCGGTCAGCGCTACGAGCTGCCGCGCCCTTTCTTTGTGCTGGCTACCCAAAACCCGATCGAGCAGGAAGGTACGTATCCCCTGCCGGAAGCCCAGCTCGACCGTTTTATGTTCAACATCCTGCTGAACTATCCAGCCTTCAAAGACGAAGTGGAAGTAGTGAAGACCACCACCTCGGATGAGCCGAAGACGGTGAACAAAGTGCTGACGGGTGAAGAGATCACCTATTTCCAACACCTGGTGAGACGCGTGCCCGTACCGGATAATGTGATAGAATACGCGGTGTCGCTGGCCAACAAAACCCGCCCCGGCACAACCGGCGGATCACCCACCGCAGGTGAATACCTCGAATGGGGTGCAGGCCCCAGGGCATCGCAGTACCTGGTGCTGGGCGCCAAATGCAACGCGCTGCTTAACGGCAAATACTCTCCCGATATTGAAGATATTCAAGCCATCGCCAAACCCGTGCTGCGCCACCGCATTGTACGCAACTTCAAGGCTGAAGCCGAAGGGATCAGTGTTGATGATATTATTGGAAAACTGATGAAATAATCAGTTGACAGTTGAAAATGGGCAATTGACAACGTTTTGAGTCATGCACATGATCTGGCTGCCGATTCGGAGGTTTACGCTGTACTAACCCGTACTTCGTTCCTCGTCCCTCGTACTTGTTTCCCGGACTTCGTACCTTATTTACTCTACAATTGAGTTTGTGATCACCAGCTCACTACCGCTCAGGATGGTTTGATATTTCCTGAGGGGTCGCCAGGCTACACCACCCGTGGGCTGTCCTGTGGCAAGGTCGAAGGTAGAACCGCAGCAATCGTCTACCATGTAGAGCGTTGATGAGTGCATTCCTACAGTGGCGCAGGCGTTGTTGGGCTGGTACGAGCAGTTCCTGTCGTAAGCGATAAAGTTCGATGCGCTCTGATGATAAAGGATGATGCCCCTGTTGCCGCCATCGTTGAGATATACATACCCGCCCACGGTGCGCAGGTTGTTGTAGGCCGGCAGGTTCAGGTTGATGTGAATGTCAGAAAAAGTTGCCAGCGGGATCTGGTCGTCAGACAGATCGGGTTCGCAGGCGTTGATCGTGATCAGCAGACAGATCGCGATCAGCGAAAACAGCAGGCTCTTATAGCAGCGTAATACTTTACTCGTAGTCATAGAATCCCTTTCCGGTTTTACGTCCGTGGTGGCCGGCGTCAACTTTCTGCTGCTGGATGCGGCTGGGCCTGAACTTCGGATCGTGGTGAAAGGCGTTGAACATGGAAGTGGTCACCGAAAAATTCACATCAACACCAATGAGGTCCATCAGCTCGAACGGCCCCATCTTAAACCCGGTTGCCCGTAACAGCGCGTCGATGGTTTTAAAATCCGCCACGTTCTCTTCCAGCAGCTTCAGCGCCTCAACGTAATAATGGCGCGCCACCCTGTTAACGATAAACCCAGGCGAATCTTGTGCCAGCACGGCCTGCTTCGACAGCTTCTGCGCTAACTGGAACAACAGCTGCACGGTCTCGTCTGTGGTGGCTGTACCTTTTACGATCTCCACCAGCTTCATAGCAGGAGCCGGATTGAAGAAGTGCAGCCCGGCAAAACGCTGCGGATATTTCAGCGAGGCAGCGATCTGTGTGATGGGGATCGACGAGGTGTTGGTTGTGAGAATACAGCTCTGGTCGTTGATCTTCTCGAGCTCGGCGAAGATCTTCTGCTTCACCTCGAGCTTTTCGATCACTGCTTCGATGACGAGCTCTACCTGGAGCTGGCGAAAATCGCTCACGGGTGTAATCAACGCTGTGACCGAGTCTTTTTGCGCTGCGGTGATCTTACCCTTCTCTACCAGTGTGACGAGATTTTTTCTGATACGCTCAAGAGCGTTGCTGATCAGGTCAGGCTGAATGTCGTACAGCAAAACTTTGTACCCTGCCGCGGCGCAAACCTGGGCGATTCCCTGCCCCATGGTTCCCGCTCCGACAACGGCTACTGACTTGATAGCGTCAACGGTCATGTAGTTCCTTCAGTATGGAATTGGCGCAGAAAACGGATATCGTTCTCTGAATAAAGTCTGAGGTCGTTCACCTGGTAGCGCAGCTGTGTAACCCGTTCGATGCCCATACCAAACGCAAAACCTGTGAACTCTTCGGGGTCTATGCCGCAGTTGCGCAGCACGTTCGGATGCACCATACCGGCACCGGCAATCTCCACCCAGCCACTGCGTTTGCATACCACGCAACCTTCTCCCTTGCAGATGAGGCAGGTAACATCGATCTCGGCGCTGGGTTCTGTAAACGGAAAGAACGACGGCCTCAGGCGCAGCTTGATATCCTTGCCATACATTTCTTTGGCAAAGTGAAACAACGTCTGCTTGAGGTCGGCAAAGCTTACATTTCTATCGACGTAAAGTCCTTCTACCTGGTGAAAGAAACAGTGCGCCCGCGCGGAGATGGCTTCGTTCCTGTATACCCTTCCTGGCATGATGGCACGCACAGGGGGTTTTTGTTTTTCGAGCAGCCTGATCTGAACGTTGGAGGTGTGGGTACGCAGCAGCACATCACCACCTTCCTTGTTGGTTTTTTCGATGAAGAAGGTATCCTGCATTTCGCGTGCAGGGTGATCGGGCGGAAAGTTCAGCGCAGAGAAATTATGCCAATCGTCTTCTATTTCCGGTCCGTCGGCAACGTTAAAGCCCAGGCGTTCGAAGATCTCGATGATCCTGTATTTGGTCAGCGTGAGGGGATGGAGGTTTCCCACCTTGTTGGGCACTGACGGCAACGTAAGATCGATATCGGTGGTGGTCTGCGCACTGGATTCCAGTAGCTGCGTGAGCTCGGCAAACTTGCCCTCGGCTGCCTGCTTGAGCTCGTTCAGGATCTTACCTGCCTGCTTTTTTTGTTCAGCAGGGATCTGCTTGAGCTCTTCAAAGAGGTCGCCCAGCGCGCCCTTACGGCTGATGTACTTCAGCCTGAATGTCTCCAGGTCTTGTTTGGTCTTGGCGGTGAAGGCCGTGACTTCGTTCAGCAGACTTTTGATTTTGTTTTCCATTCCCAGTGTAATGGTGCAAAAATAGTATTTTGATCGAGAACGCACCAGTTCCGGGAGGCAGCGTGGCGGCTTATTCCGGCACTTCCTTTACGTCGAGCTTCTTGAGGATGAGCCTGTCGAGGATCACGCTTAAGATGACGGATACCACAACCACACCCAGGATCATGAACTTATCGCCGATGTTGTTGAACAGCAGCGCCATAACGATGTAGAACACCTGCGCTGTGGCCAGGATGATGGTAGTTTGGCTATGGGTTTTGCCCAGCCTCATGATGGCGTGATGGATATGGCTTTTATCGGGTTTGAAGGGCGACTGTCCTTTCAACAACCGCAGGATGATGATGCGTGAGGTATCTACCAGCGGGATGATGATGAAGCAGGCGGCTGTAGCAACGGAGGCGTTGAACTTGTACGGATTTTCTACCGGAAGAGCGTAGTTCACATTGATAAAATGGATGGCCAGGATCGCCAGCAGCATGCCGATGACCAGGGCTCCCGTGTCGCCCATAAACACCTCCGAGGGTTCCCAGTTAAAGATGAGGAACGAGAAAATAGCCCCCAGCATGGTAAATGAAAATATGGCGAAAATGGTATCGCCGATCAGAAAAAACCAGGTACCGAAGGCAAAAAGCGCGATGCTGGCAATGGTTCCGGCCAGCCCGTCGAGCCCGTCGATCAGGTTGAACGAATTGGTGATGATGATGATGGTGAACAGTGTCAGGAGAAAGCTCACTACTTCGGGCAGCTCGTAGATGCCGAACAGTCCGTAAAGTGATTTAAGCTTCAGGTCGAACAAAAAGATCAGCAGGCAGGCAGACATGATCTGTCCCATGAGCTTGAGCATCGGCCTCAAGGGCACAAGATCGTCTCTGACGCCGATAAAGAAGATCACAAAAAGAGCTACGAGAATGAATTTTATATATCCCCAGCTCTGAAAGTCAAGCCAGATAAGTGTAGAAATAAAAAATCCACAAAAAATGGCAATACCACCCATCGAAGGGGTTACCTTTTTATGGATCTTACGTCTTCCGGGAATATCAACAAGATTTTTCTTTAACGAATATTTGATTATGATCGGCAGGATCAGAAAGGAAATGACAAAAGATGTAATAGCTGCTGCTAGCTGAATGGTCATAATTCAGGGTCTGGGGCCAAAATTAAGGAAACTAATCAAATTCAAAGAATTCTCCATTAAGTCTTTCTTATTGACCATCAGTTGGAAATCGCTCCCGATCTCCTGTATATTTTTATTTTACAATCCTGGATTTCTCTAAAGTAGGTTATCCCCGGAGATTTTCATTTCAGATTGATCCTAAAAGTATAGTTTTGCCGTGCGTTACAGAAATAACATGACCATTCTTTTTTTGACGGACAATTTTCCTCCGGAATTCAATGCTCCCGCGTCGCGAACGTTTGAGCATTGCAGGGAATGGGTAAAGGCCGGGCATAAGGTGACCGTGATCACTTGTTTCCCGAATTTCCCCATGGGCAAGGTCTACGAGGGATATAAAAACAAACTCTATTCCAAAGAAACCATGGATGGGATCAATGTTATCAGGGTCTGGACCTTTATTGCGCCAAACAAAGGAGCGGTAAAAAGATCACTCGACTTTTTAAGTTTTGCCTTCAGCTCGTTTATAGCCGGTTTGTTCGTTAAATGTGACGTCATTATCGCCACCTCCCCCCAATTCTTCACGGCGTTATCCGGATTTTTTTTATCTTTTTTTAAACGCAGAAAATGGATCATGGAGGTGCGTGATCTCTGGCCTGAATCGATCCAGGCTGTTAACGCGATCAAGACCAGCTCCATCATCCGCGCGCTCGAAAAACTGGAACTGTTCCTCTACAGACAGGCAGACAGGCTGGTCGTGGTTACCGACTCATTCAAAGAGAACATTTCATCACGCGGCATTTCTCCTGACAAAATAGTGGTGATCAAGAACGGTGTTGAAACAAGCCGGTTCCAGCCCCGCAGCAAAAACCAGGACATACTCCGGCAGCTCAACCTGCAGCGCGATTTCGTGATTGGTTACATCGGCACGCACGGCCTGGCGCATGGGCTTGATTTCATTGTAAAAACAGCCAAGAAGATCACAGACAACGACATCCGTTTTTTATTTATCGGCGATGGTGCTGAGAAAAACAACCTGATCAGAAGAACCCGCGAGCTCGGCCTGGAGAACTTCATCTTTCTCGATCCGGTACCAAAAAACCAGGTGCCCGATTATCTTTCCGTGCTCGACGTAGCCCTGGTTCCTTTACGCAAGTCAAGTACCTTCGAAAATGTGATCCCCTCCAAGATCTTCGAGACGGCCGCCATGAACAAGCCGATCTTTCTCGGATTGAAAGGTGAAACGCAGAAGATCATCACACAGTATCACGCCGGCGTTTGCTTCGAACCTGAAGATGAGACCGACTTCCTCGAAAAACTTTCGGTGCTAAGGCGCAACATCACAACAGGCGAGGTAGACTACGCAGAAGGATGCCGCAACCTGGCGCGTGATTACGACCGGAGAAAACTTGCCGGCGATATGCTGAAGGCTATCATCGAAGTTGCCCCGGCGCGTGCAAACTGATCTTTGTTTCTAATCTGTCAGTGAATTGAATATTGAGGCAGGCGCAACGCTCAAGCTTGTTGAACCCTGCGGCCATCAGGTACTCGCCAACGGACGCCTGTGTGTGGTTTGCCAGCCCGATGAAAAAGAAACCAGCGTCGATCTTGCCGGCATCTAACATCCTGGGCTGCACACCTGGCGGAAAATGGATATAAGCTTCCGCACTTTTGTTACCCGTAACTTTATCTGTGATCGTGATCGAATCATTGGTCCACGTCCATGATCTTTCATGCAGGACGCCGATGGAACGGTATCCGTCATGAGTGGCGGTCACTGCATTCGCTTCTTCTTTTAATGAGATCACTTTCGCGCGCCTGCCAACCCTGAAGGTGCTCCACACATCACTTTGCTCACATTTTGCAACGGCCACGGTATTGTGCGATGCCGTGGTACGCTCCAGATGTCTTCTCTCTCCTGGCAGGTAAGTGCTTGTTCCCGTCTCCACCAGCTGCGGGGCTCCGTCTACGTAAAGAATGAAGCTGAAGGTGTCGCTGTGCGCATGGCCCGGTATATAATCGGGACCGATATTGCCTACATCTATCAGCAGCTCGAAGCGTGGTGTGCGGATCATCCGGTATCCGGATTCGCCGAGTGCCGTGGTTTGCGGTTGTATTCCTAACGCCTGCGCATACTGGAAAAGCACTGACGGCTCGCACTCATGCTCAACCGTATCGTTCACCTGGGGCAGGTCGCCATTGCTGAACTGCATCTGCTTCAGCCACCCGGCCATCACCGCTGCTTTTTGTTTCAATATTGTCTGCAGCTCGTCCTGCTTCCATGGGTTGCTGGCCACAAGGTTATACGCATCGAGCACGCGGTGCAGCAAAATACAATGATACATGGGCGAGCGCTCGAAGTGTGCGCCGTCAGCAAGAGTCTGTTCCGCCAGCTCTGTCTTCAAAATGCGCGTAGCCTTTTTGTAAAATTTCTCATCACGGAAGTAATAGGCGCCGAACAGCAACGCGAAACCATTTTCCATCAGGTGGTTTCCCAGCAGATGATACTCAACCGTGTAGTACAACATTTTGAACTGCCAATACAGGGCGCGGTTAAGCTGCGGGTCAGAAATTTTGTGTGTAACAAAGAACCTGATCCAGTTCATGCCCCTGAGCGAGATGGGGTAAGGCTCGAGACCCCAGTCGATGTTCTTCATCGCCTTGCAATAATCGGTGATGAGGGCCAGGGCGTAGGCTTTGTCTATTTTTTCATCGTTGACAAACTCGAAATAGTTCAGCTTGTAATTCCACAACTTGCCGTTAGCAGCATAATTCCAGTCCACCCGCGCACCAAAATCCTTTTCAAGATTGAGGAACACAAACCTGTTGCCTTCGGGCACGGCATGATGGATGCTGAAAGGATGCAATGTGAGCTTTGCCACAGACAACGGCACGGCATCGTCAAGCTTCTTTTTAAAAAAGGAAACAACACGCTTCCTGGCAAGCACAAAATACACCCTGTAATAAAGCTGTACCGGCTTCAGGTAACGCAGGGTATGGAATATTCTGATCAGGCGATCAATCATCAACCTTCACCCATTGACGGGTTTTCAATGACTCGAGCGCAGCCAGCGCCGCATACGACGTGTTCAGGATCTCCGACGCAGGGATCAGCACTTTTTCGCCCTGCTGGATCTTTTTCAGGAAAAGCTCAAACTGGTTCTTGTGTCCTTTATCCTGCGATGAGCTCATACCACTCTTGCTGAAGCCGTAACACTTCATCTTGCGGTAGTTGTCTATCACGATGGTTCTGCCTTCGCTGTAGACCTCCACACGTTCTTTGGAATAGGCCTTGCTGCCGTTGGCGAAATAGTTGATAACACCCTGCGATCCATTCTTGTACTTGATGGTGATCACGGCGTTGTCAGTATTTTCGCGTGGGTCTGTTCCCAAAGCCGACATTACCACTTCTTCCACCAGGCTGCCCGTGAAATAAGTGATCAGGTCTATAAGGTGGCACGCCTCTCCGATGATGCGGCCTCCGCCCACCTGCATATCGTGCACCCACGAGTTGGCGGGAATGGCGCCGGCGTTCATGGTGCAGATCACCTGCATGGCAGACGAGCCCCGCAGAAGCTCTTTGGCCATCACAGCAAATGGCGAGAACCGTCTGTTGAAGCCCACCGTGAGCGAGCTTGCAGGATGCTGACCGAGCGCGGCTTTGATCTGGTCAACTTCTTCGCGGTGAAGGGCGAGCGGTTTTTCAACAAAAACATTTTTGCCTGCCTGGATCGCCTCGAGACAGAGTTTTGCATGGAGGTTATGTCTTACCGTGATGAGCACGGTGTTCACTTCCGCGTCGGAGAGTATTTCTTTATAGTCGGTGGTGGAGTAGCCGATGTTATACTTCTTGGCCAGCATGGTGCCCGTGAGTCCCTTGTCGCTGGCGATGTACTTGAGCTGGGCGTTCAGTTTCCTGAGGGTGGGCACGATCACCATTTTTGTAAAGTTACCGGCACCGATCACACCCAACACGGGCTGACGCGGCGTATAGGTAACGCTTCCGCTAACAGCCACTTTGCGCGCAGGCTCAGCATCGGTGAGCGGGAACCTGATGAGCGAAGCAATGGATCGCGACTGGCTGATGGCACCATAGATGGTATTATATTGTTCCAGGTCTACCACTTCAGAGATCAGCTTACCCACATTCAGGGTGCGATCGGCAAGCGCCTGCAAAACTGCTTCGAAATTTCTTTTTTCAGTCCAGCGCACATAAGGCAGTGGATAGTCAATGCCTTTCTGTTCGTAGGCTTCGTCATAACGGCCCGGCCCGTACGAGCAGGAAACCTGGAACGAGAGCTCTTTTTCATAAAAATCGGACCTTCTGATGTCAAGCCCGATCACACCTACCAGTATGATACGTCCGCGTTTGCGCGACATCTGTGCGGCCTGCGAAATGATATCGTCACTTTTTGAAGAAGCGGTGATGATTACGCCGTCTGCGCCTACCCCAAACGTTCTTTGCATCACGGCCTCCACGGAGTTTGTATCGCCAGACACATTGATGCCATCCATGCCCAGCTCTTTTGCCAGCTGCACTTTGGCTTCGTCAAAATCAAGACCGATCACCCTGCAGCCATTGGCACGGAGAAGCTGCCCGGTGATCAAGCCGATCAGTCCCAGGCCCACCACCACAACGGTTTCGCCGAAGGTGGGATTCAGCAACCTGATGCCCTGCAGGCCGATGGCGCCGATCACCGTAAATGAAGCTTCTTCGTATGAAACATTATCAGGAATGCGGACCACCAGGTTTTTAGGGATGCTCACGATCTCGGCGTGGTTGCCATTGGAAGCCACACGGTCTCCGATCTTGAAGCTCTCTACACCTTCTCCCACGGCTATCACCTCGCCTGCGTTGCAATATCCCAGGGGAAGCGGCTCATCAAGTTTTTTGAACACCGTCTCCAGCGTGGGGATGAGGCCGTCTGACTTGATCTTGTCGAGCACCATCTTCACACG
>NZ_JAHESF010000026.1 GCF_018598225.1 Chryseosolibacter histidinae | reverse complement strand
TTTGTTTACGGGCATCGTCCTCTTCACCATCGCGGGGTTGCATGTTTTCCCTAAAACCCTCATCGGTCCGTTGGGCGGCCGCCTGCTTGCCCTGGGGTTTGCTGCCGCCTGGGTGCTGGTGCGCATTGTCAGGGAATTCGGTATTCACTTCGATACCCGGTTGCTGAGCGAGTCGTTCAGCTTCAACTTCTACTCGTTCATTTATCAATTGCAGCAATGGGTCATTAATTATTTCGACAGGATCCTGATGGTGTTTTACCTAACACTGGCTTCTGTAGGTGTGTATGATTTTGCCATTAAGTGCCTGGTGGGCATCGAGCTGTTCATGAATGGCCTTCACAGCGCTATTGTTCCAAGGGTGGTGAAGCTGATCACGGCGCAGGGAACAAAGGGCACTTCACTGGAGATCAACCGGTATTACAACGGGTTTATAGCCATAATCATGCTGGTGGTCTGCGGTGCTATTTTGGTAGTGCCCGTGGCCATCGACTGGCTCAGCACCTACCTGCAGCGCCCGGCCTATAAGCTTTCCATGGACATCATCCCCTACATCGCTGTTTTATACATCGGCAGGTCCATCCGGTTGTATTTTGGCCTACCGTACCTGATCCTGAAGTACACCAAACCGCTCCCTGTTATTTATGCCGTGATCTCCGCGGTGAAGATCGGTGGCATTATATTGATAGCCGATCACATGGGCATCAAAGGTGTGATCGCCACAACCGCTGCCAGCATTGTAGTAGAAATTGTTCTGCTTTATTTTCTTTCGAAGAACCGTTTCGATTTTCGATTCAATGCTTACAAGGTTTTGATCGGTCCGGCCATATTGCTGTCAGTTATCGTCGTAACCGAATTAACGATGCAGGGCTATGAGAACTTACGCCACCTGGCGTATTGCCTGCTTTGCATCGTGGTGCTGTTGGTGGTGTACAGAACTGAATTGAAAAACCTGAGGTTGTCCAACTTAAAAAAATGACGCGGTCTTTTTGACGCACAAACTTTAACCTGATCTTCATGCTGGCTACCTTATACAGAAAGTTACTTCCCTATTCGCTGCGAAAAGGCATCTATGATTTCTTCCTGGGGAGAGCGGTCTTCTTTGTGCGGAATTTCAACGTTATCGCCAAAAGCAAACGTGCCTACTGGTTTGGATCGCTCACGCCTGAAAGTGATGAGAACGGCGCCTATGCATTTATGGGGAAGCATGGATTGACATCTTATCCGTATGCGTATTCGCTGGAGTACAAAAACCTCGAGATCCGGGTCGAGCGAGATGCTGCGCAAAACCTGCCCTTTGTGGTGCACAATGGCCGGCGACTTTATTTCCCCGAGTTTTATACAACTGAAAAAGTGCAGAAAGATTACCGGGCACTTTTGATCGAACAGGATATTCGTTCGGCCCATCGTTATGTTCGCTCTTACAACGAGCTACAGGGCAGGACCTTGCTCGATGTAGGCGCCGCGGAAGCGATCTTTTCGCTCGACACCATTGACCTGACCAGGCAGGTGATCCTTTTTGAATGCATGGAGCACTGGCAGAAACCCCTTCACGCTACCTTTGCCAAATGGGCTCACAAGGTTACTTTTGTTAAAAAATATGTAGGTGATAAATCCGAAGGCGACTTTGTAACGATCGACGCGTTTTTGGCTGGCGAAGAGAAGCGGGACCTGTTTATAAAAATGGATATCGAGGGTGCCGAACGAATGGCACTGGAGGGCGCGAAGAACACACTGGCCACGGGTAAAAATATTCAGCTCGCCATCTGCACCTATCACCGCAAAGGCGATCCGGAATACATGGAGAGTCTTATGAAACGCCTGGGCTATGCGACAGAGTTTTCAGAAGGCCTGATGTATTGGGGCAAAAAGCTGAGCAAAGGCGTAATACGTTGTAAGAATTAACGATCGATGAGCTTGATTCGTAAAATACCGGTGCTTCGTGCGCTCGTCCGTTTTTTTGAAAGAAGGAGCTTTGAAAAACAATGGCGCAGCAGAAACCCGCACAACGAGACCAAAGTTGGCGACAGGTTTTTTCCGATGGAGGTAGTGCAGGTAGGAAAGGGCACTTACGGAACCATCACGGTTCAAAGCTTATACGTTACGGAGAAAGAAAAGCTTGTGATCGGCAATTATGTTTCCATTGCGCCGGACGTAACTTTTTTCCTGGGCGTAAACCACCAGATCAACACGGCCACTACTTTTCCCTTTTATTCCAAACTAATAAAACGAGGGCCGATCGATGCGATCAGTAACGGGCCCGTTGTGGTTGAAGACGAGGTGTGGATCGGCACAGGCGCACGGATCTTTTCGGGTGTCAGAATAGGCAAGGGCGCCATTGTCGCCGCAGGCGCTCTTGTTACCAAAGATGTTCCCCCTTACGCTATTGTGGGCGGGAACCCGGCCAGGCTGATCCGTTTTCGTTTTACGGAGGAGGTCATCAACATTTTGAAACCGATCTGCTTTGTTGATTTTTCGGATGCGTGGATCAGGAAGAACATAGACATGATCTATAAAAAAATTGAAACGGTGGAAGATGCACTGCAATTGAAAGCGTTGGCAGATTCCTACAAAACTGATAAAGAATGAACGACAGCTCCGTGCGCATCATAGCGGCTTATTTGCCCCAATTCCATCCCGTTCCTGAGAACGACCTGTGGTGGGGAAAAGGTTTTACCGAGTGGACCAATGTTGGTAAGGCCAAGCCGTTGTTCCGGGGGCATTATCAGCCAAGGGTGCCTGCCGATCTTGGATATTACGATCTGCGATTGCCTGAAGTACGGCAGGAGCAGGCTGACCTTGCCCGTGAATATGGCATTGAAGGATTTTGTTACTGGCATTATTGGTTTGGCAACGGCAAGCGATTGCTGGAAAGACCTTTTAACGAAGTGCTGGCTTCCGGAAAGCCCGACTTTCCTTTTTGCCTGAGCTGGGCCAACCATAGCTGGCAGGATAAACAATTCAGTAAAGAAGGCACCAACCGTATGCTGCTCGAACAGAAGTATGGCGGAGAGCCTGACTACCTCGAACATTTCTACGCGTTGTTGCCGGCCTTTAAAGACAAACGTTATATCCGCGTTGACAATAAACCTTTGTTTCAGCTCTACCTTCCGATGCAGTTCCCCGAGGTTGATAAATTCATTACCTGCTGGCAGACGGAGGCCCGGAAGAACGGACTGGAAGGGATCCATTTCGTTGGGCATACGCATTTTGAAGAAGACTACGAGCAGCTCATCAAAAAAGGTTTTGATGCCATCAACATCGTTCGCCTGTATCATTTTTATAAGCATAAGTACCCACTTCCCGTAAGGGCTTTTATGAAAATGAAACGCATCTGGTTCAAACACGGGTCGGTATTTGATTACGAAAAAGTATCGCGGTTTTTCTCCGACAAAAATGATTCGCGCGATAACTGGTATCCCACCATTATTCCCAATTATGATCACTCTCCCCGGTCGGGCAGAAGGGGCAATATCTTTATCAATTCCAATCCCGCGGCTTTCAAAAAGCATGTGAAGGCGGTGCTGGAAACTGTAAAAGACAAAAAGAAGGAGCACCGGATCGTTTTTCTGAAATCGTGGAATGAATGGGCCGAGGGCAATTACATGGAGCCCGACCTGAAATTTGGCCGTGGATACCTGGAGGCTTTAAAAGAAGCTATTACAGAGTGGCGGTGATCAGCGCAGGTTATGATTTGATCCTTTGCGGATTCTCTTTCAGAAATGTTTCCCATGAGCGGGAGCTGCTTTGAGTCACACCTTTCTGAAAATGATGGCACAACGCCACGGCCAGCGCATCGGTGGCATCCAGCAGCTTGGGTACTTCCTTGATGTGCAGCAGCGTCATCAGCATTTTTGCAACTTGCTCTTTGGAGGCGTTGCCGTTGCCCGTCACGGATTGTTTTACCTTCTTGGGGGCATATTCAACGATGGGCACCTCCCTGTACAGCGCGGCGGCCATGGCAACACCCTGGGCGCGGCCAAGCTTGAGCATGGACTGAACGTTTTTGCCGAAGAACGGCGCTTCAAGGGCTACTTCGTCAGGATGGTATTCATCTACCAGGCTCAGCACCCTTTCGAAGATCTTCTTCAGCTTGAGCTCGTGGCCGGTATATTTATCGAGGTGGATCACGCCATACTGGATCAGCCCGATGGCAGAGCCATTCACGCTGATAAGGCCGTATCCCATGATGGTAGTGCCCGGATCGAGGCCCAGGATGATCTTTTCCTTTGAAACTTTTCCCACGGCAACAAGATAGGCAGCGTTTATAAATTATTGAAATTGCGGCGCATGATGGTGATCGCTTTTATATTACTCTGCTACTGTTGCCTGGTGATCATGCTGTGGATCGGCTGGCAGCGTTTATCCCGGCAAACGGTGCCCGAAGCTACTGCCGAGCAGATGATCACCGTTGTAGTTGCCGTACGCAACGAGGAAAAAAATATTACACGTTTGCTGAACGACCTTGCGGCACAGCAATACAGCCATTTTGAAGTGATTGCCGTAAATGATCATTCGTCAGATGCATCGGCGGCGCTGCTCCGCGCTTCTGGCTTGCGCAACCTGGTTGTGCTTGAGAACGAAGGCAATGGAAAAAAGCACGCCATCACTACCGGGGTGAAGGCCGCGAAGGGTTCGGTGATCGTCACCACCGACGCAGATTGTTCACTTCCACAGCAGTGGCTGCGCATCATCAACCGGTATTTTCAGCGCGAGGTGGTGAAGTTTGCTTTTGGTGGCGTGCGCATGCAGCGCGATGCATCTTTTTTTTCACAGCTGCAGGCCATCGAGTTTGCCAGCCTTATCGGGAGTGGTGCTGCCACCGCGGCGTGGGGAAGGCCTACCATGTGCAACGGCGCCAACCTCGCTTACCGCAAGCATGCTTTTGAAGCAGTGAACGGATATGAGGGCAATCTGCACATTGCTTCAGGCGATGACGAGTTCCTCATGCGCAAGATCTTTGACCGTTACCCTGACGGTGTGTGCTTTATGGCTTCCGCCGAGGTTGTGGTGGGCACACAGCCACAGCCGGATGTTGCCTCATTTTTGCAGCAGCGCCTGCGGTGGGCCGCCAAATGGAAGTTCAATTCATCGGGTTATACCATCAGCCTCGCCCTGTTCATCCTGGCCAGCCAGCTCGTTTCCCTGTGGTGTCTGGCGAGCCTCGTCATTGATCCTTCTTATCCCGTGCTTTTTCTCCTGGTGCTCAAAGCCGTGCTGGAGGGCTTCTTTTTGCGCCACGTCTGCCGTTTTCTGAAGGTACACTGGCGCTGGCCAGCACTCGTTTTGCTGCAGCTGCTCTATCCCGTCTATGTTGTGCTGGTGGGGGTAACGTCTAATTTTGTTTCGGGAACCTGGAAGGGCCGATGACAGTCCACAGTCGACGGTCCACAGACCACAGCCATGCGGTGTGTGAAACCCTGCCCATTCCCGAGTTTTTCAGCAAAACATGAGACTTAGCCATAGCCCGGTTGCCGTGGACCGTCGACTGTGGACCGTGGACCCTTCCCTAACGAGCACACGTCTGCCCGACAGATCGTCACGGACTCCCGACCACTGGCTATCGACTTTTGGTCCAAATTCATAACTTTACAGCACTACGCTTATGCCAGATCTAGATATCAAGAAACAATTTGAAATAAAGGAGCTCGAACTCAACGCACTGCTGGAGATCACCCAGGCTATCAACAGCAACCTGCCGGAAGAATCGCTCTATAAGATCTACAACTTCACGCTTCGCTCTAACCTGAACATCAAAAAGATGGCGCTTTTTGTGCTGGATGACGAGTGGAGCTGCAAGGCCAGCTTTGGCACCGATCATCATTTTCACCGTTCGAAGCTGCTGCCGCAGTTCAAGACCATTCAGGACATTACGCACCTGAAAGAATTCGAGAAGTGTGACTTTACGGAGTTCGATATCGTGATACCGGTAACGCACAAATCCGATACGCTTGCGCTGGTGTTTGTGGGCGGGCTCGACAGGAACGATCCGCGTTATGAGAACGAAGACGGCATCCGGTTCATCCAGGCGCTGAGCAACATCATCATTGTGGCCATCGAGAACAAGAAGCTGGCAAGGAAACAGCTCGAGCAGGAAGCCTTCCGCAAAGAGCTCGAGATCGCCAGCGATGTGCAGCAGTTCCTCTTCCCCGAAAAACTTCCTTACACAGACCTGCTCAAGGTGGAAGCCAGCTACCTGCCCCACGACAGGGTAGGGGGCGACTACTATGATTACATTCCGATCAACAAAAACCAGTTCCTCATTTGTGTGGCCGATGTGAGCGGAAAGGGTATCCCTGCCGCGCTGATGATGTCTAACTTTCAGGCTGTGCTGCGTACGCTGCTGCGCCAGACTCCCAACCTGACAGATATTGTAGAGGCCCTGAACTTTCAGGTGCTGGAGAACACCAAGGGCGAGAAGTTCATCACTTTCTTCGCGGCCATTTACGACATCAGGCTCAAGACCATGGTGTATGTGAACTCAGGGCACAACCCACCGCTGCTGTACGACAAGAAGAATGGCCTGCGCCTGCTCGAAGAAGGATCTACCGTGCTGGGCGCCATGCATCCGCTGCCGTTCCTGAACGAAGGTTTTGTGACGGGGCTCGACGACTTCCTGCTGTTCTGCTATACCGATGGCCTCACCGAAACCATCAACGAACAAGGGCAGGAGTACGGCATGGAGTCGCTGATAAAATACTTCCAGGAAGATCACACGTATACCAAAGACCTGAAAGTGATCCACCAGGATATCATTGTTGCGCTGGATAAATTCAAGGGTAAGAACGGGTATCACGACGATATCACCATCCTTTCATGCCGGGTAGGATGATACCGCACAGAACTCCTTTTTTTCTTCCCATGCTGTATCCTTCGCTTATGTGGAGGATGCCGGCAGATCAACACGATCTCTACCTTACATTCGACGATGGCCCCGTGAACGGCCCCACTGATTTTGTGACGGAAGAATTGAAAAAGGCCTCTGTGCTGGCAACCTTTTTTTGCATCGGCGATAATGTGCGCAAACACCCTGACGTGTTCAGCAAGCTGCGGGCAGCACAACACACCATCGGCAATCACACCTTCAACCACCTCAACGGCTGGCGTACCCGCACAGACGAGTATGTCAGCAATGTGAAGCAGTTCGAAGACCAGTTGTCAACCGTCGATTGCCCTTTGTCAACTGTCTTTCGTCCACCCTATGGCCGTATCACCCGCTCGCAGATCCATGCGCTGGCCCGTTACACCATCGTAATGTGGGATGTGCTCTCGCGCGATTATGACAAGCACCTCTCGCCGGAGAAGTGCCTGCGCAACACCATCGCCGTAGCCCGGCCTGGTTCCATCATTGTTTTTCACGACAGCTTTAAAGCGGAGAAGAACCTCACTTACGTGCTGCCGCGTTTTCTCGATCACTTTGGTGGCAAAGGTTATACCTTCAAACCCCTTGTTGCATGAAACGTGTGATCGTGGCACCGCTCGACTGGGGGCTGGGCCATGCGTCACGTTGCATTCCGATCATCAGGAACCTGCTTGCCCGCCGCTGCGAAGTTGCCATCGCGGGCAGTGGCGACTCACTGACGTTGCTGCGGGCTGAATTTCCATCGCTCGCATCGGTGCTGTTGCCGGGCTACGATCCTGTTTATCCTGCAAAAGGATCCATGGCATGGAAAATGGCCACGCAGCTTCCGCATTTTATCAAAACCATCGCCGATGAGCACCGCGCTGCCGAAGCGCTGGTGACCCGCGGCGGTATAGACGTGATCATCTCTGATAACCGCTACGGTTTCCGTTCGTCGCGGGTGCCCTCCGTTTTTATCACGCACCAGAGCAACATCATGATGCCACAACGGTTCGGGTGGCTGCAGAACGTTGTGCGCCAGATGAATCACCGCTATATCAGCAAGTTCACGCGGTGCTGGATACCAGACCTGCCCGGCAAGCCCAACCTCGCCGGCGATCTCACCTATTTTGGAAACACTACCGGACTGAAGGTCGATCACATCGGGCCTCTTTCGCGGTTTGAGCCAGGTGCTGCTCCGGTGGAAAAGAAATACGACCTGGTGGCTATTTTTTCAGGACCGGAGCCGCAGCGCACCCTGCTGGAAGAAAAGGTTGTTCCGCAGCTGCGTACGTCGGGGTTGCGCTACCGGGTGGTGAGGGGAATTTTTTCTGCCGCTGCCGCACCGGAGCCGCACCAGGTCAACTTCCTCACGTCACATGAGTTGCAGCGTGTAATAGAAGCTTCAGACCTTGTGCTGGCCAGGAGCGGGTACAGCACAGTGATGGATATGGCAGCCCTGCGAAAAAAAGTTATTTTCATTCCCACGCCGGGTCAGACAGAACAGCAGTACCTTGCGCGGCAGTTGATGGAAAGCGGCATGGCCTTCAGTGTGCAGCAACAGGATTTTGATCTTGCCGATGCCCTGGAGAAGTCGGGCCGGTATTCAGGCTTCACTTCTGTGCCCCTGAGCCATCATGCCCTTGACAAGGCCCTGGATATTATTCTGAGTCACTGAAGCGCCTTTATTGTATCTTGCGTTTTTATTGACATTACCGTGAACGGATTTTTCAGAAGTTTTCTCTATGCGCTGCAGGGCCTGCGTGCCTCATTCTGGGAGCAGCGAAACTTGAAAGTGCAAACGCTTGTAGGGCTGATTACCGTAGGCGCGGGTTTTTATTTCAGCATCACGGCCACGGAGTGGTGTATTATTCTGCTCGTCATCGGCCTGGTGTTGGGCCTTGAAATGATCAACACTTCCATTGAAGGCCTTGTAGACCTCGTCACCCTGGAGCGTAAGCCCCTTGCCGGGAAAATAAAAGACATTGCCGCCGGTGCCGTGCTGGTAGCATCGGTGATCGCGCTGGTTATCGGGGTGATTATTTTTAGGAAATACTGCCTTGGTTAGTTGACAATTGACAAATAGGCAATTGACAACAGTCCGTGTAGGGTACAAGTGCGCAGCTCCGAATCGAAGGCCGAAATCATTACTTGACTCCGCCCGTTGACAATCCCGATGGCACATCGGGATTGTCAACTGTCAACTGTATATTAGCGCTCCAATTCTACAACTACAGACATGAGCACTCCCGCCTATAATTTCTTTATCGATACCCACGCGCATATTTATGCCGACCGGTTTATTGCCGACCGTCAGGAGGCGCTCCGGCGGGCAGCGGAGGCCAATGTGCAGAAGATCTTCATGCCCAACGTAGACCACACGTCTATCGATGCCATGATGGAAGTGGAGCGCCTGAACCCCGCGCAGTACTTCGCTACCATGGGGCTGCATCCTACTTCCGTGAACAAAGATTTTCAACGCGAGCTGTACATTGTTGAAGACTGGCTGTCGAAAAGAAAATTTGCTGCCATCGGCGAGATGGGCACCGACCTCTACTGGGACAAAACTTTCTGGGAAGAGCAGAAGGAGGCCTTTGCCGTGCAGGTGGGCTGGGCCAAACAATACCAGCTTCCGGTCATCATTCATTGCCGCGAAACCATCGATGAGACCATTGCCCTGGTAGAGCAGCTCCAGGATGGAAAGCTGACGGGCGTATTCCATTGCTTTACCGGCAGCGCGGAACAGGCGCAGAAGATCGCCAAATTGAATTTTTACCTGGGCATTGGCGGCGTGGCTACCTTCAAGAAAGGAGGGCTGGATGTGGTGCTGCCCGAAGTGCCTTTGGAAAAGATCGTGCTGGAAACCGACAGCCCTTACCTGGCGCCGGTGCCGCACCGGGGAAAACGCAACGAGCCCGCGTACATTCCCCTTATTGCCCGGCAGGTAGCAGACATTAAGAAGATCTCCCTGGAAGAAGTGCAGCAACAGACCACGCTGAATGCGCTGCAACTATTTCAGCAGATCGGCTAACTTGCGCATCAGATCCACCAAACAACCAGTAACGTTTTCATGAACCTCAAACGAGTCAGCATCAACACGGCTACACCGCAGCCACCCAAAGGCAGGGTACTGATCGTGTATACCGGCGGAACTTTTGGTATGGCCTACAACAGCGAAGGGGTATTGATCCCTTTCGATTTCGGGTTGATCCTCGAGCACCTGCCTACATTGCGAAACCTTGCGCTGGAGCTCACCGTGATCTCTTTCGAGCAGCCCATCGATTCTTCTAACATAGACCCGGAGCACTGGCAGGTGCTGAGCCGCATCATCTATGACAACTACCACGCGCAGGATGGTTTTGTGGTGCTTCACGGCACCGATACCATGGCCTTCACCGCGTCGGCACTGAGCTTTATGCTCGATGGCCTCGGCAAGCCCGTGATCTTCACCGGCGCTCAGCTGCCCATAGCCGAACCGAGGTCTGATGCCCGTGAAAACCTGATCACGGCACTGGAGGTGGCGTCGGCCAGAAAAGATGGCAAACCCCTGGTGCCGGAAGTGTGTATCTATTTCGATTATGAGCTGTTGCGCGGCAACCGCTCCAAAAAAGTGGAGAGCATGCAGTTTGACGCGTTCGATTCAGGAAACTATCCACCGCTGGCAAAAGCAGGGGTGAAGATCGACTACAACTTCTCCGCCATCCGCCACCACCAGCAGTCATCGCTCATGCTGCGCTCGAAGATCGATCCCAATATCTCTATACTGAAATTGTTTCCGGGTATATCTTCGTCTACGGTTGATGCCATTCTTCAAACCAAAGGCCTTCAGGCGGTGATCCTGGAAACGTATGGCTCGGGCAACGCGCCTACGTCCGATGGTCTGATCAAAGCGCTGAAAGCTGCCATTGACCGTGGCGTGATTGTGCTCAACATCTCGCAATGTCCTGGAGGTATGGTAACACAAGGTCGTTACGAGACCAGTCGTGAATTGCAGAAGATAGGTGTGATCGGCGGTGCCGACATGACCACCGAGGCTGCCGTGACCAAGCTGATGTTGCTGTTGGGTGAGTACGGCCGTGATCGCACCCGTGAGATGATCAGCGTGTCGCTGGCAGGGGAGCTGAGCTAAAGGGTAACGCATAAAAAAAGAGGCTGATGACCAGCCTCTTTTTTTTTGAATAGAAGTAAATGTCTTAGTTCCGCTCGCGGGCCACAATGTTTTTGTAAACCTTGTCGCCTGAGTTGAATTTACCGGTGATGGTAAGGTCATGACCGGTAGAGTTTCTGCGTGAAGAGTTAGAGAGATATTTGCTCACCTTGATCACGAAATCGAAAGTGATCACGCCGGTAGTGGTATTCCTGGCGTAGTTTGTAATGGTAAGCTGATCGGCAGGCACCGCAGGAAATGCCACGAACAATTCAGCATTGTTTGCAGCGTCGTAAAATACTGGAATGTTATGGGTGGCGTTGAATTTGAACTTCAGCTTGTTATACAGGTTGAACAGGGTGCCGGAGGTAGCAAAGTTGCCTGTAGAATTCTGGTAAATGGCGAGCAGCGATCCTGTTGCCTTGCTGTAGTATACTTCAACCAGTCCTTCGTCGCTAAGATAGCTATCCAGCTGATAAGCTGCGGTGGTTCCGTTGTAGGTAGTTTCCTGGTACCAGAGGCCGCCAGGGATATTTGACGATGAGAAGTTGTAGATGTCATTCTGCTCTTCCGTGAGAGATCTCACGTATGCTTCTGTTGCACGGAAATAAGGCTGGGCGTCTATAACGAAGATGTCGTCATTATTAAGCGGTTTCTGGAAGTCGAAATCAACGCTGTAAGCGTAATTAGCGGGCTCGAGAACGCCTTCCGATACCTGTTTCAGGTCCATGTTCATAGAAGGGCCGTTGCCGCTGGGATCTGCGAAGCGCGATGCATCGAGGTATTTTTGTCCGGCTTCTTCATAGAAAGCCTGTACGCTGTTGTAAGTATATTCAAACTTAAAGGCTTCGCTGAAGGCTGTGCCATCTTTGCGTGTGCCGGCAACAGTGCCTTCGAGAGAACCTGTCTTGTAGGCTGAACCGATACCAGGGGTACCTTGAGGGCCCTGGGCGCCTTGAAGACCCTGCTCACCTTGTTCGCCCTGGGGGCCCGGATCACCGTCTTCGCCTGCACAAGCGGCCACAAAAGCCAATACAATAAAAGAATAGAGAAGTGTTTTAATTTTGCTCAACATAGTTTTTAAACGGGTTAAAAAATTTGCCTCAAACCTATAATAAAGTGTGTGAATAAAACGATTAACCTGCTGGCATTCCATACGCCGTGGATTGTAGTTAAAAAGGAGTAAGCTACGTGGTGACTGATCAAAATCCACACCTACTTTCGGGCTTATACCTGCGAGTACCCGATCGCATTTAATTCGATTGCAGAAGCTTCTTCAGACGGCGTGTGAAAATCAGTAGAATAATAAGATAGTCCATCGCAGATCAAAAAATGCATCACATGATTGAACCCTTTGAAGGTTTTACGCTGTGACTGTGAGCTTATGTCAAAAAAACGTAAACTTATTTTAGGGCGTGACAGGCGGGTTGTCTATTGTTTGTCGTCAGGATGCCAATGCCACTTCGGAACTTCCCTTAATGGGTGTAATTCGAGGTCTGAGTTAGCGTTTGAGTTTTGTTTTGCAACCTGTGAGCCAAAGTCAACATGGGATTTAAGTGCGTCACGAAAAGGTTTATCTGCAGGAAGCCCGGCTTTATCGGCAGCATCCATATATAGATCTACAAAACGCTGTCGTTGCTCCTCTGTAATTTTGAACCCCCTGTGTACATCTATCAAATGTAAAAACCCGCCCATTTCTTTTGTAAATCTGTCAGGTCCGCCGAAAGTTTCAGCAGTGAAAGCCGCAAATTTTTCAACGTGGCCCGGTTGCTCCTCGTGTCCAAATAATGGTTGCAAGACAGGGTCTGCCAAACATGAGCGATAAAATATCTCAACGTGCTTATATATTGCGCTCCAACCACCTGCATGGTCATAAAGCGCTTCATGCTTTTTTTCTTGATTGCTCATAATATAAATCGTCTTTTTTAGGTTTCTGTCAATGACGGGTGACAACGGCAAATGGTATTATATTCTCACATCTTCCGGCGCCTTGTCAACCCTCAAGCCTTGAAATACCGCGTGCCGCACGCTGCCGTCATCGGTAATTTCAGCATACGCAATATTGCATACGAGCAACGGGTCTACCCAGGTCATATCTGGCGTCTGTTTGATGGGAACGTGTAACGGTGAGCTTTTGCGGATCAGGGGCTTCAACTTTGCGTAAACATCTGTAAGACTTTGATCAGTGAAGCCTGTGCCTACACCACCGATAAAAACCAGTTTCCCTTTTTTAAAAGCCCCAAGCAGCAGAGAGCCGAAGTGTTTCCGGGAGCCTTTCGGATCAGTGAACCCTACTACAACTGCCTCCATGGTTTGGATGTTTTTGATCTTGAGCCAATCTGAAGAGCGCTTTCCGATGAGATACTTACTTTGTTTTCTTTTGGCGATCATTCCCTCGAAGTGCGTCTTCTGCATTTCCCTGAAAAGGACTTTGCCCTCGCCATCAACATGGTCACAATATTTGATGACGGCTGATTCCGGCAGCAGCTCCCGAAGAAGCTCTTTGCGATTTACCAAAGGCAGCTGTGTGATAGACTTGCCATCAATTTCCAGGCAATCGAACACATGATATTGGATCACATGTTTGTCATTGTTCGTGTAATTCTGAAGCTTCTGAAAGTTAGGTCTACCTTTTTCATCCAGCACCACAATCTCGCCATCGATGATCGCATTGATCGGGATGGACTTCAGCGCTTCGAAAACTTTAGGATAAGCTTTGTTATAGGTGAGCCCGTTACGGGAATATAAGCGGTTTTCTGTTTCATTGATCTCACCAATGGCGCGATAACCATCCCACTTGACCTCGAACAGCCAATCCGGATTGTCGAAAGCAGGCCGATCGCTCAGCTGCGCCATCATTGGAACAATAAATGACGATAACTTACGACTGCCTTCGATTTTGACATACTTCATGGCGAAAATTAGTAAAAATAACGGGTGCTTGTACCTATGGCCCATACCGCAAAGTGGGTTGACACAGCTTATGATAACCCACCCGGCAATCACTTTTTGCAGAACGAAGTGAGGCGGGATATCGTATCGGCTTACAATAGTTCCGTGCTCTCTAAGGAATTTCAACAGTCGCAGCTACGCCCTATTGTGCATAACTGCTTTTGTTTTGCCTTCCACTATATGGGTGAAGCGCGTATGGCACAAACCGAGAGAACGGCATTCGGAAATTACATCTCTTTGTACCCCTGGGCGTATCAGGGAATTTATACACCTCAAGATGTAGACACCTTTTTGACAAAAGGTGTTTAGAAAGCTGAGGTATCGGCGATCGTTTCTCTTCCCACAAAATTTTTCACGCTACTGCGAGGGGCCAGAATTTCTACAGCGGCCTTATTACCATTTACCAAAGCCGGCAGGCATTTCGGCGCTTTTTTCGGATTTGAGCCGCTTCAAATACATCTTATAAGATAAAACGGGCACAAAGTTTTTACAGTTGTTTGCGTTTGTATTTACGAGCGTGAGGCGGTGAACATGATAAAATATAACGACGCAGTACCAGTATTGGCGCTTAAACGCCTGCTATACGACCTTAAGGATGGAAGACCTGATATCTGTGTGAGGTTTCGCCTGATAGGTGAGATGTGGCAGACCAATCACTCGCGCATCATTCAACTTACTGAGAAAGGCGTTGCCCTCAATGATGAAATAAAAAACAAACTGATCTTCGTAAGGGATCTGGCACATGTAATGCAGTTCGAATTGGATCATGCCTTTCAGCAATACCAGCCTCACTTCCATTATAGCGTTAACCCGGTGTTTGCTTATTGAATAATTTTCACACGCCTCTATAAGTCGCGTTCATTTAATGACATTACTGTTTATAAACGACGACCCCGAAGATACCGAGCTTTTCTGCGAGGCAGTAACGTATCTAAATAACTCCCAATTCATTTATGAAGATAAAGAGCCCGTTACGTGTGTTACGGCCATAATGGTTGCATGGCCATTGACCTGCTCGCTGCTTGAAAGGAAGTGCCCGATTATATTTTTTTAGATATCAACATGCCGGTAATGGATGGCAGGCAGTGCCTCCGGCATTAAAAAGCGGTCAACTGTTTTGCGACATTCCTGTTGTCATGCTTTCTACAACATTGGCCAGTGAAGATGCAACGGCGTTGATGTCGCTGGGTGCTTATGAGTGCATCAGAAAGCCATGTGCTTTTAATGACCTCGTAAAAGTGTTGTCTAAGTTTATTTACAAGAAATACTCAAGATGAAACTAGACCCGTGAGGGAATTGAGCGCTGGGTTCGTACACCCAGGAAGTAATTTTAAAATGTTCGATTTCTTCCACAGGCGATTATCGAATATGATAATTTGACGAACTATTTCCACAGTTATCATTAAAGATAACTTTAGCAGCTAAAGTACAATTTACCTTCGTTAAATATTTCGTTCATCTTCAATCACCAGGCTAAAGAAACCCTGCAGGGTGAGGTTGTGAATGGCAAGCACTTTCACCAGGGTTTTGAGCGTTACATTGGCCTTGCCTTTTTCTATTCGCCAATATTGAATTTGGGGCAGATCATATTTCACTGTGAATTCCTTTAAGGTTTCGTAACCCTTTTTTACCCTGAGTTCTGCAAGCTTTTCCCCGAGGTTAACCAAAATTTTTTTAAAGGATTTGGTTGATTTCATAATGCAAAGAAATGTACGCCAGACTTTGGAAAATAATATGCCCGGTTAACGCTCCAGTGGCTGGCATGATTTTTTATAGCCCAATCAATTAACCTAATGCCAATTATCATTTAGGATAATTGACATATTTTTCGAATTGGCTGTGATGTCTAATTAAAAGGGCTGATATATCTTAGCCCTGATAACCATTTTCGTTTAAATGACCTTGAAGACGTGTTTACTTGTTTCAGATGACCCCGATGACCACCAGGGGTTCTCAGAAGCGTCTAATGAAATTTCAAAAGGAGCTGTTGTACTCATTATACTGGATAGTCAAAAGGCTATCGAATTCTTAAAAAACACCGCGCAACACTTCGATTTTATTTTTTTGGATCTGTCAATGCACGGTATTCAAATCAATAACTTTTTAGAAATTTTGCGGGGCGAACCAAGGCTGCGCTCCATCGAGATAATTCTCTATGGCGACGAGACCGAGCTTCTTAAGGTAGAGGATGCGCACGGAGTAACCTTTTTTTCGAAGGATTACGAGTATTCAGAGCTGAGAGATTTTCTGAAAGAATTTATATGACCTTGGGGGTCAGCACCACGTCAGGTGCTAATAAAACACAGGGTCGATTAACGGGAGCTTACGTATTGTAAAAAAAATTGGCGGGGAAATAAATGTGTTAACTACCAGGAACAATCAAATATCAGTTACGGAGCTAAAACGGCTTTTGCATGCCATCAAAGATTCTCGCCCCGATATCAGCCTGAGATTCAGGTTGGCGGGGGAGATGTGGCAGAATAATCATCTCAAGCTTCTGGATGTATCTGAGAAAGGTGTCGTGCTCAACGACGCGCATTTGAACAAGCTCATTTACATCCGTGATTTGAGCAAGGTAATGCAATTTGAGCTGGATGAAGCGTTTCAGCAGTACCAGCCCAATTTCCACTACTCGGTGAAGCCCATTGAAAGCATAAAATAAATTCATGTAGCGGATGCACATTGTTTATATCGATGACGGCAGGGAGGTTCAGCAGGCCATCAAAATAGATTCACGAGACCAATAAATCATCATCAATGCAGGCAGACCTACGGAGCTTATTTGAAGGGGCAAGGTTTCCACAATGCGTTTTTTGGCATAATTTTTTACTGCCGGTTCGCTTAAATCATACTTGTTACCCATGAACTTTGCTGAGAAGATCAAAGCCTTTGTTTCCATGCAAACAACCGAGACTACACCTTATGATTACACTCCTTTGGATTTTGTAAAAACCAGAAAGGGTATTTTAAAGGAGCTTGTGTTAAGTAAACAATCAGGAAAACTTATCGGGGTTTATTCACGTGTGCTCGGCGAAGGAATGTTTCTTACGTGTGTGGAAGCTATTCAGCCCCATGGAAAAGACGAGCAGATCGTGTTTCATCGTTATGACATGAGCGGTAAGATGCTTGCCCGCACAAGAATTTCTATTGACGAAATTCATATGGTATGTCCCTTTAACAAGCTGTTTAGAAGTCCCGCCTTAGATACTGCGAGAGCTGATAGCGTGCTTTTGGGCGTCCTATAAATCTCTGGTTGCTTTTAGTGTGAATGGCTTAGTAGTAAGCGGGTTCTGTCAGCAAACTGACTGATCGGCGATGGCGCTTCTGAGTGCCCATGCATCTGGCGACAAATTCAGCGTTTTACTTAAATGATGGATTGGCATAAGCTTAATTCATGCAAGTTTGTAATATAGGAGCAGCTTCTGTGACCATCGGATAGAACCAGCCCAACCTGCTGATCCGGCGCTTGCCTACTTATCCATTTTATGACTATTCTTTTTATAGACGATGATCCTGATGACAGGGAGCTCTTCTGTGAAGCAGCGGCCTACCTGAACGAAACAGAATTGATCTCTATAAGTCACAACACGATCAACTGCCTGACCGCTACCAATGGCAGTGTGGCTATAAAGCTTATCCAAAACCTGGAAACACCTCCGGCCCTGATCTTCATGGACATCAACATGCCGATCATGGGTGGCGAAGAGTGCCTGCAACTTTTAAAAAGCTCAGAAAGGTATTCGGGAATTCCGGTGATAATGCTTTCAACTACCTGCACAGAAGAGCAGGTAAGAGCGCTGAAGTCGATGGGCGCCGTTGATTGCATCGTCAAGCCAACTTCATTCAACGCGCTGGTAAAAGCGCTATCAAAATACGTTTACGCCAAATACTTTTAGACTGCGCGTGACCGTGCTACCGGTATCAATCGGCAAAATTCAGCCTGGCACCGAGGCTTCTTTCAATTGCTTTTTCATACACAACAGCAGCGGCGGCAACGTCTTGCAAGGCGGTGCCTGTGCTGTCAAAAATGATGATCTCGTCTTTTGAGATGCGGCCGGGTTTCAGGCCCGCGATGATCTCGCCTAATTCGGCATAAACATCGCCGATCTTCATTACACCATCATCGAGGGCATGATGCAGCTCGCCGATCTTTGATGCCTGATCGATGGAATCGGCTATCACTTTATTACCTGCCAGCAGACCGGCCTCGAGCTCCTGCTTGTTGTCATTATCCGAGCCAACCGCTGCAATAAAAGTACCGGGCCTGATATCGTTCCGGGATATGAAGGGTTTTTTAGAAGGCGTACAGGTAATGCAGATATCACTCTTGGCCAGCGCTGCCTTGAAGTCGGCCACAGCTTCGATATCGACATTCAGCTCATGGCCCAACGTTTCAGAAAATCTTTGTGCGATGGCCTCGTCCTGGTCATAGGCGAAAACCCGTTCTATGGTTCTCACCGCAAGCAATGCTTTCAACGAAATTCTTCCCTGGTTGCCACAGCCACAAATTGTAACTGTTTTTGCTTCGGGGTTGGATAGATATTTGGCGGCGACAGCGGTTGCAGCACCTGTACGGATGATGGTTATTTCGATGGAATCGAGTAAGGCTAAAAGCGCTCCGTTCTGTGCATCGCTCACAACCACAACACCCTGTATGGTTGGCAGGCCATGGCGTTTCATGTTGTCCGGAAAATTGGCGTTGGTCTTCGTCACAAAGTACGCGCGCCCCAGGGTCAGGATGCCTGCTTTGATATGAAACCCGCCATCGTGCGCATGCACCCCCAGAACACCGGGCGCCTGCGCTTTACCCAACGCCCGAAGTTTAAAAGCCTGCTCTACCCCGGCGATACATTCATCAATGGTAAGTAAAGCTCTTACATCCTTTCGACCGAGCAATAGTGTCTCCATAGGCTATTTTGTTTAATGGCCAGACTTCAGAGCGGATCTATCTCAAGCTTAGCAAAGTTTGACAGGAAAGTATAGAATGGAATTTACTATTTGTATGGTATTTACCTTTCAGGAAACTTTTAGTTGAGGCGCTTTTTAACAAAGCTGCTTCTTATCCAATACTCCGTTTCATGGCGTTGCCAGCGATGGTCTGCCAGCAATCGAAAAGGCTACACAGTGTATCACTGTATTTAACTATCCTGTCAATAAAAGATGGTGTAACTATGCTGGAGCTTCAGCAGGTGATCTTTTCACTGCTGATGTATGATGCGTGCCTGCCGGAATGCTGTGTGAAGTTTTTTGTTAAAATGTTTTTGCGATGAGATGGGTGAGTCTGCTCCTGGTAGTTCCGGCAATGATGGTGGGTGTTGTCTGTGGTTATGGCCAATACAGCGCAGCCGCTACACAGTATACCATCAGCTTTCCGTTAGGCAACACAAAAGACCGTGTGGATCAGGTGAGCTTCAGAGGCTTTACGTTCGATTACAGGTACCACATCAATGATAGCTGGTGTATAGGTGCCAGGACGGGATGGTATACATTCTACGAAGAAAAAGACCGAGCAACGTATACCCTGTCTGAAGGCCACGCCTCGCTGACGGGAAAACAGTTCCGTTACATCAACAGCCTGCCGTTGCTTTTTATGGGCGACTACTACTTTCATGCAGAACAAAATATGTCTGCGTTTGCGGGCTTTGGGGCGGGGGTAACCTACAACAGGCTGGATGTTCGCATGAGCCAGGAGGGCGCCCGGACTGATGCGTGGCAATTTTCTCTCAGCCCTGAAATTGGAGTGCGTATGAAACTGGACGCGGACCTCTACGGCTACGTTGCGCTGAGCTACAATAACTGCTTCAGCACCGATGACCTGGAAGCCCAGTCTTATTTGAACCTGAGCATCGGGTTGTTGTACCATTAGAAAATATCTTTCGTTGCAGCTTGTTCAAATTGATTTATGACAGGCAGAGAAGTAAAGAAGTTACTGGCGTATGCTGCGGCCATGATTGTGTTTGCCTGTGAAGGGCCTGTGCTGGTGACCCGGGATTACGATACCACGAAGGACTTCACCCGGTACACCACTTTTACCATGGTGAGGCCGCGGCAGAAAGATCAGTCGCTCAGTCAGCATAACGCAGACCAGATCATCAATGCGGTGAAGGAAGAGCTGATCAAAAAAGGATTTGCGGAAGATATCTCCGCGCCGGATCTGAAAGTTAACGTGGTGACGATCCTGACCGATATTTCCGAAGTGTTATCGGGCCCGAAGTATTACGGCTATGGAGGTGTTTACCGCCCCTATGGCTGGGGTACCGGCAAACATTCTGCCTATGCCACCTGGAACGTGCGGGGCTACACCGATGGATCGCTCATCATCGAGATCATCGACAGCCGCAACGATCACCTGGTGTGGGAGGGGATCGGCAACAGCAGGATCGATTCTCCGTGGATCGATGTAGACTCTACGGTACCACCCGCGGTATCCAGGATCATGAAAGATTTTCCGCCGACCACTGCCGACAAAAAGAATAAGAAGCTCCGTGACCGGTCGTGAGCCCGACAAACCCTGTGCAGGTTGAAGCCAAACCGAAGTATGAAGTAACCCAGGTTGAAGAGGGGCATAGATCAGAACGGATAACCTACCCCAATGTTGAAGATGATGTTCTCTTTTCGCCAGGCCGAGCTGCTGAAATCCATGTTTTGGATCACCCATCCGCTGTCGGGTCTGTGCAGGGGCAAAGCGGTATCGAAGCGCAGCAGAAAGATCTTAAAATCCAGGCGTACGCCGATGCCCGCGCCGATGGCCAGCTGCTTATAGAATTGATTGCTGAACTGCGCCCCGGTGCGCACACTGTCTTCGCGTAAGGTCCAGATATTACCGGCATCCAGGAAGAGTGCCCCATGAAAGACCTTGTGAATGTGAACCCGGTACTCGATGTTGCCCTGCAATTTCATGCCCGCGTATTGATCCTGAAAGGCAACAGAGTCGTCTGCGTACGCAGGATCGGTGCTGCTGTTGTAACTGCCGGGACCAACGGTGCGCGCGGCAAATGCCCGGAGGCTGCTGGCGCCGCCAATGGAGTATTGTTTGACGTAGGGCATTGTCTGTGAATTACCATAGGCGTAACCGACTCCGGCAATGGCGTTAAACACCACCCAGTGCCGGGCATGGAGGCGCCAGTAATAACGAACGTCAACATCGCCTTTGATGTATTGTGAATAGGGCGAGCCCAATATTTGATAAGGTCTCTCCTCATTTTCGTTGGCCTTTCTCAGCAGCAGCTCAAGTAAATTGCCGGCCTGCTCGATGCCCCCCTTGAAATAAAAGCGGTTGGATCTCCATTCATCGGCTTCGAATGAGTCATTGGGTTTGTCATTGGCCCTGCTGATGGTGTAGGCATACCGTGAGCCCAGGATGAACTGATCCTGTAAAGAAATGGCAAGCGAAGGGTTCAGCACCAGCAGATCGTAAAACTCGGAAGAAACATTGCTGGTATTGACGTAGCTCACCATCACAGGAGAAAATTCATGGAAGCGCGACCTGGAGGTGCGCCAAATATACCCATAAGATGTGTTGAAGGCCCCGATGTTGTAATAGTCGATGCGGTTCTGAAAATCCAGGCCGGCTTTGATCACGGTGGTAGGTAAATAGGTGCCATGGTGGTGATCGGTCTTCAAAGGCATCAGCAGGCGTTTGAGAGAAAGCGAAGACTCGAGCTTGACCTCGAAAGCGTTCAGTGTGTTGCTTTCGTTGTTGGTGATCTGCGTCTCGTAGGCTCCTGATACGGAGAGATCGAATTTTTCTGCGCCGCTGAAAATATTACGATTGGTAAAGGTGATCGAAGCGTCGGGCCCGATCGTGCCGTTTGATTTGGAAACAAACCGCAATTTGCTGGTGAGGCTTTTTTTGTTCCGGGTGGAGAGAAAGACGTGCGGGGTGAGAACAGCGGAGTCGGGAGCGGGTATGAATTGTATTCTCAGTGATTGAAACATGCTCAGGTCAAGGATGTGGCGGCGGGTAGCCTCTTCGGCCTGAATGGAATAGACCTTGCTTTTTTTGAGATCGTTGATATCGGCGATCACACCCGGATTGATCAGGTTGGCGGAATTTTTACGGTCATAAATGAAATCGAAATCGTGTAGCGTGAGCGTGTCGCGATGGGCGGAGGCCGAGTCCAGCAACAGGTTACTGCCAAAGTAGAACTTCGCGGCATCGAGCGTGTAGGTGGTGCCGGGCCTCGCCGGGGGTGCCTCACGAAACCGCAGGTCCAGGTTTATGGTGTGGTTGCCCTCGGTGGTGTCTGCTTCGAACATCAGCAGGTTCCTGTTAAAGAAAAAGAAACCTTCATTCCTGAATACTTTTTCGATGCGCAGCAGCTCGGCTTTTAACCTTTCGAGATCATATTGTTGCCCGGTTTTCAGCAATGCGTGCTCCTGTAGTTTTTCAGACACCGCTGCGAACCTGCCATCGTCCTGCAGGCAATACCGGATGGTGCCGAGATGATACGGCTCAGGCAGCGTTACCGCGTAGGTGATCTTGCCGCTTTTATTTTTCGGATTGGTGGAGATCTTGTAGGTCACCGATGATCCGAAGTAACCGTTGTTGCCGAGCTTTGCCGTCATCACTTTTGTTGAAAACTGTGGCTGCATATCGCTGAGGAACACGGGTGGTGAGCCAAGGGTCTTTTTGATGTATTGCCTCACAGTAGCATGTTCCTTCGGGTTGCCCGCTATGTAATAGAACCACACCGCCGGCCTGCTTCCGAGTATGCGCTGGTTGCTTTTCAGTAGGAGCGATGCTTCCAGTTTTTCCTTCAGCGCACGGCCTTGCTTTTTCGTAAGCCCCTTGCCGTTGATCACTATTTCTGTTTCGTCATAAAAATACGCTCCCGGCGGAATGTACCTGGTGGCGGCGCAAGAGGTAAGCAAAAGTGCAAGGCCATGGATGAACAGGCGCCGTAGGTTGCGTGCTGAAGAAATGATAACGTTCATTCCCGGTTCTGAAAAAGTGAGAAGCAGACACCCGTTGCCATGCCGAATTGAAGGGCATACGCATAACCTTCTGAAGGTGCGGCAGGGGCGCCTGATATCGGCCATGCAGAAGCGTCGCCGGCGTGAGGTATGGCAATCAGCTGCAGCTGCAGCTTGAAGCCAACCGTATCGGATAACCTGTACCTGACACCAGCCCTGCCGCCCCAGGCAAAACGATACGCTGACATGTCTCTTTCGTGGTTGGAAAGAACGGCCGATCCAAAAGCAAGGCCGCCATAGAGGGTTACAACATCGGTGAGGGCGTGCAAGCGGTATCCTGCCAACAGCACAAGGTCAATAGCGCCCCGGTCTGTTTCACTTCCGCTATCATCCGATACGGTGAACTCAGCTTCTTGCCGCTGATAGCTTAGCTCAAATCCATAAACACCCAGGATCATGATCTCCACGCCGGCGCCATAGGTAAAGCCGTCGGAGATCCTGACCACCGCGGGCGTAACGGGGAATTGTTCCTTGCAGGCGTATCCGCCAAGAAAGCTTACACCCAGCTGGGCAAAGCAAGATGGCGTGAGCCAAAAGGTAGCGAGAAGACACAACGTTGTTTTCATTTTGCCTGTGAGTGAAAAAGTGTTTCAACAGATCAATCCATCGTTTCGGGAAGCTGGATCTCCGCTTTTGAAATGATGCCTTTGCCGAATCGTTGGATGAACTCGTGAAAATCGTTGAGGGTGTGATCTGTCTTTATGACGTGTTTTGCCTGTACGAAATGGATGGTTCCGATATTGGGCGACGGCGCCAGCGGAACAAAGACCGTGTGCCAGGTACCCGGGCCATCTTCGATCAGCAACGCGGGCTGCCATGTGCCCTGCACGTACACCAGCAAACAAACCTGATCCTCGTGGTGCGCTACACCCATTTTCTCGAGCGCTATGATCTTGAAATACCGGTAGGCAGGAAGCACCTTGATGATGTTGTTCTCTACCCAATCAGAAAAGGCGCTGACAAAGGCGAGGCGCGCCAGCAGGCCCAGCGCAAAGCACAGCAGCAGGATGGCGCACAGGGCAAGTATGGTAACACCATTGAGGCCTGGCAGGAATTCTGCGTTCAACCGGTAGCTGATGCGTTCTACGAGTTTGGTGATGGGTGCCCATATTTTGGCAAACAACACGGCGATGATGAGTATGGGCAGCAACAGGAAGACACCACTCATCACGGTGCGTTTAAAGAATGCGAAGGCTTGTATGTTCCTGGTTTGCATCTTCATGGCGATTAGTCCCTGGTAAGAAGATCGAAGATCTCGGTCTCCAGGGCGAGAAACAGTTTCTGATACTCGAGCTCATTTTTTTTGTTTTTGATACGTTTCTTCTTCTGACTTCGCAGGATCAATGCGCTCGCATAGAAGTCTTCACACAATGTTTTAAAATCCTCATCTACTTCATACTGACTCAGGATCCGTTCCTTATACGCCGGGAATCGCCCGATCATAAATTCGATATCTGCGCTCATAAGCCCTGGTGCATCGAGTCATCACCCGTGTTAGTTTCCTTGTTTGAACGTAGCAAGTTATAGGCAAAGGATCTTCAGCGGCAATGGGTGTGGTGCGCTGCAGTCCTGGCGATCATATTGCAGTAAAGGTAGCCCGGGAGCGCTGCCCCGATAAGTCCTTTACTGTGTATAACAGTATTAAACTAACCTTCAGAAAAAGTTTGCGCTAACTATGCATCACAGTTCGCCTGCAGCGACCAGGTGCTGCACCCGGGAGTTGTCGGTTTTAGTTGTTGCCGATGCGCGCGCCTGTAAGCTGTAGGCACTGGGTTGAATGGAGTTTCGCAGAACGGTAAGTTCTGAAAGTGTCAAGAGAACGTGTGAAAAAAAGACTGAAAATTTTGACGGCAATTTCTATGATAGTGATCTCTTCCATGCCGGCCGCGGGCCAGCCCGGGGAGGAACAGGATAGTATGCACTTCAAAGATTCTTTAGACCACGCGTTTGACCTGAGCAATTTCCTGATCGATGCACATGGTTTTCTGCCATTGCCGTTTGTGATCACCGAGCCCGCGTTGGGTAACTTCGGTGGCGGGCTGGCGCTGGTGTTTTTAAAACGCCGGCCTCCCATCAGCGATACCGTTTCATCGAAGGTGAGGGTAAAACAGGTGCCGCCCGATATTACGGGTGGCGGCGGTTTGTATACGCTCAATAACAGCTGGGCTGCCATGGCTTTTCGCCTGGGTACATGGGCGAGGGCCAGGAGCAAGTACAGGGTGCTTGGAGGATATGCCGACCTGAACCTTTCCTTTTACCGCGATACTGACGAGGGCGAAGAAAAGGAGTTCCGGTTCAAGCTCAGGACCACACCATTCTTTTCTTCTTTTCAGAAGAATTTTGCTGCCTCGCCCTGGAGCGCTGGCATCTCATACCTGTTTCTGAATACCGATGCTGAGCTGCAATCGGAAGACCTGCCTGAGTTCCTTGACGGCAAGGAGTGGAGCAGCAGGGTGAGCATGCCGGGCATTGTGGTGGAGATGGATAACCGCGACAACATTTTTACACCCAACCGTGGCATGTACTGGCGGTTGTCTACAGGATGGTCTGACAACGGGTTCGGCAGCGAATATGACTATGTGAATCTCAATTCTTTTTTTCATTTCTATACGCCGTTGTGGCCGGCGCTTATTGCCGGGTTTCGATACGAAATGCAGGAGGTTTTTGGCGATGCACCGTTTTACCTGCTTCCGTATTTGAATTTACGCGGCGTGCCCGTGGCCCGGTACCAGGGCAATATCTACTCCGTTGTGGAAGTGGAGCTGCGCTGGGATTTTGTGCCCCGGTGGAGCCTGGTGGGCTTCGGTGGAACCGGTAAAGTGTATGATGAATGGAATACGTTCAGCAAGAGTCCCTGGACCTCGTCTGGTGGTGGCGGTTTTCGTTATCTGGTGGCCCGCAAGTTCAAGCTGAGAATGGGGCTCGACCTGGCCAAGGGGCCGGAGCAATGGGCTTATTACGTGGTGCTTGGAAGCGCATGGTTCCGGTAGTGAGGTGTGGCAGTGTTCTCCGGTTTTCCGTGACACTGTGTTTTTAAATAGGCGTGTAGCGGTGGTTATTTTTTTCATAAACGTGTGCTGGTAGTGCCGGCCCCTGAAAAGGGGGCTGGCCGCTGCCGGCCATGGAAGAAGATCGATCAATAGAATAAAACTGATATATGGAGATGGCAAAGATCAAAAGACGATTGCAACAAGGTCTGATCGTGCTTTTCTGCAACCTGCTGATGGCGTGCGCCAGTGGTAAGCTCAAAGAGGAAATAAATACGTTGAACGGTCGCAATGCCTTGCTTGAAAAGAACTCGGCAACGCTTCGTTCCGAACTGAGAGACCTCTCCACACATTGTGATTCTCTTCACCGGGAATACAACAATTACCGCTCTGCCTGCGAGTTCGACCGGAAAGCGCTCAGCGATATGCGGCAGATCCTTGCCGGCGAACAGGAAATACTGGAGCGTGTTCACGATAAGCTGACTACCGCATTGATCGATTTCTCCAACAGGGGTGTAGCTGTATTCTACCGGCAGGGACTGCTGCACGTAAGCCTTGCCGACGATCTCTTATACGCCACTGGCAGCTCGAAGCTTGGCGAGAACGGAAAGAAAGCGTTGGAAAAACTGGCCCAGGTGCTGAATGATTATCCCAGGTTGAAGGTCATTGTACTCGGAAACACAGATGATGTTAAATACAGGAAAGGTGGAGACAACTGGTCGCTGAGCACGGAAAGAGCCAATGGAGTGGTGAAGCTTCTTTGCGAAGCATACCATGTGGAGCCTGCCAGACTTACCGCGGCGGGAAAGGGAAAATACAACCCGGTGGCTGACAACCTCACGCCGGAAGGCAGGGCAAAGAATCGCAGAACAGATATTATTCTCAACCCGGATATCGACCGCATCTGGAACAGCGTAGTCGATGATTATTGACAGGCACCGCCTGCGCAGTGGCATCTTATAAAATATGTAAAGACCAACAACCAACACGGATGAAAAAATACTGGACCTTCATTTTCCTTCTTATTGCCGGAAACAGCTTGCTTGCGCAGGGCGTGCGGGTAAATCTTTATGGCAGCTATGTCTTCGACGACTATTTCGAAGCGTATGCCGACTCTTACAACTACTACCATGGCACCATCGAAGGTGGTTTTCAATGGGGCGCAGGCATCGAGTATTCGCTGCGTCCAACCTATAGCGTTGAGCTCCTCTACCTGCGGCAAGACACCCACGCGCCCACTACATGGCAATCCGGGCAGTTTGTTGCTGTCACTACTGACGATCTCACCCTGGATATCAATTATATGATGCTGGCCGGTAACCGGCATGTGCATTCACAAAATGGTAAGTTAGAGTCTTATGGTGGTTTGATGGCGGGTGTAGGAACGCTGAACGTCACCAATGAATCAACCAATAATTCTTCTTCGCTGACCAAGTTTGCGTGGGGCATCAGGCTTGGGTGCAACATTTGGGCCACCGAAACTGTAGCCATCAAGGTCCAGGCACAGCTTGTATCTGCCGTACAGGCCGCGGGTGGTGGTGCCTACATCGGCACGGGCGGCGGCGGTGTATCGGTGAACAGCTACTCCACCATTTACCAGTTCAGCCTGGGCGGTGGCTTGTCGTACAAGCTGGGAAAACGAAACCAACCCGCTGAAAAAGCAAATTGATCAATCCCGGGTCTCAAATCTCACATCTCATATCTCACATCTCAAGTCTCAAATCTATTCCATATATGAAAAGTAAACATTCAATACCGCTTTTGCTGCTGATGATCACCGGCCTGTCTTGTGAAACACCGCTGAAAGTCACCAGCGACTATGACAGAAGCGCGAACTTCAGCAATTATAAAAGTTTTGCCATGAGGAACTTCAGCGAAAAAGATCAGGCAATGAGTGAGCTGAACGCCAACCGGATCATCAATGCCATCAGGGCCGAAATGATCGCGAAAGGATTTGAGGAGGACAACGATACTCCTGATCTGAAGGTGAATGCAGTTACCATCATGACCAACAAGAAAGAGGTGACCGCCACCACCAATTATTACGATTACGGCGGTGTATACAGGCCTTACAGCTGGGGTGTGGGCATGGGCGGTGGCCACACCACTTTCAATGTAGACGATTATACCGATGGGTCGCTGATCATAGAGGTGATCGATACGGTCACGGGCAGGCTGATCTGGGAGGGCATCGGCAACAAGGAGATCGATACGCCTTCGAGCAAGCCCGATGTAACCATACCGGCCGCCGTTGCCAAGATCATGAAGAGCTTTCCTCCTCCTGTGAAGAAGAAGTAAGACGGCCCTTGCCTTTCTTACTTCATTCTTCCTCCGGGTCGTTTTCAACCGGGAGCATGATGCGGAACATCGTGCCCTGGTTTATTTTTGATTCAACATCGATGAAGCCCTGATGGTTCTCCACGATCTTTTTGCAAAAGGCAAGGCCCATTCCGTTGCCCAGCATTTTTTTGTTGTGAAGCTTCTGGAACATCATGAACGCTCTGCCCGCATGGCGCTGTTCGAACCCGATGCTGTTATCGGTATAGATCACTTCCACATAGTTATGCATATAACCTTCTTTCATTGAGGTTAGCCGGTGCGATATGCTGATGACGGGCGGGATCTCGCAGAACCGCAGTGAGTTCTCCAGCAGGTTTTTAAAGAGATCGGTCAGCTGTTTTCGGTCGCCCTTTATTTTTGTAAGGGTACTGTAGGTGATCACGGCCAGTTTTTTCCGGATCTCTGTTTCAAACGCAGCCGTGGCGTCTTCAACAACCGAAGTGAGGTCTACCCATTCAGTGAAATTGCCGCTTCTTGAAATGCTCGCATAGCTCACAATATTCTGGAGCAGGCCCGACATATGGGCGGCGGCATGGTCGATCTTTTTCAGGTGCTCAGCGGGGAGTCCGTTTGCATGGGCGCTGCGGAGCAGAAGATTGGTGAAGGTCCTTATTTTCCTGAGGGGCTCCTGCAGGTCGTGGCTGGAGATATAACGAAGGTGCTCCAGTTGTGCTTCCGCAGCGGCATGCCTTTCGCTGGCGAGCTGCCTGGTTTCCGTCAGGCTTTCTACGTTTTGCAGGCAGCAGGCGATCTTCGCGGCGATCAGCCTCATAAAACCGATCTGTGTTTCCAGCAGCGAGCCCGATAACGTGGTGCCGAAGATCACCACGGCGCTGGCCTGGAGCGTTGAGAGCTGTTTCAGGGGGAACAACAGCATTTTGGCGGGCAATTGCTGCCAGCTTTCAAGGGAGATCTTTTTGATGAACAGGTTCTCGGTGTCAAAGATCAGGTAATCATTGCAATGCGCGGCTGCCTGCAACGGCCACGCCGTGTGCTCATCGTGCAGGCTGAGCTTCTCCGGAGCAATGGCCCCGAAGAGATCCGCATCGGAAATGGCAACGCGTGTAGCCGCATGGGCATCGAGCTCATACATCAGAAAGAAGTGCAGGTCATCCGGATTTTTTTCAAATACATGGGTCACCCGGTGGTAGATCTCGTTTTTAGCGTTGGCAGTGGCCAGTGCCTTGTCGAGCTGCAGCAGAATTTGAGTCAATCGTCTTGTAATTTCTTCATCCATGGGCCTGCGATTTGGGGTTGTACTCGCTGAAGAACGTTTGCAGCATTTTTTCGAGCTGCGCCATGCTGTAGGGTTTGCTGATGTAGGCCGTGGCGCCCAGCTTCCGGGTATCGTCAATGTCTTGCTGGGCCATGGAAGTGGAGTACATCACCACGGGTATGTCTTTGAAACGGTTTATTTTTTTGATCTCGGCCAGGCATTCTTTTCCATCGATCACCGGCATGTGAAGATCAATGAAAATATAATCCGGTGTAAAGTCTTCGTGCCCGCAAAATTGCTGAAGCGCCTCCACGCCGCTGGTGGCCGTCATGAAGCACATCTCCTGGGTTACGTGGTACAACGCGGTTTCAAAGAGCTCACGGTCGTCATCGTCGTCATCGATCAGGTAGCAGATTTTTGTTTCCATACAGGTAAGAATTAAGTTTGGTGTTTCCATTGGTTTTTTCGGGCACAATAAGGCCGCATTGCTTTTACAAGCAGGTAATTTCAATGGGTTGCTTCATTGGGAGAGGTTGGGCCGCTTTCTTTTATGGAATGGGTGGACGCCCGCGATCCCGTTGGTATTCTGCCGTGCTGATCCATAAACGGCTTACCTCGCTTTCTGCATTGTTCTCACGCCGGATGAACGCTGAGGCCATCCGTGGTGATGAAACTCTTTTGAATTTTTTGTAATATCTTTTTTTGAGCTTGTCGCCTGCTATATCATTTTTAAGCCACTTCATAAAAACCTTGTGCGTGGCCGCGTCATTGCCTGCCACACACGCTGCGTAGTCTGCGGCCAGCTGATTTGCTTTTAAGAGTTGGTTGAAATAGGCCGTTTCATACTGGCGGTAAACTTTCCAAAAGGCCTCTGACGGGCTGATGGTCAAACGGATGCTGATATTGGTCGTATCCGTTTGTGCCATGGCTGCAGGCGGCAGCTGGAAGCTGACAATCAATAAGCTGATCATAAGTTTATTCATAACTTTTAATGATGGATCGTCAATGGTTCATGATCACAGTCTGCCTGTAACCCATGTCTCTCCTGCCGGTGAGAGCAGGAGAGATGAGTTTGGCAATAATTCAATCGCAGCCCGTAGATAGTTGGTCACCGATATGGCTATGCGACTGATTGATCAAAATTAGCCGGCGGCTGTTCAACCCTTGCCAATTTTTTAAATCACCTGCTTACAATTAAGATTCCTTGGCAGTTGCCAGTGTATTTTTTTGCAGTTTGATGAATTCTGACGGGGTCATTCCGTAGAAATGTTTAAACGCAGATGTAAAGGAGTTCCGGTTATTGAACCCGCATTCGAATGCGAGCGCTTCAAGTGTCAGTGATTCTGCCGCGCCCTCAAGGATGCGTTCTTTGCAGTGCTCGATGCGGCGTTTATTGAGGTATTCGTTAAAAGACAGGCCCAGGTGATGGTTGAGCAATGCCGACAGGTGGTGCGCCGGTATTTGCAATGCAGCAGACAGGTCTGTGATGGAATACCCGGGACGCATGTGTGGCATTTCCCTGTCCATGAACGCTTCGAGACGCCGGGTGAGCTCTTCATTTCTTTTTTGATGCAGGCTGTCAATGTTGTTCACTGTATCCAGTCGTTTGATACGGTCCGTCAGCTTGCTCTCCGCCGTTGTCAGCTCATAATTGTAGAGTATTCTCGGGTGAAAAAGAAGCCCGATGGCAATGAACACCAGGTATACCGCCGCTACGACGTTAATGACCCTCCACACAAACGGGTCTAAAGTAAATTGATAAATAACATAGTAGGTCACCAGCATGAATTGCGCTGTGAGGTAAAGTGTTAACCATTTTCGCTTAGGCGTATAGTGAGTGAAGGCCAGCCTGAACTGGAGGCCGGCGTAGAGCAGGAACAGCACGAACCGTACGGGGCGTTGGAGATACATCGGAATGAACCACCCCTGCTGGAGAACGTATGCCGAATTTTTATCCGCTTCCATCAGGTGCACCTTCTCGTTGGCGGATAAAAAAAAGATCGCTGAATAATCTATCAGGAAGAGGATCAACGGCAGGGCATGGACCAGGTCTTTATACGATGGGTTGACGCCCAGTGTAGACTGCCGTATGAAAAAGTATGAAAAAGGCATGTAAAGCAGCGTGGAGATATAACCTGTGTGAAAGAGGTGGGGCAGGTACATGATCAGCTGCGATTCTGAAGTGAAGAACACAAACAACGTCCAGGTGAGGCTGAATACGGAGGCGCCGAGCAGCCTCATGGAGGATCTTGTATTACGGCGGTAGACCCAACAGATGGAAGACACGATCGAGCCGAGTACTACGCCAACGATATAGACGATCGCTGGCAGATTTAATGTCAGTGTCATATTAGTCTGAGTTTGAAGAACCAGCCAAGCAAAGCCATGCTACTCGGATCGATGATCAGACTATGCGGGAAAAAAGCCGTGAGGCTTTCAAAGCGTGATCGAACTATTGCCTGCGATGAATTTCGCAAAAAACCGGCTAAAAAAAATGTGCCGCGCTCAAAAAAGTTACATGGGTTCAAACTTTTGCCATGTAAGAAACCTGCCGGTTATAAAAATTAAATAACTGTTCAAAGAGCCCAAGCCACCCCGTTGCGTGCGTTACAGATACTGGCGACCGTGGCTGCGCTTCGCATAGTTTATCTGGTCTTGGTCGCTTTTTAGAGATGTTAGGGCATAATCTTATAAGGAAAGAGGCCTTGCGATATTTTGCATGCTATGGCGTTATTTTGGTCTTCATCTTTAGAAACATTCTATGCATGAAATGCGCACAAAAAGACAAATGTCACCTTTACCCTGCGTGCTTAGCCCGTTAATCTGACATACCGGATGAAGTCAGAGGGCGTGATGCCCGTAACACGTTTAAAGGCAATTGTAAACGAGTTCCTGTTGCTGAAACCGCATTCAAATGACAGCGCCTCCAGCGTGAGGCGTTGTGCGTCGCCTTTTTTGATTCTTTCGATACAATGCTCTACCCTGAATTTGTTCAGAAAATCATGAAAGCTGATATGCAGCTGGTGATTTAAAAAGTTTGAAAGGTGGTGAGGCGGAATGTTGAGCTCGCTCGACAGTTGGTTGATGGTGTACTTAGGCTGAAGGAACTTTTTGGATTCCGTCATGTATGCGTGCAATTGCTGAGCCATGTCTTTATCGTGAAGGGTAGTGAGGGCCTGCGCATGAATATCTGCTCCGTTGTGTTGCTTGTAAACGACCGCGTCTGTAATACTTTCGATTGCCTCCTGCTCTGGCAGACCATATAAGATCTCCGGTTTCAGAAATAACCATAATGTCATACCTGCCACCGGGGCGCCTGCCGCAACAGTGACGATGGTCCAGTGTACATGCGCATCGGTCTCTTTCACCAGCAGTGGCACAAACCCACACAATTGTGTGGAGATGAAGTAATAAAGCCATGACCTCGGTGCTTTGTCGTGACCCGATGCGGAGCCTTTGAAGACGTGCAGGTATAAGAGACGTACCTGCAATATCCAATAGAAAAACACCAGTAAAAGTTGTAAAAGATAATAGAACACATCAGACGAGAACCAACCTTCATCAAAGCTGTTGGTGGTTTTGAAACCGCTTATGTCCTGCCGGATCAGCAACAACTTCTGATCTGCCGGTAGCAGGAAAAAAGCAATGTAATCCACGAGGTAGAGGGCCAGCGGTATCGCGTGGACGGTATCTGCCGCGGAGATATTTTGTTTTAGTACGATATGCCTTACGTAAAGGTAGGGGAGCGGCGCAAGGGCCAGGAACGCAATGTGCCCCGTGCGATAAAAATGGGGGAGATGAGTGATGAGGCGTGTTTCGATCAGGAATCCCACAAACAGGATCCATGCAATGGCGAGCATGGCCACTGAGAGTATTTTGTTGGCGCTGTTTTTTTCCTTCGGGAAATTCCAGAGCACCATGCTCAACGTTATTCCCGTAACGATCAGGCCAAGGTCCAGGAAAGAGATAAACGTAAATCCAGCTTCCATGTATGGTTGGTTTGGTTTGGTTGGGTTGGGTTTGCCCGGGGCAAAAAAATCATGCTCGTATTTCAGAGAATAAAGCGATCTCCACACACCGTTTGGCAAGCTTTTCCGGCGTATCCCTGAATATTATTTTGCATGCCGGTATTGGTGCATTGCAAAGTATTTTTACGTGCCAAGAAGTTCGATACATTGGCATCCGCGATTTTTTTTGAGCGAAGATCCGGGCGGTGAGCCTTACTATTGCGCCTATACAGCGCGTTGCCGCGCCACTTGCATCTTATGTTATGAGTAATAGATACCTCATTTATTTGCCGGGCACACAATTCGAACGGCGCCAGCCGGAGACATGTATCCGCGGGGTTGTACTGGCATGCCTGTGCATGATTGCCCTGATGCTAACGGCATCAACGGCGAAGAGCCAGGCCCGGACCACCACAATGCCGTTGGAGATTGTGATCTGGGAGCGTGAAAAAAGAGAAGTGGTATACGATCTGCTGGACATTACGCAGGCCGAAGCCGGAGCGTTCTGGACGATCTATGAGCAGTATGAGGCTACCCGGAGAGCCCTGTTCAACGAGCGCCTGCACCTGGCGGCCGAACATGCGGCACTGGGCACCACACGGGAGAACCGCCAGCACATGCTGACAAAAAAGATGCTGCTGAACGGCGTGAACTATAAGCGCATCTGCCGTGACTACTACAGAAGGCTGAAGCCTGTTATTGCTGCCCGCCGCGCTTCCAGGTTCATTCAAATGGAATTGTATTTTCAGTCGCGCCTGAATGCACGAATGGATACGTTGACCCATCTTGCACCTGCAGCAGCATCGCGATGAAACCAGCGTGGCAAAAAAAACAAACCTGGCCATGTATTCCTATAAGATGGCAGCCCTTGTGAAATGTTTGCAGGTGTTCCATTTGCCTTGATCTAGCTTTGAGATAAGCCCGGCGGGCAATGGGAGCATTTGACAACGTGCATGCATGTATCGCCGGTTGAGCACCAACCCCCCTTGGCTTTGAAAAGGATCTCAAACTTCAATCACCTATGGAAATTGTTACCAATGAAAAGGTACGGATGCACCTCCAACGCATCCTCAAAACCCGCTCTTTCGCGGATTCAATTGTGCTGACGCGTTTTCTCACATTTATTGTGAACGAGACGCTCGAGGGTCGCAGCCATGAGCTGAAAGAGTATACCATTGCGGTCAACGCGCTGAAGAAGGATCCGGATTTTAATCCTCAGATCGACTCCATCGTGCGCATTCACGCGGGGCGCCTGCGTCGCGCTTTAAAGGAGTATTACTATGAGCGGGCCGATAAAGACGAGGTGCAGATCGTTGTGCCCAAAGGAAGTTACATACCCACCTTTACTGAACGGTCTTTGACGCACGGCATACCTCCGGCACAGGGCGCCTCCAGGTATCTGACCTGGAGCGGAAATGACGAGGGTGTTGCCAGGCCTACGCTGGCCGTGCTGGAGTTTGACGATATCAGCGAGCACAAGACCCACGGCTCGTTTGTTCGTGGGCTGGATATTTACCTGAGCACCTGCTTCACAGCCAACCGCGCGTTATCAGTGGTGTCATCGTTCTCCAGCCATCACATCGCTGAAAAGCTCAAAGACATCCGGGAGGCGGGCGTATTGCTGAAGGCGTCATTTATCCTGACGGGGTGCGTTCAGTTCGACAAACATCTCCGGATACACATTCTTCTGAACTTTTGCGAAACGGGCGCCCAGTTGTGGGGAACTACCATAGAGAAGAAAGACGCGGAAACAATAGACCTGTTTCAGCTGCAGGAGGAGATCGTAAGCCAGGTGGTGCCTTCTGTCAGTGATGTGATGGCAGGTTGCTGCTGCGCCGAAACCCCGGGCGTGGAAGGCGAAAATAAGAAGGAGGCGATGGAAAGATCGTACTTCGGTTTGCAGGCATTTTAAAGAACACCGGACCCTGTGTGTGGGTTCAGGGCTGGGCGGGCCAGGAGCAGCGAAAAACCCCGCTACTCCTACCCGCCACTACCCAATTGAACCCTGCCCGGATTGCTGGAGCATAGTTACAACGGGATCGGTCGCTGAAGAAGTTGAAGACGGTGGTTCACATGTGATCATGCTTTCAGGCCTTCACGGGTGTATCACGGTAAAGCACTCATAACGGCGACAGGTTCAGTGTACCTTTCGGTTAAAAACCAGCGCCGTAAAATATGATCAAAGCTTTACAGGTAAAATGTGTTGTCATGTTGGCTGTTTTGTTCCTCGGTGGCCATCTGTCGATGGCTCAATCATACGTATCGGTGAAGATCCTGAACGAACCGGGCCTGCCTGTCAAATGGATGAAAGACAGTCTCTGCCTTACGGATGAGCAGGCTTCTGTGGTTGCTGCACTCGATGCGCGTTATGCAATACGGTTCGACTCCTTGCGCACCAGCCATGCAGACCGGTATGCCAAATTCCAGCATGCCTATCGCCTGTACGAGGCGCGCGACCATGAGCTGAAGTTCATTCTTACAGAACAGCAGTTTGTTGTCTATCAGGCCGAATGGGAACAACAAAAGGCTTCTGGATGGTATGCGACCGGTCGGAATAATAATCAACCTTAAATTTTTTTATAGCTATGAAAAGTTCAAATATGCTCATGTTGTTGATCCTGGTGGCGAATGCCGGTGCGTATGCCCAGGATGATGTTACGATCTATTCCAAAAAGGTTTCCGCCGGCGAGACCCCCGCGGCCATTGTTGAAGCAGTGAAGAAAGATTTCCCTGACAACACCGCGGCCGTTCAGTACTACCTCAACTCAGGAGAGATGGTAGATACCGAATGGGGCCAGGCCCTCGAAAAAAAGATCAGGGAGGGAAACCACGAATATTATACGGTAAGGCTGAAAGGAAAAAAAGGTGGATTCATTTATTGCCTGTATGACAACGAAGGCCAGCTTAAAGTGCTGAAGATAGAAGGTGTCGACCTGAAGCTGCCTCCCAACATCGCCACCGCGGCAACCAGCGGCGACTACGCGGGTTACCAGATCACATCCAACAAATACAAATGCCTGAAAGTGGTAGACAAAAGAACGGAGAAGGAGTACTTCCAGGTAAATGTGGTCAAAGGCAAAGATAAAAAGACATTGTTCTTTACGCCAGAGGGAGAATTTATCAAGGAAAAGAACAAGATCTAGAAAAGAGCTCTAGGTAAAATGTGAAGATCCTGGGCCAGACGGGCCCAGGATCTTTGTTATTATTAATGTCCGTAATAAACGTTGTCCGCTGCAGATCACTTCAGCTCACCGATGAACGGAATGTTTTTAAGGATCGCCAGGCGGATGGCGCTCAGGAAATAAACTTCCAGCTCATAGAATTGTGCCGCTGCCTTTGACCCTGCCACCTTTTCCATTTTTTTGAAATAGGTAAACACCAGCTTATCGGTCTCGGCCGCAAGCGCGGCAGTTTCGCGGATCACCTGAGACGCGGTGGCGTCATCCATGGTAGCGTAGCTATCCGCATATTTCTGCAACAGCTGTACCCTTTTTTTACCCAGCGCTTTTCGTTTGCCCTCGTACTCGTCATACAATTGCCAGAAGGAGTCTTTCTGCGTGCCCTCCAGCCTTATAAAATCTGCAACGAGCATTTTTTTTTCTTTTCCATAGATCGATTGAATGTAATCGACATCTTCTTCATACGACTGCGCCAGGGCTGCGTTGGAAAAAGCGATCACCAGGAGCATTATTGTTGTTTTCATAAAATGATGGTTAAGGTTATAGAAAGTGATTTTTGTGTTTTCTGAATCGTGCCATGAGCGCACGCGGGTATCTGAGTGGCTATTGGCTACATCATGGTGAACTGGATCCGGCTTTCGAAGAACTGTACTGCGCCGCGGAGATCGAACCTGTCAAGGATGCCATAGCCATAGATGAATTCCATGCGTACGATCTTGGAAAGATACCAGTTGATCATCGGTGTGATCCGCCACATCTGGCCACCCCGGATGGAGCCATCGTTCAGGTCAAAGGTCGAGACCCGGAGAACACCTTCCCACTCTCCCCAGCCGCCTTTGAAAACGGAACGGTTCACAGGCACAAATCCGTAGATGCTACCGATCGTATTATAAGGCCGCCGGGTAGGTGTGAACATATAGCTGGCTACAACATCGCCTCCGAAGAACCGGTGGTTGTCAGATTCATCCGAATAGAAATTGTGGATCATGAACTCTGTGCCCAGCATCAGGCGTCCCTGGCTGTGATAGATCTCCAGGCCGATATGACTGGAACGATTGGTTTGAAATTTACCGGTGTTGATGAGCTGGGGTGTGGGGTTGGATTCAGGGCGCGATTTTAAAGTGATGGCGCCGTCAACGGGTTTGCCGTAACGGAGGTTTGTTGCTATGTGCCATAATTTATTTTGCTGCGCATCGTACATGGGCATCCATCCGACCCTTGCCACGTACTGCCAGGCAAAGGTTGAAAAACCCTGACCTTTGGAGATGATATCATTATACGCGCCCACGTTCCAGAATATTCTTGAGCGGGGCAGGAAGCCGAAATACTTGATGCCGTCTGCCAGGATGGGGATGAGGTCCAGCGCCATCTGCCTTTCGTTTGTCCAGGGCGAGTGGCCGTTCATGACCTTCACCATCGAGAAACCTTCTTTGGTTCTGCCGATAAAAAAATGGCCGGCCAGCTCCGGTACGCCTATGGTAACGCCCGATTCCCTGACCAGCCACTCATCGGTATCGCCATTGTACATAAATGCAAACTTCCAGCTGATAGCCCTCTTTGTTTTGAGCCTGCCGCTGCCGAGGATCCTGAAATCGCGAACCTTGCCTTTCGGTTCCAGCGCGAGGTCCGCAGAGTCCATCTGCTGTTTGAATACATCGCTCTGGTGATACGCTGCTACGTCATAGATGAAGCCGAGACCGATTTTGAAAGTAGAAAAGGGGGTGTTTGCCTCATTCGGCTGCAACGGCGCTTTTGTTACAGAATCTGCAACGGGAATTTCATGATAGATGCCTTCTGTCCCGTCGGGAATTTTTTTGGTCTGACAGTAGGCTGGCCCCTGCAGTAAGAAGACTATCAGCAGCGCTGAGATCATTGCTGGCAATAGTCTTCTCAAGGGATGCCTGTCAATACTCATAGAACATGGTTTGGATCTCGTCAAGCTTACGGGGCTTCAGCAACGCCACGGATAACAGGATCCGTGCTTTCTGCGGATTGAGATCGTAAGAAGCAACCAGCCCGAGCTTGTCATCATCCACTTCTACATTCCGGCCCACGTTGCCAGTAGCCACGCGGGTGCTTCGCACCACTACCACACCTTTCTTGCTGGCCCGCGCGCACGCGTCAAGAGAAGCCTTGTTCATGTTGCCGTTGCCAACGCCGGCAATCACAATTCCTTTCGCGCCATTGGCCACGGAGGCATCGATCAGGTCTGCCGGCATATCGGCGTCGCCATAGATGATATCCACCCTGGGTAAGGCGGTTACGCCGTCTACGCTGAGCTCGCTTTTCATTCCGTACCGGTTGTGGGGATAACGATAGTACTCATTGACACCATAAGCCGAAGTTCCGATCAGGCCGCGTATGGGCGACATGAAGGTTTGCACGGCGGTGGTGCTTACTTTCGTCAGTGTTTGCGCCGAATGGATCCAGTCGTTCATTACCAGCAATACGCCGCGGTCTTTTGCGTTGGGGTCTGCCGCTACTGACACGGCGTTGTACAGGTTCAGCGGTCCATCGGCACTCACGGCGGTGGAAGGTCTCATGGAACCCACCAGTACAATGGGCTTGCTGGTATGGGTTACCAGGTTGAGGAAGTACGCGGTCTCTTCCATGGTGTCGGTTCCGTGGGTGATCACGATGCCGCTCACATTTTTATCGGCGGCCAGCTCTTTGATACGTTTGGCAAGCTTGAGCATGATCTCGAATGACATATCCTGCGAGCCTACGTTGGAGATCTGCTCACCTTTGATGGTGGCAAGCTTGGTGATGTCGGGCACGGCGTTCACCATGGCATCGATGGTCACCTGCCCCGATGTATAACCCGATTGCACCCCTGAGCCTGCCGCGCCTGCAATGGTACCGCCGGTAGCAAGTATCACAATGACGGGTTTCGTTTGGCCCCACACAATGGCACTGGCCACCATGAGTAGTATGGTGAACATGTTCCTGAACTTCTGTATGATCGTTTTCATCTTTTATCGCTTTAAAAATTTTATTGTAAACTTTACTTCAGCTGGGTCATGGCAGCCGGGTCCATTACTTTTTTGATCTGGTCTTCCGTCAGCAATTTTTTCTCGCGGATCAATTCCAATATTCCCTTACCGGTTTGCAGCGCCTCTTTCGCCAGCTCGGTGGTTTTTTCGTAACCGAGCACCGGGTTCAGCGCTGTTACAATGCCCACACTTTGTTCGATGTTGCGCTTCAGCACCTTTTCGTTGGGTGTAATGCCATCCACGCAATTTTTGCGGAAGAGGGGAAGGCACTTGAACAGCAGTCCCTGTGATTCCATGAGCGCTACCGCTACCACGGGTTCATAGGCGTTCAGCTGTAAAAGGCCAGAATGAGAGGCAATGCTTACGGTGACATCGTTGCCCATCACCTTAAAACAAACCTCGTTCATCACCTCGGGCATCACAGGATTTACTTTGCCTGGCATGATGGAAGAACCGGGCTGAAGCGCCGGCAGGTTGATCTCGAAGATGCCGGTGCGCGGGCCCGACGTGAGAAAGATCAGGTCACTGCTGATCTTCGACAGCGCTATGGCCAGGCTTTTCAGCGCCGACGAGTACATGACGTAGCTCTGCATGCTGCTGGTGGCAGCGATGAGGTCACTGCTCATGACAAACGGCTTGCCCGTGATCCTGGCGAGGTGAACGGCAACCTTTTCTGCATACCCGGGCGAAGCGGTGATGCCCGTGCCGATGGCCGTGGCACCCATGTTCTGCTCGCACAGGTATGTCTCCGAAGCACGAAGGCTTTTGATCTCGGCATCGAGCTGGTTGCCGAAGGCATGGAACTCCTGGCCCAACGTCATGGGTACTGCATCCTGCCCTTCGGTGCGGCCCATCTTCAGCAGCGACTTGAACGCATCGCCCTTTTTATGGAACGACTGCGAGAGCGCTTCCAGTTCGGTGATGAGCTTGTCATTGTGCAGCAACAGCGCCACCTTGATGGTGGTGGGGTAGGTGTCGTTGGTAGACTGCCCCATGTTGAGGTCGTCATGGGGCTCTATGTAGTGGTAGTCGCCCTTTTTATGACCGCTCAGCTCGAGCGCGATGTTGGCCAACACTTCATTGGTGTTCATGTTGGCCGACGTGCCGGCGCCGCCCTGGTACAGGTCAACGAGAAACTGGTCATGGTATTGGCCGTCCATCACGGCCTTGCATGCTTTTTCGATGGCGGCCAGCTTCTCCTGCGATAACCTTCCGTTCTCCGCATTGGCACGGGCTGCCGCAAGTTTTACGATGGCAAAGGCCTTCACATAGTCAGGATAGAATTTTGTAGGCATGCCGCTGATGGCAAAGTTCTCCAGTGCCCGCGCCGTTTGCACTCCATAGTAGGCGTTGGCCGGGATCTCTTTCTCTCCCAACAGGTCTTTTTCTTTCCGGTTCTGAGCGCGGGCGTTGCAGAGCCACAGCATCATCACAACCAGGCACAGCATTTTGAAGATCCGAAGTTTTTTCATGCGTGATGTGTTGGTGTGGTTCAGAGGCCAATAAAGGAAAACCCGACATTGAGCGCGAAATATGATTGCGGGTCAGACAGCTCGCTTCCCGCCTCAAAGCCGTGGTAGTACTTGCCTGAAACTGTAAAGGCAACGCCCTCGCCGATCATTGCCTGAACGCCCACTTCCGGCTGAAGCAGGAAATGCCATGCTTCCTGTTCCATGGTATACACATTCATGTCGGTATTTCTGCGCGTATACATCGTGCCGATACCGATCGTTGCAAAAGGATTTACAGGCCCGTCGGGTTGCGAGAAGTAGGTCAGGGTTGCCAGTATCGGCACCTGGTTGCTGTAGCGAAACTGCTTGCCGGTGAGCGATTGGTTCTCGGTGCTGTAAGTGTCGCGCCCTTTCTCCTCGTAGAAGGTGGTCCAGGCCACGCTGAACCCTGCGGCAATGTTGGGCTGGAACGCGTACCGGTAGTCCATGGACATGCCGCGCCAGCTTGTTTTGTCTATGAAATCGCCAAGGTCGCCGGTGCCGAAACCTACCGAGTAGAAAAGGGTGAAATTGCTCTGTGCCATTACGGTAGCACAGGCATTGAAGCAGAATATGATGATCAGTAATTTTTTCATAACGTGTTATTTAAGGTTCAGATAAGGTGACTGTGTAAAAGCCTGATCGATTCCCTCGCTGACCCGTGACAGGTCGTAGCTGTACGTGAGCAGACCGTTGGCGGCCGCGATCCACAATGCGGGCGACCGGTTGATAGGGCTTTGATTGGCCTGGTTCGGGTCTGCCACCACCATCAGCAGCGTACCGGTAGTGTAGGAGCTCACCGTATAATAAGGTGGATAATACCATCCATACCAGCCCCAGTATCCGCCATACCACCAGTCGTACCAGTAGCTGTAAAAATACGTGGTGGTGGAAAGCCCGGCGGGTGTCAATACGATGTCAGGATTCTGATCCACGTTCACCCGGCTCCATCCGTAGTTCTCCATATTCCGCTGGATGGCTTGTAGAATTGGCGTTGCATAGATCGGGTTCATGTATTCGATCAGGGTGTCTTCGCTGGTGACCTCAACGCTTACCGCGATCTTGTCAGGCATGGCAAACGTTTTTTGCGTCTTGAAATCATACGCCTGGTCGTAGACAGTGTATACCACATCGATGTCTTCAACATAGTCCGGGCCGTCTGGATAGCACCCGGCAAGCAATGCTGTTGTAAAAATGATAAGGAATTGTTTTTTCATAGATAGATCTGTTATGAATTCGTTTTTTTGCTGATTTGTTTCAAACTGCGTTTCTGGCCATGGCTTACGGTGGCTGACTGAAACACACGGCGTATATGCATAGCGTTGACATGATTTGAATTTTTTATTTAGATCCCGAAACGATACTGCAGCCCGCCCAGCAACTGCTGCCTTGACCCGAAGAACCCGATCTCCAGGCGAAGCATCCAGTGTTTGTTATACTGGTACTGGCTGCCCACAATGAAATTCCACATGTTCTTCTGGCGTTTGTCGAGCGAATACTGAACGGAGGCGTATTGTTCGTCATTGAGCGCCTGATCCAGGCTGTTGATGAACCTGCCCGCGGCATCGAGCGCGCGATTTGCTGTTTCATATTTAGCTGCGTTCACCGGATTTTTCTGCTCGGCGGGTGTCAGGCCACCCCACCAGGTATCTACCTGCTGACGACTGTCTTCAACCCTGACGGCCCCGTTGTCTACCTTTTGCTGCAGGTCCTGCGTGGGAAATATTTCGTTCAGCTGAACAGACCCGTTCGTTCCGGTATTGATGTGCAGCCTGAATCCGCCGACCCAGATCGCTATATTCTGATCCGGGCGCCTGAATTTGAACGATTTGCCCATGCGCGGGCCGAGCACTGTCGCAAAGGCCGGATCCTGAAGCTCCGGTATGTCGCTCCAGGTGAAGTTCATGTCGAGGGCGATCCATCCACCGCCAACGCCTATTGTGGGCGTGACCCCGAACCCGAACGTTGTGGCATTGAAGTTCGCCTCTGTGTTGAGCGACAATACATTGTTCCAGTTGCCATCCGCGTCAGGAACGTAGATGCCGAAGTCAACCTCCGTGGAAGGATTGCTCCTGGCGAAGATCCCATAGATGTTCAGAAAGGGGAGCAGCCAGAAGTCGGGCCTGATGTTGACGGCATTGGCGTTGGAGGTGGCGTCATCGAACCGTATGACCTCGCTCAGGTCATGCATAGGCCCATGGTTGAATCCTACCCGGAGATTCTCGATCACAATGTCTGAACGCTGCCACAGGTAGTTCACATTGATGCCCATGGGGTAGGGCAGGTTGAATCCCGCGCTGGTCGCTTTTTTTCCCAGTATCGGTAATGCGTAAGGCCAGGTGGTGTTTTTGATGCTGTCGATGAGAACCTCATTCTTTTTGCCAACCTCCTTGTTGGAATACACCTGGGCCACCAGGTTGCTACCGGCCAGCAACATGAGCGCTGTGACCATGATCTGTCTTATATCAGCCTTGAGGATGGCAATGTTCACTTTCATTGGTTATTGTGTTTGGTCTTGGATGGAAGCCGGCCTGGAGGGATTGAAGAACATCTTATACCGGAGCTGCACCACATTGTCTGTGCTGGTGAAGTCATCGTGGATCTTGTTGCGTGACGATTGCAGGGTGAAGATCAGCTCGAAACGGTTCCTGTAGTCCAGGCGGTAACCTGCGCCCAGCCGTGCGCGTCTCTTGTTGGAGTACCGCTCATTCAATTCCTGGTCGGTGACGAAGAACTCCTCGTAATCCACAATGGCGTACCAGAGCTTGTCGCGATAAAGATCCGGCGCATTGATGCTGATGGTGGCTTCTGCCTTTACCCTCGCCCGCGTACTGTTTTCCCATGCATCTTCGTCCACATTCAGGAAGTAGCGCTTTTCACCTTTCAATACGAGGCGGGTGTTCACCCGCTTGTTCTGGGTGAGGTGGATCCGGCCCTCGAATGATAACCGTGCCTCGAATGAATCGTAATCTTCGGTCTGCGCCGTATAGGCGAGTGGCACTGAAAATATCAGGTCTACGTTGTTGAAGAACTGGTACTCTAACGTTGGCGTAAAGTTGATGCTGCGCCAGGTCGAGTCGTTTGTTAACAGCCGTTGATAACTTGCCTCCATTTCAAATAAGTATTGGTTTGCAAAAGGATAATCCATGACAAGGTCCAGCCACAGCTGCGTATGTTGCGCGCGTACTGTACTGAAACAGGAACAAGTGATGCAGGCAATGCTTATCCATGGGCGCAGTCTTTTCAATTGGTGTCTTTGTAAAACGATTGCTCGAAGTTGTACTTGAAGGTGAACTGAACCTTGGTGATGGACGCGGTGAAGTCGTCGCGGAAATTGTGGCGGTCACCCCACTGGAGCTCGACGCCCGCCATCGCATTTTTCGTTGGGTAATAGAGCAGGTTTGCAACAATGTATTGTCCTTTGCTGAAGGCATTGTCTGCCTGCGCATCGGAGTTCTCGATGTCTATCATGGAGTAACCGACGGCGGTGGAGAATCTCTCGTTCCAGGTGTGATCGAGGAATGCCACAATACCAACTAAGGGCAGTGCCACGCCTTTTACGGGCGAGACTGTATTACCCGGTTGATTTTCTATGCCAACATCTACCGGGGCATCGTTCATGTAGTTCTGTACACCTTCGCCATAGAGGATCGAGCCGCGAAATACATCTTTGGTTCCGATCTTAACGTTGGTGCTCAGGTTAAGGCCCCAGCCGAGCGCATCGCCACTGAGCTGAAGGCTGTCTGTATTCTGATCTTCCCATTCGATGCGTCGTGCAATACCTGCGATCTCCACATAACCCCATGGCATAGCCCTGCGGTATTCTGCCGAAAGGTCGGGCACGCGAAATCTTGGCACAACGCCCTGCAGCTCCACACGCCCGGCATATACACCCTGGTCGGCACTGGCACCGGGCCTTTCCAACGCAATGGTTAAGCGCGTGTCACCCTTAATGGGCATCCATCGCACCTGTACGTTCCGGAAGAAAGCCATACCCGTCGGCCCCCAGTATTCTACTGTGTTGGGGAATACATCGATGTCCATGAACGGGCTCCAGTATTGTCCGGCGCCAAATTGTCCGAGCTCTCCGTAAGCATGCCGCAGACGGATGGTGGTTTGTCCTGCATCCACACCGGTACCGAACATCTCGAATTCGAAATGGGTGCGCAGTTGCCCCATCGGTGTCTCAAAATAGTTCTTGAAACCTAAACGCGTCTGGCGCACGCTGAAGTAGAAGTTGCCATCGGCCCCGTATTGGTTCTTGAATGACGGAAGCTTTGTTGGGCGAACAACGTCGAACCAGTTCGGGTCGATCTGGTCGAAGTTGTAGCCGGCATCCATCATGATGAATCCGTAGATGTCCATGGTTTTTTCTCTTTGCTGCGCCAATGTTGTGAAGCCGAGGAGGCATGCAGCGAATGTCATGAGATAATAGTTCTTTCTCTTTTTCATGTTGGCTTTTAGTTAGAGCTGTTGTTGGTATTGCGTTTCAGGTATTCATTTTACAGATCGATCTCAATTGCTTCGAACAGCTGGACATCGGCCAGGCGCCCCGTTGTTGTGCTTTCATACGACCCGAGGGTTTGGTAAGATCCTTTCACCAGCTGGTATTCCTTACTGCTCTTGAAAGCTGCAAGTGCTGCATCTGAATTCCACATCGAGAAAAGGTGATAGACGTTGGTTGCGAAAACGTCGCGGGCAAGATCATGAGCAATGCATCCGGCAGGCAGATGGTTAAATACGAATTGAATGGTTTGCTGAAATTCAGTATGCTTTCCCCAGCTGATGGTTCCGGTGATCTTAAGAAAATAGGTGTTGTTGGCCATGTTAACAAGGATTTCATATTGATGCGAGTTATGAGAATGCTGCCTGTATTCTTTACCAATGCTGTACCGGGCACCGGTTATCACGAACCCGCCAGGCATGCTGCGCTGCCACTGGCCATTTTTTGAGCTGTGAGCACGGGTAGCAAAAAAATACCCTGGCAAGCACTAGAAAAATTTGGCAACGCTGCTCACGACCCTGCGTGACGCTCACGAAATATCGTTGTGCAGTGTCTACTCCGTTGTTTCCCCTGAGCCGTTCCTGTGCTGGGGGCGCGTGATGCCCAGCCGTTTCATTTTCGAGCGCAATGTGTTGGGGTGCATGTTCAGGGTCTCCGCGGCGCCGTTCTCGCCGTTTATTTTCCAATGACACCGGGTCATTACAGACAGGATATGATCTTTTTCGATCCTTTCAAGTGTCTGGTCGGCATTGGCTGTTTCCTTACCACCCTGTTGCCACCAGTCGAACCTGATCTGCCGGCCTTCACTGGTAATAACGGCGCGCTCGATCACGTTCTTGAGCTCCCGGATATTGCCAGGCCAGGGGTAATCGATCAGGCGCTGCAGGTCTGCCCTGGATAACTGCTCGATCGATTTATTGTACTCCCTGCATTTGTTTGTAATGAAGTGGTTGATAAGATCGGTGAGGTCTTCTTTTCTGTTCCTCAACGCAGGGATGGTGATGGGGAAGACATTCAGGCGATAGTACAGGTCTTCACGAAAATTTCCATTGCTGACCTCTTCCGCAAGATTACGGTTGGTGGCTGCGAGCACCCGTACATCGACCTTGAGTGTTTTTTGTCCGCCCAGCCTCTCGAATTCTCCGTTTTGCAAAACGCGGAGCAGCTTGGGTTGCATGTCGATGGGAAGCTCTCCGATCTCGTCCAGGAAGAGGGTACCGCCGTCGGCGAGCTCGAACCGTCCTTTGCGCGCCTGCAGTGCCGACGTGAACGCGCCCTTCTCATGGCCGAAGAGCTCGTCTTCGATGAGATCTTTGGGCAGTGCGCCGCAGTTCACTTTGATGAAAGGTGTGCTGCGCCGCAAGCTGTTTTGATGAATGAGATTGGCAAATACCTCTTTTCCCACACCCGTCTCGCCTTCGAGCAATACAGGCGCATGCGTAGTGGCTACCTGCATGGCCCTTTGAAGCGCATACATGAAGGCTTCACTTTTGCCGATCACATTGTTGTCAAGCTCAAACTGTACAGGCTCCGTAGCCGTGATCTTCTCCTTTTCCAGCTCCTGCTGAAGCTGCGCCACCAGCCTGGCAATACTTTCCTCACCTGAAACATCACGGCCAATGCTCATCATGCTTTGGATCTCGCCGTCAGCTTCCTGTATGGCAAAATTCAACCAGCTCACGCTGAGCTCGGCACCATCCCTGCACCGCACCACGGTTTTGAAGGTATACGTGTGGAGCTTTCCGTTGAGGATCTCGGTGTATAGTTTTCTTGTAAGGGAAATGTCAGGGGCGAGCAGAAAGTTCTCAAACCAGCTGAGACCAACGAGCGCTTCAGGCGTGTAACCCAGCAACCTGGCGCCGAACTCGTTGATGTACGTCACGTGCCCCGCACAGTCGAGCTCCATCACCACAAGGGAGATGTTTTGCATAAACGCCTTCAGCCGTTTTTCATGACTGCGTAACTTTCTTTTGAGCCTGAATCTTTCAACATAGCTTGTTACCAGCATGATGACGAGCATCACGATCAGGAAAACAAAGGGAGCAGGTGTGGTTTCGATTTCGGCTGTCATATGGGGATGAGATTTTGATGTTTAATTCTTTCCGGCATTTTGAGCCTTGCCGGTGCCAATGGGAATGGATATGTTGATTTGAAGCGCCTGGTTTACCTGTTTTCCTTCCCGCGATTTCCAGATGTCGTTCAGCCCGTGGAAATATCGCAGCCCGAGGCCCATGCCCTTGTCCTTTTTCAGCTTGCACTCGAGGCCACCCGCCAGGCCGACCTCGAATCTTGTGAATTCATTCTTCAGCTCTGTTTCATAGGTAAGCTCGTTGCCGTTGATCTCAGCTGTGTAAACATCCCTGACCCGCAGTATCCAGTTGATCTGTGGCCCGGCTTCGGCAAACAGCAGGCCCTTGATGCGGTACTTGCATAAAAGGGGCAGGCTGATGGCCTTGAGCTTGCGATTAACCACACCGTTGACAAATAGAGCGTCAAGGCTGTCATTGCCCGTGGAGTAGGGGCTAAGGCCGTCTACGCCGAGCGACGCCTTCGGAGCAGCTTCGGGATGTAAAAAGAAATTTTTCGAGATCTTGATATCGAAATAGAGGCCCAGGCCGAGGCCGCTCCTGTAGTCGCCTGAAAGATTGGAGATGGTGCTGAAGGTAGGCGACACCACCAGCCCGAAAGTAAGCTTCTCGGTTTGCAGTTTATCTCCAAAGACCAGGGCGATCAGTACCTGCGCACAGGCCGGTGTTTTAATGCACAGGATCGATAAGATAACGGTGAGCTTTTTCATGGATGCTTGAGATTTTTCGGGTTCGCGATTGGGTGCGTGATAAACTTACCGGTGCATGATCCCGATATTCACAGAAAGATAGGATTGATCGCAGAGTGCGTTTGTCTCGAGGTTGTAGGTATACCGCAGTGACAGGTAGGTAGAGAAACTGAAGTCGTAGCCGATGCGGACCCCCGCTTCCGGCGCAAGCGTAAACTGCCATGCGTGAAGCCGGGTTTGATACGGGCCTGTTTTTTTGTCTATTCTATTGTACGTGGTGCCGATGCCAAGCCCGATGAACCGGGAGAGGAACCGTTCCGCATGCATGTAGTGGTCGATGGCCAGCAGAAATGGCACACTGTTCAGGTAACGATACTGCTTTCCTGAAACAGTAAGCACCCCGTTGGCGACGTCATGCGTATCGCGCATCTTCCTGTCAAAGAATGCCACCCAGCCGGAGCTCACGCCGATCCCTGTTTCCGGGGTAGGGTGGTACCGGTAATCCAGCGCAATGCCACGCAGGCTCATGTTGTTGATGAAAGCGTTTGTCCTGTCGAGGGGCAGGCTGATGGCATGCTGCACGGCAATGCTGTTCACACTCTTTTGGCTGTTCGCATTTGTGAGCGCGAAGCAGAGTAATAGAAAGGACGTGACAATAACCTTCATGCCGACGAATTGTAGAATGGAGCGCTGCAACCAGTAGTATAAAATTGCGCTTCTACAATGAGCCGGAAAAGTGTGATACGGTTATTTACGGTTGATGAGAATGGGGCAAGACCTCAGATGTTGTTTTTCTTATCATTCGTGAGCCGCAACTTTCTCAGGAGCCGCCTGATCATGGAGGCATCGGCAGAGTCTTCCACCATTTGTTCGCTCAAAGGATTTTCATCTTCATCGCCGATCAGCTTTCTGCCCTGGGCGATCGTTCCCACCACCAGGTACAATCCTGGCACCACAATTACGCCGAAGAGTGTGCCGAGTAACATGCCACCCAGGGATGAGGATCCAATGGTACGGTTTCCGATGGCACCCGGTCCTGTTGCAACCACCAGGGGGATGAGGCCTGCAATAAAGGCGAACGAGGTCATGAGGATGGGCCTGAAACGAACGCGGGCTCCCTCGATGGCGGCCTCCAGCACACTGGCACCCTGCTGATGTTTTTGAACAGCGAACTCAACGATGAGCACGGCGTTTTTGCCCAGCAAGCCTACCAGCATGATCAATCCCATCTGGGCGTAGATGTCGTTGGCAAGACCCATTACCTTCAGTAACAAGAATGAACCGAATACGCCGGCCGGGAGTGACAGGATCACCGCCAGGGGTATGATGAAGCTCTCATACTGCGCCGCCAGCACGAGGTAAACGAAGATCAGCACCACGATAAAAATGTACAACGCCTCACTTCCTCTTTTCGCTTCGTCGTAAGAGAGACCTTCCCATGCAATGTCATAACCCACCGGCAGCGTTTGTTCGGCTACCTCCTGGATCGCGCGGATGGCATCACCGCTGGTGTAACCCGGGGCGGGAAGCCCGCGGATGGAAGACGAGTTGTAAAGATTGAAACGTGTGATCTCGTTAGGCCCCTGCGTTTTTTTCATACGCATGAATGACGAGTAAGGCACCATTTCATCACGATCATTTTTGATAAAAAGATTGAGGATGTCAGAGGGTAACCTTCTGTATTCGGGTGCGGCCTGGGTGTAAACTTTGTAGAATGTACGGAACCGCGTGAAGCCCTGCTCATAGGTGCTGCCGATCAAAATATCGAGGTTCTCCATAGCCTTGCCAATGGAAACACCCTTCTGCATGGCGAGCTCGTTGTCGATGATGAGCTCATACTGCGGATAGTTGGCCGCAAAGAACGTGAACAGGCCGGTCAGCTCTTTTCGCTTACCCAGGGCATGCATGAACTCCGTATTCACCTTATCAAATTCCTGGTAGTCGGTGGTGGCGGCTTTGTCTAACAAACGCAACGAAAAACCGTCTGACGAACCATAACCAGGCACAGCGGGCGGCTCAAAGTACTCTACCACCGCGCCGAGATCTTTTGATTTCTGCTCGAGCTCTTCCACGATCTCATGTACGGATTGTTTACGCTCCGACCAGTCTTTTAAGTTGATGATACAGGTACCTGCATTTGAGCCGCGGCCTTCCGTCAGGATCTCATAACCGGAAAGGGATGACACGGATTGCACACCCTCTACGTCTTCCGCAAGCTTCTGCAGTCTTCTCGACAGGTCGTTGGTCCTTTCAAGGGTACTGCCGGGAGGCATCTGAAGAATGGCGTAGATCATGCCCTGGTCTTCACTGGGAATAAACCCGGCCGGAACCGTCTCGTTCATCAAAAAAGTTCCGATGGCAAAGAGGGCAAAGCTTCCATAGGTCACCGACCTGCGATTGACGATGTAGGCAAGCAGACCCGTGTATTTGCCTGTGACGTATTCGAACCGGTTGTTAAACCAGTCTATGAACTTATCCACCGGAGATCTGCGCCTGGGCTTACCGTGGTTGTTTTTAAGGATGATCGCACAGAGCACCGGCGTGAGCGTGAGCGCAACAACGCCCGAAAGCACGATCGCGCTGGCCATGGTAATGGCAAACTGCCTGTAAAAGACCCCGACCGGGCCCGTCATAAACGATACCGGAACAAAAACAGCTGTCATGATCAGCGTGATGGCAATGATGGCGCCGCTGATCTCGTCGAGTACCTTCACCGTTGCTTTATAGGGTGAAAGATTGTCCTCGTGCATTTTAGCATGCACTGCTTCCACTACCACAATGGCGTTGTCTACCACAATGCCGATGGCGAGCACCAGCGCGAACAGCGTGATCAGGTTGATGGTCAGCCCGAACATCTGCATGAAGGCAAACGCGCCGATCAGCGATACGGGAACAGCGAGTGTGGGGATCAGTGTTGACCGCCAGTCGCCGAGAAAAATGAACACCACAAGCGCCACAAGGATGAACGCTTCTATGAGGGTATGCATCACCTTTTCGATGGATGCATCCACGAACTTGGAGACGTCGTAGTTGATGTCGTATTGCATTCCCGGAGGAAAATCGCGTTCCAGCTCTTTCAGCTTGGCCTTCACGCCGTCAATCACTTTGGAGGCGTTGCTTCCAAAATTTTGTTTCAACACAATGGATGCTGACGGAAATCCATCCTTGTTGGAATAGATATCGAAAAACTCGCTTCCCAGTTCGATCTCGGCAACATCCTTAAGCTTCAGGATCTCACCTTCGGCGTTCGCTTTTACAATGATATTCTCATATTCTTTTGGCTCATTGAACCTTCCTTTGTACGTCAGCACGTACTCGAGCGACTGCGGTGTTTTTCCCGACGCCTGCCCCAGGCGCCCGGGTCTTCCGATAACGCTTTGCTCGCTCACCGCCTCCATCACCTCTTCTGTAGAGATGTTGTAAGCGCGCATCCGGTCAGGCTTCAGCCAGATGCGCATAGCGAACTGGCGGCTTCCCAGGATCTGGGCACGACCCATACCGCTGATGCGCTGAAGCTCGGGCAGGATGTGAACGCTGGCATAGTTGTACAGGAATTTTTCGTCGGCATTGGTGTCTGTGCTGTACAGGTTCACATACATCAGCATGCTGGGCTGGATCGGCGAGATGATCACACCTTCGCGCTGAACAAGCGGCGGCAGGTTATTCATCACCTGGTCAACCCGGGTTTTAACGTTTACAACGGCGGCATTAGGGTCGGTGCCAGGCTCGAACACAATTTGAACCGTAGCCTCGCCTGCGCTGGTGGCGTCAGAAATTATATACTGCATACCCTGCACGCCATTGATGGCACGCTCGAGGGGAATGAGTGTGGACTGCACCAGCACATCGGCACTGGAGCCCGGATAGGCTATGAAGATGTTCACCCGTGGCGGAGCGATCTCGGGGAACTGTGAAATAGGCCTTGTATACACGGCCAATAGTCCTATAAAAATAATGGCCAGTGATAGGGATATAGCGAGAACCGGTCTATGGATAAATTTGCTGAACATATTTTTTCCCTTTCATTATGCTGCGTGTGGCATCAGGTCTGCCACGCGGAGTTTGATCGCTTCGCTACAAGGATTTTGGCCTTGTACCAGATCGATCCTGCCGTTTTCTCCTGTACGAGAATGGGCGCAACAACGGATACGGACTTAGAAAACAGAAAAACTACACGAGTACTTGGGCCTTTGGCGAAGTCTCTTGACTATGAAAGTGGGGGAAAAGATCAAATAAGTAGTACGCAGTTGAGCTGGTGCACCGGCGGCCTCGCATCATACCGGAGGGTATTTACCGCAAGGTTGAGATCCGGAGAATGATACGCGGACAGAGACAGCGTGATCTGTGAAAAGTCTATCAGGACCACACGCAACAGGTATTTCTCCTCTTCAGTCTCTTCACTTTCCTCTTCGGCTTTTTCAAAAAGAATGGCATCGAGAACGGAAGACGTGAGTTCCTCTGAATATAGCGTAGCGCCCTGAGACCAGGGCAGAACCGTTACCGACGCCCCGAGGATCTCGAGGAGCATCAGCACAGCTACGAGCAAATTGATCGTTTTGGCTACTTTAAAATACATCTAAACCTGTTTCTAAGTAAAGATGTGAAAAAAAAATGGAACATTATTGCAATTTGTGTGCAGCGGTAGGCCAAACCGGTGCACAATCAACAGGATTGGCTAAGTCGATCAGGAAGAGGGGTAAACCTGATGCCGGCGCAACGAAGGTGATAGCAGGTGTCAGGCTTACCCTTAAGCAATAGCGCCGTTACAGCTTTTCGGCCTGAGCAGCCAATAACTCGATCTCTTCCTGGAGGCTTGCCAGCATTTGTTGTTTTGTAGATACCTCAGAAGCCTTGTAATCTTTCAATGATGCAACGAGCTTCGAAGGTTCCAATTTGCGCAGCAGCTGGTAACGAACCGAAGCGGCCGCTTGTGAAATGCGCCGCAGGCTTTCTTCATCGCTGGCGCCTTTTTCGATTGTCAGATCCTTCAATTGGCCGTCAATAGCAAGTGAAGATTTGGACATTTTTGCGATCACGGTTTGAAGATCGTTTCTCATAGTAGTGATGGCAGCCTCTTCTTTGTTGCCTGCGCCTGCTGTGCATAATTTTTTGTCGCAGGTCTGCGTGCATGACGGCGGGCATGGAGACGGGCATGACGGCGTACACGACTGTGCATGCGTAATGTAAGACGATACTGCAAACACGATCAGGGCAATGAGCTTTTTCATATTGAAATGGTTTAAATTGAACATGTGCAAATTTACGGCGGGGCACTGCCTGGGGTGAGCCAACGAAAAGTTAGAAGAGTGTTAATGAAAAGTTAAAATTCCGGCGAGGTCATCAAAAACGGTGTTCCTGCGAAAATTTGTGGGTATTTTTGCCCTGTAAATACAGCATTCTATGTCAAGGAATCGCGTTTGGATCTATGCCGTTGTCTTGTTCCTGCTGGTGGCAACCATTCTGACAACGCAGGTCACGTGGCTGATGCAATCGGCACGGATCGAGGAGAGCTTTTTGAAACAGCGTGTAAATATGGCGTTGTGCAGCTCCATGGACGTACTGTCTAAAGACTGCGGGCTGTGCACGAATGTTGAAAGTTGTATTTCCCGCGGCGCAGGCACGTTTGAAATTGCTTTCACAAAAGGTGATAAGGCAAAGATCGATTCTGTTATCGGGCGCCATCTGTGGGCCCAGAATATTCAAGTGCCCTTCCAAACCACATTGTCGCCCTACACCGGCGATACAACGGCGAGCCCCTTGTCATTGAGCCAGGCGTTGCTCTTTCCCGCCAAAGCAGGCAGGCAAAATGTATTGGTCCATATCGAGGTACCCTCACAGGCACAGCTGATCCGTTCGCAGATCAACGGCACCTTCATTCTCTCCATTATAGTGTTGATCTTATTGATCTGGATCTTCATCAGCACGGTGAGGGCATTGATCCGTGAGCAGAAGATCAGGAAAGAAACGGTGGATTTCATTAACACCATGGCCCACGATCTGAAGACACCCATTTCGAATATCTCCTTTGCCGTCAGCTTGCTGAATCGCGAGCAGGAGAGCAGCCATTCGCCAAAGAACCAGTTTGTTTCTATCATCGAAGCTGAAACGGCAAAGCTCAAAGACAGGGCAAAAAAGATCCTGGGAATGGCTTCTGTCGACGCGGTGCTTGAAGATTCCACTGACGAAAAAGAGATAGACATCCATGCGCTGATCGATCATGCAATAGATTCCTTCAAAATGAAATTGCAGGAAACACATGGGCGCGTGGAAAAACACCTGGAGGCGAGCCGTACCATGGTGAAAGGAAGCCAACTTCAGCTCTCCAGCGCCATCATGAACATCATCGACAATGCCATTACCTATTCACAAGCCGGCGCGGTGATCAGCATCAGAACCCGGAATGAAGGCAGTGGCATCAGCATCGAGATCGAAGACAACGGCCCGGGCATACCTTCTAATGAGCAGGAGCTGGTATTTAAAAAAGCATATCGCGTAAGGGCCGGAAACAAACTGCCGGAAGGCTTCGGGCTGGGGCTTTACCTTGCCAGGACCTCCGTTGAAAAAAATGGCGGTAAGTTGTCCCTTTCCAGTGATGGTGTTTCAGGAAGTTGTTTTGTGATCCAGCTTCCCTTGTTCTAGTCGGGTTATGGTAGATAAAATACTCATTGTAGAAGACGATGCCAATGCGGGGCTGCTGTTGCAAAACTTCCTGGCATCGGAGGGATACGAAGTAAAGCTGGCGGTAAATATAAAAGCGGGCCTTCAGGCTTTCCTCGGAGATGCGTATAACATGTGCATCCTGGATTGTTCGCTGCCAGACGGCGACGGCTTTTCACTGGCCAAAGAAATAAGGCACAGAAATGAACATGTGCCCATCATATTCCTCACGGCAAGATCACTGCTCGATGACAAGATCAGGGGCTTTCAATCGGGTGCCGACGACTACATCACAAAACCCTTTGAGACCTTTGAGCTGCTCTATAAGATCAAAGCCATCCTTCGCCGCTCTCAAGTCCAGATCACTGGAACAAAGGATTCGTGTTTCAATATCGGTGGTTATCACTTCGATCCTAAGAATCAAACACTCTCCATTGGCAATTCTGTGAAGCGCATCACCGCCAAAGAGAATGAGATCCTGAAGCTGCTTTGCCTGAAAAAGAACCAGATCACAAAGAAGGAGGAGATCCTTATTGCATTGTGGGGAGAAAGTGATTACTTCAAGGGGCGAAGCCTGGATGTGTTCATTGCCAAGCTCAGGAAGTATTTTGCTAATGATTCAAGTGTTAAGATCGAAAATGTTCACAGCGTAGGATTCATTTTATCGGATGGGGTAATTTCGGGCTAGCAACGCGGCTGAAAGGCAGGCGGTAAAATGAAGTTGCACAGGGAAAAGCATCAACATAGAGTTGGAGAACGGGACTGAAAGAAAAAAGATGGGTTTATATCAATTAGGCGCTTACAATCACAAGACCGATCTATCGGAACAGGCAATGATCATTCGGGATTTCGTTCTTAAAACGAATGACTATGACCCAATTAAAAAGTTAATAGAACAATTTGACTCTTTAGAGGAAGAATCGATTTTCATTTTGCGCGCCGCTATTCTTGCAGGCTTTTGGACGTCATATTATGGATTTAGCTGGACAGCAGATCAGGAAATTGAATTTTGGGAGATGGTTTATAACAAGAACCCAAATTCAGGAATTGCAATATTAACATTGGCAGAATCATATCGAGGAAATAAAGTAAAAGATCTTGAAGAAGTGATGCCTTTATATTTCAAGGCAATTGCGATAGATCCGATGCATTTTTATTCGCTTACGCAGGAGGGTGGTGAAGACCTGGAAAAATTAAGGAAGAATGTGGCGATGAATAAAAAATTATTGGGCCTGGAAATGGATATAATGAAGAATTTACACAATTACTCCAGGGAAGAATTCCTGGACCAGCAACCCTATCTTTTAAAGATGTGTTATAATGATAAAGAGCTTGAAGAATATGTTTCGATGAAGATCAACAGTTTGATTTCCAACCTTCCTTGAATAAGAAATTACGCAGACGAATACCCGCCATTTATTTTTGAATAGCAATGATGGTCTCCCAGACTGTTGCCGATGTCATTGAAATCGAGTCTTCACTCAGCCTGTTGAAGGTATCTGTTGGCTTGTGATAATGTTCAAAAACGGGGGCCTTTGAAAGGATCTCTACAAGGGTCTGCCTGTCAACCTCCAACGCCAGTGCCCTGAAATAATGTTGCGCGATCTCGAGGTCTTTGTCAGAGATGCAGGTGATGGTGAAAGCGTCTTGCAGGCCAGCCTCCCTGAAAGACAAATGGTCGGCGGTATTGGTTACGATGCGGTCAATTCTCCTGGTGACGATCTGCTTTTGTTTCGAAACCGATTCAAAGGTGTTCAGGATCTTTCCGCTGGCTTTTTCGTCTACAGGCCACAAGGCGAATTTATCGCCCAGACCAACCAATTCCATGTTGATCAGTCCCACCAGGTCATTTATGCCACGCTCCTTGGTGTATGCTGTCGAGCCTTTCAATCCTGTTTCTTCTTCGTCGAAGAAAAATATGCGGAGCCCGAGGTTGTCGTTTCCTGACTTTTTAAACTTTCTGATGATGTCGAGGCACACTGCTATAGCGGAGCCGTTGTCGTTTGCCCCAGCCGACTCCTGAACCCTGTCAAAATGTGAGCTCACGCCAATTCTTTTCCGGGCATGCCCCAGGTCAACGATCAAATTGGTGCCGCTGGCGTATTGTTGTTTGGAATAGGCAATCCCCAGCTGCTCGAGTTGCTGTATGATGATCTCGAGTCGCTCATCGTTGAGCTTGTTGTCTAATGCCTGTACCAGGTCGAGATGTTTCATAGGGTGATTGTGCGTCTGGAAATCCTCTGCTACCAAAACATGCAACCACGCAGGTGATGAGGATGCTGTTCCAAGATAATCAAAAGTTTTCCAGTTCCGCCACGGTAGTATGCTGCCATTCAGCGGAGAGCGATGTATCCAGTCAGGGCGATGTCACGCGCATCCACTAAAACGCTAAGAGAAAAGCTTGGAGAGGTTGGGTGTGCTCATTGTCAAAGGCAAGCTGATAGTCTTTGTTACTGATTTTAAGGTCATATTGAATAGTGATCAGTGAACGAAAAAACTATCATCATGCTGCGGCTATGTGATTCATCACCTTGTTTAAAAGATCTTTGGAATTGAACGGCTTGGGCAGCGCGTCATCGGCGCTGGCTTCTTGTGCCAGGTTGTTTATATCTGGGTTTGCGGAGATCATAATGACTACTGGCCGGCTGTTGGAACTCTCTTTTATTTTTTGACACAGGTCAAGCCCGCTTACTCCGCCCAGGTTGATATCAATAATGTAAAGATCCGCACCCTTGCCCTGCTTCAGAAAAGCATCTGCTTCTGAGAAACTTGTAACTTCAAACCTTTGTGCCACCAGCGCTAACGTCATCAGGGCACGCAGGTCCGGGTCGTCTTCAATTATTATGATCCTGATTTTTTCCATCGCACATTTCCCTTTCAAAAATAAAACACCAATCAGTTTCAACGCTCATCAAAAAAAATGCCTCGTCATGATCCGGGGAATCAGCCAGCATTACCTTTAACAAGCCTACCCTTGCGCTATGCGTCGGCCGGCTACTGAAAGACCCTCCCATTCATTACTTTTGGCAGCTGTAGCGTCGCTAGTGTGCAAAATCCAACCCTGTCGGTAGGCAACATCGTCAATTCGAGCTTAAATTGTGATGTTTTTCATACATCTACGGTCACTTTTAAGCCACCGTTTTTCCGCGTAATTATTTCTACATCGCATTTAATTCTATGGCTGTATCGTGCGGTCGCTTAGGCATACAGCTTTTATCATATAAGATTACCTGGCGATAAAATGCAGGAAGCTCGCCTGGATGGGAGTGATGGCGTACACGATCACTGAAGGTGCAAAAACGTTGGATTGCTCCTGAGCCGTTTGAGCGCTGCAGTTACAGGCGCTTGCTCAAAGATCCGAGCTCTTCCTTGAGAAGCTCTTTAGCACCCTCAGGGTCGGTAATGCTGAATTGATATAAGCACCAACCGCCGTTTTAAGTTTCGCTCAAGGTCTTAAATCGAAACGTTGACCTTAATAAAGCTATCTCAACGCAGTGCCAATCCGCAAATGTCAACTAAGGCAGTACCAGGAAAGGGAAACCAGTTACATCAGCGCATCAAAATGAATGGGTAGTTTATTAATACGCCGTCCTGTTGCATGGAATATTGCGTTGGTAATGGCTGCGGGCATAGCAATCATTCCGATCTCACCAACGCCTTTTACACCCAGTTCGTTAATAACTTCGTCTTTTTCGTCGGCAAAAATTACTTCGAGGTCATGTATATCCGCATGCACGGGAATATGGTATTCTCCAAGATTGGGGTTCATATATTTGCCCAGGTTTTCGTCAAGGATTGTTTCTTCGCGCAGCGCCTTGCTGATACTCCAAACCATTGCGCCTAAGATCTGACTCCGCGCGGTTTTTGGATTGATGATCTTTCCTGCTGCCACTGCTGTCACCGCTCGTGTCACGTTTATCGTTTTCAGGTCCCTATCAATTTCAACCTCAACGAAAGCTGCGCTGTGGGTGGCCTTGCTGTACTTTCTGAGCTTGAGAAAATGAGGTTTTCCCAAGTTGGTCGTTTTAATTTCCTTTCCTTTGTTGGCTGCAATAATCTCCCTGAAGGAAATAAGCGGTGCGTCGTCAGTTTTTAAAATGATATTTCCATCCGCGAATGAGATTTCATCATCTTCTAATTTTTTCAATCGCGAATTTGATATAGCTCTCGCTTTCTTCAGCAATTTTGCCTTTAACGCTTTTACCGCCATCACCACTGCTACGCCCGTGGATGCCGTTGTTGAGGAACCACCCTGAGAAGCAGAGAATGGGTTTTTGCTATCGCCATAACTAAAGATCACATCTTCGGGTAAGAGACCCAATTCATCCGCCGCGATCTGTGTCATGACTGTAAATGTACCAGTTCCTATGTCAGTAGTTGCATTGTGGATTTCCAATCTTCCTTCTTTGTTCAGGATTGCTTCAACCCGCGATGGGTATTGCTCGGCATCCCAAATTCCAGTTGCCATGCCATAGCCAATAAGCTTATTTCCATGTTGCATACTACCTGGCACCGGGTTTCGGTTACGCCAGCCGAATTTTTCTGCTGCCTTTTCATAACATTGTTTCAATTCCTTGCTTGTAAATGGCTTATCTTCTGCCGGATCATTTTCAGAATAGTTTATCAGCCGAAAATCGAGCGGATCCATATTCAGCTTGTAGGCCAGCGCATCCATTGTACACTCAATGGCGTGCATGGCGGTGCTGGCTCCCGGCGCGCGCATATCAAGTGGTGTGTGTACATTCAGCGGAGCGAGCTTATGCTGGAAAAGTGTATTGGGAGCCGGGTACAGCCGATGACTCCACGAAACCACCTCTTCGATCTTGTCTTCATATTCCGAAGTTTCACTGACAGCAATATGATTCATGGCCGTGATCTTGCCATCATTATTGGCACTGAACCGGGTTTTCTGATAGGTTGGTGGACGATGGCTGAATGGAAACATCTGATGCCTGTCGAGCGTCACCCGCACATTCCTTTTAAGGTGGAGCGCAGCCAGCACACAAAGGAACAGTTGATACTGCGGACGTAAGCCCGAACCGAAAGCTCCGCCAACAAAGGGTGCCAAAACACGAACATCTTTAAAGTGAAGCCCGAAAACATTCGCTACATAAACCTGGTTGTTTATGGTCCATTGGGTTTTATCATAGATCGTGAGCTTTCCTTCTCCTTCGTAAATAGTTGTTGTTGCAAAAAGCTCAATGGGATTGTGATGTTCTGTGCTGTGCAAATATTCTGCTGACACTTTAACGGGCGATTTTTCATACGCTTTTTCGAAATGGCCCGTGGGTTTCGGTGCGTTTTTTTGGTCGCGCGCTTTATCCAGGTTCGTTTCAAGACAGGTCTCGAAAGGTTCCGCCTCGTATTGAACACTGACCAGCGTAGCGGCATAACGCGCGGTTTCATAATCTTTCGCCACCACCAGGGCAATAGGCTGACCGCTGAATTTTATTTCCGCATCATGTAAAGGTTTCAACGCTGAGCCCGAGGGCGCGTCAATGTCCTTGTATTTGAGCTTCAGCCACGCAAGCTTGGGCCGGTTTTCATGCGTGAAGACTTCTACAACACCGTCAAACGCCTTCGCTTTTGTTGTGTCGATACTTCGGATTTTCCCCTTGGTAATTCTGCTGTTGACAACATACCCATAAAGCAGGTCAGGGACATTATACTCGCCCGCATACTTTGCTGCACCGGTTACCTTCGCCCTTCCTTCAAGACGATTGATAGCTTTTCCTACTGATAGCCCTGCCATGTTACGGTAATATTTTTTTCATGTAATAGTCTTTCTCCTGATCAAGGTTGCGCACCGGGTTTTTGTAACTCCGGGTGAAGGGACATCATGCAGTTTCGGATGATCGCTCGTTTTGCAAGCGCTATTTTAAATCGGTTGTATTTAAAACCTTGCGCTCCCTCGAGCATGAGATCCGCTGCCTGTTCGAAGCTCGTTTCGGTCACGGGCTTGCCACGAAGAGCGTCCTCGGCAGCTTTCACGCGCCACGGCTTATGGGCAACTCCGCCCAATGCAATTCGTGCCTCGCGGATCATGTCACCGTCCAGCGCGAGACCCGTTGCCACTGAGACAAGCGCAAAAGCATATGAATTTCTATCCCGGATCTTTAAGTACGCGTAGTTGGAAGAAAATCCGTTAGAGGGCAGGTCGATAGAAGTAATGAATTCACCGTGCTTCAGTGTATTGTCGACCTCAGGTGTACTTTCGGGTAGTCGATGGAAATCTTCGAATGGAATACTTCGCGTGCCATTCGCGTCAGACACATTGACAACCGCCTCGAGTGCAGCCAACGCCACGCACATGTCTGAAGGAAAAACTGCAATACAGTGTTCGCTATGCCCCAATATGGCATGCATCCGGTTGTAGCCGCTGATGGCTGGACAACCGGACCCGGGATGTCGCTTGTTACAGGGGACTTCCGCGTCATAGAAATAGTAGCAACGGGTTCGCTGCATAAGATTGCCCCCATTGCTGGCCATGTTGCGGATTTGCCCCGATGCCCCTGCAAGTATTGCGCTTGAGAGCAGGGGATAGCGCTGCTCGATCAAAGGATGGTAGGCAGTGTCTGCATTCGACACGAGCGCTCCGAGCCTTATACCGCCACCTTCAATTTCTTCAATGGTTTTATTTTCTTTTATTCGATTGATATCAACCAACAGCGCGGGATTAGTGACGTTATATTTCCAAAGATCAATCAGGTTCGTGCCGCCGGCGATAAAATTTGCCCGGTCGTTTCCGGTGACCAGTACACTCGCTTCATGCGTATTGGCTGCCTGTTGATAATCGAATTTATTCACGGGCACCTCCATCCTTCACTTCCATAATCGCATCGACGATACCAACATTCGCACCACAGCGACAAAGATTTCCGCTCATAAGCTCTTTAACGTCTTCCCGTGTTTTTGCTTTGCCTTCATTTAACATACCAACAGCACTGCAGATTTGCCCAGGCGTGCAATAACCACATTGAAACGCATCGTGATCGATAAAAGCCTGTTGAAGAGGATGCAATTGATCGCCGGTTGCGATCCCTTCGATGGTTGTTATTTCTGAACCATCTTTTATTACTGTAAGCGTAAGGCAGCTTAGAATCCTTTTACCATCACACAACACTGTACAGGCGCCACATTGCCCGTGATCACAACCTTTCTTAGTGCCTGTCAGGTTAAGACGATCGCGGATCGTGTCCAGCAGCGATACCCATGGTAAAACATCTACATCATACGGTCGCTCATTGATCTTTAGCTGGACGGTTGGCATGAGGAAATTCTGGTGTTAGTGTGAATGCGTAAAATTTAAAAAAAACAATACCAGTTAACCCGCGGTTAATGGGCTTTGGCTTTTTACAACCGCGCTATCCGGCCCAATCAACCTTTTCGTCTTCCAGTAGAACTTCCTCGCTGTTGATCGACCAGGGCACATGATTTTAACTTATAGGCTAATGGCCATGCGATCGGAAACAGGAAACTTTAAAGAAGACGGATACATCGAAGTTCAGGGAGCAAGCGAACACAACTTGAAGAATGTTTCGCTTAGAATTCCGCGCAATGCACTGGTGGTTTTTACCGGTGTCTCGGGCTCTGGAAAATCCTCGCTAGCCTTTGGAACCTTATATGCTGAGGCGCAAAGGCGTTATCTGGAGTCGGTATCACCTTATGCGCGCAGGCTCTTCCACCAAATGTCTGTACCCAAAGTAGAACAAATCACCGGACTTCCACCGGCTGTAGCCTTGCAGCAACAGCGCGGTTCTCCCTCTACGCGATCGTCTGTCGGTAGTGTCACTACACTGTCCAATCTTCTCCGGATGTTGTATTCACGCGCTGGCGATTATCCAAAAGGGCAATCCATTCTTTATGCTGAATCATTTTCTACCAACACGCCAGAAGGGGCATGTCCTAACTGTCATGGACTTGGCAGGGTGTACGATGTAACGGAGAAGTCGATGGTGCCTGACGACACATTATCGATCCGCGAGAAAGCCATTGCAGCATGGCCCTCGGCATGGCAGGGACAGAATCTCCGGGACATACTGACAACGATGGGCTACGATATCGACAAGCCATGGCGTGACATTCCCAAGAAAGACCGCGACTGGATCTTATTCACAGACGAACAGCCTGTGGTTCCGGTCTACGCCGGATTCAACGTTAAAGAGGTAAAGCAGGCAATAAAAAGAAAAATGGAGCCGAGCTATATGGGAACGTTCATCGGCGCGCGTAAATATGTGATGACCACCTTCGCGACCACGCAAAGTCAGCTCATGAAAAAGCGTGTTGCGCAGTTTATGACGAGCACGGAATGTCCGGTTTGCCACGGTAAACGACTGCGTAAAGAGTCTTTGCGTGTCAGGTTTGCTGGCCTTGACATCACCGAAATGTCCAGGCTGCCGATGATGCAACTTTCGGCCATCCTGAAAAAATTTGTCGCAGCGAAGGCCGGTGAAGAGGCGCAAGACCATCCGGAGAAGGTCATCGTTTCGCAGCGTATCTCGCAAGACCTGATCTCGCGATTGAACGTTGTGATCGATCTTGGGCTGGGCTACCTTACGCTGGAGCGCAGTACGCCAACACTGTCCCCAGGCGAGCTGCAGCGCCTTCGGCTTGCCACGCAGGTTCATTCTAATCTTTTTGGCGTTGTCTATATCCTTGATGAGCCCAGCGCGGGTCTTCACCCGGCCGACACAGAGGCGCTCCTTCGTGCACTTGACGGCCTGAAAGCATCGGGCAACTCCATCTTCGTTGTGGAGCATGAGATTGATGTGATCAGGCATGCAGACTGGATTGTCGAGGTCGGCCCCAAGGCGGGACAGGAGGGAGGGAAGATCTTATACAGCGGTGCTCCCGCAGGCCTCAAGGAAGTAGAAGCTTCACAAACCCGTCTTTTTGTTTTTGATAACAAAGCACATTACACCGACAATTTCAGAACACCATCTGCCTGGCTCAGGCTCAAAGGCGTGACGCGGAATAATCTGCAGAATCTTGACGTGGCGTTTCCATTGGGTGTGTTTACAAGCGTTACCGGAATTTCAGGCTCGGGAAAATCGAGTTTGGTAAGCCAGGTACTCGTAGAGCTGGTTGCTGCACAACTCGGATTGCAAGCGGTTCCGCTCTCTCATCCTGCCGAAGACAATCCCCTCGAAGAAAATATTGTCGAGACCCTGGGCGGAGAGATAGTTGGCGGTATGGAAAACATCAGGCGTATGGTGGTGGTCGATCAGAAACCAATTGGCAGAACGCCACGGTCAAACCTTGCGACCTACACCGCACTATTCGATCATGTCCGCAAGCTATTCGCCACCACCAAAATGGCGCGTGAAAGAAAATATGACGCGGGGCGATTTTCCTTCAACGTTGCCAAAGGACGCTGCGAGAATTGTGAGGGCGAAGGTTTTGTCATGGTCGAGTTGCTGTTCCTTCCCAGCGTATACGCGCCCTGTCCGGTATGTCATGGTGCGCGGTATAATTCCAAAACGCTCGAGGTAAAATATAAAGGGATGAATATTGCGGAGGTCTTGTCAATGACCGTGGATGAAGCATACGCGTTCTTTAACGAAGAAGAACATATTCACAGCGCACTGGGTGTTGTTCAGGAAGTAGGGCTGGGTTATTTACGTCTTGGACAGCCTGCAACTGAACTGTCGGGCGGTGAAGCACAGCGCATCAAGCTGGCGACCGAGCTTCAGCGCGGGCAGCGCGGCCACACGCTGTACGTGCTCGATGAACCCACCACGGGTCTTCATCCGAGTGATGTTCGGAAACTACTTATGCAATTGAACGGCCTTGTTGATGCTGGTAATACCGTGATCGTGGTAGAACATGACATGCATGTGGTAGCGTCCAGTGACTGGGTGATAGACGTTGGCCCCGGTGCCGGTGATGAAGGCGGTCAGATCGTTTTCCAGGGCACTCCTGCGCAGATGGCGAAGTCAAAGAAAGGATATACGGGCCAATATCTGGCGAGAGAAAGATAAAGGGACAGCAAAGTCCCTTTATTTTTTGCCCATAAGCACTCGTACCTCGTTATCATACTTCCTGACAATGGAGATACATTTGCCATCATGCATCTGGCAACCTCATCCGGTAGATCGCATAAGGGGTAGTCCTTTTATTTTCTCCTTCGTTATAATCCGGTTGTTTATTGATCTGCGAGCAACTGATGTACAGGTAACCATCGCCGGTGATTGCGTAACTGTCCGGCCAGATCAACCTTTCGTCTTCCACCAGATCTTCCTGCCTGCGTTCAGGCGTTATTTTTACCATTTTGTAGCTCCGATAGTCTCCGAGATAGAGGTTCCCATCTTTGTCAAAGATCATCCCATCCGTCACCGAGAATTTGCCCAGATCTTCTACCGCAGCCTTTCGTTCATCTTCTTCCAATGCTTCATCGCGCAAAAATTCAGTTTTGATCCGGTAGAGTTTGTTATCGGTAAGCGGTTCGTAATACAGCCATTCTCCGTCCCGGGTTAAGGCAATGCCATCGGATTGAAGGTGTACAGGTTCTCCGTTCTTTTGAAATTCTTTCCCATCGACTATCAGTCTAAAGGCCGGGTCGTGTTTCACCGAATAATGATTGCGCAGCAGTTCCCTGGCGGTTCCCGTTTCAAGATCAACCACAACAATTCCACCCTCATTGGAGTTGGTCAAATAAGCAACCTTTCTTTGTGTATCGACACGTACATCGTTGATATAACTTTTATTGCTGAGTACGCCATCGAACCTGTACACTTGTTCTATGCTATTGTTGGCAAGGTTGAACTTCACCAGCTTAAAACTGTTGTCATAGACTTCTTCCATGTTAGGGCAGGCCGGATCAACCACCCACAAATAGTTGTCATCATCCACATATACGGCCTGCACACAAACCCATTTGTTTTTTCCGTCATCGCCGTGCTTCCAGCTGTTCCACTTTTCATCCGGGTAAGGCGTGCATGCATCAGGCCCGACAATTTCAACAACGCCCCATTTGTGCGGACCGGGCCATAAGGGGTAGCAGGTAAAGACACGTCCTTCTTTTGATACGGCCACACCGGTCAGCTGATAAGTGTCGTCTGAGAACACGTGCTCTAATTCAACATGATTTATAGTTGCAACCGGTTCCGATTGAAAATTGCTTGTATTCATGATCGGTTAATTTAAATGTTTAAAATCGCGCAACACTAGGCCTGCCTTTTCTTCATAGAAGTATTTTCATCGTGTATTCCTTACTGAGGAGCTTTTATGACATGCAACGGCATCGGCGAAAAAGGGCAAAGAGATATCAACCCAAAAAGATTTTCAGGTGCCTTTTGAGTTGATACAACCTATGCTAGCTGTTCGCGAGCATTTTCTTACCCCTGCTTTTCCGCGTGATCAGCAGGATCCCGGCCGTGATAACCAACGTTGTAACTGCCATCCTTCCGAGAAAGGCAGGCCGGTTATGTTTCCATTCAGCCCTCCAGCCCCGTTCGATCCATGGATTAGGGAAAATGCCATGTTTCAGGTCGTTAAGCTTTCCTTGAATGACATCTACCCGATCCGCCAGTATGAGTGTCATCCAGTGCGTGGCCGTGGCTTCACTGAACTTATACGCATATCTGCGAATGGCGCCGCTCAGACCTGCGGGCGGCGTAGACGTTCCAAATACACGCGTAATATTAGGGCGCTCTATAGAACGCAAGACTTCGATGTTCTGACGCTGCTGCGGCGCCTTTACATAATTGAGACGCTCATGGTCCGCACCAGTCGAATGTTTCATCGGATAGGTGGGATCGTTGTCAGGATCTGCATCCATGCCCCAGCCCGGAATGTCCTGGACCCGATCGTTCATATTTCGATTTGCAATTTTCCGATCAACCGGGGGTTCAATAATATCTTCTAAAACGTTTTTCATAATTAAAAATTTAAGCTGCGAATGCGCGTGGTGGAATTAACAATGGTTTGATGATGTTGTCGAGCTTTTTGGAGAACATCCGGTAGGCATCTGACACTTCTTCGAGCGGAATGCGGTGTGAGATGATACCTTTTGGATTCAGCCTTCCGCTCATCACGTGGTCTATGAGCTTAGGCAGGAGGCGCTTGACGGAAGCCTGGTTGGCCCGCACGGTAATACCTTTGTTCATGATGCTTCCGATAGGAGCAAGGTTCCAGGGTGGACCATACACGCCGATGATGGATAAGATGCCACCTTTCTTAAGCGAGTTAACGGCCCAGTGCAGCGCGGTGCCACTGCCGGCCTGCAGCAGCATTCGACCTGTAATGTCTTGCAATCCATGGCCTACAGCCTCACATCCAACGGCATCGATACACACATCTGCGCCATACCAATCGGTGAGTTTTTTCACAAACACCACCGGATCATTCATTTCTTTAAAATTATAAGCCTCGCAGTAAGAATATTTTTTTGCAAACTCGAGACGATAATCAATGTGATCGATGATGATGACGCGTCCGGCACCAAAGAACCATGCGCACCGTGCTGCCATGATACCAATGGGACCTGCACCGAAGACTACCACCGTATCACCCTTTTGGATGCCAGCCTGTTCAGCTGCCTGATAACCCGTGGGCACCACGTCAGTCAATAGAACAGCATCTTCGATGTCCATGCCTTCGGGAATTTTTATCGGACTTACATCTGCATACGGTACGCGCACGTATTCGGCCTGACCTCCATCATAACCACCGCCGGTGTGTGCGTAGCCGAAAAAGCCGCCCACAGCTGTAGCTTCCGAATTCGCTTCATGACAATTTCCATAGAGCTCCTGCTTGCAAAAAGGGCAAGTACCGCAGGCAATGTTAAAAGGCACCAGCACATGGTCGCCAACTTCCAGGTTCTGTACACCTGATCCAATTTCTTCTACTATACCAGTAAATTCATGACCAAAGGTCATACCGACACGGGTATCCGGCACCAACCCATGGTATAGGTGCAGGTCTGAGCCGCAAACCAGTGACCGGGTGACGCGGACGATGGCATCATACGGATGCTCGATCTCCGGCATTGGCCTGTTGCGGTCGGGCCGGATTTGATACGGTCCGCGAAAATTCATTGCTAACATAGGCGTGTTTTTAAGTGTAACATTAAGGGCTTCCACGATTCGGGGCACGAATGAAAAATGTATGCCTGATTTTAAAAACACGCAGGCCTCATTGTACAAAAAACTTCAGCGTGCCGGCTTTATCCCGCTGTTTATGATTGTAAAGTGGTTGAGATCTGATGGCACAATTTCATGCCGGGCTTGGTTTGAGCTGCATAACTTTCAGGCGTAGCGGTCACGCAACAGCAAGTACCTCGAATTTTGAGGAGGGGCTGTAGCGGAACTCTGCCCAAACAATTGACCACAATATCATTTTGTTTTACAGCAGTATTATGCTCGCTGACATGATCTATGCAGATGCTGCGTCTGTAATTTTCTCACGGCACCCTGATCTGGCATCCCGCTCGTTATAAAAGATATATAGCTTGTCAGGAACGATCCTGAACGCTCCGAAATAAAAAAAGCCGCCCATTGTTGTGGGCAGCTTTTTTATCAATTGGAATTTTGTTCTTACTTATCCCACCAGGTTCTGGTGACAAGGTTGTCGGTACCCTGTATTGCAATAGCCGCATCATAATTTTTCTTATTCAACGACTTTTCAGGTGTTGGGTATCCTTGCCTTCTCGGTATTGATGAGATCGATCCATCTGCTGCCGGCGTAAGCACGGGGAAGCCGGTGCGTCTCCAATCAGCCCATGCCTCATAGCCGTTGAGGTACTGATGTACCCATTTTTGCATGATGATCTTTTGCAGGCCTTCTGCTGCGGAGTAAGTAACTGTTGCATTTGCAATGTAAGCGCTATATCCACTGGCCGTGTATACACCATTCTGCTCGAAAGATGCCTTAATAGCATTATAATAGTGAATTTCCGCTTGTGCGTCTCCGCCAGCAATATAACCTGCTTTGGTACCCTCCGCCAAAACGAAGAGTGTCTGAGCGTAGGTAAAGAGCGCAGCGGGTGAACCTGCACCGCGGAAGTCGTCGCCGATCCTGCTATAGGCGTTCGGAATGTTACGCGCGGCAGAAGAGCCGTAAGACAGGCCTTTTACCACGCCACCGCCGAGTACTTCGCCATAGAGGGGCAACCTGGGGTCTGACAAGGGTTGCATATAGGAGGTCATTGTCGTGCTGATGGCATAGTCGTTCCGGTTGCTTACCGAATAATTGGTATACCAGGGATTATAATTGTTAGGGTCACCTCCGATGTATTCATAGAAGATATTGTCGCTGTTGCTGCTCAGGATTCCGGCAGTGATAGCGGCATTGAATTCTGTCTTTCCCTTCTCATAATCGTTCTTGATCAGGCGCAATGCGGCATATAGCCTTACCGTGTTGGCAAACAACTTCCAGCTTTTGACATCGCCGCCTAACAGAATGTCGCCGACAGGGCCAGCCTTGGACTCGTCCAGCTGCGCAACGGCCTCGGTTAGCTCTTTAAAGATATCGTAGTAGATATCTTTTTGCAGATCGTAAGCCGGATAGAAATTCTTCGCTCCTGTGAGTGCCTGAAAATAGGGGATATCGCCATAGCGGTCGGTCAACCACCAGAAATAGTATGCTTTCAGGATCCTGGCTACCGCAATCTGGTTTGCCTTGGCGCCATTGACAACTTCATCTGCATTTGGATTATTCGCATTGTTATAGTCAATGATTGTCTGAAGGTTTGCCAGGGGGCCGTGGTACGTGGTGGCCCAGTCAAAATTCACAGTAGAATAGAGGGAAGCTCCGGGATACGGACCTTCCGACAGGTATTGTACGTAAAAATTGGATGTGTTATTGCCGAACATGGTTCCAGGCAAGCTTTGCAGTGCATTGGTGAGCAACGCCTTGGTGCTGGCGCTCGACACTTTTGTCGGGTCAACATTGAGATCTCCGAAGTCGCTGGGATCGCAGGCAACTGCTAAAAGCAGCACTGCGCCAACCAATAGTTTATTGAAATATTTTTTCATGATAATTTTTCATTAAATAAGATTCACTTGATCAATGCTTATAAGGTCAGCTTCAGGTTGAAACCAGTGGTGCGTGAAGACGAAAGCTGGCCGCCTTCGTACCAATAGTTTTCAATTTCTGAAGGATCAATGCCCCACTTCTTGGCCGGTGCCGCGATCAGCCAGGCATTGTTCACCATCACGCCAAAGTTTGCTTTTGATATGCCGAGCCTGGAAGTGATGGCGCTTGGAATGGTGTACCCCAAACGGATCTCCCGCAATTTGATATAGTCGGCATCCATAATAAAGTTGCGGCTATCCCGTTGCAGGTTTGTATAAAAATATCTCCTGGCGGGAACATACACTGTCAACGGAGTTTCAGCTGCGCCAATGACACCATCCATTCTCACACCACCTCCTGCTGCCGGATAGGTCCGTATATCATTGCCTAAATCGTTCACGCCGGTCGTGTATTTGGAAAGCCCTGCACCCACGTTATAAAGTTTGGTCAAAGAATAGAACATGCCTCCTTGCTGGAAATCAAGCGAGAATGAGAAGTCGAAGTTCTTGTAGCTTATTGTGTTGTACATGCCACCGGTGAGGGTAGGCTGGATGTTTCCGATCTTGTTTCCTGTTGTATAGGCAACGGTTCCATTACTGGATGAGAACACGGTCTGTCCGGCGGCGTTGGTCTGCCAGTTTCTGCCGTAGATATTTCCCCACTTTTCTCCTGCCTGTGCTTCAACACGAATGTCGGTACCGCTGGTAGCATACGTGTAGGTGCTCAATCCGTCGGCGAGCTCTTTTACGAACGAAGTATTGTGAGCCAGGTTCAGGGTGATATCCCAGTTGAATCCGCCCCTATTGACGGGTGTGGCGGAGACACTTGCTTCCCAACCTTTTCTTTGGATGTTACCTGCGTTGATCTGTGCATTAGAATATCCCGAGGTGGTAGATACGTCGAGGCTGAGGATCTGGTTGATGTTGTTGTCTTCATAATAGGCAAAATCAAGACCTACAAGACCGAACAATTTCATTTCAGTTCCAACTTCCCACGACTTGCTCAACGCGGGCTTCACTTCGCCCGTGCGATATTGGTTGCCGATCTCTACGGATGGCTGGCCATTGTACAGGTTTCCATTGGTAAGGGCCGTGTAAACCTGGTTATAGCCAAGATCCGATCCTACCTGTGCATACGATGCCCTTACTTTTCCGAATGACAATACACTCGAAGATGAAACATCGAGTAATTCAGAGAACACAAAGCTGGTGGAGATCGAAGGATACAAGTATGAGTTATTGTCAACCGGCAGGGTCGATGACCAGTCATTCCTGAGGGTACCATCCAGGAATATAAAATCTTTGTAGCCAAGGGATACTTTTCCGTAGACACTTCTCACTTCCTTCTCGCTCACTACCCGGGCCGTTGTAGGGCGTGCTATAGAAGCGGCGATGTCGAAATAATTGGGTGAAGAAAGGCCACCTTCCGTGCTGTTGAACAAATATTGAGACGAGTTCTTACGAAGGTTCGTTCCCACAAATCCGTGCAAGGAGATGGCATTGAACGTCTTCTTGAAATTCAGGTTAGCTTCATAGTTCGTCTCGTTGTCGTACATCTGATAGATCGAGTAGTCGTCAAGTTGCAGGCCGCCGGTTGCAATGCGCAGGTCGCCCACCGCATTGTAAGCGTTGATCCTGGCAAAACCTGTCAGGTTGAAGACTTCGCTCAGCTTATAGTTAAGACCGATATTGCCTGACAGCCGGGTTCTTTTTTCTGTCATGTAGTTTTCGTTCTGCACAAAATAAGGACTATCCCAATATTGGGGCTTCTGGATCTCCTTAAGGTCTCCGGAGCCGTTCGGGTCGCCAATATTCCATGACATGAGGTCGCCCTCAGGTGTTCTGTAATTTTTGAGGCGCGAGATATCGAGCTGACGCTGGAACCACTGGTTGAAGTTTTGAGTAACGTTCAAACCATCGTTCCTGTAAGTTTCCACGGGCCGGCCTTTTGTATAGCTGCTGGTGTACATCACGTCAGTAGACACCGTCAGCTTACCGATATCGTGAGAGCCGGTAAGACCGATCTGGTTCTGGTCACGATAAGCGTTGGGAAGCGTGAGTGTTCTGTGCTGATTGGCATACGTGATGCGGTATTCGGTGTTGCTGCTGCCACCACTTACCGAAACGGAGTTGTTGAAGTTCACACCTGTTCTGAAGAAATTTTTCACGTTATCCGGCCTGGCCACAAGCGGTTCGGTGGTGCCAAATTCGGATCCACTGTACCACGAATAATACGGCCTGTATTGCTGACCATTTATTTTTGGCCCCCAGCTCTCGTCTGCGCCGTATTCCAGCATGCGCTGCCCTTCAAAAGCAGCCCATGCATCGGGATGGATCGTGGGGTCGTAGCGGAAAATGTAGAAGCCCTCATCGTCGAGGTAGCCGGCACCAAGCGCGTTCTTGTTGGCGTATGACGACGAATAACCGCCGGCATACTCATTCTGATATTCCGGCATGATATACAGTTTCTCGAACGACACGCCAAGGTTCATCTCAACCTTGGGTGTATTGTTCCTGGTTCCGCGCTTCATGGTGATCACCACCACGCCGTTGGCAGCCCTGTTGCCATAGAGGGCGGTAGCTGAGGCACCTTTCAGTACGGTGATACTTTCAACGTTGTCCATGATGATGTTGCCCGGATCAGAAGGTGTACCGTCAACGATGTATAGCGGACCACTGGGTGTGTTGCCAAACGTGGTACCGCCTGCGCCCGTTGCGCTTGCCGGTGTATTCGAGCTGGCTACCGTTGGAGCGAGCGTGTTAACACCCCGGATGATGATGTTGGCGTTGTCAAAGCTCGAGCTGGGTGATCCGGTCAGCTGCACACCCGCCACCTTGCCCGCCAACGCGGAGTTGATATCGGTTGACTTGGCAAAGGTAAGCTTATCGCCCTTTACCTCCTGCACCGCATAACCGATGGCTTTCTTTTCACGCTTTTCACCGAGGGCCGTTACGATGACTTCGGTGAGTTGCGTGACGTCTTGTTCCATGTCAATGTTGATGGCCGTTCTGGAACCGATCTCTACTTCTTGCGTGGCAAGACCGATAAACGAGAACACGAGGATCGTACCAGAGTTTGGTACTGAAACTGAATAGCCACCGTCGGCATCGGTGGTTGTACCAACGGTGGTACCTTTTACGATCACGTTAATACCAGGCAGTGGTGAGCCGTCCTCTTTGGACGTCACCTTACCGCTGATTGTTCTGTCCTGTGCCCACAAATCGCTACCAGCGAATGAGAGCACCGCTGTTAAGCATAGCAGTACAATTCTCCTCATAGAGTTTAGGTTAGGTTTAGGTTATTAAAAATTTAGGTAACCGAAACTAAGAAGATTTTCTGAAGGTAATACCCCGTTTTGGAGGATGAGGTAGGGGCCGGGTTGGCGCAAACGAAATCACTGAACACTGCAACGATTGCTATGACTGAAAAAAAATTACGATGATCTTCTAATCTCGGCAAGTTCATCGTTGATCGCAGAAGCCTTCAACGTTCGTCCTGCTTCTTCGCTCCAAAATTTCGGATCAATAAACAGTTTGGGTAGCCAGTTCTAGGTTGCGGACCGCGTCCGCCGTAGCTCGCCTTACCAAAGCGCTATTTTGAAAATGTACTGGTGACCTCTCGCCGGCGCTCCCAGACGGAGCGGCTTCGTAAGTGTTGTTGCTATGGCGAGCGAAGGCGGAGAGACAGGGATTACCTTCGGTGATCCCTCGAAGGGGAGGCTTAGATCCAATATCAGCGCGGCACTGTCGTGCCTTTTTATTTTTTATTCCTGGGCTTTTGCTCGAGCAAAGCTCGGCTTAGCGTGCCCAACCCGTTGGATGACGAAGGGAACGCCCATCGAAGGACTTCAGGTTTACTGTGTATCGATCCCTATACAAAGCTGCTGTAAAGACTGTTGTCTGCAATTGCAATCGGTATTACAATGTTAGTTTAGTGACCGATATCCAACAGGCGTGAGACCTGTAATTTTTTTAAATGCTCTGGTAAAGTGTGCGGGATATTTGAACCCCAATTCGTATGCGATCTCATTGACGGTTTTCTTACTATCTAACAGTTTTTGTTTAGCAAGAGCCGTCACTTTTAATTGGATATATTCTAAAGCTGTTTTGCCTGTTTCTTTTTTGATTAGATCACCAAAATAGTTTGTAGACAGATTGAGTTGCTCCGCACAATAGGTGACGCTGGGCAAGCCTACGGTTTGCGGCTTATCGGATAGAAAGAATTCGTTCAATAACTTTTCAAACTGACTAAGGATGTCACTATTCGCTTCGTTTCGGGATATGAACTGGCGCTCATAAAATCGCACGCAGTAGTTCAGGAATAATTCAATATTAGCAGCAATCAACATTTTGGTATGCTTGTCAACACCACGTTCGAGTTCGTATCGGATTTTTTCGAAACAGTCCAATACAATCTTCCACTCTTTTTCAGACAAGTGCAGCGCTTCATTCGATTGATAAGAGAAGAACGAATAATCATCAATATGCTTCCCCAGCGGCGTGCCACGCAACAGGTCTGGATGGAACAACAACGCGTAGCCTTGAGGCTTGTAATCTTTGTTTATATCAACATGAATGACTTGGCCTGGAGCAACAAAAACTAAAGTCCTATCTTGATAATCATAGGTATGGCGTCCATACTTCATATCGCCGCACATTACTTCCTTTAAATACACGGCATAAAAACCGAAATTCATTTTAGACGCATAGATGTCCGGCACTCTACCGTCAAAATTCATAATGCTTATAAGCGGGTGTAGATTTTCTTTATGATAAAAAGCATCATGTTCACTAACCGTATCGATTCTTAAGATTTCTTCCATTTTAGTCGCTTATAAAATCATTCAAATTTAGCCTATTAGCCACTTCCTTGTAAGCCGATCCGTGAAGATCAGTGGAAATGGTAGCATTATCTGTGGATTGTATATGACCCACTTGTAAGCCAAATGTGACCTTTGTCAAGTCGATTTCCTCATGGGTGACCATTAGGTTCCGACAGTTCCAAATAACAAAATTTAAGACGAATTGATTTATGAGACTTATGGAAAACAAAGTAGCTCTCGTTACGGGGGCAGCGCAGGGTATCGGATTTGCGGCAGCAAAGGCATTTGCTGAAGCGGGTGCATCGGTTGCATTGGCCGATTGGGACAAAGAACTTGTAAACAAAGCAGCAGGTCAACTTAAAGCAGATGGGCATAAAGTGCTTGCCATTGCTTGCGATGTGTCAAATGATTCACAGGTGCAGGAAATGGTCAGTAAAACCGTGGAAGCCTTTGGGAAACTGGATGCAGCCTTCAATAATGCAGGTATTCAAAACGTCCTTGCTGATGCAGCTGACCAGACTGCAGAAGACTTCGACAGAGTGATGGGTGTGAACTTGCGTGGCGTATGGAGCTGTATGAAGTTTGAACTCCCAGCAGATGCGCAAGCAGGGCAATGGTGCGATTGTAAACTGTTCTTCGATCGGAGGAATTCTGGGCGGCCCGCAAAGAGGAACATACCATGGAGCGAAGCACGGCGTCATCGGACTTTCGAAAAGTGCAGCGCTCGAATATGCAGCGCAAGGAATTCGCATCAACTCCATTTGTCCTGGCATCATTCATACGCCGATGGTTGACAAAATGATGGCGGGAGGTCAGCAAGAGATACTTGATATGATGATTGCAGCGGTACCGGCTAAGCGTTTGGGGCAACCTAAGGAAATAGCCGATGCAGTGCTTTGGCTTTGCAGTGATATGGCAAGCCTCGTAGTGGGACACACTTTGGTAGTGGACGGAGGTTATAGTATTCAGTAAAAGCAAACGTTGTACGGTATGGGAAATCAAAAAAACATTAATCAATATCCAAGACGGAAGTTCTTGCAGAACTCTGCCTTGCTGGGGTCCGCAGTAATGTTCTCTGGTCCGATTGAATTATTAGCTAATCAACACTTAAACATAATGGCTTCAAACATAAAAGCTAAAGGGTACGCTGGCAAACACGAGAATGGCAACCTAACACTTTGGAATTTCGAGCGCAGGCCTGTTGGTGACAACGATGTACTGATTGAAATAAAATACTCAGGCATCTGTCATTCTGATATTCACACGATTAAAGGTCATTGGGGTAAGCAACCGTATCCGCAGGTGCCAGGGCATGAAATAGCGGGAATCGTGACGGCAGTTGGAAAGAATGTAACCAAATTCAAAATAGGCGACAAAGCTGGAGTTGGTTGCATGGTCAATAGCTGCCTTGAATGTGAAAGCTGTAAGAAAGGCGCGGAGCATCATTGCCAAACAACGGGATTCACCGGGACATATGGTAGCCCCGAAAAAACGTCTCCATCTGGTATATCTCAAGGAGGATACTCAAACAATATCGTTGTACGTGATCACTTTGCGATCAGAATTCCGGACAATATGGATTTAAAACATGCTGCGCCATTATTATGTGCAGGAATCACTACCTATTCGCCAATGATGCAATACAAGATCAAGCGCGGTGACAACGTTGGTGTCGTAGGTATTGGAGGATTAGGGCATATGGCAGTTAAGCTTGCTAAATCGAAAGGTGCTGAAGTGTATGCTTTCACCACATCTGCTTCGAAAGTTAATGACATCAAGAGTTTCGGCGCAAAAGAGGTGATTGTGGTTGATAGTGCAGATAAACTGAAGCCATGGAAAGGCAAGCTTGATTACATGATCTCAACCGTTCCTTACGCATACGAAATGTCAGGTTACATAGACTGTGTTAAACCCTACGGAAATTTCACACAAGTGGGCATGCCAGTTAATGGCGCGTTGTCGATCAACAACTTCAATATGATCTTTAATCGCGTTAACTTCAACGGATCGCTTATAGGAGGAATTCCTGAAACACAGGAAATAATGGATTATTGCGCAAAGAACAACATCCACCCGCAAATACAAATTATTAAAGCCGAAGAGATCAACGATGCTTGGAACAAAGTTGTGAATAAGGAAGCTCGTTATCGGTATGTCATAGATGCAAGTACATTCTAACGATCAAACGTTCTATGACAAATCAAAGTACATCGTTGAAGTCTTTGTTGGAAAAAGTAGCCCTTGCCGATGATCTTCATATATCGCCATTTCGAGAGGATGGAATTACGTATGGAACTCCAACCTGGATATGGTCAGTCGTTGTGAACAATGAACTTTACGTTCGCCCTTATCACGGTCAGAAGTCAAAATGGTATCAGGCAGCGTTGAGCCAAAGGGCAGGAAGGATTACGGTTGCAGGAAAAGCTTTCGAGGTTTCCTTTGCTCCAGTTAGCGGAGAAGTGAACAAAGCTGTTGATAACGCATACCGGAAAAAATATGTTGGCAGTCCTTACTTGAATTCAATGGTTAGTGAGAAAGCACGATCCGCTACAGTCAGAATTGATACACGTTGATAATGCTGATAAGATCATTAGGTACCTCACCGAATTACTCGCCAACAACTTGAGTTTTGATGAACAATTTGGTGTGTCTCTAAAAGCAAAAGCCTGAAATTCATACGAATTGCAGGGCTTTGATTTTGCTTGATATTGAAATCGCGGAGCGGGCGGGATTACCTTCGGTGATCCCTGAAAGGGGAGGCTTCAAACAATCACAAACGCGGTCGCTCCGCTCCCTTTATTTTTGTTTTCTCCGTAATTGCTCAAGCAAGCTCGGCAACTACTCCAAAAACAAAAATGTCCAGCCTTTTGGGCTGGACGCGTTTGTGATTGTTTGGCGGAGAGGGCGGGATTCGAACCCGGCCCTAAACGCTTTGATTTTCAATATTTTGCATGCGGTGTAAAACTGCGCTCACCAGTTAGCTCACCACGTTTTTGTAACTGCAATACAGGAATTCAATTTAACTCAAAGCATATTAAAACTCAAAATCACCGTGCTGAAAAGTGCGCGTTACCCATGGCTTAGAGTTTGATATCTATTAATATATTCGAACACCCACCGGCGGCAACTTAGCATGATTTATGTTTGGCATAAAAAGATTTGTAGGCAAGTCTTCACCTGTTGCTAATAAAAGTGTACAAACAACGTCACCATGTCTTGGATTCTCTAAAACACTATTTACAACATTATTTAGCTTATTCGACGTTTGATTGCGGTGAGGAGTTTCTTTGCAAAAGAACTTGAGATTCTCTCGGTATATATCATTAGGCGGAATAACAATTGGTTTCTTTGCAATCGTCTCATGGATAAACACAAGTTTTTCATCACCCAAATCAAACTGCAAAAAGATTTTGTAGACCGCTAGAACCCTTGTACCTCTATTCTCAATCAGTAGTGGCCTTTCCAAAGTATGTGTAGCGACTCGGTTATTAACGTCGGTTGAAAAATGGAATCCATGAAAATTAATTGAAACATCTGCTTTCCGCTCAACAAGGATCGTATTTCTCTCGATATACATTCTATCCAAGTCACCCTTTGTCGGTGAAACTTTCGCAGAACCGCTTCTAATGAAAATTGCGTTTTCTTGCGCCCTCCCTTTGTTGTCATTAACATACTTAACAATGACATGGGGTTTATCTAATGAAGGGTGCAGATAAATAAAGCAAAGATTTTTGCCATTTACGTTTACATGGTCAACATCAAACCTAAATGGCTTGTCCACATTCGCATCGATAATGTCTTTTATGGAGGCGGAATCTTTATAGCCAGAATCCTCGATTTTTGTATCAAATAATTCTTTGCTTTCAGCAACACCAAACACAATAAATGCATTCTCGCCCCCATAGGAATTAATAATTGCGGTAGCATCTCTGAGAAATTCATTCTTACCATGGCTTTCGCGAAGGTTATACCACTCCCTTTTCAGTTCAAACTTATTGGTCTCAAGTCTCCCAAAAGAGAGGTACTGGAGTACTTTAGCCCTTACCTCGTCCCTGATTTCATCATTCATAGCAATTCATTTGATTCACAATTAATCTGCCAAGCCCATTGCGATATTTATTCAACTTAGGCCTTAAGAGGATACTTAATTTCATAATTTATTATAAATCCCCTGTGATGACCTACATTCTTTAAAGGTACACCATTTGCCAAATCCCAATCGCTCAGACTCCTTATTAGGTCCAATTCTGATTCCATCAACTTCAATTCTCTATTCTCGTTGGCGTCAGAAATTAACGTCAGATGGTAGAACAAGAAGACTTTCTCTTGTTGTGTTACATACGCCTTAATAAGGTCAAGGTATTTTTTTTCGGCTTCTGGCTTTAATCTACTGTTCTTCACAAATTTGTAAATTGCTAACAAACTTTTTAAGTATTGTGAGAATGCTACCCCCACTGCGGCAAACAACTCATTGTATTTACCCATGTATTGCGGCATAACAGTAACATTAAGTTGAGGCAATGGCTCAACAAGTTCCTGAAATCTCATAAAAAAATATATAAAAGCTTCTGCCCCAGAAAAAGTCCAATCTTTTGTTGGAGTTATCTTTGTATTTCTTACTGTTTCTAAATGGATGTTTAAGAGCGTGAAGAAAGCTGCTTCTCGTCTTTGACGTTGAATTGCTGACAGTTCTCGCGAAAAGTTCTTCGCCTGTTCAATCGAATCTTGATGTTGCACGTATATAGTGTAAACAAGCCCACAAAACGCGAGACCTGAGAATAGTGAATTAAAAACCCCAAAGCTATCACCAATTTGCCCAGGTATTTCGTATCCATCGTAGAGTCGGTGCAGTACGTATGTTCCAAGTCCCCAGAGTAGGGAAATCATTAGACATAAGAAGACCAATTTTAACCACCAGGGAAATAGCTTTTTACCATTTTGTTTTTTCTCCATAAACTGAGAAAGATTACTATGTTCTGGGATTGTTTTATAGTCGATTTCCGTGAATGGAGATCCTTATTGCTTCGTCACTTCTCGGTAAGATTTATCATTGAAACTTCCAATCTAAAGTTATCTATTAAGAACCAACTACCGTCCCGTTCCCATCTACCAATATTCGTTGCATCTCGGTTCATGTAAATCCATCTAAAGTTTAGCTCCTTTAACACAGAAACGTTGGCCTTGCTAAACGTAACCGATGTTTTGACTTCAGTAACGGCTGGAGCCTGGTCATCTATTGATAACAATTCGTAAGAAATAACGCTTAGTGTCTCAAACGCTTCCCGTAGTTCTCCGGCTATTTTTTTATTTGTCAAACCCAGATTTTCGTATCGAACAATCATTTCCGACATTTTTCCAAAATTCTTTTTTGTCCAATAAAACAGAAATTGCATCGTAGCCCGCTCTGGTGTATTCGCTTCGTATTCATCTATTGTACCGGTCTTCGGCAACTCAACTCCCAACACAATCTTCCTGGGGATCCATTTATCGAGCAATTTATTGGACTGCTCAATTTTTCGTAGATCTTCGATTGATTCTTCGATAGTCCTTTCGGCTTTCTCTTTTGGTTTTTGCTTTCTCCTGGCAACAATCCAGTCTCTAACGGCAAAAAGCAAGGCCCAGGTTTTTGCAGCAACCGCTATGTTATCATAGGCCAGTTCCTTGCCGTGTAGTATACCGTTTCGATATGGAATCGCTATCAAATCCGCATTTGTCTTTTTTCTGCTACCACTTAGCAACTTGGACAACTTTCCAAGTCCATTTTCATGGCCCGAAATTGAATCCCAGGCTGATATATCTACATTCTCAGCAAATAGCCCGAAATCTTTAGTAACATCGTTGACAGTTCCATCGATCATCATTAACAAAACGGGAACGCAAGCATGAAATCTTTCTCCTATATAGTCATCCAGCGCCAGATCAATAAGACGCATTCGCGGCTCAAACTCTTTCACGCCTCTTATGTAATTTATTCGGAATTTTAATTTTTCCGGATGATAGTATTCTACTAACACTGATTCTCCGTCATCAATTCTTCCAACTCTTGCCAGTTCAATAGCAGATTCTATGACTTTAGATTCCATACTTTCATAGGCAATCCATCCTCGTTCACTGTAATAATTATTGAACTCTTCAGGAGTATTCGCAATCTGTTCGAGTTGTTTTTGGAATTCGGGCACTTTATTCAATACGTTTAATAGATCAGGAAATTTTTCGCCCGTGGGATCTAATAGCTGTATGGCCTTCCTGAATTCCTCTGCCTGCTGCATTTCCGTCCTCAGCCGCTGATAAGATGGGTTTTCTGATATCTTTTTTGACATACTTAAAATCGATTTAACGGTAACAACACTTTCTAACTGCCAGCCAACGCATTATTTTAAAAATTTCATTTGATAAGTAAATCTAATAATATTAGATTTTATATCTTTATACACATCTAAGTTTATTAGTCACTAAATCAGCCAGAATCGCAGGCACGGTAAAGCATATTGAAGAGGTCGATAATAACGTCAACCCCTCAGAATACGGGAAATATTGTCTGAGCACCGCTCGGAATTGATCATGCGGATACTCAATGACCTTCCAACGTACCTTCAATTTAAGTTTTATACGAAGGCGGACAAAGAGATGCAGCGAATTTTGAGGGACAAACTTTTCCCCCTTTCGAACTTGAAATCATGGCAAGAGCCGTGTTGCCATTGCCGGGCAGCGACACTTGCTTGTAAGCCGATAAACTAGCTTTCCTTATTCCTCGCTTTTCAAATAACTCATAGCTAAAGTATAACCTGTTAGTTCACTGGGTGTGACGACTTCGGCAGCATCCGGCAGGTTTTCAATAAGGCTCACTCTTAAGGTATTGTACACCTGTTCATCTACTATGGCAAATGCACATTCATTAATTAGCACTGATCCCAGATCAATAACCAATCCCTTTTTTATTTCCGGCATGCCACAAAGATAACACCTCGAAGGCTTGGCTATTACGAATAAAAGCGGTGGTCCACATAATCGTCCCCTTGGGATTGATCACATTAGGAAGATCGTCGGTTAAGCGGATACAACGTAACCAAACTCGTTCATGGCCTCATCGTTGTGTCCCGATTTATAAATCGGGACACATTTTATCCAATATTTTGTTCCTGATATTTCACTACCATTGACATTAGCATTGATCCATACCTGCAGCATTGCGATATTTGAATGGTATGCCCATGTACCGGAAGCATCAGTTCTTGTTTTATAGGTCACACCCTGCAGTTCGTTTGTGAAGTCTTCCGTAAGCGAATTGATCTTTCCGCGCAGTGCAAACCTATCAAGATCATGCGACGAGGGATCGAAAAAGAATCGGAAAATCCGCTTGTTCAACGGCAAAGAGCCTATGATATTGTTAAGATCTTCACTCTTAACAATATCTGCGTCCAGCAGTATAGCGTTCAGTTCTGCGAGCGTGTCAATATCTTCTCGTCTCAGATAGTTAAGAGCCAGGATGATGTTATAAAGCTTTTCCAAAGAATTTGCCGCCACTGGCACATTTCCCCTGATCCCATTAATGGCAAGAATAGTTTCCTCGCTACTCATTAAATCGGCGTCGATAAGCAAGGCATTCAGCTTAGCCAAGGTATTCAAATCGGTTGGCTTAAGTCCACCGCCTGAACTCTCAAGCTTCTGGTAGATGCCGAATAGCAATTCTTCGATGGCACTGTTAAAGGGCGGCTGCGGTATCATACTTAATCATCAAATCTCAAAATCAATCCTATCGCAATGCCAGCGGCAATGGTGGAAGCCGTTACTATGCGCTTCAAGGTCACGCGGCTCATTGCCCGAAAATCAATCAAGGTATATGTGAAAGCATTGCCGTACAGTTCCTTATGCCTTTCGCATAGTTCTATAAATTCATCGAACTCTTCCGCATCCTGGAATACCTGGCATCCTGCGGAATAGTTGTCAATGTACTTGGTTGCTCCGGAGCTTTCTGCCCGGTGAATGTTGATTCCGAAATTTCCGGTTTGCCTAATACCGTTGTAAAAATCCAGAACGGAATTTCGGTCATAATCCCGCATGACTGTAACCGGCTTCACCTGTACCAGAGCTGTATATAATCCTCGATGAAGACCTATTGCATAAGCATCCTGGTACTGCCCCTGATCCAGTATTGCAGTACCTTCAGGGTAAGCTGGATTATTTAACCAGAAAGTGCCTGGATCTGTGGTAACCTGGTAAACATGGTAGTTCCATTTGCCATCAGGCTTCGTATAAAATACATGCATCTCATCGTCGAATGAGTTTGCGACCGTACTTCTAGCCCTGAGTCCTGCAATGTTGAGCTTGTAGGGGGCAGAATGTAGAACGTAGCCATATTGCCGAAATATTGTCTTGATACGAGAAAGCATAGACCTGTGTGTTTACGATGCTATTCGATACTCTTTGTTCCTTACTGCAATTTGGAACTTGTCTGGCAGAAGGTCGTACAGCTTTGTTAAGGTAGTAGCTGAGTTCGCGACATCAACCAGTCCGTCTCTGTTTAAGTCGATGTGCCTATCGCCGACAAGTATGCAGCCAAGTATTTGACTTGAGTAGTTGCCTGTATGAATGAGGATGAATGTTCTATTGGGAACATCAGTGATATGAAAGTGATTGTACTTTCTTTTCGCATGGGCAAGCCTTTTAACTACTGTATACGTTCCCTCGGGTATGCAGCTCTTATTCCGTTCATTATGGAGCCATTGAAGTTCTAGAGTTTTGCATATCTCAACTCCGTCAATCACCAGCTCCCCGATGGTTTGTTTGGGCTGGTACGTTCTTAAAATCTCGATTAACATATGCTTTACATTTTAGTGGAATACTTTACATCCTGGGTCGGTACCTGAAGAACGCCATTGTCGACTGACCGGAACCAGGTCATGCCGTTGGCAACTTGAATTTCGTCGCCAACAATGGTGTTTCTCTTAACCGGAATTTTATAGCCTCTTGAATCAGTAACTACCGTGTCCCGTATCGTAATCAGATCGCGATAAAGGCCGATACCTTGTAAGCTCCATCTTCCCGAACCATCGACCTTCAAACCAATTCGTAGCAGTTCCTGACGGATTCTCAATTTACCAGGCTCACTTGTCTTAAAGGCATAGTCCAAAAGGTCCGTTACAATGGTTCTTGAAATAAAGGTTGGTATACTCTTGTAGTACTCATTTACTGCAGAGTATTCCGTGACCGACCTGATCTCCTGAAGAGAAACAATGACTGCCTCTATGTTCGCAGACTGGGCGGCACGATAAAGCTTGTTAGCAATATCCTGGGCATCAAAAACCGTCTTAATACTTGACCCTTGCGACCGTCCTGTGATCTTATTGAAGATTGCCTCATCAACAACTTCCGGATAGCCAGCCATCTTCAGCGCATTTGCTGTACCAGGGCCAAATTGGCCATCGACTCCACCATTGGCTTTCATAGCAATTTCTCCGATGATGTTGCTAAGTGCCTGCTGAAGCATAGTCACGAGGGTACCCCGGCTTCCTCGCTTTAAAGGAAATTGGTTCGTCACAGGGATGATGGCCCTCGCAGAATTAGAAGTTGCAGATGGTGGAATATTATTGTTAATGATGATTGCATCTCTGCTGTCATTTGCTGGATTAAGAGCAAGTTGGCGTCTATTTCTTATCCTATCGTAAAGCAAGTATGCTCCACCTGCCGCCGCCATGGTTCCAAAGGCAAGCAGAAATACAGTCGATGGTTTTACAGTTTTTTTAGCCTTCTTCGACTTGCCTACGTTTGTTTTTCGGTTCCCCTTCTTGCTTCTTCCCGTCATACCTTATGCCTTTGCATTCAATATCCTGATCAATTCATTGTACTCTTCACTGCTCAACTCGTCTTCAAGATCTGCATTCAGACTCTTGCCATAGATATTCATATATTCACGCTGAACTTTAGAATACATGGCTTTCGAAGGAATGGCCTCGAACACGCTTTGCACAACTTTCCAATTAGTGCCCCACCCAAAGTAATTGTCATTGTCAAAGGCCATCTTTAGTTGCTTGGCAAACGTTGCTGGATCGCCTTCTTCCAGGCTACGTTTCTCTGAAATGTTAGCTCTGGCCTTCTTGATAAAATGCCGACCAAGAAAAAACAGACCAGTTGCTGATCCAATACCCGCGACTGAGTAAATCGCAATGGTCTTTAACTGTCTTATTTTCTTGTCATCCATAACCTAAAGTCCGAGGTACTTCTTTGCCAGAGCGGTTTTCACCGGGTCGTTCTTCACAATTTCTGCTAGCCTTGCTATCTCGTTCGGCCGCAGCTTTTGCATAAGCGCGGCCGCGGACTTTAATTTCATTTCAGCGTCCTTCTGCGTTTCGGCCTCGATTGTTATGTCAAATGAAAATTTGGTCATGGCTGCTACTGTTTAATGTTAACATGATTTAGGATCAGCTCAATCTTACTTTTGTCATCGGCAAGTGTCTGCAGAATGACCAAAACCTTGTCGAACTCATCCTTTGCAAATTTTGCCTTGAGCTGGTTAACGAATGTGATCGCTGTTCGGTCTTCTTCACTCAAGGCAGGCGTCTCTGATTTTGCCTGAAAGCTCACGGAGGAGTCACTGAATGTTTCAGGCGGTTCAGTGCCGGTCTTACTGTTATCAATAAGGCCTGCAAGTGCTTCACCACCGGGAATGCTTTTCAGCACTTGAGGATTCCTTTTTAAAAAACTCTCAACGAAGCTCGCGCCAGCCTGGCCTAAAAATTCCTGAAGTGGCGACTGGCTGTCAAGCAGTTCCCGCTTCTCCGTCTCCATCCGCCTAACCTGTTTTTCGAGGTCTGCAACTTGCTGCTTCAGGCTTTCATTTTCTTTCTGTGCTTGCAAATACTGCCATTCCTTCTTGTGAGTTTCGATGCCTTCCTTAACACCCTCTCGTACACGAGCATCAACTTCAACACCGCTCAGGCCGACTTCCTTCTCGTCGGGCACATCGCCGAAGACGAACATTCGCTTTTCGTTTACATTGCTGGAACCGACGTAGAATAAGACTTCCAATGCCTTTGAGTCCGGCGTTATGAAATTTTCGAAGATGAAGAACATATCGGGGTCGTTTGTCCGGCGTACAACCTTAAGGCCATCTATGAGAATTTCATAGTCAAATGGCTGGCCCCGGTCATGATATATTCGTACCAGGTCAGCCAGTCTTTGAACTTGAGCCGGATCATACTTATGTTTGCTTACATGTCCCATAAATCGTCAATTCACAATTATTACCTGCAAAAACTTAATTCTTCTTTTATCGTTGCCCGGGTTACTCACCAGAATTTCGCCTCGATGTTGATGTACGTTCTCCACTGGAGGATCAATCGAGTCATATAATCCATAATCAGATGCGACTACAATCCCCGGCGGATCACCTATGATGAAGAACACCTCGTTGTAGGCAGCTATGCTGAGACTATCGTTTGCTTCGACGATCATGTCTCTATAGCGCAGGTGGTACTTCTCATATCCAAGTGCACGCATGCGCTGCGGTATATAATTCAGAATGAAGTCCTCGGTCATAAATAAACCTCTTTCGGCTGCTCTTGATTTTCATTGGCTTCCTGATCTGGTGCCACCTCGATCAATTGCTCTACTTCTTCATACTCCAGATAAACCGTGATGCAGAATGACTTCTCAAAATGTTCACCTTTAAACCAGGCTGATATGATTGAGTTATCTCCATCAACATGCACATCCTTGAACTTTGGTACCTTGCCAGTAACCCAAGCATGATCGCTTTCAAACTGTGCATCTTCAATGTTCAGAAGCGATTCGTCAGACATGCTTATTCCATTTGCCCATACTTCGGCGACGAGAAAAACATCGGCCTTATCCTGGGCCTGGAAGTTCATTGTGCCTAGTCTTTCCATGTTGCTGATGCCGTTACAAGAATCCCTGTTACTTTCTTCACATTCGCCGGAAGCTTGATTTCTATGGGCCTAAACCGTTCCAGTTTGATCACCTGTATTTTTGTGACAATGATCTTTCTCTTAGTTATCGTCGAGATCATGGCTTATTTCATTTCACATTGAAGCGTGATGATCACCCGGTAAGGCGTGAATGGAGCGTTCGGGTTGTGAGTATCTTTGTATTGGATTTTCACTTCACCGTTCCCAGCCACGACACCATTGCCAAGTTTCCGAAACTTGTTATCAGGAGGCACCGATATGCCGGACATCAGAATTTTGCTTTCATAGTCCTCAGGAAATATCTCGTCTCCGCTGATTTCAATTCTTTGAGAGCCCCGGTAGAAAAGAAGATTAGGCCGGTCTGAACTTAAGAGTATGCCATGCACAACCTTTACGTTCTTGTCCAGGTCAAATTTCTTACTGACGGGAACTCCCTCGGAATCAGCCAAAAAGCTGAAAAGCTTATCCAACAACCGCACTTCCATAACCGACTAAGGGATAGTTGCTGTACCAACCAGGCCAACGAAGATCACCGTGTTGGGATCTACTCCCTTGATGGTGCCCAACTCGATCTCAAACTCAATGTCCACGTCATCGTGGATAAGGCGTGGGTTAGCAAGCTTGTAGAATCCCTTTGGTACCATGTCAAACGTGGCGGTCACAAAGTTCCTATTAGACGTATCGCTTACAAGCTGTTTCTTGTTCGCCTTCAACTTGAATTCGCCATTGGCTAAAGCTCCAACCGTTTCGATCGTGTCGAACTCTGTGATCTTCACATCGTCTATATCAAGTGTTGTTGCTTTGCCCTGAAGCATATAAATGCCGCTTACCAGCAAGGCCATATTCTTTGGAAGTTTCGCGTTGCTGATGTTTCGCAAGTTGACCTCCTTCACATCCTGGCTTTCGAACATTTTGATCGTCTTCGCGCCCCGTACCGGTTTAATCGTATAGATCAGGTGGTCAGCCAGGCGTAACTTTCCTTGCAAAAGCTGCTCCTTAATGTGTTTTGGAAGTTCAACGAAGAACTTTTCAAACTCAGCACGTGACCCTTGTGAAGGGATATGGCGCTTAACCATTTTGTTTACGGCCTTGGCGCGTGCCACAGGATTCAAAGCATTGAGGTATCCCAATAACTCTGCGTCCATCTCTCCATTCAATCCCAACAATTCTGTGGGATTTGTGTACTCACTCTCCATGAGTTGTCCTAATGCTCCTAGCATATTTGTAGTTGTTAAATTGTTATTGTTTAAAACTCACGATCTGTTTCATTCAAACCGGAAGTACCGGTCCTATTCATTTCAGCGATCTGCTCCTGAATGCGGTCAATGGCTGACATATCGAGCTCCTTATTGCTGTAAGGATTAACGAAGTAAGTAACCTGATCATCACCTAGCCCGGCGGTGGCAGATTGCTCAGTTGGCTTTGGCAGATATAACTTATCGGCAAAGTTTTTAAAGAACGTTGTCACGCGATCCGTTGCCTCGGAGGCAATTTGTTTCATATCGAGTGCACCAATGCCCTGTGTCGTAACTGGTGGTGCCTTTGGCTGAAACCCGTTTGACAACGTCAAGCCCAAGCCTGCGGCGATGATGTATTTGTTTCTCTTGTGTACTCCGAATAAGGTAATCGGAATTCCTGCGATCAAAGAATGCTTTCCAATTGCAGCACCGGCGCCTCCGGCGGCGATTGCAGCGAGGAGCATCAAGCCACCCTGCTTAGCCGTATCGAGATAAGTCTGCTCTTGCGAAACTGCGGCGCCAGAAAGTGCGTCTTTCTCTTTTTTAGTCTTTCCCATGATCATTATAATTTTATGCTTTGAATCTTCGTTTGCTTTGGCTTTGCTTTAGCCTGGTTAGCTTTCTTTCTAGCCTTCGGTATTCCACTAACCGCGCCTCCGTTCTTTCTGGATTTTAAAGCATTGACGAGCAAATACCCACCTCCAGCTACTGCGCCGGCGATTAGTAGTGTCTTCCCCGGATTTTCCTTCACCCACGATGTGCTTTTTTCAAGAAAGCCCTGGGGTTTCGCGCCACCCGTTGTGTTCTGAACCGAAGTATTCTGCGTTGCCTGCTCAGGTATAGCCGGCATCCTTCTATCGGCAGCATCAGCGGAAGCTGGTAATGTTGACTGACCAGATGGAGCAGGACTTGTAACAATTTGTTGAACTTCATTGCTTGCCGGTGGTAAATAATAGGTTGGAGGCTCATGGTATGTTTGCGTGACAAGCTGATCCTCGTCCTCTGAAATATTTGCAGGTGCCGACTCGGTAGATCCAGCATTATCCGTAGAGCTTTGAAAGGCAGCTTCTTCCGCACCTCCCTTGCTGAAAAGACCTTTCACCTGAGACAATGCGGTAGCAATTGCTGCTACGGCACTGGTCGCCGCTGCAATGGCGGTACCACTTGCTATCTCACCCAGTCCTTGGATGTTGTCATAGTCTGCATGAATAATGTTGTACTCATCCATATCCTGGTATATGTCACCAAGTCCAAACAGGCCGCTAAGAGGTACTTTCTTGTCCTTGTTGCCTTTGCCACTCAGAATAGCCTTCTTAAGATTTTCTTTCTTTCCTCCGGCCTGCCAATACACCGTCTCAGCCCGATCTTTGACTGTACGAAGCTTGTTCAGCGCACTCAGATCTATGCCCAGTTGTTGTGCCTGTGCGTCGGTTAAATAGGCGTATCTTAGCCTGCCACCGGCATTCATTAGGTTGATCTTCATTGCCAGGAGGAAACCGTTACGCAAAAGGATCGTTGCTGGGTTTACGAACCTGTTGACAGTCCTTACTACGTCGCCGACTTTGTCACTAACATCTTTTGCAAGGACTGGCGCGGTCTTTTTCACGTCTTGTACGACAGTCTTTACTGCGCTGCCGACCTTTTGAGCGGCAGTCTTTACTGCGCTTCCAATTTTCTTAAAAATGTTCCCTAGCTGGTCATCATCGTAAACTGACGCCAGGTCCGCCAGGTCAACTGAATCAGGCTGATCGTATTCAAATACTTCCTGTTCCGTTTCCTGCTCTTCAATTCCATCCAGAAATTCCAGTTTCATAACGTAATCTTTTGCCTCTAAAAATGGTTGTTCACTATTGTAGCTATTCTTCACACAGTCGATGACTATGTAATCGTCTCGGTTTACGAGATTTCTGTCGAGTTTTCCGTCTTTGGGTACCACCGGATAAATGTGTTGCCACTGTGGTATCACCGGAGACTTTTTAGGATACTTGGTTATTCGAGCTTTATGAGGGATCTCCAGGTTAAGAAGGATGGAGCAGATAAACACTGTGCAACAATCACAGTCAACGCCCACTTTTCTTTCCCACCAGGTCCTTCTAGGGCTGCGAACTTGTTCCACCCCATCCTTATCCCTTTTGTATTGAATATGCTCATATACAAAGCGCCAGATATTTCCACATGTTTCATCCAGTGTCCCGCCTTTCAGTACCTTTGCAATCTTCTCTGTTTGCCACAACAATTCTGGCAAACGCTTTCGAATCAACCCGACGGTATCATCTACACTCGCAGTCCGTTTGATTGACCGGTCCTCTAAAGATGGCGGCGGAAATAGGTGGTCGAACTCTTCACCTCCTTTAATCATTCGTCTTGTGTTCGCTTCCATACTTTACCATTCTTATTTACACATCACCTTGCCTACGCGCTTAGGCTTGTTTTCCGCCGCCAATATTTAAAGTATCTGTTTTTGAGTAGGGAAAACTGTCATTGATCGTTGTAACAGTTCTCACTTCCAGTGTCATCATTCCTGAACTCCGATATTCATTAAGCAGCGCCGGCACTTGGGTTGCCAGCGAAATGAATCCCAGTTTGATCATCACCGGCTCCATGGTCACTTCGCTGAACTTTGGAATCAGAATATTCACATCCTTGACTTGGGATGAGGCGATGGTGCTACCCTTATACATCATCTTTACAAAGGGATGCTTTACATTGATACTTCCCCCGGAAGGGTTCTTCAAGGTCACATCAATTCGCAACTCTATGCCGTCAAGCGTAACCCGGTGAATATTGATCTTGGTCATAGTCTCAAGTTCTGCCGAAAGTCGATTCAACTTCAGCAGATAAGTTGCACCGTAGGCAAGCGCTGCAACGGCACCAACGCCGATCGCTATGTTCCTAATCCTTGCCATGTGTTTTCTTTCTTTTATGAAACTTTGGCTGCGAATCTTTCTTCAGTATTCTGTTTGCAATGATTTGGAAGATCAGCCAGATTACACCGCCTATGACGGCGATTATCGCGTGTTCTAACAGCATGTTGAAGTTGATACTGGCGAGCACATTAAAAATGGCTCCCAAAAGAAATGCAACCCAGTTACCAGTTCCTTGATTGTGTTGTATGTCCGTGTTCATGGATCAAATGTGCAACGGTCGCAGAACTCACTGTTAGGATTTTTTACGATTCAGATCGACTAAGATGGGATTAGATGGATTTTTTACGATTTCAGAAGCATATTTCCTTTGGTGTCTGATCTTTAAGATTTAAATTCGACTGGTATCTCCAATTTGCTTCGCGTAGTATCAAACAATGCTTAGAATGCTAGCTTTATGAAAGGAAAGGTAGTCGTGATCGCTATTACCATTTGGTTGGTGAGCTTCCTTGTGGTAGGATATTTTCTATTTTTCCATACCACAACTTTGAGTAAGTCTTTTTCAACAACTCCGTCAGTAAGTCTATTAGACAATACGTCCATACCTGATGCAGCGTATATTGCTGCCATGAAATCATTTGATGAGAAAACTTCTGAGCTAAACAATATTGACTCTATTAGCCAACCGTTGCGAAGTGTTGAAAAGAATAGGCCTGATAGTAATCAAAGACCCATTATTTATCAGAGCAACCTAGATACGTATGAAAATTCCTTCACTCGCCTAGACGACATGGAGTATAACAGCGATGATTTTGTGAACTGGATACTAGCAAGCATGGACAAAGATTCAACCGAAATAATGAAAAGACTCCAAGATAGTGCGACACCTGGGTCAGTTACTTATGCATCCTATAAAGCATACAAGGCTTCCGTTTCTCTCGACATGAAGGCAATTAGGAAAAATCTACTTGAACATGGATTAAAAGATCCTTATGCTAAAAGGGGAGCATCTAAAATTTCCAAACTTTTTAAAAGTAAGATACTAAAAAGAGCAACAGTGTTTTTTGGTGTTGGGTCTGCAATATTAACAACCGAAAGTTTGCTCTTCCCTAATTTAACTTTTTGGCAACGTATCTTTATACCAGCAGCTATCGCCACTCTTTTATTAGTCCTTTATATCGTCGCCCAGAGCAAAGGAATTTTTGAATAGTGGCTCCCGCATTTTCAAGTAAGAGCGAAGTAGTTCAAGGGCACATTCGTGATGCCAATTTCGAACCCACAATTAAGATTCATTTTTTAGTGCAAATCCATACGCCGAATGGGAGAAAATAAAGGATCTCAGTTCGCTTTGCTATAATTCCCATGATCTGTCTCCGGCCAGCCAAAATGGTTGAAAATGATCTCGACTTGCTTAGCACTCCAGAAGTGGCCGTCCTTCTCACCGAGGAGATGGGATATCCTTCTTAGCCAACGTTGCAGCGTCGGCCATGATACGCCATACAAAAGGTTGTATTTATCTTAAACGTTAACGTACCATCATTTGTAATAACGGTGTTACGATTCTTCACGATTTTTTAGGAATAGGATTGATTTTTTAATCTTTTTTTAATCCTCACACACGCAGTGAGGGCAAATCGCCCTCACATCTGAACTTTGACTCTCTGGGCTCGAATGGCTATCTAATATAATTCCAGCAAAGGTTCAATACAATTTCTTTGCCCATTTTTTTGAATTTGTATATCTATCATTGATAACAAAACGTTTAAGTATGAGGGCGATTTGCCCTCAGGGGGTATTCTGAAAACTTATAACATCATGGCTAGAAAGTTGAGTAAAAAAACTTCATTGATAAACACGAGGTTTCTGAAGATAGCCGATACTATTCTCCGAAAAAATACTGCCAGTGGATTGAAACCGGACAGTGAGCGTGCACTCAGTGTAGTCATCGACTCGGACTCGACGGCGCTAAATAAAATCCGAAGAGGCGAGCGAAATGCTACTCCGCAGCAGATTGCTAAACTTGGAGACCACTTCAACCTGGACTTCAATTACTTCTTTCGTAACCTTCCAATCAGGTATGAGGTATATAATGATAAAATATTTTTGAAGGAGAAGAATGAAGAGTTGGTTGGCAGAATGACCGATCGTTTTCAGCTGGAAGTTAACAGAATGGCACAGGTCATCCTCACGTTCGCTGACGAGATCAAAAAACTTGAAAGTGAAAAAGGCAATTCATCAAATACAAAACAAGCAAAACGGACATTGGCCGAAGGTAAAACAAAACTTTTAGAGACTTTTAGAGATTTGACGTTTTAACATTTTGACATTATTCAAAATCGCACCGCTTACTTCCCAGCGCAATGAATAGAGTTAACCTGATGCAAACGCCCTATGTTACCATTTTCATCGATGCATTCAATGGAATAGTTGTAGCAAAGTGGACTGGTTTTTTGACACTTGAAGAAGTGAGGGCAGGCTGCGGCTTTATGACGCATTTGTTCAAGGATCTTGAAATCAAAATGCACATGAGTGAGCATAGGGACCTCGGCATCCTGTCTTTGGAAGTTCAGAACTATTTGGTCAGAGGTTGGTTTCCTGAGATAGAAAACATTGGTGTTAGAAAAGTGGGAGCCGTCGTTGCTAATGACGTGTTTGCCGAAGCTACCGTAAGAAGGGTCAATAGTGAGGCTTCAAATAGGAACCTGACGATTCGGATGTTTACTACGACAGAAGACTGTGTGCAATGGCTTTTAACCCCTTGAGATTCGCCAGGCTACATCACGTTTTAGCAATAAAGCCAAACGGTTGGCGTTAAAAATCCGTTAATAGCCATACACGGGACCGTAAGTGAAGTATGGAGCTTTTGCACAAGGCGCATAACATAGAGATCTACTACGACAGTATCGACAGGTATCTGTATTGTAATTGGATTGGCTACCAATACCAGAAAGACCTGGTACACTCCGGCTTCATTATCTTGGAACAGCTAAAGCAAAAACGAGTGATAAAGGTCCTGAATGACAATTCGAGGGTGGAAGGTCCGTGGACGGATTCTTCTGAATGGACCGCCAATAGGTGGTTTCCTGATATGGCGAACGCAGGCTTGCGCTACTTTTCCTGGATACTTTCGCCGGACGTCTTTGCAGAAATATCAGCAAGAAAAGCCGTTCCACTCGGTGGGATCGTAAACATCAGGTTGTTTGATTCCTGCAATAATTCATTTAACGAGGCTTTTGCATGGCTTCAGTCTCACCCCGATAAGAGTGCTACCCCGTCTCAAGATCTAATCGTCAAATCCTGGTAACCCTTTGAGCATCTCGCTAGGATCAGCCCCATAAAACATACAAAGGCTGGCCAGCTTATCTGCATAGAGATCTGCCCTTCCTTTTTCCGCAAGAATCAATTCAGCAGGCGAAATTTTTACTTCCCGGACTACAACAGCAACATTGATATTTCGAGACAATCTGAGTGATCGCAGTTTGGCTCCGAAAGTTTGCAAGTACATTTTGCGATTAAATTCTTTGGGCATGATCATTAGATGGTTGGAGTGTATCAAAATCTGAAAGTCAGTTTAGAAGCTTGTTTTTTTCCTGTCTCAACCGGTTATAAATGGCATATGCCTCTTCAATAGGGGTGTCATTTTCGTGCGTGACCTTATCACAGTACTCGTCCAGCAATTCAAAGTAGTATTCATACAACTCATTGGGGCGATCATCAAACCCCGCAAAAGCGAGAATTACATCACATAAGTCTGGCGTGCAGAAACAGGTTTCGCATCCAATACTGGCCAGCGAATTAGTCAATTTCCGCGTCTTGAGTTCTGCGGCGATCAGGAAGACTGTGACTTGTGTTTTGGCATCCTCAGGAATGTCATAAAGGTCTAAATTGAGATATTGGAGATTCATAAATGAAAATTTATTACATCTATAAATCTACATAATTTAATTGTTAATCTCCATAACTTGATGATTAATAATTAATACGGGTAGATTTTTAACTGCTTAAGGCACTGACTGACAGGAAGTTGCTTTTCATTAATGAATCCAATGATTTATATTTTGTCTTAATTCATTGGATTCAAATGGCCGAAAAGGAGAAAATTAATCGTTTAAAGCTAGTCTTGGTTGAGAAAGAAATAGCTCAGAAGGACTTTGCCGAGAATGATTGGTGTTTCTCCTAATACTATTTATAGGTTTTGCAAAAATGAGTCGCAACCATCGCTTAAGCTTCTGCGCAAGATGGCAATCATATTAGGGATCAACATCCATGATTTAATAATACCAACGCCTGTGAAAGACAAGTAAGATGATTGATTTTACGTGATGCAATTCTCCTGATAGGTTTCATACGGTTGTTCTTCGGCAAGAATAGCAAATGCTCGACAGAAAAACGCCTAACTTAGCGATGAGTATAATCCGACCTAGACTAAATGACTTTCACCGAATACCAGTTACGCAAGAAGATGTAGATTTTGCTATTCCTTTTATCGACGAGGACATCCCCTTATATGTAGACCCTTTCCTATTATGGAAATCGCCCTCCCAACAAGACAACTCACTACATTTAACAATTACAAATAGTTTCAATTTTCTAGGCAGCCTAATAACAGCTGGAAATGAAAAACAGGCGATTGAAATTTTAATCAGGGCTTCAGAATGCAATGAAGTTGGATTAGGAAATTCCAAGACCAAGACAGGTAAGAAGATTGGAGAAAAGCTAGCAAGAAGTGTTTTAAGCGTTTTTAAACACATTCCACAACTGGGAAAAGTAGGGTTTAGCCATTTCGAAGAGATTCAATTATTGGTGGACAGCTTTTCTAAGGATCGCGTCAGTGACATCGCCTGCAATTACCTTCAATCATTCCTTATTGACTTTACGATTGAACAGTCAGAAAAACATGGAATTCCAATAGAAAAAGTGATTCTCGAAAATGTTTATGACGTTAGGAGTAACAAGTTCAACTCGGAGAAAACATACCTACCAATTAATCCAAACACTAGTTCTCCAATACTATTTGTTCCTAAAAGGTGGTTAAAGTTTAGTCCTTGGATAAATCCTGACGATTACTTCGATAACTATTATGTAAAAAACATTCATAAGGAAGGTGACGAATTTCCAAACAGGGTAAGGCTTTTGAATTTTAATAGAAAAAATTATGACATCGTTCAGACTTATACGAAAATAAAAGAAAAGCAAATAGAGCAGTGCAAAAACGATCCATTATTTAATCAAATTCCGATAACATCGGCAAAAGGGAAGTTGGCCACAATAATCAAACTTCCAACTGGAAAGACGGAGAATGCTGACAGAAAATATGAAGATAACGTTTGTCAACTAATGGCATCGCTAGTATATCCACATTTGGATTTTGCAGCAGAGCAAAGTCGGACTGATTCAGGTGTATTAATAAGAGATCTCGTTTTCTACAATAACAGATCACTGGATTTCTTGAAAGAAATTTATGAAGCTTACGACTGCAGGCAAATTGTGATGGAGCTAAAAAATGTAGAAGAACTCACAAGAGATCACATATTTCAATTAAATCGATACTTAAATGACCAATTTGGGAGATTCGGAATAATAATAACCAGAAAGGCCCCTTTGTCAAAGATATTCAAAAATACAATCGACCTTTGGTCGGGTCAAAGAAGATGTATATTGATACTGGATGACTCAGATCTGTCGATGATGACCCAAGTGTTTGAAAGCAAACAAAGATACCCGATCGAAGTTATAAAAAAGAAATACATTGAATTTATTCGGGCATGCCCTTCATAAAACATGCAATTATGAAAATGACAGCGGAAAGAATTAAACAGTTTGAAAAGGTATCTGGTCAATTGGAAGCATTTCATAGCGAGATAGGCGCACTTTCTCAAAAATTCCAAAATGATGCCTTAAACAAGTTTAAATTGAGCCTCGTAAACCAGGTTTTGATAGAAGCGAATGCAATATTGGGTGACACATATCGGCCCTTTCCAGGTTTCCAATCCTTCGACGCAGATCAACTTCCCTCAAACAGCGATGTCGTTCTTGTTATCGCTCAATATATACAATGCATGGAAAACTTACGAGTCGAGAATATTCAATCTAAGGTTGAGTACAGCGCTGCCGGCAAAATTGATAAGACATACTGGTATTGGAAAGGCACCGAAAAGGAAACATTTTCTCCAAAAAAAATAAAATAATATGGCTAAATCTCAGGCAGATCAGTTCCCTTCAGATGCAGAAGTCGATCAGTTTTTGATGTTGTCAAAACTCATGGAAGCCGTGTATGAAGAAATGAAGGACTTTTCTAAAAAGAAACCTGACGAGCCACTTAATAAATTCAAAGTTAAAAATATCAACAGAGTTCTCTTACAGGTTAAAGACATGCTGAAAAGTCAACCCACTAGCCAGTTCCTTGATTTGCTCAATGACGAGTCACTACCAACCAATAGTGATGCTATTTTGGTAATTGGTCAGTTTAATGCGGCAATGGAAAGCTTTAGGGCACGATATACCAACGAATACCGCCGTTGGAAGACCAAAGAAAACCCAAGTGCTGCCAATCGACAGTAACGATCTTTCCCATTAATTTTTCCAGTAGTACAACAGAAAGCTTCGTAAAGAAGACTATGAACTTCATGACTATTAAAGTGCGCCTGCTGCTATTCTTTCGCTCACCTATTTTTGTACTGATTAAAACAGCATCACCTCACCTTCGACGTGGTCAGAGTAGCCTGGCAGCATGAACCACAAACTACTCTAAACTAGTAAAACTATGAGTAAATTCACGTTACCTGATGGGGATTGGATCATTCCGAGTAATTGTAAAGGAAAAAGATAAGGACGAGTTCCTCAATTCATCCGTGTAGAGTGAAAAACGGAGTAATACCTTCAAAGCAAAAACGATTACCTATTTTGGCAAAAAGAGAGGTGTATTAGCTATTCCTGCGAGCATTGACCCCTCATTCCATTTTTGATTGACCCCCTGTTGCTGCAAGTTGACCCCCCGGATT
>NZ_JAHESF010000025.1 GCF_018598225.1 Chryseosolibacter histidinae | reverse complement strand
CCGGGTTGTGTTGCCGTGATCTCTGTTGTACCGTCGCCCACAATGGTGACTGTATTTCCGTTCACCTGAGCTACCGAGGGATCGCTGCTGCTATAGATAACATCAAGCCCCGATGAGCTTGTGGCCGTTAAAGTGAAATCGGGATCACCCAGGGTTTTTGAAGCCAGCGCATCGAAGGTGATTTGCTGATCTGCTTTTGTGATCGTTAACGTTCCGTTCTCATACGTGAATACATAGTTAGCTGCGCTTCCGCCGGCAGGCACAATGGCATACGCTCCGGCATTGCTTGACGAGGTTGCTGTTGTAGATGCAACGGGCGCGGTAATGTCATCGGCATCGTCGCCATTTACAAATCCGGAATAGGATATGGTGAATTCAGGATTCTCCGTTCCATATACCCTGGTCTTGTCACGTGGTTTGGCGGTGAGGCCTGCCTTGTTTACGGTAAGTGTGTGGCCCACGCTGGTTGCTGCATAATATTGCTCGTTACCTGACTGAGATGCTGTAATGGTTGTTGTACCGGCGCCCACAACGGTAAGGGTATTGCCGGAAATAGTTGCAACAGACTCATTCGAACTTTCGTATGCTACAGACAGTCCGGAGGAAGCAGTTGCGCCCAGCGTAAAGGAAGCTGCCCCATACGTTTTTGAGGCCATGGCATCAAAATCTATGGCCTGGTCTTGCTTGGCTATGCGGATAACTTCCAAAGCGAGACTCCCATAGCTTGCTACGTAAGCATAGTCGCCGGAGACAAAAACAGACAGCGGGTTACGCAGCAAAGCGCCATCCGGAGCATCGGAATGTTTCAGGCTGCGGAAATGAACCGGCGCGGATGGATTAGAAACATCTACGATCTCCAGCGCATCACTGGCAGCACTTGCCACAAAAGCGTAGTTACCGGAAACATAGATACCCCTCGGAGCATCCAACAAGGCACCACCCGTACCATTGGTAAGGCTGCCGGCATGAATCGGTGCCGACGGATTGGAAATATCTATAATTTCAAGGGCGTCGGCACCAGAACTCGCTACATATGCGTAATTACCGGAAACAAAAATTGCCCAGGGATCATCCAGCCAGGCGCCGCCCACACCATTGGTAAGACTGCCAGTATGCACTGGGGCAGATGGATTGGATATGTTTACGATCTCCAGCGCGTCGCCAGCGCCACACACCACATAAGCGTAATTGCCCAAAACGTGGATGGCAGTTGCATCATATAGTATGGCTCCCCCGGTACCATTCGTCAAACTGCCCTTATGAAAAGGTGCAGCAGGATTGGAAATATCTACTATCTCAAGCGCGTTGCTGCTCGCCACATAAGCATAGTTACCTGAAACGTAAACGGATTGTGCGCCTGCCAGCTTCGCTCCGCCAGTACCATTGGACAACACTCCTGCAACCACAGGGGCAGATGGATTTGACACGTTTATAATTTGAAGTGCATTGCTCGACCTGCTTGCCACATAGGCATAGTTTCCTGAAACAAAAACCGAATAGGGATCACTCAGTGCGGCACCACCAACGTTATTCTTCAGACTGCCCATATGAACAGGTGAAGCGGGATTGGAAATGTCTGCAATTTCAAGCGCCTGACTGCCAAGACTCGTAACGTAAGCATAGTTTCCAGAAACAAAAACAGATTTCGGCGTATACAATTGCGCTCCCCCGTCACCATCGATCAGGACCCCGGCATGCACCGGTGCAGCAGGGTCAGCTACGTTTACTATTTCAAGCGCATCGGCGGTATAGCTCGTCACATACGCGTGGTTTCCGGAAACAAACACCGATTGTGCGCTGAACAGCTTTGCTGTATTGGTAGTTACCAGGACGCCCTTATGAGCGGGTGCTGTTGGATTGGTAATATCAACAATTTCAAGCGCGCTGCTATTTTTACTGGCTACATAAGCAAGGTTGCCGGAAACATAAACGGATTGGGGAGCATCCAGCTGGGCGGCGCCCGTACCGTGGGCCAGGCTGCCGGCATGAGTGGGTGCAGCCGGATTTGAAATGTTTATCACCTCAAGCGCGTCACTATAATCACTCGCCACGTAAGCATAATTGCCGGAAACAAAAACAGACTGAGGTCCATCCAGCAGCGCACCACCTGTACCATGCACTAAAGAGCCTTTGAGAACAGGCGCAGTGGGATTGGAAACATCTATTATCTCAAAGGAATCACTATTGTTGCTCACCACGTAAGCGTAGTTGCCCGAAACGTAAACTGAACGGGCCCAATATAACAAGGCTCCGCCGGTACCACGTCTCAGACTGCCCGCGTGTACCGGTGAGGCAGGATTGGAGATGTCCACTATCTCGAGTGCATTGCTGTTACCGCTTACTACATAGGCATAGTTACCCAAAACAAAAACATCGCTGGGCGCTTCCATCAGCGCGCCACCAGTACCATGTGTCAAGCTTCCTTTATGAACAGGAGCAGCGGGATTGGAAATATCGATGATCTCAAGTGAATGGCTGTAGAGGCTCACAACGTAAGCGAAATTACCTGAAACGTAAACAGACTGCGGTGCATACATCAGCGCACCGCCTGTGCCATGTGCTATATTACCTTTATGAACCGGAGCGGCAGGGTTGGAAATGTCAATAATTTCAAGCGCATTATCGACCACACTCACAACATAAGCGTAGTTACCTGAAACGTGAACAGACATGGGCTCATCCAGGAGAGGCCCGGCAGCGCGATGTCTCAGGCTGCCAGCATGTGTGGGAATGCCAAGCTGCATTTGAGCATATGTGTTGTAAGATATGCCCATAAAAACCAGGAGCATCGTTGCTACAACCAGCCTGGTAATGTAACTTTTTCCCTGGCTGCAGACCCCGCACTCCCGATACCACTGTGTAAAATTTTCCATCATGATCTTAAATTGATTTTCAACAAACATTTATCGCTTCTTGCACGTAAAATTCGGTTTCCAGAATGTCACGAAACGTATAGACAGGCCCGGGATGTAGCGATTGGGTATTGAAATAGAGCTACCGGGCACTGAGATATCGTGTTGAATTGGTGTATTTTTGAATCTTGTCTTAACAGAAAATGGTGAAACTGAAGCTTCTTTTACTCCTCACGTATTTTGGGGTAATTTCTTTGGCCTCCGCGCAGGAGATCACTCCGCTATCGCAAAAGGATTCTGCAGATTATCTGGTAACGCTCGCCACCGAAAAAATAAACGGAGATCCGCAGCTGGCTACAGCGCTGCTCCGGCGTGCGTATGTGCATTCCGTTAAAGCAAGATACAGGGCAGGCGAAGGCAAAGTACTGTTCCTGGAGGCCCGGCTGCTGGGTGGGGACAATAAGAATCAGGAAGCCATCGATACTTTTTTAAAGGCCGCCCGCCTGTTCGAGACACTCAAAGACTCTACCCGTGCCGGCAGGGCCTACACGGGTGTTGCCGGTATCTACAACTTTAAGTTCCTGAACTACACCAAGGCCTACCAGTATTGCAACAAGGCCATCGAATTATTACAGAACGATAGTGTCTATCTGGCCAACGCGCTGGGTACCCTGGCATCGCTACACCTGCGCACCGGAAAATTCGATGATGCGCTAGAACTCTACAAGAAGGACCTTGACGGGCAGCGAAAACGCAATAACCTTAAGGGCATGTGCATCTCCCTGAACAACATCGCCACCGCCTACGATCACAAGAAAGACTACAAAACCAGCATAGCCTATTACGAAAAAGCAATGGAGATCAGCCGGGCGATCGGTGACGATGGCAACACTGCGCATATCCTGCTGGGCCTGGGACCGATCTTCTGTGAGCTGAAGGACCATCAAAAAGCAAAACAGGCCCTTGATGAGTCGCTTGCGCTTTCGGAAAAACATTCGCTGTTCGACAAACAGGTATACGCCCTTCAGGGACTGGGTATGGAATCGGAACACCTTGGAAAAATGGACCAGGCCGTTACGTATTCGCTACGGGCCAAAAAGATCGTTGAACAAAAGCACCTTCACTTCATCAAAGGATCGATCTACAAACAGCTCAGCTGCATCTATAAAAAAGCAAACAAACCCGTGCTGGCGCTGGAGTACGAGCAAAAGTATTCACAGTTTCAGGATTCGCTCGCCCATCAGGAAAAACTTGCCCTTGCCAACCTGAAGATCGATGAAAAAAATACCACGCCTCCGGCTCAGAACAATGACACGTCTGACTTCAGGGGCGGGTGGATGATCGCCCTCAGCATGATCATTCTGGTGCCAGGTATGTTCTTCATCTTTTACAAGAAACGAAAGGAAAAAGAAAGTTGGTCTGATGCAGGTGTTTCGGCCGATGTGTTTCCGCAGCCGGAACAGCGTTCAACCGATGAAGAACCCGAAGCAACGCACAATAACGAAGCAGATCAAAAAGAAGGTCACCCTGAAACTTCCGAAACCACCCTCCAGCACCTGGAAGTGATCAACGGAGAGGGCATCAAACTTTTGGCGCTCAACAACATCTGGTGGTTCCAGAAGGAAGGAAAGAACTACCACGCATTCACTGAAACGGGAAACTACCGCGTACGGCAGAACATCACAGAGCTCGAACAGGCGTTGCCCAGGAGCAGGTTTTTCAGGATCAACCGCGCCGTGATCATCAACACCGAACAGATGAGCAACTATTCCTTCTGGGAAAACCACAAGTACATCATCCGCATGAAGGACACCAAAAAATCGGAGTTCGTCATTTCCAGGAACCGGCTCAGGGAGATGAAGGAAACGTTTCAGGTGATTGAAGGAACTGAGAAGTAAGGAGTAAGAATTAAGGAGCAAGGAGTCCACGGTCAACGGTCCACAGACCACGGACGTGCAGCAGAGCAGAACTATCGTACATCGTAAATAGTACCTCGAACTCCCTCGGAATACTTCACCGCTGTCGACTGTGGACTATCCCAACAGTCTTTGAATGTAATCACTCACTTCGGCAATCCGCTCCCTGGTAAATTTCCCGGTCGCGGCATCCACCCATCCCTGTTTCAGGAAGTACTGGGCTTTTCTGTTGCATTGACACTGATTGCCACGGATAACAAGGCTGCATTTATTCTCGGTCCAGCTTCTGAGGTCTTTCCGCGCGCGTGACAAGCGCTTCCGGAAATTGTCGGGTGAGATGTCCAGCGCTTCAGCCGCCGCGTTGTGATCCATTTTAAAAAGGTCAGACAGAATGATCACCATACGCTGCTCCTCATCGAGGCACAACAGCATACCCGCAAGATAATGCCGCAGCATCGACTCACCCCTCACCAGCTCCTGATCCACAGCGCCATCTTCTACCTCGCTGGCGATCTCCAGCGAATGCTGCAATTTTTCGTTTTGCTTGGCCTTCAGGATCTGGTTCATGGTAATGCGATACAACCACGTGGTGAAGGAGCTGCGTTGCTCAAACCGGTCGAGGTGCAGCAGTACCTTGACAAAAACATCGTGTGTGATATCTTCCGCATCCGAGACGAGTGTACGTTTCGCCAGCCGCAAAACAAAAGGCCTGTACCGGCATACCAGCGCATCGATGGCCTGTTCATTGCCACCCTGGGCCATCGTCACCAGCTCAATATCAGGATAGTTCTTCAGCGCTTTGATCATGATCATGCAACTTTACGCGTCTCACCACAGATGGCAGCGTCAATCTCGAGAAGCTGATAATAGGCGATCTTATGGTGCGCCGTGCTGATGTAGGCATCTTTGATGTGGCAGTCCGCCGGCGAGATATCCCAATAGAAGGCCGCACGTTCTGTAAAATAGGTATTGAGGGCGTTGCACAGGTGTTTCAGCGCTTTGACCATTGACAGGGAAGCTGTGTCATCAGCTATAATGCTTGCATGTGGAACGGTCTGAACGCTCACATACCTGAAGTCGATGCAGAGGTGCCTGGAAACGATCAGGGCCTGCCCCAAATATTTCAGCTTGCCCTGAGGCGCATCGGGAACGTACAAGGTCACGTTGCTGCGACCGTAAAAAACGAGCGCATATCGCTCCTCTCCTATCGTTTCAAAGCGAACAGACGGCGTGCCTTCTGCTTCCCTGAAAACAGTGATCTGCACAGAATTCTTCATGGAGGTTTTGTTATTCTTCACACTCAAAAATCTTCAACAGGAAGAAGATTGAGCGCACGCGCGGCCTCCGGATGCAGGTATTCGGTACTGAAACAGCGTTCTTGGATGCTGAAATGGAGTCTAAAAGTCCACAGTCGACGGTCGACAGTCCACGGACGTTTCAGTGTTGAAACAGGTTAAATCCTTTTTTAGGAAAGTACGAAGTACGATCAGGGTCACGGCAAAACCCGTTGAGGGCTTTTCAAGGGTAGTGCTTTTTCAAGCTTGGTGCCACCTGCATAACCCTCGAAGGGTTGAGGCTGCCGTGGACCGCGGTCAGTGGACCGGCTCCCTCAATTCGCAAACCCGATCATCAGCACGATCCGGTTGCGGCTTTGCGATTCGTATGAAACGATGTAGTTCAGAAACTCGATGGGGGTTTTAAATCCGTTGATCTTTCCTTCCCTGAATTTGTTCTCGATCATTTTTGTCATGGCTTCACCACTTTTGCTGAGGGCATCGAGCAGGCTTTGTTTGTGAAAACGCTGCGGGAAAGCGCCGGCCAGCTCCACAACAAGCTCCGGGTTGTTTTGTCCCAGCCACAGCATCCGGACCTGGTGCATATGCATGAATTGCTCGATCAGTCGTTCGTTCTTCTGCAGCGACTGGTCGTTGAAATGATCCTCCTCAATGCACTCCAGCAGTGCCAGGTTGATAAAATTGTTCACTTTCCAGGTTTCAATAAATCGTTTCATTTTATCGGGTGTTAATTCTTGTTCTTCGATATTGGATCTCCCTCCGGATTCTGCTGATCCTTCGACCATGCAAAAAAAATTTAGGGTTATTATATAAGGAGGGCACGAGGGCACCTCCTTATATAGATTTTTAAATCATTAGTTCACATCCCAAAATAATTTTGTGGTTGACGCATCACCGCCAATGGCAGCTGCCGCAAGCTCGCGTTGCGCGCCATTGACATTTTGCTCTACAATGGGATAGATCATGCGCACCGGAACTTTAAGGTTATCCGGAACATCCGGACCGCTGGGTGGCAGCAACACCGGATAGTCAAGTCTTCTCCACTCCAACCAGCTGTCGTAACCCCTGTTATTCAGCGCAAGCCATTTCTGTGTGCCGATCTTCTGCTTGTAATCGCCTGCCGCGGTAGTATAAGCAACCGCTGATTGCGCCAGGTAGGTAGTAGCCTCTGCAGCTGTTCCGCCCCAGTACAGGATCGAAGCTGTGATCGCTTCATTGTAATAGGTCTCGGCATTTCCGGTGATAAATCCTCTTTCAACCGCCTCGGCCAACAGGAACTGAACTTCCGAATAGTCAAGCAGCAATGCTTCGAACGTAGGCGCGGATATTTTGTCGCTGATATGCGATGTTAGCGCATAATCATTGGTGAATCCGATCCGGCCGCCAACATAGGCTCCTCCCACGGTTGTGAAAAAGAAAGGCCTTCTGGGATCGTTGAGCGTGTTCATCACATCAATGATGGTTTTGCCGGCAACAAAATCCTTACGCGTGGTGAAAGGTGTCACCAGGTTATTGGAAAGTGGATTGTTGTTCGGCGAGGAAGTCAGATAGGTATGCCGCGCATTTTCTGCGTTGGATGTGATGACGTTTGGTGCGGCTTGCTGAACAAGTGTTTTAGCCTTCCCTGGATCCTTATCCGCCAGCACCATAGCAAGTTTCAGCTTCAGCGAATTGCTGAACTTCTTCCACTTTTCGATGTTTCCGGCATACAGGATATCGGCAGAACCGGTAATACCTGTAGCAGTGGTACTGAAGCCAGCGATGGCGGCATCGAGCCGGGTCAGCAGATCACTGTAGATCTCGGAAGCATCATCATAGGCCGGCAGTGGAATTTTCGGATCCAGCGCTTGTTTATAAGGAACGTTACCGAAGGTATTTACCAGCACAGACCATGTGTATACTTCCATCACTTCGATCTGGGCCAGCTGATTCGATTTTACCTCGGGCAACAGTAATGCATCGGCATTCACAATACGTTTCGATTCTTTCAGGTCTGCCAGCACATCTCTGTAAAGTCCTCCCCAGAAGTTCTCAGGTATGTTGCGGGCGGTCATGCTGTACCTGGCTTCAGTGATATATTCAACCACTGACCATTGCTGCACGTATAAACGAAAATTATTGGTGTTCACGTTGGGTGTCGTGATGACGTCAGACAGGTTTTTAACGGCGTTGCTGAACAGTGTTGTCGCCGGAACGGCCGCAGCTCTTTTCTGATCTATATTGTAATCATCGAGACTGTCTACGCAGGCGGTAACCAATACCACCGGCAGCAGAAATAATATGATACGTTTCATTGCATTAATTTTTTAAAATGACACAGTGTTAGAAACTGAATTTGACGTTGAAGCCATAGGTTTTTACAGAAGGATACGCGCCACTCTGGTACCCGCCATTGAGATTACCTGAACTCAGGGCTTCTTCAGGATCAGAATACGCCATATTCTTCTTCATCCACAGGTTTCTGCCAAACACAGAAAGGTTGATGCTCTTGAGCGGTCTGAGCCTGTCCATGATGGTTTGAGGAACTGAATAAGAAAGTGCTACTTCCCTCAGCTTGATGTAGCTTCCGTCATATACATACCATGCATGCGGCGCGGCTGCACCACCATTGGCGGAATATCCGAAAGGGGTTAGGGAATTGGTATTCTGGTTCTCCGCATAGATATCGTTGGGTGAACCATCGGCTTTCACACCTTGCAGCAGTACACCACCGCCTTCAGCAACCGGGAGTCTTGATTGAACACCCCTGGCATTCAACCCAGCGGTATTGGCATACATGCCGCTCCCTTCTCCATACCATTGGTCAAGCGAGAAGATATCGCCGCCGTGCCTGATATCGATCAGGAAATTCATTGAAACGCCTTTATAACTCAGCGTGTTATGAATACCGCCGAGCCAGTCGGGGTTCGGATTACCAATGATCTCGGCCGAGTTGGTCGCTTTCATATAATTTCCTTTATTGTCCACGGTTCTTTGTCCATTGGTGTAAAGGAAATTTGTGCCGCGGATCACACCATAAGGGTAGCCTTTGGCGGCATTCAGTGTGACGCTTCCCTGTAAGCTCAGTGTGTTCAGCTGAACATTGGGAACCGCATTCGCTCCTTCACCGTACAGGTCGATCACTTTATTGCGGTTACGTGTAAAGTTCACCCGCATGGTCCACGAAAAATCGTTGGTCTCAACCGGCGTAACAAACGCAGACACTTCGATGCCTTTATTGCGCATTTCACCAGAGTTCACCCATGCTGAATTGAAACCGGAAGCAGTGGTTATGCTCACCGGGATGATCTGATCATACGTATTGGTCTGGTAAGCCGTGAAGTCAAACCCTACCCTGCCATCGAAAAAGTCCGCCTCAATACCTGCCTCGTAACTTCTGGTCCTTTCAGGTTTTAGATTTGCATTGTTCTTGGTGTTGGGAAGTGTGAAGAATGTCGTCGATCCAAATGCAGTGGGCTTGTCGTACACGTCATAGAGGCTCAACGCGGGCGCATCGTTGCCGACCTCGGCGTAATTGACCCTTACTTTTCCGGCCGACAGCCAGGGCTGCTTCAGCACGGTAGCGTAGGCAAAAGTTCCACCCACTGAAGGATAATAGAATGTGTTGTTATCCAGGGGAAGCGTTGTAGACTTCTCCCTGCGCCCGGCCAGCTCGAGGAATGCGATATCCTTATAGCCAAAGGTAGCGTTGGCAAACACTCCGTCTACGCCGATCCGCGTATATTCCTCGGTCGGTGCAGGTAACGTGCCGGCCGAGTTCGCCAGGTTATACAGCTTGGGCACAACAAGGCCGTTGCTGGTGGTAGCCCTGATAGAGGTAAGAATGCTCCTGCGCATATTGCTGCCCAGCAAACCACGGAAACTTACCTGGTCAGAGATCTTTTTGTTAAAGTTCAACAGCAGGTCAAAATTGGTTTCGTTGAAGTCGCGGTTAAACCTTGTATATGACCCTCCCGAGTTTGAACCTGCGCTGCCAACAGCATAACGTTCTTCCTGAAAATCTGTAGTACCATCGTACGCCACCCTTCCGGTTATATCCATCCAGTCCGTCACCTTGTAATTAGCCGAAGCATAGCCGAACAGGTGGTTGCGGGTATCATTGGCGTAGTTCTCATAACGGATCCAATAGGGGTTATCGGAGTAAAGTGGCGATGCATCGTTCACGCCTGACCAGTTCCAGGTAACATTTTTCCTGTTCCGGAAGTAGGCTGCCTTCATCTCCTTGAGGTCAACATTCATTTGCCACCATTGGCGGAAGGCTTCATTCGGGTTTCGCGAGTTGTAACCGGTGCCGTACCGTCCAAGCCCCTCGATGTTGGAGAAGTTGGCCGATGCCGTCACACTCAGCTTTTCGGTGAGCGAAAATGTAGACGTGAAATTGAACAGGTTCTTATCGAGCTCGCTGTTAGGCAGAATTCCTTTTTCATCGCTGCGGGTATAGGCAAACTGGAACGTATTCCTGTCGGTGCCACCACTCACGGAAATGCTTTGGTTAGACGATACGGATGTTTCAAAAAATGCAGTGGGGTCGTTCTTCGCCGCTACCCAGGGCCTTGCCTTGCGATAGTTGGGTGAAAAAGGATCGAGCGCATCCCAGTGATAGACCATCGATCCATCGAACCTGGGGCCGTAGGAAGCATCGGCCCTGAAATTAACCGCAGGTAAGGTGCCATCATCGAATGTACCCGTAGCAAATACCTGGTCGGCTCCTCCGCCATATTCCTTCTGATAACGTGCGTAAGTGTCTTTGTTGATGGTGCCGAAGGTAATGCCGCTGTTGATGGTTATATCAAAGCTCTTTTTGGCGCCCTTCTTTGTCGTGATCATGATCACGCCATTCGCAGCGCGTGATCCGTACAACGCCGTGGCTGCAGCGCCCTTGAGCACGTTTACCGAAGCGATATTGTCCGGATTTATATCCGCCGCAGCGTTACCATAATCAGGGCCTCCCCTGCCCGCGTTCTGGGATGCGGTATTGGTAGAATTGTTCACCACCGGTATACCATCCACCACGAACAACGCCTGGTTGTTACCCATGATAGACTTGTAACCCCTGATCACCACGTTGGTAGAACCGCCCATGGTGTTGTTGGTCTTGATGTCGAGACCGGCAACCCTGCCTGAAAGCGAAGTGACAAAGTTGGCACCCCTGGTCTGAACGATCTGGTCGCTGGTCACCTGCTGGGCCGCATAGGGCAGCTCGTTCTTGTTACGCTGGATACCCAACGCAGTGACTACTACTTCAGAGAGCTGGGTGGCGTCTGACTCCATCTGCACATCGATGATGGATCTTCCGCCGATCTCAACCTCGGTGCTTTTCAGACCGATAAATGAAAAAACCAGTGTACCTTCAGAGGCGACCAGTGAATAACGGCCCTGCGCGTCGGTCACCGTTCCGTTTGAAGTTCCCTTGAGAACAACATTGACGCCCGGGATCGCCGAGCCTTCATCAGCAGCAGTGACCCGGCCCGAGACCGTTCGCTCCTGCGCGTACGTGGCACTTCCTACAGCCACACAGGCTGCGAGAAACACATAGTGTAGAATCTTCGTCATAGATTAATGAATTTGGTTTCAGGGTTTGATCCGCGCACTGGAAGCGTGTGACGAAAAAAAATGAAATGAAAGGAAAAATACCCTAAGGCGCGGGAGAAGCATCACCCTTCTTTTCCTTCCACATTTTGAAAGATTACGACAGGTGATCTTCACCTGCATTCGTTTTAAATCCATTGCCCCGCTCCGAAAACTGTCAGTGATCTTCGATAGATCCGCCGGCATATACCGGCTGCCCGGGAAACATAACGCCGGCATGGTCGTCGCAGCCAATGGCATGAACGTGCGGCGAAGAAAACTGAAACGAAAAGAAAAATACCCTAACATCAGGAGAAGAAATGAAAACTGATCTGGTCAAAATACCTAAAACTGAAACTGTTTTTTATCCGTATTTACGGGAAGATTTGTTACCTGAAAATGAATACACGCAGCAACTACATCGCATACTTCGCCCTGGCAGCGGTCTGCCTGATCTGGGGAACCACTTACCTGGCGCTCCGGATCGCCGTGGTGGGTTTTCCGCCATTCCTGTTCACGGCTTTACGCCAGACCACCGCGGGTATTATCCTGCTTTCGGTGATGTTCACACTCGGCAAAGCGGCATGGCCTACGAAGGAGCACATCTTCAGGCAGGCCATCGGCGGATTCTTCATGCTTTCGCTGGGCAACGGGCTGGTGGCCTGGGCAGAGATGCACATCCCCAGCGGCGTGGCAGCCATCATCTGCTCCCTCATGCCCGTGATGGTGATCATCATCAACCTGTTCATCAGCGCCGATGAAAGACCTACCATGCCCATCATCGCAGGCGTTGCGCTCGGCCTCATCGGTATCATCATGATCTTTGGCGAACATATCGCAGAATTTTCAAAGACCGAATACCTGATCGGCATCGTGCTCACATTCGCCGCAGTGATCAGCTGGGCCGGTGGCAGCATCTGGATCAAAAAGAAAAATACCGACAGCAACCCATTTGTGAACGCAGGACTTCAGATGTTCTTCGGCGGCTTCTGGTGCTTTCCACTCAGCCTGCTGTTTGACGACCTCAGCACGGTAACATGGTCTGCCGAAGTTGCCTGGTCCATGGCGTACCTCATCATCTTCGGATCCATTGTGGCCTACGCGTCGTACTCATATGCGCTGCGCAAGCTGCCCATGACCATTGTCTCATTGTATGCTTATGTGAATCCGCTGGTGGCTGTATTGCTCGGATGGCTTGTGCTGGACGAGATGCTCAACCTGAAGATCATTGTAGCTTTCCTGCTCACGGTGGCAGGCATCTACATTGTGAACCGCGGATACCAGCTGCGCAACGAATGGAAGGCCCAATTCACCAAATGATATGACTACGATACCTTTTCAGACCACAGACTGGAACAACGCTCCGGCCACTGCTCATAAAGGCGAGACGGGAACGGCCTATTGGAAGACCTTGCAGTACGACGACCTGCGCATCAGGAGGGTTGAATACTCCAGCAACTACAAGGCCGATCACTGGTGCAAGCTCGGACATATTCTTTATTGCCTCGATGGAGAGTTGACATCGGAGCTTTCTGACGGGCGCACCTTTACATTAAAGGCCGGCATGAGCTACCAGGTATCCGACGGCGCCAGCGAGCATCGCTCCTCATCGGCAAACGGAGCCACCTTGCTGATCATCGACGGCGGTTTTCTGAAAAACAGCAGGGAAGCTGTGCTCAACCCCTGGAAGATCTGAGATAGTACTGAATGCGATCCTTACACCAAACATTTCCACCCATGGCACAGGACACACTTTTTTTGAAAAAAGAGATTGAACCCCAGCACGGAATAGCGATCTTTCTTTACGAAACGCAGCATCAGCCGTGGTTCGAGAAGCTGAACCGTGCCTGGATCGAAAAATATTTCTGGATGGAGCCCGTAGACTTCCAGGTGCTTCAGCATCCCGACGAGCACATCATCAAAAAGGGTGGTTTCATTTTTATGGCATCGTACGGAAATGAAATAGCAGGCACGGTAGCGCTCAAATTCGTGTCGCCTGGAATATACGAGTTCACCAAAATGGCGGTTGACGACAAATTCCAGGGAAAGAAGATCGGCAAAGCACTGGCTGAGGTCGCCATCGCGCAAGCAAAAGCCCTGGGTGCCGACAAGATCATCCTTTACTCCAACACGCGGCTGGAGACAGCGATAACCCTCTACCGGAAGCTCGGCTTCGTAGAAGTGCCGGTGGATGGACCGTATAAACGTAGTGATATCAAGATGGAATTAAACCTGTGGTGATCAGTTGACATCCCGATAGCTATCGGGAGACCATAAAACAATTGACAAATGCCTAATGCCTAATACCTGACTATGGACGAATCGGTAACCATCAGAAGCTGCTCTTTGCATGACGCTGAGGCGATCATGAGTCTGGGGATCCGCACTTTCCGCGATACGTTCGACGAGATGAACACGCCGGAGAATATGATGCTGTATCTCAACAAGACCTTTACGCTGAAGCGGATCAGGGATGAGATCCAGGAACCCGGGTCCGTATTCTTCATTGCCGAAAAAGACGACGATGCCGTGGGATATGCCCGGCTCAGAACATCCGAAAAGCCCGAAGAGCTTCAGGGCTATTCGCCAATAGAAATAGAACGATTGTATGCCGATAAAAAATTCCTGGGGAAAAGGATCGGTTACAACCTGATGAATACCTGCCTGCATTACGCGAGAGACCATGGCCATGACCTGGTATGGCTGGGCGTGTGGGAGCACAACGAGCGCGCTATTTCCTTTTACAAGAAATGGGGCTTCGAACGGTTTGGGCAACACACGTTTATGCTGGGCAACGATGCGCAGACCGACCTGCTCATGAAAAAACACCTGAAATAGTCAAGAACGAATGGCACATCTTCATCATTACAAAGCTACCACTACCTGGATCGGCAACCGCGGCACGGGCACCAGCGATTACAAGGCCTATGACCGCAATCACAACATTGCCATCGACGGAAAAGAAACATTGAAATGTTCTTCCGACCCAAGCTTTCGCGGTGATAAAACACGGCAGAACCCTGAAGAGCTCCTGGTAGCTTCACTATCCAGCTGCCACATGCTCTGGTACCTGCATTTGTCGGCCGTGAACGGTGTGGTGATCACAGCATACGAAGATGAAGCGCATGGCAACATGGAAGAGAACAAAGATGGCAGCGGACAGTTTACGGAAGTAACGCTCAACCCCAGGGTTACTGTCAGCGATAAAAGTATGATCGAAAAGGCCAATGCGTTGCATCACGAGGCCAACCAGATGTGCTTCATCGCACGGTCGGTGAAATTCCCGGTGCATCACAAACCTGTAACCATAGCGGCTTCGTGAGATGAGATTCCGCAATGCTTCACCGGACGACCTGAAAGATATCGTTGAGATCTATAACTCTACCATATCCTCGCGTATGGTTACCGCAGACACAACACCGGTTTCAGTTGAGAGCAGGGTGAATTGGTTTAAGGAACATGACGCCGGAAGCAGGCCATTGTGGGTGGTTGAGGAAGAAGCGCGGACCATTGGCTGGGTAAGCTTCCAGTCGTTTTACGGAAGGCCGGCGTATGCAGCCACTGCCGAGATCAGCATCTACCTGCATGCTGTTGCCAGGGGGAAGGGTTTGGGAAAGAAGGTGCTGGAGCACAGCATTCTGCAGAGCAGGTCTTTGGGTATTAAAACATTGCTCGGATACATCTTCGCGCACAACGAGCCAAGCCTGCGGTTGTTCCGGAGCTTCGGCTTCCAGGATTGGGCACTGCTCCCGAACATTGCAGTGCTCGATGGTGTTGAGCGCAGCCTGGTCATTGTAGGAAAACGGATAACACAATAAGAAACATGAAAAAGATCGAGTGGTTTGAGCGCCAGTTCACTTTCGGGCTACCCGCCGGCATGCTGCCCTTCTACATCGAAAGACTGGAAGGTACTGCGGCACGCATCGAAAAAAAAGTGGCCGGCATCCCTGACCAGGTTCTTTCCAACAAGCTGGGCGGAAAATGGTCTATCAAGGAAAATATCGCACACCTGGCCGAAGTGGATGAGATCGCCCTGAAGCGTATCGATGAAATGCGAAACGGGGTCACTCCCATGTCTCCGGCGGTCATTCAGCCCGGCAAAGATTATAACGCGATGCCTATAGGCGACGTCATCAAATTTTTCAGGTCCAGCCGTCAGCGGAATCTCGATAAATACAAAAGCCTTACCGACAGCGATCTCGGCAGGCAGTCGCTGCACCCACGCCTCAAAGTGCAGATGACTCCCGTTGACCTCGCCTGGTTCGATGCCGAGCATGACGACCATCACCTGGTAAGGGTAAGCGAGATCCTGCACGCGTTATCATAAAAAAAGAAATTGAAACATTCATCCTTAGCCCATAAAATCATGAAAACAGTTGCCATCGTTGCTTTCGACAAATTCACAGACATAGATGTTTTTTTGCCCTGGGATCTTTTTAATCGTGTGAAGCTCCGGAACAAGGAGTGGCAGGTAAAGATCGTGGGCACACAAGACCAGCATACTTCGGTTTGCGGCATTAAGCTCGACATGCACGCGCAGATCGAAGCCTGCAACGATGCCGATGTTGTATTCTTCGCCAGCGGTCCCGGAACCAGGGCGCTGATCAAGGACCCTGCATACCTGAAGAGACTCAAGCTCGATCCGCAGCGGCAGATCATCTGCTCTATGTGCTCCGGCTCGCTGATCCTGGCTGCGCTTGGCGTACTGGACGGACTCACTGCCACCACTTACCCTACGGCCATCGAAGAGCTGAAGTCCTATGGCGTGGAAGTAGAGAATAAAGACCTTGTAGTGCATGGCAACATTGCTACCGCCGCGGGCTGCCTCGCCGCCATCGACCTCGTTGGTTTTGTGATCGAAAAATTACTCGGCACAGAGATCAAAGACGATGTCATCGCATCAGTGATGCCCGTAGGCAAAGGACTTGAGTGTATATATTAACAGCCTTTCCCGCAGATTACGCTGATCAACGCAGAATTATCATGATCACCCATCAGCGAAAATCTGCGCAATCCGCGGGAAACATCCTCGAACAGAACAGAATCCATGAACCCGTTATTAGCTACCGACGATAAGAACATTTCGGCCATCCTGCAAGAAACACTGGCCGTGGCAGAGCGCCATTTCAATCATCAGCACAAGATCGCGCCGGGAAGACTCATCCCTGACATCAACCTGAACGATCTTCCTGAAAAAGGGATCGGTGCCATGGCAACGCTGCAGCATTTTGAAAAACATTTTGCTGACAAGCTCGCCAACTCCGCAGGGCCTTCATATTTTGGTTTTGTAACGGGCGGCTCTACACCGGCCTCCGTTGCCGGCGACTGGCTGGTGAGCACGTATGATCAGAACGCCTGTGGCAGCAACGACTCCATTGCGCCCCAGATCGAACGGCAAACCATTCACTACTTCAGACAACTGTTTGGCCTTGGTGCAGACTACTTCGGTTCTTTCGTCACAGGTGCCACCATCTCCAATTTTGTAAGCCTGGCCATTGCGCGCCAGTGGGTGGGCGAACAACACGCAATCGATTTCAGTAATGATGGCCTGGGCGCAGTGTCTCTGAAAGTAGTCAGTGCTACGCCACATTCGAGCATCCTCAAGTCACTTTCCATGCTCGGCATCGGCCGCAAGGCGCTGGTAAGGATAGATACTTTGCCCGACCGCGAAGCCATTGACCTGCAGCTGCTGGAGAATTACCTGAAACAGCACGGCGAACCTGTTATTGTGGTAGCCAACGCCGGCACGGTGAACACCGTCGATTTCGACGATCTCGAAGCCATCGGGCAACTGAAAAAGAAATACAATTTCTGGATGCATGTGGACGCAGCGTTCGGAGGTTTTGCCGCGTGTTGTGAAAAATTCGCCCACCTTATGAAGGGTGTGCAGCACGCAGACAGCATTACGATCGATGCACACAAATGGCTCAATGTGCCGTATGATGCCGCCATGCAGTTTACCCGGCACAAGTCGCTTCAGCTCAAGGTATTCCAGAACAGCGCGGCCTACCTGGGCGATCCTGAGAAGAGCCCGGACTTTTTCCACTATACACCGGAGAACTCGCGGCGGTTCAGGGCACTTCCCTCCTGGTTTTCGCTGGTGGCCTATGGCAGGGAAGGACATGCAGAGATCGTGGAGCGCAATTGTCACTGTGCGCAGTACCTCGGCGAGGCCATCAAACGGTCAGGAGATTTCAAACTGCTTGCGCCCGTGAGAATGAATGTGGTGTGTTTCACCTTGAAAGAAGCGTTCACGTTCGAGACCATACGGGAGTATCTCGCGGCGATCCGGGATGATGGCAGGGTATTTTTCACCCCAACCTTGTACAAAGGAATTCCGGCCATCAGGGCGGCGATCTCGAACTGGCAGACCAGAACCGAACACATGGATACCGCGTTTACCGTACTAACAGAAGTTTGGAAGAAACTGAAACCGGAGCATGCAGTTCGGTAACGGACAAATTAAAAGTTGCCGGATCATGAACAAATATTCAAGGATAATGCTGAAATTCACCCGTTAACACCTATTACTACTATGGCTACGCTGACGTCTACCATCGCTGTTGAGCGCATTAAAAAATCAAGAATTGACGAGGTTGATTTCAACAACCTCGAGTTTGGGAAATACATTTCCGACCACATGCTGGTGGTCGATTATGACAACGGACAATGGGGCAACCCTTCTATTGTGCCTTTCGGCGAAATGCGTATGACACCGGCCATACTTTCTCTTCACTATGGACAGGCCGTTTTTGAAGGTATGAAAGCATTCAAGATGAAAAATGGCGACATCAACATTTTTCGTCCGCACAAACACCTGAGCCGTTTCAACAAATCGCTCGACAGGATGTGCATGCCTACCATCTCCGAAGAAATGTGGTTGTCAAGCCTGCAGGCACTCATCGAAACAGATCAGCAGTGGATCCCCGATGGCGAAGGCTCGTCGTTGTATATCCGCCCGCTGATGTTTGCCACTGAATCAAGACTCGGTGTAAAAGTATCCGACCAATATAAGTTTGTGATCCTCACCTGTCCCGTAGGGCCTTACCAGGCAAAACCTTATCGCCTGAAGGTGGAAGACCACTACGTTCGCACGGCCGAAGGAGGTACTGGTTTTGCCAAGTGCGCCGGCAACTACGGAGGTGCTTTTTATCCTACGCAGATCGCACGCCAGGAAGGCTTTGACCAGATCCTGTGGACAGACCACAAGGAGCACCGCTACATCGACGAAGTGGGCATGATGAACGTGATGTTTGTGCTGAACGGCAACCTGGTAACACCGCAGCTTTCAACGGCGATCCTCGATGGCGTTACCCGCGATTCGATCTTAACACTGGCAAAAGAGATCCCGACCTTCAAAGTAGAAGAGCGCAGAATCGCCCTCGACGAGATCGAGCAGGGCTTCATCAAAGGCACGCTGACCGAAGCTTTCGGAGCCGGTACCGCCGCCGTTGTAGCACCCATTGCCGTGATCAATATCCGCGGAAAAGATTACCAGATCCCCGTGGCGGGGCCTACCAGCTTTCAGCAGCAGGTGAAGAAAAAACTTCACAACCTGCGCATGGGCCTGGAGCCGGACCAGTACAGATGGAACTTTATCGTAAAAGGCTAGGCTGCATCTAAGCCTCACATTTTTTAAATTTTATGGCAGAAGTTATTTACAGCAGTAATGTAAAAATTACAGCGGGGCAGTATATTGACCTGCTCAACCGAAGCACCCTCGGTCAGCGCCGGCCCGTAAGCGATCCGGAGCGTATTCAGAAGATGCTGGACCATGGCAACGTACTGGTTACAGCCTGGATCGATGATAAGCTGGTAGGCGTATCGCGCGCATTGACCGACTTTTCGTTTTGTTGCTACCTGTCTGATCTTGCTGTGGATGAAGTCTACCAGCACCAGGGCATCGGCAAAAAACTTGTGTACCTTACCCACGAAGTTTCAGGCCCGAATACCATGCTCATGCTGCTGGCCGCGCCTGCTGCCACAACATATTATCCGAAGATCGGTATGGAGCGATTCGAACATTGCTTCTACTTAAAAAGAACGAACTAAAACCCGAACAATGAAAGCTGCTTTATTCAAAGGCAAAGATCATCCGCTGACAATAGAAGAGGTAAAAAAACCGAAGCCCATTAAGGATCAGGTGCTGATCAAAATGAAGTACGCCGCGCTCAACCATCGCGACCTGTGGGTGATGCAGGAGCAGGCTCAGCATCTTCCCAACGGTATCATTCTTGGTTCTGACGGATCGGGTGTGGTTGACGATGTGGGAGAAGATGCCGATCCGCTGCTGGTAGGTGCCGAAGTGGTGATCAATCCCAGCCTCGATTGGGGAAACAATCCCATCGTTCAGGGCGATGCTTTCAGGATCCTCGGTTTTCCGGATAACGGTACTTTCGCCGAGTACATGGTGATCTCAAAAAAATACATCTTTGAAAAACCCGAGCACCTTTCATTCGAGGAGTCTGCGGCGGTGCCCCTCTCGGCGCTCACGGCATACCGTGCGCTCTTTTCAAAAGCGAGGTTGCGCGCCAAAGAAAAAGTGCTGATCACCGGCATCGGCGGCGGCGCAGCATTGTGGGTACTGCAGTTTGCCGTTGCCTACCAGGCCCGGGTATTTGTAACCTCGGGATCGGACGAAAAACTGAAAAAGGCGAAGGAGCTTGGCGCGATCGGCGGCTTCAACTACAAAGACCCTGAATGGGCAGCCAAGGCACAAAAGGAGACGGGTGGTTTCGACATCATTATCGATAGTGCCGGGGGCGACCAGTTCTCGAAGCTCATCGAGCTCGCCCTTCCCGGAGGCCGTATCGTGAACTTCGGACGCACCGCCGGCAACATCACCGACATTTCGACAAGACTGCTATACTGGAAACAGCTCTCCATCCACGGTTCAACTATGGGCACACGCGATGAGTTCCTCTCTATGATCGACTTCCTGGAAAGTCGCAAGCTGAAACCGGTGATGGACAAGACCTATGCGCTGAAAGATATTACACAAGCGTTCCAAAGGATGGAACAGGGAGAACACTTCGGAAAAATTGTACTGGACATTGGCAAATGATGCTGTTATGAACGTATCGCATGAACAGTTTCACAAAGGGTTTCATTTCAGCACCGATAAGGCGCTGCTGGACCTGCCTTATATCCATGCCTTCCTGAGCGAACGTTCTTATTGGGCCATTGGTGTGCCGCTGGAGATCGTAAAGCGCTCGGTGGAAAATTCGATCAGCATTGGCATTTATGAGAACAAAAAACAGGTAGGCTTTGCGAGGGTGGTCACTGACCTGGCAACCTTCGGATACCTGGCCGACGTTTTTATCGATGAAGCTTATCGTGGAAAAGGATTATCCAAAGCATTGGTGGCATTCATCTTTTCCTTTGAAGAGCTGAAGTTCCTGAGAAGGTTCATTCTTGCCACCAAAGACGCCCACAGCCTGTACGCGAAGTACGGATTCAACCCACTGAAAAGTCCGGAGCGATTTATGGAGATCGCGCGCCCGGACATATACAAACAATTCGCCTCCTGAAACATTAAACTTCTTTGTTATGGCCGACTTCTCTAAAACCGATAAAACAACCATCACACGTCTGCCGAAACGTGGTGTTTACGACCAGGAAACGGTGTACGCCATCCTCGACGAGGCGCTCTTCTGCACCGTGGCCTACGTCAGGGAAGGCGAGCCTTTTCAGATCCCCACGGGTTTCTGCAGGATGGGTGACAAACTTTATATTCACGGATCGGTGGGTAGCTTCTACATGCGCGAGCTTGCCGAAAAAAATTTACCGGTCTGCATCAGTGCTACCCTGATCGATGGACTGGTGCTGGCAAGGTCGGCCTTCCATCACTCGGTGAATTACCGGTCCGTAGTGATGTTTGCTAAGCCTGAAAAAGTTACGGACGAAGCTGAGCTTTACACGGCCTTCGAGGTCTTCACCAACAAGATGCAACCCGGAAGATGGGACGATGTAAGGAAGCCAGGCGCGGGCGAGTGGAAAGCAACGATGGTACTCTCGTTCAGGATTGAAGAAGCGTCGGCCAAAGTGCGCACCGGTGGCCCAAAAGACGACGATGAAGATTATGCGTTGCCTGTGTGGGCTGGCGTGGTGCCGCTGCGCATTGAAAAGCAAAGCCCCGTTGCCGACGAGCTGCGAAAAAAAGATGTTCCGTTGCCATCCTATCTCAAGGCGTGAACGGATAACCGCATCGAGGTATGAAAATCGAGCACATCGCCATCTGGACAAAAGACCTGGAGACGCTGAAGGATTTTTACCTGAAATATTTCGGGGCCACAGCCGGCGAGAAGTACATCAATCCCATCAAAAAATTCGAATCGTATTTTCTCAGCTTCAATGGGGGATGCCGCCTGGAGCTGATGCAGATGCCTGGCATACCGCCCTCCCTGAACGATGTGCACGCGCAATTCTCAGGGCTGATCCACTTTGCCATCAGCGTGGGCAGCCGGCAGGGAGTAGATGCGCTGACAGAACAGCTCCGGAAAGACGGCCACCGCATTGTTGGAGAGCCCCGGACCACGGGCGACGGCTACTACGAAAGTGTGGTATTGGACCCGGAAGGCAACCGGATCGAGATCACTGAATAATGAGCAGGCCTCAAGCACCGCATTCGTGACCCGGAATTTTTATTTGCGTGAGAAAGATTCTAACTTCTGGCCGTTTATTACCCAACGTTATGGAAAAACAGAACAGGAGAACTTTCGTAGCCAGTGCCGTTGCACTAGGCACCAGCGCAGCAGCTTCAGCGATGCCGACTATGACAGAAAAAAATAAAAAACAGGTTGTACACCACGTGTTCTTCTGGTTGAAGAACCGCGATTCGAAAGAAGACCTCAACAAGCTCATCGAAGGTTTGAAAAAGCTCGAGAAGATCGAGACCATCAAAAAAATGCATATCGGCGTGCCCGCCAGCACGGAACAGCGCCCGGTGGTGGATTCGAGCTACAGCGTTTCAGAGCTGATGTTCTTCGACGATGTGGCCGGACAGGATGTTTACCAGGTACATCCCATTCACAAAAAGTTTGTAGAAGAGTGCTCACACCTTTGGGAGAAGGTGGTGGTATACGATTCGATCGATGTGTGATTGAATCAAGGATGACATCCTTCAAAAGGATGTCATCCTTGATCATTTAATTCTTTATTTTTCCCTTGAACCTCCCCCTGGTGAAAACCACGGAGGGGATACCGTTCTCCGGATTACTTCTTTTTTGCTTTAAGACCACCCCGAAATTTCCTTCCACTATTCTTTCATCTTTATCGTAGCGGGTGATCTTCACACCACCGATGTAATTTCCGCCTTCGGTTTGATACTCGCTGGTGAGCACATCGCCTCCCAGCGTGGTGTAGTATGTTCCCTGCGATTTCTCCAACGCGTAGTTCCCGATTCCTTCAAGCTTGATCCGCATAACGAGTGTCTCTTCCGTTCCGATCCCAAAAATATACAATGTGTCACCGTTGTTATTCTGGTCAAAAACCATCTCCGTGCGTCCTTCCCAGGCAACACTGTTCTTTTCGGCAAACATAAAATCGTCAGGCGTGGTACCATTGTCATCATCGCATGAAAATGCCACGATCGCTAAAATAAGGGCTACTAAGGTCTTCTTCATGATTCAGGTAGTTATCTGTTGTACCTAATTAGACACCGGTTCTTTGAAAAAGTTGGAAACCTCACCCTGCCCTCTCCTCCCCAGGAGAGCGCCGGGGTGAGGTCAGGTCCTCTTTATCAACGCCATATAGAACCCATCAAATCCTTCCGACGGCCAGGAGCGTTTTTCTGCCTGCAGCTCAAATTTTCCTTCTTGCTGTTTCAGGAACTGCTGCACCTGCTTTTCGTTTTCCGATGCCAGGATGCTGCACGTGGAGTACACCATCAGTCCGCCGGGTTTGAGCATCTCACAATAGTCATTCAGAATGTGCTGCTGCAATGTTCTTACTTTTTCAATGAAATCAGGTGAAAGCTTCCACTTGGCATCCGGGTTTCGTTTCAGCACACCCAATCCTGAGCAGGGCACGTCGAGCAGCAGACGGTCGGCCGAATTTTGGAGGCGTTTGATGGTTTTGGAAGACTCGATAAACCGGGTTTCCATATTGCTCACGCCCGCCCGCCGCGCACGCTTCTGAAGCTCGTCCAGTTTCCATTGCTCCACGTCCATGGCTACAATGCGCCCCTTGTTCTTCATCAGCGCCGCCAGGTGAAGCGTTTTGCCTCCCGCCCCTGCGCAGGCATCGATCACCCTCATGCCGGGCTCGATCTTCATAAAAGGGGCGATGAGCTGCGAGGCTGCGTCCTGCACTTCGAACAAGCCATCCTTGAACGAAGGTTTTCCAAAAACATTCTGGCGCTCTTCGAGAACCAGTGCATCCGGATATTCTTTGAGGTCATAGGTGGCAACGCCTTCTTCATCGAGGCGCTCCTGCAGATCACGTTTTGAGATCTTCAGCGTGTTCACCCGTAGCACCACGTCTGCCTCCTCGTTCAGGCTCTGAAGCTCTTTTTCCCATAACTTTCCAAGCTCCTGCTCGCCGAGCTCGTCAAGCCAGTCGGGAATGGACTCCCTCACCTTGCGGATGCTCCGGGCTTTCATCTCTTCTGACTTCACCTTGCTGACCGATACTCCCTTGAACTCATCCCATGCAGGAAGATCGACCCCGTGAAGGGCACACCATGCCGCTAAAAGTTTCCAGTAGTCATCTCCTTTCGCTTCCGTGATCCGCTTCAGCAGCAGGTACCAGCGAACAATGTCGTACGTTGTTTCGGCGATGAACCTCCTGTCGCGCGCACCCCACTTCGGATTTTGCTTCAGCACTTTTTCAATTACCTTATCGGCATAACGTTTACCGCCGAAAATTGCATCCAATGCCTGGATCACTGCTTCTGAAGTGCTGCGATGAAGTCTCATTTACCCGAGATTTTATTAAATCGTTAATGCGTTGATGTGAGTCCACGGTCCACGGTCGACAGTCCACGGCAGAACAATCGGGATACGAAGTACGATCAGTAACATCCACTGCCCTGCTGTGGACTGTGGACCGTCGACTGTGGACCATTTCAACCGCAAAGGTGCAAAATTTTAGTGCAACTCTTTGAGGGAATCGGTGACCGGCATGGCCTGGAAAGCATATTTCAGGGATTCTTTTTAAATTGACCGACAACAAAAAGCGTATGGCCGGATCGTCAGGGAAACGGATCCCAGCCATGTCCCCAAAACAGAACCAATCAACTAACCACATAACCGTTACTATGAAAAGAAGAAATTTCCTTCGCAATGGCGTGGCCCTCACGGCTTCGGCGCTGGCAGTAGGTGAGGCAATGGCTGCGCGAACCAAGGAGAGATCCGCTCCCGCAGAAAAAACCTTCAAGCTGAACTTTGCGCCGCACCAGGGCATGTTCAAAAATCACGCGGGCGAAAATTTTATAGACCAGATCAAGTTCATGTACGACCAGGGTTTCAGGGCCATTGAAGACAACGGCATGTTGAAACGCAGTGTAGAAGAGCAGGAGAAGATCGGCAAGGAGCTCTCCCGCCTCGGCATGACCATGGGTGTGTTTGTGGTGGATGGGGGCGAGAACTGGAAAACATCGCTCACCACGGGCAAGCAGGAGTTCAAAGACAACTTCATCAAAACCTGTAAGGCCTGCGTTGACACCGCCAAACGGGTGAATGCCAAGTGGATGACGGTGGTACCGGGCTTCTTCGACAGAAGCCTGCCCATGGGGATCCAGACCTCTAACGTGGTGGATGCCCTGCGCAGGGGAGCGGAAATATTTGAGCCTCATGGACTCATCATGGTGCTGGAGCCGCTCAGCGATACTCCCGACCTGTTCATGCGTTTTTCAGACCAGACCTACGAGCTGTGCAAGGCCGTGAACAGCCCCTCGTGCAAGATCCTTTACGACATCTACCACATGCAGCGAAACGAAGGCAACCTCATCAACAACATCGAACGGTGCTGGGAAGAGATCGCTTATTTCCAGATCGGCGATAACCCGGGAAGAAAAGAGCCCACCACCGGGGAGATCAATTACAAGAACATCTTCAAATTTGTTCATAACAAAGGTTTCAAGGGCGTGTGGGGCATGGAGCACGGCAATGCCCAGCCTGGCAAGGAAGGCGAGCTGGCGCTGATCAAAGCTTACCGTGAAGTGGACAATTTTTAAAAAAACTTCATTTTTTCTTTCAACCCTTTGAGGGTTTAAAACCCTTAAAGGGTTAGTTCGTTAACTTTGGGATGCTAAAACCACTAACCATGAAAGTAATCTGGGGGATGTTATTTTTTGTGCTTTCGGTACAACTTCACGGACAAGGGCTGTTACAAAATCTGAAAAAGGCGGCTTCGGATCAGGCGAAAAGCCTGGCCACGAAAGAAAATCTTGACAAGGCGGGCTCGGCGATCATGAAAGACCTGGAGAAGGCGCGCGCTGAATTCGATTCTGCCGACTTTGACTACGCGATCTTACTCAGTGACAATGCAGGGCTCTTCGATGTAAAAGAAAAAGGTGAAGGTATGGCGAAAGCTACCTCCATGCTAAGCCTGGGCTCATCGTACTATAAAAACACCGAGCTTACGGATGAAGAGCGTGCGCGGTGGAACCGTGAGTCGGGTGAGCTGGCCTATGGGATGCGGAAGTTCGGTCTCGCCGAAAAAAAATTCGAGGCTGCGAAGGCCGCCTATGAGCAGGGAGGTCTTACAGAAGACCTCGGATACCTGAAGACCATTGCCAACCAGGGCCTCCTCTACGGAACCATGGGGCGCTTTACACAGGCAGAAGGATATACGGCTGAGGCGCTCGAGCTGCGCAAAACCAAATTCGGTGACAACAATCCCGGTGTGGCTGCATCGCTGAACAACTATGGCGTGCTGCACTACAACCTGGGGCGATACAATGAATCTGAAAAAGACATCGCGGCAGCGCTGGAGATCCTGAAAAAAAATGGATTGCAATCAGCCATGCCTTATGCCATTACGCTCAACAACCAGTCGATGCTGTTCCAGGCTATTGGCCGGTATAACGAAGCTGAAAAAATATTACAGGAGGCCATCGCGGTTGCCGAAAAACTGCAGAGCAGCAAATCGCCCAACCACCTGAAATTCCTTTCCAACCTGGCGCTGCTCTATCAGCAGATGGGCAAGTACCCCGAAGCGGAAGCCATTTACCTGAGCATGGAAAAACGACTTGGCAAGAATAATCCCGCTTACGCCAGCATGCTGAACAACCAGGCCGCGCTTTACCTGATGATGAACAAGGAAGACAAAGTGGAAGACCTGCTCAAGCGGTCAGCCGCCATTTACAAATCCAACTTCGGCGAAGACAACCCCGCCTACGCCAAATCCATCAGTGACCTGGGAAATTTCTACCGCTACAAAACACGGTATGCCGATGCAGAACCTCTGCTGGACAAAACGTTAGCCATCCGGGAGCAGGCATTCGGAAAGAACCATCCGTTGTATGTGCAGTCGCAGGAAGACCTGGCCATTCTCTACTGGAAGAAAAATGTTCCTGATAAGGCTTACAACACCTACCGCGAGGTGATGGACAAATCGCTCACCTTCATCAACCAGTATTTCCCGCCCATGAGCGAAGCGGAGAAAACGAAATACTGGGATGTGCTCTCGCCACGTTTCCAGCGGTTCTACAATTTTGCCGTGGAAGCCAGCGCCGGCAACAAAAACATTCTTCAGGATCTTTATAATTACCAGATCGCCACCAAAGCGTTGCTGCTGAATTCAACCAACAAGGTGAAGCAGAGCATCCTGGCAAGCAAGGACGCACAGCTCATCAAGGACTACGTTTCATGGGTAGACCAGAAAGAACGCCTGGCCAGGTTGTATGCCTACTCCAAGGCCGAGCTGAAAGAGCAGAAGATCAACCTCGACTCCATCGAGCAGGCTGCCAACGCTATGGAGAAAAAACTTTCTGAACGTTCGAAGGATTTCTCACAAGGTTATGCTGCGGCGAAGATCAGCTCATCGCAAATCAAAAACCTGCTCACAGAAACTGAAGCCGTGGTGGAGATCATCCGCCTGCAGTCTTTCGATCAGAAGTTCACGAACGATTCAAAGTACATTGCATTGGTGCTGACCAAAGCCAGCGACGTGCCCAACATGATCGTGCTCGACAATGGCCAGCAGCTCGACACACGGTACTCAAAATTCTACCGCAATGCCGTGCAGCAGAAAATTGCCGACGAGTATTCATACGATCAGTACTGGGCGCGCATCGAACCCGCGCTGCAGGGCAAAAAGATCATCTACGTTTCGCCTGACGGTGTTTACAACCAGCTCAACCTGAACACACTCAAAAAACCGGGCGCCGATTATGTGATCAACCGTTACGACCTTACCATTCTCGGTAACTCCAAAGACCTGATCGCCCTGAAAGCAAAAAAGGCAACGGCACCGAAGAAAAACGCTACGCTGCTGGGTTTCCCCGATTATGGCGGAACAGGCATTGCCGCGCTTCCCGGCACCAAGGTAGAGATCGATGGTGTAGCAAAAGTGCTGAAAGCATCGGCTTACCAGGTGAACCAGCTCACCCAAAAAACTGCCACGGAGGCAAACCTGAAAGCCGTAAAAGCGCCCATGGTGCTGCACATCGCCACGCATGGCTACTTCCTGAAAGATGTTGACCAGCAAGGCTCCGCTTTTGGTGTTCAGCTCGAGAACGCCAACGACAATCCCCTGCTCCGTTCAGGGCTGATGCTTGCCGGCGCCGCCAACACAGTGAACGGCAATGCCATGCCTAACCTTCAGAGCAACGACAACGGCATTCTCACGGCGTATGAGGCCATGAACCTCAACCTTGAAGGCACCAACCTGATCGTGCTCAGCGCCTGCGAGACCGGTCTCGGTGATGTAAAAGCCGGCGAAGGTGTTTACGGCCTGCAACGCGCGTTCCAGGTTGCCGGCGCCGATGCCCTGATCATGAGCCTCTGGAAAGTAGACGATGCTGCCACCCAACAGCTCATGACCAGCTTCTACACCAACTGGATCAAGCTCGGCAACAAGCAGAAAGCTTTCAAACAAGCCCAGCTCCAGCTCATGGCGAAATACAAGGAACCGTACTACTGGGGAGCGTTTGTCATGCTCGGACAGTAAAAAAGAAGTCAGAAGCCAGGAGTAAGGAGCCAGGAGAAGCTAGGCCCTATGAAAACAAGGCGGTGTTAGAGTCAAGAGTTGATGAAGCAGGAATTAAGAAGGCAATAGACAAAAGACCTAATTTTTTAATTAGACTTTCCCATTTCGTACTTCGTATCTCGTACTTCGTATTTTTATAGATGGAATTAAGAAAATTAGGAAACTCCTCCGTTAACGTTACACCGCTGGCCTTCGGCGCATGGGCTATTGGCGGATGGCTCTGGGGTGGCGCGGAAGAAAAGGACGCGCTTCGTGCCATCAGGGCGTCCTATGACATGGGCATCACCAGCATTGACACGGCACCCGTTTATGGATTCGGAAAGAGCGAAGAGCTCGTAGGCCAGGCCATGGCCGGTGTTCCGCGAGACCGCTACCAGATCCTCACCAAGTATGGCATGAACTGGCAGACCCAGCAAGGCGATTTTGCTATGGACACATTCGATAACCATGGCAAGCCGTTAAAAATATACAAGTACGCAGGCAAGCAGAAAGTGAAGCAGGAATGTGAAGACAGCCTTCGCCGCCTGAAAACAGATCATATCGATCTCTACCAGATCCACTGGCCCGACGTAACAACGCCCATCGCAGAGACCATGGAGGCAGTTGCAGATCTGATCAAGGAAGGAAAAGTAAGGGCCGCCGGCGTCTGCAACTATTCTGCACAACAGGCAGAAGAAGCGCTGAAGACGCTGAACATTGTCTCGAACCAGGTGCCCTTCAGCATGGTGAACCGCAAGATCGAAAAAGACGAAATACCACAGGCCCTGAAACGCAACCTGGGCATCCTTCCTTACAGTCCGTTGCAAAGAGGCCTGCTCACCGGCAAGATCAAACCCGGTTACAAATTCAACGACGGAGACTCGCGGCCATCAACAAGATATTACAAGCCCGAAAACCTCAGCAGGATCAACGCCATGCTGGAGAAGATCAAACCCATCGCCGACGGATATAACGCATCACTCTCGCAGCTGGTCATCAACTGGACGGTTCACCGCCCCGCCATGGCCTGTGTGCTGGTAGGCGCGCGCGACGAAAAGCAGGTGAAAGACAATGCGAAAGCACTTGACTTCAAGCTCACAGCCGAGGAAACAAAAAAGATCAACGAGGCTGTGGATGGACTTAAGCTTGTAGATTAGCCTCCGAATCGAATGGCAGGTTTCCCGCAGATCACGCAGATTCACGCAGAACATTCTTTATGTAGAATCTGCGAAAATCTGCGAAATCTGCGGGAACTGTATTTGATGGCACGCTACTTCTTGAACTCGTAGGCCATTACTTTATTGCCGTTGAACGTGGGGACGAATACTGTTTTGGTCTTACTGTCGTAGTCAATGTCGGCGCTGTTCAGCTTCTGTTCTTTGGTGTCGAGGAGCTTCTGTGATTTCCTATTGGCGTCAACGAAGTAAACCTCTCCGCTCCAGCTCGAAACAATGTACTCGTCTTTACCCACCAGCACAATGCCATCGGCACCCGGCGCCGTCTCGGCATAAGGAGTGAGCTTTTTATCGGCGCTCAGCTTGTAATTCTTTCCATTTCCGGCATCAGCCACATACAACTCATCCTTCAATGCCAGCAGCCCGTTGATGCGTTTAAACTCCGGGCTCTCGAAATAAAGCTCCGCCTTATTCCCGCTGAGCTTGTGGATCTTACGGGTTTCTGAATCGGAGATATACACGTTACCCTTCGAATCGATCGTGATGTCGTTGAGGAACTTTGCACCTTCTATTTCAACCCTGTTGGTTTGTTTGCCGGTAGCCACATCAAAAACAGCTACGCCCGTAAGGTCTGCAACGTAGAGGCTGCCTTTATTCAGGCCCATGCCTTTGGGTGCATTCAGACCCGTTGCCCACTCCAGCGCAATGATCTTGCCATCGGGCGACATCTTCGAAATGAATCCCTTTCCGTCTTTCTCGCCCGACTTGCCATCGATGTTTGAAACATAAAGCACATTGGCCTTGCTATCGAACAGAACAGATTCCGGAATGCGTAACACGGTGTCTGAGCTCCATTTCAGCTGAAGGCTCTGACCAAAGGTTGTGACTGCGAGTGCAGCGAAAAACATTACTGAAACAATGATCTTTTTCATGATGAGAAGTTTTAAGCGTGATTTTAAAATTAATCAATCCACCCTTATAAAAACAGAAGCCCCGACCAAAAGCCGGGGCACAATGACGAACAGTAGGATTTGCTGCACTACCTACTTCCTGTTGCTTTCGCTTCCGGCGACTGCTTCACATATTTCTCAAGCCAGCGATCCATTTCCCACAGCATGTGCAGGATCGATTCCTTGGCGCGATATCCGTGACTCTCATACGGCAGCAACACAAAACGAGCTGTGCCGCCGTGTCCCTTGATGGCGTTGTAGAAACGCTCGGTCTGAATCGGGAAAGTACCTGAATTGTTATCGGCTTCTCCATGGATCATCAGCAAAGGTTCTTTGATCTTATCCGCAAAAGAGAAAGGCGACATATCGAAGTAAACTTTCGGCGCTTCCCAGTAAGTTCTTTCTTCAGACTGGAAGCCGAAGGGAGTCAGCGTGCGGTTGTAAGCACCACTGCGCGCGATGCCCGCCTTGAACAGATCGCAGTGTGCCAGCAGGTTCGCTGTCATAAAGGCGCCATACGAGTGGCCACCGGCTGCCACACGGTTAGGATCGGTAACGCCCATAGACGCTGCGTGATCGATGGCCGCCTTCGCGCTTGCCACCAGCTGCTGAACATACGTGTCATTAGGCTCTGAATTGCCTTCACCTACAATAGGAATGGAAGCATTGTCGAGAATGGCGTAACCACGGGTAACCCAAAAGATGGCGCTGCCCGACCCGATGCGGGTAAACGTGTATTGTGAACCTTTCACCTGGCCCGCGTTCGATTTCGACTTGAACTCTTCCGGATAAGCCCACAGGAACGTTGGCAGCGGACCGTCCTCTTTCTTATAACCCGGAGGCAGGTAAAGGTCAGCGGTCAGGTCAACACCGTCTTCACGTTTATATTTCAGCACTTGTTTCTTCACATCTTTCAGCTGCGGATAAGGATGCGGGAAGCTTGTCAGCTGTGTGGTTTTGGCGTTGCCCGCCGTGCGCAGGTAATAGTTGGGGTTTTCGGTTTGTGACTCACGCGATGTGATGAAAGTAGCTTTCTTGGCATCGAGCAGGTCTATCACGTGCTCATAATACGGTGCCTCACAGCGCCACAGTCTCGTTTTCTTTCCTGTTTTCAGATCCATCCTGTCAAGGAACGGCAGGTCGCCTTCGGGTGAAGCGCCATCGCCGGTGAAGAACACCTGGTTGTCTTTGGTGATGAGCATTACATAACGGCCAAACTGGTTGGGCGCTGTTACTACGTTACCGGGGTCGTTATACGCATCTTCCGTAGACCGGTCGATGATCACCTTCTTCGTTTTTGTTACGGGGTCGAGCTGGTAAACACGTTCTTTGCGGTCTGTCCACCAAAACTCGTTCACCCAGGCGATGTTGTTGTTGCCCCAGGTGATGCCTGAATAACGGAGCGGCAGGCTGATGAGCTCTGTAGCGGTACCTGTGAACGGTGCTGCCAGCTCAGATACTTTGTCGCGGATGTCTGCTTTTGCTTTCGGGTCGCCGCCATCCTGTGCTTCGGCCCAGTATAAAGTAGCGGGCTGGTCTGCGCGCCATGCATGGTTCCGTGGACCAGTCTGCACCGCGTTGAATCCATTGGGAATATTGTCGATCAGCGGAATGTCGATCAATTCTTTAACAAGCGCTCCATTCAGGTCTATCACCTGGATGCGCTGAGGGAAGCGGTTGTAGGGAACGATGTAAGAATAAGGGCGATGCACTTCACGCACCAGCACAAGCTTGCCATCGGGTGATGGACTGAACGAGCTATAGATCGCAGCAGGCTTCAGCACCTTTTCTGAACCGTTGATATTTTTAAGCACCAGCTCGGACGTTGCATAATAATCGAACAACTTCTCGTCATACGGATTCTTGAGCAGGTCCTGGTAGGTGCGGTTCGGCGCTTTTTTACCGAGGTTCTCCTCCACAACGGGTCCCACAGGCGTTCTCGGCTTCTCGGGCAGCACGGGTTGTTTTTCAGGAACAGCGGTAAAAACTATATGCTGCGAGTCCGACAGCCAGCTGAAAGCCGAGCCCGTGAATCCTCCGCCAAAAATGTTGTTGATCTTTCTTTCGGTGAGCTTCGATGCTGTTAACGTGGCGAGGTCAACCACCCAGAGCTCTGTCTTGTCGGCACCGTTCTGCAGGAAGGCGATCTTCTTGCTGTCGGGCGAGAAGCTGACGTTGCTCATCAGCAATGGCGACGGCAGGTTTTTGATCTCGTAGTCTTTATTCTCCGCAAGTTTCTTGGCCTTTAAACCGATGGAGTAAATGGCACGGCTGGGACCGAAGTTATCGGGATTGATGCGCAACCCGGCGATGCGCAGCTCGGGCCTTGACAGCTCCTCGATGGTGGGATAATCGGAACGCTCCAGCAACAGCATCCATGCATTGTCATGCGATATGCTGATGGCTGGCGTCAACGGTGCTTCCACAAGTTTTGCAATATCGTCGGGAGGGCGCTGGTACGTGATGTTATCCTGCGCAAAGCCAGGGGCTGCTGCCAATATCAAGATCAGATGGGTTAGTAGTCTTCTCATACACTTTTGTTTAGGTTGTCGCCGAAGATAGCGACCGCACCGTCAAAAAAGCGAGGAGTTTGTGATGAGTGCAATAAAAACCGGGCCTAGCGCTAAAATAACGCAACCGTAATGAAGAAGATGTTCAGTACAATATAAAGGCTCACCACCGCAATGGAACAGGTTCTGTTGATCCTGAGCGCCAGCGCGGTCTTCTGGTTGTCGTGCAAGTGTAGCGCCACAGCCGAGGTTACCAGCGTGGCAAAGATGCCGAGAAACGTTACCGTGTGCAGTGTATCCACTAAGGTGAAAGACGACGATTCTGGCAGCAGCGAGTCAATGATGTATTTATTACCCACTGCCGCAAACAACCCACCGACCGGCAACCCGAATCGTGGCTCCAGCTCGGAAGGATGCGGCGTGAAGCTGATGATGGAGATCAGGAAGGCGATGTACATGCCAATGCAGATCTTCATAAACAGCCCCCAGGCATCCCGTTCGAGGTCCATTTCAATCACAAACTGTGAGAACTCGGAAAACGCACGCCCGGGACGAGGGTCGCCAAAACCGGTATGATAATCGTTCCGGGTCTCCACAACCCTGAAGTCGGAGATCAGCCACCCATCGATGGCTTCTTCATCGTCGAAACGGCTTCCAACCGTGTCCGGAACAAACACCAGGTTCTTATTGTCGAACAGCGTATTCTCGATCTGCACTTTCAGGCTCTGGCGGTCGAACGGAAAATCCGCAACGTTCCAGTTCTGCTTCATCACACACTTCATCTTCATGATCACCCATGCCTTGCCTTCCAGCGAATCGGTGATCGGCTCTTCGAATTCTATGGACTTGGCGTTGGGGATATCAAGCTGTTTCGAAAAATCGAAATCGCTGTTGCCGTGCAAAAACCACAGCCAGAACCTCACGGTATATTCCTTCTCGTGGAAATTGATGTCGTGCACGCTGATGACGTAGGCGCCAACTTTCACTGTATCAGGGTTGTTGACAACTGTGGTATCGGGAGCTTGCGCAGAAGCGGTTAAAAACGAAACGAGGAACGCAATAATAAGCAGGTGTCTCATAGAAAGAGATAGCGGCCCAAAAATATGAACGTTTCTTTAATCTTAGCCAAAGCTGTACTATTTTGCCGCCAAATTCAATTTTATGTACACCGGCCTTCTTCACTCCCATTCTGTGCTTCGTTATTTCATCCTGATCCTGCTGGTGGTGGTCATCATCCAGTCACTGCTGGGCCTGGTGAACAAGAAGCCTTACACCAGGATGGATAACCGTGTGGGGTTGTTTCTGTTCATCTGCACACATACGCAACTTCTGCTGGGACTTGTATTGTATTTTGTAAGCCCGTTCGTGCAGTTCTCCGGCGCAGCCATGAAAGAACCTTCAACCCGCTACTGGCTGGTGGAGCATAATACGGCTATGCTGATCGCCATTGTACTCATTACGCTGGCCAGGACCACCTCGAAAAAGATGGCGGTTGACCAGGCCAAACACAAGCGCATGTTCATTTTCAATACCATCGCCCTGGCCATCATTTTGGTCACCATCTGGCTCAGCGGCAGAGGCATTGTGTAAGTAAAACGGTCATTTTGCTCTTTAAAAGCCGCGCTAGCGCGGTTTTTCTGCTTATTTCGTAGCCGTTTATGTTTTAACTTTACTGTTTCTAACCCCTTATACCATGAAGAAATGTTTACCGCTTCTCCTTGTTACACTCAGTGTGTCCGCGCTGTGCCAGCAGGTCTCACCACGTTACGAGCTGGTGAAGATGGATAAAACGGTCAACACATTCCATCACGAAGCCGCCCCGGTTGTATCACCAGACGGCAAAACATTATACTTCTTCGTTCAGGACCATCCGGAGAACACCCTTGGCAAAGACGATACACAGGACATCTGGATGTCAGAAAAAGATGCCAATGGAGTCTGGGGACCTGCGCAGCACCTTCGCTCACCTTTTAATATCCATCCTTCCAACCAGGTATTCACCGTATTGCCCGACGGCGGCCTCTTCATCAGGGGCGGCAGAAGTAAAGGTGAAAAAGGGTTCTCCATCGCCAGCAAGGGCGGCGGACTCACCGAGCTCGAAGTGGTTGACTTCAAAAAGATGAACCAGGGCCGTTTCTATGGCGCCAGCATCTCTGCAGACCGAAAACATATTATCCTTTATTTCAGCGAAAAGGATGGCAGCGCCGTCAGCGACCTCTATGCCAGTCACCTGCAGGGGAATGGAAGCTATTCCAGGCCCGAGAAGTTAAAGCTCAGCACCAACCTTGACGAGGTGGGGCCTTTCATTGGTCCGGATCAAAAGACACTTTTCTTCGGCAGCGCACGCCAGGCACCCGGAAGACAAGGCGGCGTGGATATCTATAAATGTACCCGTCTTGACGACACCTGGAACAACTGGTCAGAGCCTGTGAACATGGGCAAACCGATCAACACCAGCGCCCTCGATTTTTATTTCACCATGGATGAGGCCGGCAACGTGTTTACCAGCCGCGCCAACAAAGCGCTGGAAGGTGCCCAACTGGACCTCTACATGCTGGTGCCCAAAACCATCAAGATCAACCTCGTGGGCATGGTCTACAACCAGAAGACAAACACACCCCTGCAGGCCGATGTTGAAGTGAGGTTAAAAGAAAAGGACCCGCTGAAGCTGAAGTCAAACACCACCGGCAAGTTCGAAACAAAAATGCCCGAGGTAACTGAATACGTAGTGAGCGCCAGTGCCCAGGGCTTCCTTCCCAAAGAGCAGTCTTTCAAGGTACCTGCCCTGTATAACGACACTACCCTCAACGTTGAGATCCTCCTGACACCAGTAGCTAAAAAGCTCATGCTGACGGGCAATGTGTACGACAAGAAAACCGAAAAGACCATTAATGCAAAACTGAATGTATCACTCAGGAGCGACAGAAAAACAACGTCATCTTTGCAGGCCGTTGACGGGAAATATGAGCAGCCTGTGCCGAAGCTGGGCACGTACCTGATCGCCGCCTCTGCGGAAGGATATATGAACACTACTGATAGTGTTTCCATCGACAATGAAGAGCTCACGCCGGTGACCAAAGACGTTTACCTCGAGCCGATCGAAGTAGGTGTAACGGTGAGGCTGAAGAATATCTATTTCGATTTTGATAAAACTACATTGAAGAAAGAGTCATTCACCGAGCTCAACAAGGTGGTGGACTTCCTGAAGCAGAACAATACCGTAGAGGTTGAAATATCAGGCCATACCGATAGCAAAGGCTCTGACGACTACAACCTGAATTTGTCACAGGGCCGTTCACAAGCGGTGGTGGACTACATCGCCAGCCAGGGAATCGAAAGCCATCGCCTCACCGCACACGGTTACGGAGAAGCGAAACCCATCGATACCAATGATACACCTGATGGACAGGCCAATAACAGGCGCGTAGAGTTTACGGTGCTGAAGAAGTAAAACAGTCGATAGTCGATGGTCCATAGTCCATAGCAGGACACAGCAGTCGTCGGACCACTGCCGGGCGCTAAGCCCTGTGCGCAGTGGACTGACGACTAATCTTCAAAAGAGGAGAAAGTGTTGAATTTACACCACCGTCCATGGACTATCGACCATGGACCATGGACTATTTTCAATACACGTGATATACGGAGAGATAATCCTTGATCATCGCGATCGTTTCCGATACGGAGCTTGACACCATCACTTTATAGGTTCCGATATTTTTGAAAAACCGGATGGTGATCTCATCCTGGTTTAATAATATAACTTTTTTGTTGCTCTTCAGGGCGAGGGCTACTTCGGAGGCGGTGCCGGCGGCCATACCGATGACAACGATCACGTGGCTTGACAATACGTTGATCATGTTGCGGGCGCTGCCCATACCGGTCAGTATCTTGATGTCTGCATTATCAGACGAATTGACGGAATTGTCGTTGGGCAATACGCCGATGGTGAGGCCATTGCCTTCATGCGCGCCTTTCATGGCCGCATCCATTACGCCGAAGCTGCGGCCGCCGGTTAGAATAACCCAGCCATGCTCCGCAACTGCTTTGCCCAATTCAAATGCAATTTCATTGTCTTCCGGAGTTGCATTTTCTCCGGGGCCCATAATGCCAACAATTGTTTTTCTCGCCATAAGAAGGTTTTGAGGTCGCTAATTTAACAACATCAGAATTCATTATCACAATCAAGACAATGATTAACTTTTTTATGTGGAAACAATACACCAAAAAGTACAAGACTTAAGGCGGGCAAAGGTTTCATACTAAATCGTTTGGGGAAATCGCGTTGCACGTTGCGCGAACGGCAGTTAGGGCATTCCAGCTCTGCGTGATCAACCTGAAGAAGGCTTTCGTGCAACAAGTCCTCAGCCTGTGCAACATCTCTCTTGAACACATGCAACCGCACCCTGAAAGGAAGGTAATGCTGGCCGGGATAAAGATTCGTTATATTTTCTTCCGTCAGAAAACAAGGCACACCATAAGCGTCCAGCTTTGACTTGGCAATGCTGGCGTCGATGGCATTTTCAAATTGCCTGAATACAATGATCTCCTCCTGGTCGTGCGTCATAAAATTCCTGATCAGTTTTTAACTGCCTATCCTTCACTGTTCTTTCCTGATCGCGTCCATAGGGAAGCGTCTGCAAGCCAGTAGGTAAAACTGTATTTCAATCCTGTTAATCCTACAAATCCTAATAATCCTGGTCACAATCCTGTTAATCCTGAAAATCTATTAATCCTGATTAATCCTGGTTAATTTAGCCCCCAAAGAAAGATAAAGAAAAACAGCTTAGGAAGCGCAAAGATGAAGAGACTGATTGTTGACATGGATGACGTCATGGCCGATGCTACGGGACAGTTCATCCACTATTATGAAAAGGAGTTTGGCATCCGGATCGAACGCTCTGTACTCAATGGCAAGGATGAAGGCGAAGGTTTTCCCGAGAACCATCATGTGCTTAGAGAATTTCCTTATCGCATCAATTTTTTCCGCACTATGAAAGTGAACGAGAACAGCCAGGAGGTGATGGAGAAGCTCAATCGGAAATACGAGCTGTTCATTGTTTCAGCGGCCATGGAGTTCCCGCAATCGTTGCCCGAAAAGCTGGAGTGGCTCAACGAACATTTTCCTTTCCTCACCTGGAAACAATTTGTGTTCTGCGGTAGCAAGGCCGTGGTATATGGCGATTACATGATCGATGACCTTCCGCACAACCTCGAAAAGTTCAACGGAGAAAAATTCCTTTTCACCGCGCCGCACAACATGCACGTCAATCGGTTCGGTAGATTGAATAATTGGAGAGAGGTTGGAGAAAGGTTGTTATGAAATCATGAAGGAAAGTCCACGGTCCACAGTCGACAGACCACGGCCGGGTGGTGCAACGTCAACTGGATCGAGCACTATTCACGTCTCTATTGTTCCAATAAACTCTTGAATCAATGCTGTACGTCTGTGGACCGTCGACTGTGGACTAACCACACACTTCACGATAACACAGGCCAAGTCACTTGCTAACGTAAGTTCTATGCTCCGATTTTAAAGGACGTCATCGAGATGGAGCCCATCATGGTTTTGTCGTTGAAGAAGCTCAACTGTTCATTCGCACCTTTCAATCCCAGCGTGTACAGCATCGGCAGGTAGTGCTCCGGTGTGGGAATGGAAAGCTTCGCAGCTTGTCCGAGATCCTCGTACCGGATCAGCGCGTGGTGATCGTTTTCACGGATCAGGTGTTTGAATTTTTCATTTATCTCAACGGCCCAGTCGTAACCGGTATCCGGCGTCTGCCAGTTCATGATGCGAAGATTGTGGACCATGTTTCCGCTGCCCATGATCAACACACCTTTTTTTCGAAGGGCCGCCAGCTCTTTGGCAAGCTCGTAATGATATTGCGCATCTTTGGTGTAATCGATGCTGAGTTGAAGTACGGGAATATTGGCATCAGGATACATCCGCCTGATCACGGTCCAGCTTCCATGGTCGAGGCCCCATTCGTGATCCAGTCCCACGTTCGTTTTCTTCACAAGCGATGCCGTCTCTGCGGCCAGCGCCGGACTTCCAGGAGCCGGATACTGAACATCGAATAACGCTTTCGGGAAACCACCGAAGTCGTGAATGGTTTGCGGATGATCCATGGCTGTGATCTGCGTACCCCGCGTGAGCCAGTGCGCCGATACGCACAGCACTGCCGTTGGTGTGGGGATCTCCTTGCCCAGGGCCTGCCAGCTTTCGCTGAACACATTGTCTTCAATGCCATTCATGGGCGAACCGTGGCCCACAAACAGCGCCGGCATGGTGCGGTCTTGCGGGTTCAGGGTATCCGTGAATTTTTTAAGATCCTTCAATGAGTTCATGGCAAACATTCCTCCAACAGTGTGTGATAAAAATTCTGCGCGTGTCATAGGCTCAGGAGCTGCAAGGTAATATTCCCGGACGATCTTTCTGCTTCACTAAAAATCGTCTTCACTAAAGATCGCCGGGAATCAGCCAGTGATTTAAGCTCTGTTGAACTCGGCGTTGATCTCAAACTTCACATCATCGCCCACTACCACACCACCGGCTTCTGTCAAAGCGCTCCAGGCCAGTCCGTACTCCTGACGGTTGATCTTGCCAGTGATCTCAAATCCTGCCACATCAGTACCACCAAAACCCTTCACTGTACCATTGTAGATGGCGTCGAACTTCACTTCTTTCTTGGTGCCGCGGATGGCGAGATCGCCTGTTACTTCGTACTCGTTACCTGATTTCCTTTTCACCGACTTCGAAACAAAGGTCAGCTTCGGATGGTTGGCCGCATCAAAGAAATCGGGTGACTTAAGGTGACCGTCGCGCTGCTCGTTTTTGGTATCGATGCTGTTGATGTCTGCTTCAAAGGTGAGCTTGGCATCTGAGAAATCGCCGGTAGCAGTTTGTGCAGTAGCGTCGAATTTATTGAAATGACCTGTTACAGTAGAAACCACGAGGTGTTTCACTTTAAACTTCACTTCTGAGTGGGTAGGATCGATTTTCCAGGTTGTCATAATCTTATTGGTTATATTGTTGTAATGATAGTTGTATATACAACAATTTGATCCATGGATAGTTTCCCTGCCGTTTAACTTTTCTTAAAAAAATATTGGAAGGGGATATAAAACCGGGAAATCAGGCTCGTTTGAGGCTTTCTTAAGGCATTTTTAAAGACCATTTATTTCCAGTAAGATTGACCATGCGAACCCCGATCAGCGTTTTACTCTGTTTTTGGTCCATTCCGGTACTTGCCCAGATCACCCCGGCGCAGCAAAAAAGCCTGAACGCCTGCGTGGATTACGCCAACCAGACGGCCGATGGCGTTACTGCTGTGATCAGGAGTATCATTGATTATTATCCTTCGCTTGAGCGGAAAAACTTCGGCGCACCGCGGTATGTCTGTCCTTCTCCTGCCGATGTCTATTATTACAACAATGCCGTCAGCCAATGCAAGACCCTTGGCAACGTAGCTGCATCGTTGAGCAGTGCCCTTGAAAACCTCCGCGGTGCCGAACAAAAGATCGATCAGCAATGCAAGGCACTCGACACCTATCACAAGCTTGAAGATTACAAGCAGGATAATTTTGCCAGGGCCAGATCGCTCATCGCAGAACTGCAGACACTCACAGCAGATTATCAAAAAAAGCTTCGTGCTTTTCAGCTTGTGCTGGAGACATCTTATAAAAAACTAGGCGGTGGCACGGCCGACAAAAATTACCAGCAATCCGATGCGCGAATGCTGGCCGTGATCGGAATGGAAAGGCAATTAATTGACACCTGGAGCTTCAACCTGGAAGAAAAGGTGCACACAGGCTGGCCGGTGGACAAGCTGACCGAAAGCATTCCAGAAACCGATCGCCAGCTCAGCGCTTTAAAGGGTCTCAACACAACCCTGAAATATCCTGCTTCCAGCATGTGGTCTGCTTTCCAGGAGGCACTGTCTTCTATTCTGGAGATAAAAAGAAATGCGCTCGATGGATATAACTATGAGGCAAAAAAATCGGACAAGCATAGCAACGATGTGTACCTGGAACTGATCAACTATTTCAACGGCACGCTGGTATCGGACTATAACACATTCATTCAATTCTCGGAGCGTGACAATTATCGTGGATTGAAGACCATCAAATACGTTCCCCTTTTCGAGATCCGCTCACAGTCAAAAGCAGTCAGTGTTGACGTAAAACCTTTCAAGGATAGACCCTACACGCCGTTGAAGGTAGCAGTCCAGAAGACGGCTATCGGTAAGCCGGTTTTTGAATCACTCCTCGCCTATGTCGAGTTTATCAACGAATGCTGGCGTGAAACCGGCTACCTCCAGTCAGTGATCGGCAACTTCAGCTCGACGGCAGCCTCGTTCAAAAACCTGGAGAGCTACGGGCGCCGAGCGCCCATGCATTTCGATTATGGAGATTACAAAGTGCCCTTGTCCTACTACCAGAAAGCAGTGAGCGGCGGCAATGTGGTTCCTGCTCCCTATGGTAAAGCACTGAACGATCAGGCCGAAGTGTTGCTCAATGTGCTGAAAGAAATGGACGACCTCTGCGCCGTGCTTGAAACGGAAGTAAAGGAAAGAAAGTACGAACAAGACAGGCTTGCGCGGGTATACACCATCCTGGAACGACAGGCTGAATTGTTCAGGATCTGGGATGAGAAAAAAGAGCTTCTCTATAATGACCTTCGTGCCGTGTACGATAGTTATCCCGTGACCAACACAGCAAGTGCGTGGCAGATCTCCGGCAAAGCGCTTCGCACACTCACTGACCTCAACCGCGAGGCGCTGTTCAAGGCAAAGGCGTATTACAACGGAGATTCTACCGTAACAGTGCCTACCGAAGAAATTGACAAGACCGTTCGTGAGGTTATTGCCAACGAATACGAGAACATGAAAGGTATTCAGAAGATCGGTCGCAACAATGGGCTTTGTCCTTATACACCTTATGAAGATCTGCCGGAGACAGCAAGGAGGTTGAGCGAAGATTTTAAGAAATTGAAACCTGCTGGTACCTCATCGGGCTATAGTCATCCGTATCACTCCATGGTTTATCTCTACAATGAGATCGTAGATGATTACAACAAATTCTGTGAGCTGTCAACTTCGGTGTATCATCTTAAAACCATCAAGCAGCCTGAGCTGTTCGCACTGCACCAGGCTTCGTCAAAAGCAAAGGCAACACAGAATAAGACAAACGAGCCTGTGAGACCAGGCAGCGGAAATGTTCAGAACAATGCCACAGCGAAAGACAAACCAACAGCGGTACCTGGTGCAAAAACGACGGTTGTACATGACACGGTCTATATCGAAAAACGCGATACGGTATACCTCACAGGATCGACAGATGACTTGCGATCGATGGAGGGTTATGCCACCAACAACATGATCCTGCTGCTCGATGTCTCCGGGTCCATGAACCAACCCGGCAAACTTCCGTTGCTGAAACAATCGATGCTCGATATGCTTTCCATGATGCGGCAGGAAGACCATATCTCTATCATCGCGTTTTCAGGCAAACCCCGGATCCTGCTCAAATCGACTTCCTTTAAAGAAGAAGACAAGATCAGGAAGGCAGTGAACGACCTCTCCTCTTCCGGCAAGACCGATGGCAATGCTGCACTGAAGCTTGCCTATAAAGTGGCGGACGAAAATTATATCCGTGGCGGCAACAACCGCATCATTCTCGCCACCGACGGCGAGTTTGAGATCGGCGATGAAATACGTCAGCTGATCGGCAACTTTACAAAACAAGACATCTTCCTCTCCGTCTTCAACTTCGGCAAAGGGGCCGGCACCTCCAAAACCCTCGAAGCCATCGCCACTCTCGGAAAAGGAAATTACGAGCCCGTTTCCGCGGAAAACATCCGGTTGAAGTTGATCCGCGAAGCCAAAGCCAGGCGAAAGTAGGGGGAATAAAACCCACCCGCTTAAAAACCGACGTCAAAAACTGAACGAAATATTTTATTTTTAGCTGTAACATCGGCTTACACCTGCCGTCTTGATATTGAATTTAATCGGATGAACCTAGAAGCTTTCCAAAACCGGGTTTTACCTGCAAAAAACAAGCTTTTTCGCTTTGCACTGAGGTTTTTAGGCAATGAGGAGGAGGCCAAGGACATTGTTCAGGAGGTATTTATCAGGGTCTGGAACGGCCGGGAGCAGATGGCGGACGTACAAAACTGGGAAGCCTGGTGTATGCGCATCACCAGGAACCTGTCGCTCGACCGCATCCGTTCCCTCACGCGCAAGCAAACACAGCCGATCGAAGAGAGCTTTAATGTTCAACACGAAGCGTTAACGCCTCATGAATCAACAGAAGCCCATGAGAGTATGCAAAAAATAACTCAGTTCATCGCCGCCTTGCCCGAAAAGCAACGGCAGATCATACACCTCCGGGATGTGGAAGGGTACAGCTACAACGAGATCTGCGACATTCTCGAGCTGGACATGAACCAGGTGAAGGTAAACCTGTTCAGGGCACGAAATGCAGTGCGCGAAAAACTAACGAAGATCAATGCTTATGGACTCTAATAAAATTGACGAACTGCTGAACAAGTACTGGAACTGCGAGACTTCTCTCGAAGAAGAGCAGCAGCTGCGTGAGTACTTCCGGGGTGAGCAGATCCCCGAGCAGTGGAAAGAGACCGCCACTTTGTTCCGGTATTTCGACACGCACAAAAAAAAGACATTGAACGACGGTGCTTTTGACACCGCGTTGATGAAAAAAATAAACACCCCGCCACCGAGCAAGGGAAAAGTGGTAAGGATCTTCTATAACACATTGCGCATCGCCGCCGGTGTCAGTGTGCTGGTAGTAGCCACATTCCTGGTGCGGAACGAGATCAGGGAATCAACACCGCAGGAAATGGTAGATACCTACGACGACCCGAAGCTGGCGCTGGAAGAAACCAAAAAAGCGCTGATGATGATCTCCAAAAGCTTCGGCACTGCTGAAGAAAAGGCCAAGAAGATAAACATGTTCAACGAGGCCCAGCAGCAGATCCAGAAAAATGAAGAGAAAAGGGCGTTATAAACCGATCGTACCAACCCACTAGAAATAAATAAGAATTTAAAACATCAAAGAATATGAAAAAGATAGTTGCAGCAGTTGTGATGATGATGATGGTAAGTGGAGCTTTTGCCCAGGATGCCATCTCAAAATTCTTCAACAAGTACCAGAATGACGAATCATTCAACCAGGTGAATATTTCCAGCAAGATGTTCGGCCTCATCACGAACATGGAAATAGAAACACCCGAAGATAAAGACATCGTCGAAGCCATCAGCAAGCTGAAGGGCCTCAAGATCCTGGCAAAGGAAGACGCCCGCAATGCACGCGAGCTCTACAAGGAAGCCTTTTCGCTGATCCCCAAAGATTACGAAGAGCTGATGACCGTGCGCGATAAAGACAAAGACATGAAATTCATGATCAAGGAAAGCGGTGGCAAGATCTCCGAGCTGCTGATGGTGATGGGTGGAAATGAAGAGTTCATGGTGATGAGTCTCTTCGGTGAAATTGACCTGAAGCAGGTATCACGCATCGGCAAACGTATGGACGTAAAAGGTCTCGAGAACCTGCATCGCATCGGTGAAGACAAGAAAGGCGAAAAGAAAGACGAGAATAAAACCAGCCATCATTAACAGAAAAGATTTTAACAAAAAGCGTTGCTCACCAGGCAACGCTTTTTCTGTTTTAACGTGTTAATAGTTAAATCCATCACATGTTTATGAAACCCAATCGATCATTGATCATAACCCTCTTGATGTCGTGTGCTGTACTGGCCGGCGCGCAAAGCAAAACCACTGAGGCCCTGGAGAAAAAGTACGACGCCATGGCTTTCTTCTTTTACAACAATACCCTTCGCATGCTCAATCAGCAGGAAGACAAGGCCTTCGATGAGCTGATCAAAGACATCGAAAAAATGAAATTCCTGATGATCAAAAAAACCGGTGAAGCCCTCAGTGCCACCGGATACAAGAAGGTGAAAAGCGATTACAAGTCAGAAGCCTTCGAAGAGATCATGACCAGCCGCATGGACGGAAAGAACTTCGATATCTTCATCCGGGAAAAAGACAACAAGACCAAAGCTATGCTGGTGCTTGTTAACGACGATAAGAATCTTTATGTGCTCGATATCGTGGGCAGCATCGCCCTGAACAAGGTCACCGAGCTTTACAAAACCATTGACAGCAGCTCCGATATCGGTAAAAAGATCAAGGCCTTCGCCAATGGTGGTGAAGATGATGACGATGATGATAATGACGACCGGAAAGAAAATCCCGGCAAAAAACACTGAGTGTAATTCTGACACACTTCAAGCGACCAATTTTTTGCTAACTTTCTTTTTTTAAGATCATCGTTCAAACTCATATTGCTGTGGAAACGGTTCTCTCGATCTCAAATCTCACCAAACATTTCGGCCGCATAAAGGCTGTTAACAATCTCAACCTCGAAGTCAAGGCAGGCCAGGTATTTGGCATGCTGGGGCCGAACGGAAGCGGAAAGACCACCACGCTAGGCATGCTCATGAGCGTGGTGAATCCTACTTCCGGAACGTACAGCTGGTTTGGCGAAACGCCCAGCCACCACGTCAGGAAAAAGATCGGCGCCGTGCTGGAACACCCGATATTCTATCCGTACCTGAATGGCCAGAAGAACCTCGAGCTCAATTGTATGATCAAACAATGCGATCCCGCCAGCATCCCGCGGGTACTCGAGCTGGTGGAGCTGACTGAACGCAGGAACGACAAATACAGAACCTACTCTCTGGGTATGAAGCAACGCCTGGCTATTGCCTCCGCGCTGCTCAACGACCCCACCGTGCTGATCCTGGATGAACCCACCAACGGGCTCGACCCCATGGGCATCGCGGAGATCCGTGAGCTGATCCGCAAGATCGCCGTCCAGGGAAAAACCATTATTCTGGCCAGCCACCTGCTGGATGAAGTGCAAAAGGTTTGTACTCATTTCGCAGTACTGAAGAAAGGTTCGTTGATCCATACGGGTCCCGTGGACGAGGTTGGCAAAGGCACCGATACCGTGGAGGTGAATGCAGACGTGAGCAACCTCAACGAGATCCTGCTTTCGTTCGCCGGCACTTCTTCTATCAACCGCGAGAACGGAAGCTTCCAGGTATCCCTGCGCGATGGCTTCAAAAGTAAAGACCTGAACCAGTTCCTTTTTGAAAAAGGTATTGTTGCTTCACACCTCGTTACCAAAAAGAAAAGCCTTGAAAAGCAATTTCTCGAAATACTGGCAGAATCGTAAAAAAGTACGAGGTACGAGGTACGAAGTACGTGGGCTCGTACCTCGTATTTCGTACCTCGTACCTTCACATTCGTACCTCTAACCTCGTACTTACAAGACCATGCTTCAACTGCTTAAAATAGACCTGAAAAAACTGACCAGCTACAGAACCTTCTGGGTTGTATGCGGTCTGTATTTTATAACACTTGCTTTTGCCACCGCCAGCGGAATGGAGTTCCTGAAATTGCTGGCAAGGACCTTCGCAGATTTTGGCCAGAAGATCAACATCAACCGTATTCCCCTGTACCACTTCCCGGATGTGTGGCACAACCTCATCTGGTTCAGTGGTCTGTTCAAGGTAGTGCTGGCCATTATGGTGGTGATCTCCGTGACCAACGAGTTCGCCTACCGCACGCTGCGCCAGAACATCATCGACGGTCTCAGCCGCTCTCAATTTCTGTATTCCAAAATATCGACCAATGTGCTGCTCAGCCTCATGAGCGTGGCCATGATCTTTGTGATCGGACTCATCACCGGACTTATTTACAGTCCATCGGCCGCTTACAGCAACATCCTCACGGACCTCGAGTTCTTCCCTGCGTATTTTCTGGAGATCTTTTTCTTTTTATCGTATGCGCTGCTGATCAGCATCCTCATTCAACGGTCGGGCCTTACCATCATCTTGCTGCTGCTTTCGCAGATGATCGAGCTCATCATCACGGCCAATATCGATGATGAGCTTCCGTGGCTGATCCCTTTCTTCCCGATGAGATCCATCTGGAACCTGATTGCGATCCCGTATCCGCGCTACGCCTTCCAGGAGATCAAAGATTACATTGACATTGGCTCAGCGCTGATCGTGGTTGCCTGGACCGTGCTCTTCAACTACTTCAGTTACCTCAAGCTCAAAAAAGCTGACATTTGATCGAGCGTTGTTTTATTCATGGTCGACAGCACCCCTGATCTGGCGCATGCGTGACGTGCCAGAGACAAGACACTGATCCAGATTACCTATGACACGTAAAAATGCAAAATGCACAATAGCCATGGCTGCACCCATGGCTATTGACATTACGCCCTTTCAGAGCTAAACCTACATTTAAGATGGCTGAATATTTTTAGTCGGTTCCTTAATTAACGGTATTGCCGCAACGCGATAGTCAATCGCATAGCAGATAGAAAAATTAGGCGAGCCATATGTTCATCAGACCGGCTGCAAAACGAAGGGGCGATATTTCATGAATGGCCGACTGGTTTTCGCTGGGGAAGGACGTCCTCACCGCGATCTGGTATATTTTTAGAATCTAAAAAAACCGATGATCAGCGAAAGAGTTATGAGGGGATTAACAGCGGATTTGCAACGGTTTACCAGAAAAGCAACCCGGAAAGCACCAAGCAAGGCAACGCTCACCGAGCGGTATTCAACCATCAGAAGATACAGTGAGTATGTTTGTGAGCCGTTGGCTACAGAAGACTATGTTGTACAGCCGTCGGCAGATGTAAGCCCACCCAAATGGCACCTGGCGCATACCACATGGTTCTTTGAAGAGTTCATACTCGCGCGTTATTACAAAAATTACACGCGCTTTCACCCGCAGTATTCGTTCTTGTTCAACAGCTACTATGAAAGCGTGGGCACCCATGTGCTTCGTGCGGATCGCGGCAACCTTTCAAGGCCTACGGTGGAAGAGATCTTTCAATACCGCGGCTATGTGGATGAGCACATGCATTGGTTGCTGAGGGATTTTCCGGCAGAAGCGCTTCCCATCCTCGAAATAGGTTTTAATCATGAGCAACAGCACCAGGAGCTGCTGTATACCGATATCAAATTTATTCTCGGTCACAATCCGCTGTTTCCGGCCTACCGCAAGGAGATCAAAGAAACGCCGCACAATGAGACCGACCACGATTTTATTTCTATCTCTGACGGCCGGTACACCATCGGCCACCGCGGCTCGGGTTTCAGCTACGATAATGAAAGGGCAGCGCACACCGTTCTGTTGAAAGCGTTCTCCATCCGCAAAAGCCTTGTTACCAACGGCGAATACATGCAGTTCATGCAAGCGGGTGGATACCAACGCCCGGAGTACTGGCTGAGCGATGGATGGGCCTGGGTGAAGGAAGAGCACATCACTAGTCCGATGTATTGGCACTTTACGGATGGGACCTGGTGCCGTTATGCGCTTTCAGGACTTGAACGGGTCAACCCCGAGGAGCCGGTAACCCACGTGAGCTTTTACGAAGCCGCCGCTTTCGCCACATGGAAGGGCATGCGGCTTCCTACTGAAGAAGAATGGGAAGCTGCCGCCCCCCAGTTACCGTGGGGGCTGCGCTGGGAACATACCAACAGCGCTTACCTCCCCTATCCCGGATATGAAAAACCGGACGGCGCGCTGGGCGAATACAACGAGAAGTTCATGATCAATACCATGGTACTTCGCGGCGCTTCTGCCGTAACACCTGAAAATCATTCGCGAAAGACCTACAGAAACTTCTTTTATCCTCACCTCCGGTGGCAGTTCAACGGGATCAGGTTATGTAAGAAATAACAGGTGATGCATACTTCCACCATAGTGAACCGTGAACTCAGGAAGGCCGTAGAGGAGGGCCTGGGAGCGAAACATAAATCGCTCCCCAGCTGGCTTTTCTACGACGAAAAAGGAGACAGGATCTTTCAGCAGATCATGCACATGTCTGAGTATTACCCAACCCGTTGTGAATACGAGATCCTGGATCACCACAAGGAAGACCTGCTGCGTTATTTCGAGTCGCAGCAAAGTCCTTTTCAACTCATCGAGCTGGGCGCGGGCGATGGACTGAAAACCGAGATCCTGTTAAGATACCTTTGTTCACGCCACGTCAGGTTCACGTACCGGCCTGTGGATATTTCTGCATCGGTGCTGGAGCAGCTCTCCCGAAGATTGAAAAAAAATCTACCTGAGCTGGAGATACAGCCCGTCAACAAAAGTTATTACGAGGCGGTAGGCGAGCTCCATGGAGACGAAAAAAAAGTGATCTTCTTCCTGGGCGCCAACATCGGCAACTTCACTCCCCAGGAAGCGCTCGCATTCCTCAAAAATATCTCCGTTCACCTGGAGGGCCAGGGGCTGGCGCTGATCGGCTTCGACCTCAAAAAAGATCCACGCATCATCGCCCGCGCCTACGATGATGAAGGTGGCATAACAAAAGCTTTCAACATCAACCTGCTGAGACGACTGAACCGCGAGCTGGGCGCACAGTTCTCCCTCACACAATTCGACCACTATGCATCCTATGATCCTGAGACCGGTGCGGCTCGCAGCTTCCTGGTCAGCCTGAAGGACCAGGATGTACCTATCGCGGCGCTTAAAAAGACCTACCATTTTGCACATTGGGAAACGATCAATACCGAGATCTCGCAGAAATACGACCTGCTCATGATAGAAAAGACCCTGTCTGAGGCCGGTCTGGAGATCGTAGACCTGTTCTTCGATGCCAACCATTTCTTCTGCGACGTGCTGGTGAAGAAAAGTAGGCAGTAAGCAAATGCAATAGGCAAAGTCCTCTCCTAATGAACCGGTATCCTGAGCAGTGATTTGCGCTGATAGAAAGCAGGCGCGAAGGATCCCCCAGATCGATTAGTGCGTACTTAATTCGTGAGCATACCTTTTTCGCGTACACTTTGTAATCACGGGATTCTTCGCTCCCGCAAAGCCAACACATGCCCTTCGCTCAGAATACCGGTGTGAAAGGGTCCGTGGACTGTCGACCGTGGACTCAACGATAACATCATGATAATTAACACTTTCGATACAAAAATCCCGTAAGGTGTTGTAAGCATTTCAATCGATTTCTGCGTCTTAAATAAGTAGTTTCTTAAGATTGTTCAACCCTAACCCAATCAATCATGAAAGTAATGTTTACGAAACGGGGCCGTGGTCTGCCATGGGCCCTGGTCTGTACCCTCGTCATGTGTCTGCTCAGCCGTGCAGCGTTTGCGCAGGAGGTGGCTGTCTCCGGCACGGTGAAAGATGACGCCGGAAATCTTTTGCCGGGGGTGAATGTGATCGAGAAAGGCACCTCGAACGGTACGGCCACAGATGTCAATGGCGCCTATCGCCTCTCGGTGCCCGGCCGGAACGCCGTGCTGGTGTTCACCTTTATCGGTTATGAGGCTCTTGAAACAACGGTCGGAGAACGCACGGCCATCGACGTGGTGCTGCTGCCGGATGTAAAAACCCTGTCTGAGGTAGTGGTGGTCGGCTACGGCACACAGCGCAAGGTTGACCTGACCGGCTCCATCACTTCCGTAAGAGGAGAGTCGATCCGGGAAATGCCTGTCACCACAGTAGAGCAGGCGTTGCAGGGACGTATGGCTGGCGTACAGGTGCAACAGGCCTCCGGGCAACCCGGTGCGGGCATCAGCATCCGCGTACGCGGTGTATCATCTTTCGCCGGCGGCAATGAGCCCCTCTATGTCATTGACGGAATTCCACAATTCAATGACGATGTGCGCGGCGCCAACGGACTGTCTACCATCAACCCGTCTGACATCGAATCGATCGACGTTTTGAAAGACGCTGCTGCCGCTGCCATTTACGGTTCACGCGCCGCCAATGGCGTGGTGATCATCACTACCCGCTCCGGTAAAGCCGGCCAGCCCAAGCTCACCTTCGAGAGCTCACTGGGCTTTCAGCAGGTACGCAAAAAACTGGAGATGATGAACACGCAGGAGTTTCTCGACTATGCCCGGGCCTTCTATGTGAACTCCAACCAGACCATCCCCGCTGACCTCGAGAACTTCACTCCTACCGCTGATACCGACTGGCAGGACGAAGTTTTCCAGACCGCTCCCCAGTTCAACAACAACCTCAGCATCTCGGGTGGTACAGATCGCAGCCGTTTCTTTCTTTCCGGTGGCTACCTCGATCAGAAAGGCATCGTGATGAACACGGGGTATAAACGCGGCTCTGTCAGAATGAACATGGACAGCAAGCTCAGCGACCGGTTCAGCATACAGTCCCGACTGATCACTTCGCGCGCGGTGCAAAACGGTTTCTCTCCTGCCCAGGGTGACAACACGCGTAACTTTGGCAAATCCGGTGTGGGCTCTGTGCTCAGGTCGCTTCCCGTGGTACCCGTCAAAAATCCTGACGGCACTTATACAGACACAACTCCCTTCAGCTTCAACGGTATTGATGCGGAAAATCCTGTGGCTGTTGCCAAAGAGGTGTTGGATCAGAATACCACAACGCGTATCCAGGGTGGCATCGATGTGAAGGCCGAGATCATCAAAGGGCTTTCAAACACGGCGCGGATCGGCGGAGACTTCTACCACATCCGCAGGGATCTTTACTTTCCCCGCATCCTTCCCCGCTTAGGGAACAACATCGGGGCGGCAGAGCTGAATCAATACGATAAGCTCTCTGTGCTGATGGAAGATTTCCTCGAATATAAATACGATATCTCGGAAGGCACTTATGTGGAAGTGATCGCCGGTGCTTCGCTGCAGCGCGAGCGGTTCAATTCACTGGAGGTGAAAGCTTCGGGCTTTGCTACCGATGATATGAAGAATGCCAACATCAACGCCGCGAGCTCCGTGAGCAAACCCGTGAGCGATATCTCGGAAAATACCATCCTCTCATCGTTCGCCAGGGCGCGGTTCAACTACAAGGAGAAATACCTGCTGGCGGCCAGTGTCAGAAGAGACGGTGCTTCGGTATTTGCCGGCAACAACAAGTACGGCGTATTTCCCTCCGTCTCTGGCGGATGGCGTATCTCGGAAGAGTCTTTCCTCAAGGAAGCAGACTGGATGTCAACGCTCAAGCTGAGGGCAAGCTGGGGCCAGACGGGAAATCCGGCCATCAAACCTTATCAGTCACTTCAAGTGGGCCGCGTGGTGAACACCGGTCAAGGTGCAGGCACCGGCCTGGTGGTGGGACTGGCACCTACCATCGCCAACAAGAATCTGAAATGGGAGACCACCTCACAGATCAACATAGGCGTCGATGCGGGCGTGATGAACGAAAAATACCGGATCACTTTCGATTACTACGTGAAGACCACTTCCGACCTGCTCGCCGTAAGGCAGCTGCCACCAACGGCCGGTGTGAGCGCAGGCCTCGGAACTCTCGCCGGACAGGTGCTCGAGAATGTAGGCGAAGTAGAGAACAAGGGTTGGGAGATCACCCTCGGCACCAACATCATCAACAACAACGATTGGGTGCTGGCCCTGGATGTGAACCTCTCGCAGAATAAGAACAAGATCACCAAAACAAAAGACAACAAGGATGTACCCAGCACGGGCGGCAACGACGCTTCCGGATCTAACAGCATCATCCGGGCCGGCTATCCGCTGTTCGCCTTCTACGGCATCAAATTTCTCGGTGTGGACGAAAACGGATTGCCCATCCATGAAAATGTAGACGACAACTATGACAATGCCGGCAATCCTATTCTCAACGCGCTCGACAACCAGATCATCGGCAGCCCTTATCCGGACCTGTACTATGGCGTGAACACTTCGCTGAAGTACAAGCGGCTAACGTTCACCACGGTATGGCAGGGCGTCAGTGGCTCGTCCATCAACAACGTGGCGCTTTTTGAGCTCACCAACCCGGCCATGGCCAACCAGTTCAACAAGCTGAAGGCAGCGCAGGAGTTTTATCCCAATCCCAGCGCTGCTATCTCCAGCGGCGCCACCAACCGGCACATCCGCTCGTCGCGGTTCATGGAAGACGGATCTTATTTCAGGCTGCGCAACATCAGGCTTGATTACAACTTCGCGCTCGCCAATACCAAGGCGGTAAAAAGTCTGAACGTTTACGTCAGTGCGCAAAACCTGCTGACCTTCACCAATTATTCGGGTTTCGATCCGGAGGTGAATTCGTTCAGCGGCAACGACCGCAGGCAAGGTGTTGACCTCGGCGCCTATCCTACGGCCAAGACCTACACCCTCGGATTCAATGTTACCTTCTAACCCAAAACTGAAAAGGATATGAAACGAACCAGAATATATGGAATGTTGATCGCCCTCACGCTGGTGGCGTTCAATTTCACAGGCTGCGACGACCTTCTCGAAGAAGATCCCAAGGCACTGGAGCAGGATTTCCTCGAGAACCTCAATCCAGGTTTGCTGGAGCAGACCATCATCGGTGTTTATGAGCCCATGACCCGCAGCCGCGGACGTTTGTGGGAATCAACGGTTGGCCTGGGCTTCGAGCTCATGGCCGAATATGCAGACGGTGGCGGCAGCCAGGTATCGTGGAGCAACTACGCCAACCTGCTGAGCACTACCAACACCAGCATGAACCAACCCTGGATCACCTTGTATGAGGCGATAGGGCGCGCCAATGTGCTGATCGATGCGCTGGACAAAGATCAGAACCTCAGTGCCACCTTAAAAGATGCCGCTTACGGGGAAGCGCGTTTCGTACGTGCCCTGTGCTATTACTTCGCTGTGCGCACCTTCGGCAAGGTTCCCCTGCGCCTCACGCCCATCACGGATACTGAAAACACCAGCATCCCGCTGACGGAAATACCCGACGTCTATGCGCAGATCGTGGCCGACCTTTCTTTCGCGGAAGGTGTACTGCCTAACACGGTGCCTTCGTCTATGGCCGGACGCGCCACAAAAGGAGCTGCCAAGGTTGCATTGGCAGACGTGTACCTGACCATGGCCGGTGCTCCGCTGAATGGTGGCACAACCTATTACCAGCAAGCACGCGACAAAGCGAAAGAAGTGATGGATGCAAAGGCAACGTATGGCTACGACCTGATCACGTCGCTGGAAACACTGTACTCACCCGTGCTGCCCACAAACGCCGAAGATGTTTTCTCGCTGAAGTTCTCACAGGCCATCGACCAGGGCGCATTCCTGGCTTCCTATTATGCCGATTCGAGAGCGAAGGCTGCAGGTTTTTCAGTGAGTGGAAACAAGTTCGGTGGCGCCATCTCCAAAGCTCCGCTCATCAGCGGCTGGGATGCTAACGACCTGCGCAAGCGGTTCAACCTGTATGACTCCTATGTGATCAACGGCCAGGTTGTAAAAGCCGAAATAGAAACCGATATCTATGACCTGCGCTTCGGCAAGTACAAGGATCCGCAAGCCCCCATTGATACCGGCAATGGAAATGATTTTTATTTCTATCGTTATGCCGACGTGCTGCTGATCTTCGCGGAAGCCGATAATAAGCTCAACGGCATCCCTACAGCTGCTGCCTACGATGCCATCAACAAGGTAAGAAGGCGTGGTTATGGTGTGGACATCAATACACCCAGTGTGACAGCAGATCTTGCCGCAGGATTATCCATGCAACAGTTCGATGACCTGGTGTTCCGCGAAAGAGGATACGAGTTTATGGGTGAGGCTAAGAGGTGGTTCGACATGGTGCGCACCAACAGGGCGGTGCAGCTCATCTCCGAAGTGCGGGCACAGATCAAGAACAAAAATCGCAAGCCTGATCCTACCCGGTTGTATTTCCTGATCCCTGACGTGGAGATCCAGAGCAATCCGTTGGCGGGACAGTAAGTGGTAATAGGTGATCGGTAAACGGTAGTCAGTAACTGGGTAGCTCTAAAACCGATTACTGAATACCGATCACCTGATTACTATTTTTCGCGTAGCGCTTTAACGTCAGCTTCCTTAATAGCGCTTGCCTTGTTGCCGAAGTTATTGCGTACGTATGTGAGCACGTCGGCGATCTCCTGGTCAGACAGGTAGTTCAGGGGTGGCATCACATTGTGATAGGTCTCGCCATCCACTTCGATCTCTTCATCCAGGCCTTTCAGCACAACGTTGATCAGCTGATTTTTATCACCCAGGGTCCATTTAGTTTTGATCAGGGGCGGATTCAGGTTCGGAACACCAGACCCATCCGCCTGGTGGCAGGCCAGACAGGTCGATTCATACACGGTCTTTCCTCTTTCAATAGATGCTTTGTCGGCCGACTGTGCCAGCACGGCAGCATGCACAGCGATGAACGCCACTACACTCACGATTTTCTTCATTGCTAAACTTTATTTTTTATAAACGATCTTCCAGATCCTTCCTTTTACAGAATCTGAAATGTATAAGGCACCATCAGGTCCCTGCGCCAGACCACACGGTCTGAATTTGGCATCGCGCGGCGACTGAACAACACCTGCCCCGGCAAATCCGTTGGCAAACACCTCATAATCCCCGGAAGGTTTTCCATCCTTTCCAAAAGGAACGAACACCACTTTGTAACCCTGCTGCTCCAGCGGCGCCCTGTTCCATGACCCATGGAAAGCAATGAACGCGCCATTTTTGTATTTGGAAGGAAACATCTTGCCGGTATAGAATAAAAGCCCATTCGGTGCCCAGTGCCCGGGAAATGCCATCACTGGCTGGTCTACACCTTCGCACCGGCCTTGCTTTTTGCTGTCGCCGCCATATTCAGGTGCCAGGATCTTCTTTTTCTGATACTGGTCGTAATAGCAATACGGCCAGCCGAAGTTCGATCCTTTTTTCACCATGAACAGCTCTTCTGCCGGAAGCTCAGCGCTCTGTTGCTCCGTATACATTTCAGGATAGAGCTGGAAGAACTGATCACGGCCGTGCTGCATCGCGTAAAGCTCATTGGCCTGCGCATTCCAGTCGAGGCCCACAACGTTGCGGATACCGGTAGCGTAGCGTGTACCTTCTGCGTAAGATTGGTTCAGCTTGTCTGCCCTGAACTGCCAGATGCCACCCGCTGTCTCCAGGATGGGGCATGGATCCTGGCCCGGAGAACCTTTGCTGCGATCCTGTTCCTGGCAGGCATTGGAAGGCGCACCGATGTTCACATAAATATTTCCGGCGTTGTCAAGCGCGATGGATTTGGTCTGGTGCTGACGGCCTTTCACCAAACCGGTAACAATGATCTCGGGTTTATCCGTATTCTCAACCTCCCCTTTCTTATTGAGCTTATAGCGGAACACCTGGTCATCGGATGAAGCGTACAAATATCCGTTCTTGATGGCGATACCAGTGCCGGCATAATCACCAAAGCTTGAAGCGATCTCATATTGCCCGTCTTTGTTCGCATCGCGGAGGATCACAATACCTTTGGCGCCATCCTTCAGCTTGTCGAGCTTGACGTAGATATCGCCGTTGCTCTGAACCACGAGGTGGCGGTTGCGGCCCAGCTCAGGGATGATGGTGGTGGCCTGAAATCCCTGCGGCAACTGTAGCGAGACATCCTCCTGCGCAACAATAGGATCGCTCACCGGTGCGAAGCTGGCCAGCACAAATACGGCAAGCACCGCCCAGCATAATATTTTGTTTTGCATATCAATAATTATTTGTCTGTAAATTTAACAGGATGTGTTTTTGTAAACGTGAACTCATTTAATAGTGAGTGCAAAATACCAAATCGCCGTTGAAGAGAAAGACCTGTCAGGCGCTTCTGCGGATCTTCAGAGACGATTTTCTCACTACCAGCTCCGGGCTCAGTACGATCTTTTTTGGGATGAATTTTTCGATGGGCGATGCCTTGATCTCTTCCAGGAACATTTCCGAAGCGATGTTGCCCATACGTTTGGTGTGCTGATCGATGGAGGTGAGCGGAGGATCGGAGAACATGGTAAACGGCTCGTTGCTGAAGCCCACCAGTGCAATGCGCTCTGGCACGGCGATGTCTTTCTCTTTTAACACCTGCAGGGCACCCATGGCACCCAGGTCGCTGGAAGAAAATACGGCGTCGGGTATTTCGGCCAGTTCCAGCAACTTCATCATGCTTTCACGGCCGTCCTGCAGCTGCAGGTTGCTGGCAACGACAAGACGTTCGTCATAGGCGATTCCATGATCTTCCAGCGCAGCCTTGTATCCTCTCAACCTTTCTTTATAGATGTTGATCTTCTGAAAATTGGTGAAGTGTGCAATCCGCCGGCATCCCTGTTCGATCAGGTGCTCCACGGCTTTATAAGAGGCCAGGTAATCGTCAATCACAACATGGCTCACGCCGAGCTGATCGTTGGAGCGGTCGAACATGATGAGCGGAATACCTTTGTTCTTCACTTTCAAAAAGTGATCGAAGTTCTCGGTGCGTTTCGACAACGAAGCAATGATACCATCCACCCGCGAGCTGAGCAGGGCCTCGATGGCTGCCGCTTCCTTGTGCGGGTCTTCGTACGTCTGGCAGATCATCACCTGGTAGTTAGACTGGTTGGCCATCTCTTCTATACCTCTCACCACAGAGGCGAAAAAATTACGGTCGGCGGTCGGTACAATTACCCCGATGATGTGGCTGCGGCCTTTTCTCAGGGCGGCGGCAATGCGGTGGGGCTGATAGCTGAGCTTCTTGGCCATGTTGAGCACGGCCTTCTTGGTGCTGTCACTGATGCGGGGGTGATCGTTGAGCGCTCTTGAAACCGTGGACGCAGTTATGTTCAGCTCACGGGCGATATCATGTACGGTTGGTCGATCCTTTTTCATAGTCTGTGTTGAATTCGGGGGTTTCAAACACCTGCATGAAAAGTAGGCAGTAGGAGACAACAGCAGGTAAAGGAACTGGCTTCGATGTAAAGCCTTCCTCCCGATTGGCATCGGGACCTACTTCGTATCCCGATGGGAATCGGGATGTACCTCGTACCTTCAAGAACTGAGGTGGCGCTCCTCATTCCTGCAAGCTATGGATGCAAGTTACACCATTTTCAAACTACCTGCGACATGGGGAAAACTTTAGTTGAAATAAAGTGATGCCGTTTCAGGGTTAGGCTATAAAAATCCGTCGTTGTATATTAACGGATCATTGTATCGTAATCTCATGAAGCTCAAATCCTGTTCACTTCTTTGCATCCTCATTTCGTGTGTGTCATTGTCTTACGGCCAGCAGAAGCTGCAGGTAAAGATCAGCAACAAACTGGCTGCCGATCGTCGCGCCGAAAGTGTTACCATTCCACTGACATCGTTGCGTTCACTGGCCGGCAAACCGTTTCAGGTAACGGACAACGGCAAAGTGCTCGTGCAACAGCTGATCGATAACAACGACGACGGAAAAGCTGACGAGCTCCTCTTCCAGGTTGACATCCGTGGCAAGGAGGAAAAAACAGTGACCATCGAGACAACAACCGCTCAGGCGCCGCCACCAGTTTCGGCTACTTTCTCACGGCTTGTTCCCGAACGTATCGACGACTATGCCTGGGAGAATGATCTTGTGGCCTTCCGCACCTACGGTCCCAAGGCGCAACAGATCGTTGACGAAGGTAAACCCGGCGGAACACTTTCCAGTGGCATGGATTGCTGGCTGAAACGGGTGGATTATCTGATCATCGATAAATGGTACAAAAAAAGTGAAACCGGCGGCTCGTACCACAAAGACAATGGCGAAGGCCTCGACAATTACCATGTTGGCGCCAGCAGAGGATGCGGTGGGATCGGCGTGTGGGTGAAAGACTCACTCTACGTATCGAAGAATTTTGTATCGTACAAAACCATTGCCACCGGACCGATCCGCACCGTTTTCGAGCTCACCTATGCACCATGGACTGCCAACGGTGCAACAGTCAAGGAAAAGAAAAGGATCTCCCTCGATGCAGGAAGCCAGCTTACGCGATATGAAGTTACACTTGAAAGCAGCGCTCCGCTACCGAACTGCACCGCCGGCATCACACTCCATGATAAAGCAGGTGTAACAAGCGGGAATGATTCAGAAGGTTGGTTCAGCTATTGGGAACCACTTGACGACTCAGAGCTGGGAACAGGCATCGTTGCGGCGAGCAAAGACGTGATCTCCCACCTCGACTATCGCACGCCCAAAAAAGACCTGAGCCAGCTTTACGTAATGCTGAAACCAGCGAAGAACAAAGTGGTATACTACGCAGGCTTCGGCTGGAAAAAAGCCGGACGTTTCAACAATGCCACGGATTGGAATAAGTATCTGAAGGGTTTTGCAGAGAGACTCGGCTCGCCGTTGGAGGTGAAAGTTGTGAAATAGTTTAAAGTTAGAAGTTTCAGGTTTCAGGTTTAAAGTTAGATTCGGTGTTTGTCAACTCAGCACCGATTCGAAAGCTCCAACTTTAAACTTTAAATTTTAAACTTTAAATTTTAAACCCAAAATACCCCTTCGCATTAAAGTAACACACATCCCTCACCATCTGCCCTATGCGTGGGAGATCGTCGGGGAGCTCGCCGGCGCGGATATCTTCTGCCAGCAGGTTGCAGAGGATGCGCCTGAAGTATTCGTGGCGCGGGAATGACAGGAAGCTCCTGGAATCCGTGACCATGCCTACGAAGCGTGAGAGCAGTCCCATGTTGGAGAGGGTGTTCATCTGCTTCTCCATACCATCTTTCTGATCGAGGAACCACCAGCCCGAACCGAACTGGATCTTGCCGGGAACGGAGCCATCGCTGAAGTTGCCTACCATGGTGGCAAACACTTCATTCTGCGACGGGTTGAGGTTATAGATGATCGTTTTAGCGAGCTGGTCTGTGCTGTCGAGGTGATCGAAGAACCGCGACATGTGTGTTGCCTGCGGGTAATCTCCTACCGAGTCGAAACCGGTATCAGCACCCAGCGCACGTTTCATACGCGTGTTGTTGTTGCGCATAGCGCCCAGGTGAAACTGCTGTGCCCACCGTTTCTCATGATAAAGCTTGCAGAGGTTGATGAGCACGGCACACCTGAGCTGCAATCTTTCTTCGGCGCCGAGGTTTTCGCCTGCGCGGATCTTTTTGAAGATGGCAGGGGCTGTTGCCAGTGATTGCGCATCAAAATAAAGCGATTCAAGTCCGTGATCAGACGCGCGGCATCCGAGGCTGTCGAAAAAAGCGATCCTTTTTTGCAGCGCCTGGATGAGGTCGTCAAAATTCTTGATAGCGGTCGAAGAAACTGTTGAAAGCTTGTCGAGGTAAGCGTTGTAGGCAACGGCATCTTCCGTTGCGTAAGCTTTGTCTGGCCTGAAGGTGGGGAACATTTTCAGCGCCGACCCGGAGCCTGCGAAACGCTGATGATGCTCGAGCGAATCGGTGGGGTCATCGGTGGTGCACACTACTTCAACATTCATTTTGGCCAGCAGGGCGTGCACGCTGAAGTCGTCCTGGTTCAGCATGGCGGAGCAATCGTCATAGATCTCCCGGGCACTTTTTTCATCGAGCAGCTTGCGTACCCCGAAATAATTTTTCAGCTCGAGGTGAGTCCAGTGATACAGGGGATTGCGCATGGTATAGGGTACGGTTTTCGCCCACGCCTGGAATTTCTCGAGCGGTGGTACCTGGCCCGTGCAGTATTTTTCAGGAACGCCGTTGATGCGCATCGCCCGCCATTTGTAGTGGTCACCCTCCAGCCACGCTTCCGTGATGTTGGTGAACTTACGGTTCGAAGCGATGTCTTCCGGTGAGAGATGATTGTGATAATCCACGATGGGCATGGGAGACGCATACTCCTCATAAAGCTGCACAGCGATATCATTGCTCAGCAGAAAATCGTCATCCAGAAAAACTTTCGCAGTTCCTATCATACCTTAAAAACTTTAAACCTTCCCTAAACTTTAAACTTTAAACCTTAAACTTTAAACTTATACGCCTCCGAAAGCCGTGAATCCTCCGTCGACGGGAACGTTGACACCGGTGACAAAAGCGGATGCATCGGAACAGAGCCACACCAATGTACCGATGAGCTCTTCGGGTTTTCCAAATCTTGCGAAGGGAGTCTGGTTGATGGCCGACTGGCCCCGGGCGGTAAACGTTCCATCGGGATTGGTGAGCAGCGTACGGTTTTGTTCCGTGAGGAAGAATCCCGGGGAGATGGCATTGACACGGATGCCTTCACCAAACTTCTTCGCCATTTCAACCGCCAGCCATCGCGTGAAATTTTCAACGGCAGCCTTGGCGGCGGAATATCCTACGACACGGGTAAGCGGTTTGTAAGAGGCCATGGAGGCGATGTTGATGATCACACCTTTTTTCTGTTTGGCCATATCTTCCGTGAACACCTGTGTGGGCAATACTGTACCCAGCAGGTTGAGATCCATTACTTGCTGAAATGCGTCGATGCTGAGATCGAAAAAGTTTTTGTCGGGAGGAATGACTGCTCCGGGCATATTTCCACCGGCGGCGTTAATGAGTATATCGATGCTGCCGAATGCTTTTTTAACCGCGTCCCTGGCGCTGACCAGCTGCTCGCGGTTGAGCACATCGGCTACGAGGGCGATCGCTTTTCCACCCGCAGCGTTTATCTCGGCTGCGAGCTTCTCTCCTACTTCTTTTCTTCTTCCCAGGATGGCCACTGACGCGCCGGCTTCCGCCACGCCTTTGGTCATGGATGTGCCGAGAACTCCCGTACCTCCGGTAATAATAACAGACTTGCCTTTAAGTGAAAAAAAGTCCATGCGCTTATGATTCGTTTACAAACAATAAAAAATCTGAATTGATCGGTGATGACTGAAGTGCGATTATAACGATCCTTCCTCTTTTAACCGACGGGTAATGCGATCAAATTTTTTCTGAAGATGCGCTTCGGATGAGTCACCGTTCAGCTGCGTGTTGCATTCATTTTGCACCAGGCTCCTGAAGAGATCGTATTCTTCTTTCATTCCGGGGTCTGACGAGAGCAGATCCTGAAGCATCATATCATCCTCCGGGGTGGATTCTCCCTTCAGGCACCGGGCCATCAGGGAATAGATTGCTGTAGAACTTATTATAACCGCCACGTACAAATGACGGCAAAAGGGAGCAATACCCCTACTGAAAGAACGGGAAATGGTAGTTTTGACTATAATTGACCACGCGGGTTATGATGAAACAGCCGGCGAAATCGACTTTCTGAGGTATTTCAGGGCTCTTCCCATCTGCGTATCGACGGTTTTGATGCTGATATTCAGGAGCTCTGCAATCTCTTTGTATTTCAGGTCCTGGTCGCGACTCATCAGAAAAATAGTGCGGCATTGTCTTGGAAGGCCTTGAATGGCGGCCTCTATACGCCCGTTCAATTCTTCATAAAACAGCGTTTCGTATGCAATCGATTGTTTGCACGGCACCGTTGCAGCGCTTTCGAGCATTGCATTCTTTTCGTGTTTCATTTTGCGCAAACAATCCAGCGATTTATTCCGGATGGAAGTGAGCAGATAGGCCCGGAACGACGAAGTGATCTGAATTTTTTTCCGGTTCTTCCAAAGATTGCAAAACACATCGTCAACGATTTCTTCCGCTAATTCGTGGCTTTTCACAACGTGACAGGCGTAGGTGCACAGCGACTTGTAATTATTTTTGAATATCTTTTCAAAGGAACTGTAATCGTCGTTGATGACCCGCTGGAACAACTCATCGAGGTTGTCGGATTGCAGGATCCGATGCGGTTGTATAGCTTGCGGCGGTAGAATTGTGGGTAGAGATTGTATCATTTTTGCGCAATCGATTGTTCAGTAATTCTACAACTTTTTTTAAAAAAAGCATTACCGTCTCTTGCATTATTGAAAACAATTTTTAAGGGAACGTTCCCGGGAACGGTCCCGGTTTTTAAGTATCTTTGATCTTTAATCAATCGTTTGAATGGCCACCGAATCCGTCACCATAAAAGATATCGCAAAGCTTCTGGGGATCTCAAAATCAACGGTTTCCCGTGCGCTTTCCGAACATTCTGATGTCAATCAGGAGACCCGCAGACGGGTACTGGAAATTGCACAAAAGCTCAACTACCAGCCCAACGTACTTGCGCTGAACCTCAAACAGCAGCGCACCCATACCCTGGGCGTGATCATCCCTGAAACAGTCAATCGCTTTTTCGCAAAAGCCATCGGCGGGATCCAAAAAATAGCGAACCTCGCCGGATATCACGTAATGATCTGCCAGTCGGATGAGTCGTATGTAGCCGAACGCAAAAATCTTCAGGGCCTTCTCGCCAGTCGCGTGGATGGCATCCTTGTTTCTGTCTCCAGCGAAACAGACCGCACCGATCACTTCGATATGCTGCTGCAGAAAAACGTACCGCTTGTCTTCTTCGACCGCATCCTTGAAGATGTAAAAGCATCGCAGGTCTACACCGACAACTATGAGATCTCGTTCGAAGGCACGGAACACCTCATCTCGCAGGGATGCAAACGTATTGCCATCGTAGCAGGTCCGCAGAATCTTTACAACTCACGTAACCGCCTCATGGGTTATATCGATGCGCTGAAGAAACACAACCTTCCCGTAAAAGATAACTACATCATTCATTCTTATTTCCGCGGTGGCAACGTAGAAGAATACACGCGCCACCTCATCAACCTTCCACAACGGCCCGATGCCATTTTCGCCATCAACGATTACGCCGCCATCGAGATGATGCACGTGATCAAAAAGAATGGACTCAGGGTGCCTGACGATATTGCTATCCTGGGATTCAACAATGAGGCTATCTGTCGTTTTGTAGAACCCGCGCTCAGCAGCATCGACCACTCTGCGTTCGACATGGGTACTGCCGCGGCCGAAATATTATTAAACAAGATCGAAACCGGAAATCTCGAACCTGAAAGGCGTATGATCAAAAGCAGGTTGGTGATAAGGGAGTCGACGCATGTGAGATCGGTTTAGTCGTCAGACCACTTTCTGCAAACCTGACAGTTTAGTCGTCAGACCACTTCCCGCAGGCCGCGCGCTTATCAGTGGTCGGACGACGAAAAAGGCCGGAGCCACCGGCCTTTATAACCCAAACTGAGCAGAAAGCATAAACTTTCTGATACTGCCTATAAGACGAAAATTCTTAACGTCTACCCTTACTGAAGCCAGCCGTCATTTTGCAGGTAAGGCTCACCGGTGATCACGCCGTCGATCTGCGCCTGCGGAATGGGACGGAGAAGATGTTTGGGCGCAACAATGTTCGGCGCTGCGTCTGGGTTGTCGGCTTTCACACGGGTCAGCAACTTACCCGTTCTTACCAGGTCCAGCCACCGCATATTCTCACCACACAATTCACGGGTACGCTCGTCCAGTATAAAATCAACAGTGAGGTCTGACGCCTGCACCTGCATCTTCAGGGGATCGCCCGTTGGATAAGCCGCCCGCGCACGAACTGCATTCACGTACTGTACCGCGTCTGCAGCTCTTCCGTCCATCAACAAGGCTTCTGCTGCGATCAGGTAGGTCTCTGCCAGGCGGTACACAATCACAGGGCGTATAGACGGGTTGTTGATGTCCACTCTTTTGGTATCGAAATATTTGACCACCGTAGGAAACAGCTCCAGCGTGTACTTGCTGGGGGGAACCAGCTTGTACCGTGTAGCTGCGATCTTGGCTGCGCTCACCTCATAACCCGGCATGTATACAGCTGTGTCGCCGAGGGCAAACTTCGCTTTGCCCAACTGCGATGCCGGGGCATAGCCGCTGTTGATCTCTGCCTGAGTCCATTTTGGAACACGGCTGTCGTTTGCCAGGTTGGAGATCCAGAGGGTTTGAAAGGTCTTGCTGTACCGTGTATCATTCACACGTTCCTGAAAAGCAACGTTCAGCAACCATGGTGTAGGACGCACCCGGCAATATGGACGACCATAGTCCATGCTGCGTTGCAACCCCGGGCTGTTTTGATACACGGGCACAAAAAGGTGATTCAACATATTATCGGGAGCGCTGCTGTTCTGCGCCTCACTGCCATTGTACGCCAGGTTGGTGGTATGCTGAACGGTCCACAATACTTCTGTGCTCCGCTCATTTCCTTCCTTATGTACCTGGCCGTAGTCCTGTAACATGCCAAGGCCGAGGGCAGCCCTGTCATTGATCAGTCCAACGGCAAGGGTATGCGCATTTTTGTAATCATCTGCCTGCGCTGCCTTAGACCCTGCCCGTGTCAGGTATACCTTGGCCAGCAAATGTCTTGCGGCAGCCGCTGAAGCTTTTCCCGGCAGCACATCTTTCGGCGCGGCCGGAAGGTTCGCAATCGCCGTCTGCAGGTCTTCAACAATAAAATCATATACTTCCGCTGCCGAATTTCGAACAGCCGAGGTTGTTGGAACAAGGTTGAAATTTCTGTTCAGCGTGATATCACCGAACAGCTGCACCAGGATGAAGTAATAGTTAGCCCTGAGAAACCGCGCCTCTGCCACCATGCTTGTTTTCTGCGCATCGCTGAGGTCAGTTATGTTGGCTGCATTATCCACCAGGCCATTGCACGTGTTGATGAAAATATAAGCTTGCTTCCAAACACCTGTCACCCGGCTATCATTGGTGGCGTAAGAGCTTCCGTAAATAGACATATCGCGACCGGCACCCGTCAGGTCTCTGCCATAGGTAAACTCGTCCGTACCTGGAACTGTGTTTAGAAAAAAATCCTGGTCACCCCAAAATCTGCGGCTACCGGCGTAGGCGGCGGCCAGTCCTAACTCAAAACCTTGCCGCGTCTTGAAGAAATCCGGGGCAATGACCGACTTGGGTTCTTCCGTCAGCTTATCATCACAACCGGTTGTGGCAAACGATGCTGCCAGGCCAACACACAGGTATATCAATATCTTTTTCATGTTTGCTTTGATTAAAATGTAGCGTTAAGTCCGAAAACAACGGAGTAGACAGCCGGTGTATCCACATCAACCTGCTGCTTGTTGGTGTCGCCATTCACGGCATCGGGATCCATGCCATTATATTTATTGACATAAGGAGAGAACAGTGTAAAGGCATCGTTCACGGTTCCATACACACGCAGCGACTTCATGCCCACTTTTGTGAGCAGTGATGGTGAAAGTGTATAGCCCAGGCTCAGGCTTCTGATCTTCAGGTAAGTGCCATCAAAATAACCCAGGGTTGAGTTGTACAACGGATTCGTGAATGCGTTGCTCGGCTTGGGATACCGGTTCTCGTGATTAGTGGGAGTCCAGTAAGGTGTGCGCAGGTTATTATAATTCCCCTGGTAAGTGTTGGCAAATCCACTGTTATGCATCCGGCTGATCATGGTGCCACCATATCTTCCTACAGCCACCACGGTAAAATCGAATCCCTTGTAGGCAAACCTGTTCGTGATGCCGCCCTGGAATTTAGGCTGACTGCTTCCCAGGATCATCCTGTCATCGGGTGTGATCCTTTGGTTGGGCAGCGGGTTTCCATCCGCGTCGTAATCAACGGAGGTATTGGCCACTTTGATGGTTCCAATAACGGAGGTACTACCTGTCACCGTAAGGCCCAGACTTTTAGCAAGGGCGGAGTCGGCTGGCGTGTTTTGCCATATGCCCACTTTCTTATAATCATAGATGGTACCGATAGGCTGCCCGATAAACCAGTTGTTTGAAATATCATCCTTGTCACCTGTATGCAGGGCTACAATTTTGCCGCGGTTAAAAGAAATATTGATGTCGGTGGTCCACATGAACTTGTCTCTTCCATCGCCCTGCCAGTTTACCGTGTTGAGCTGCAGCTCGATGCCTTTGTTCTCGGTTTTTCCAACGTTGGTCTTCACAGGCTTTTCTATTCCCGAGGTTGGTGGCAAGGTCATGTCCAGCAGCAGGTTGTCGGTCATTTGCTTGTAGGCTTCCACAGATCCCGTGATCCTGTTCTGCAGGATGCCGAAGTCCAGGCCAACATTGGCAGAGGTTGTATATTCCCATTCCAGCGCGTAGTTCGGTGCCGTGGTCGGATAAACACCTGTTACCATCAGGTCACCGAAGTTGTAACGAAGCGGCGAGAGCTCACCGAGTACCGTATACGGGTCAATGGCTGTATTTCCTACCCTGCCATAACTTGCCCTGAGCTTCAGGTTTGTAAACACTGGTGCATTCGCCATAAAGGATTCTTCGATCACGTTCCACCCAAGCGCAGCAGAAGGGAAAAGCTTGTATTTGTTTCCTTCCGCCAGCCGCGAAGATCCGTCAGAGCGCATGGTCAGAGTAAGCAGGTACTTGTCGTTGAAGCCGTAGTTCAACCGGCCCATGTACGAAATAATATCCCACTTCGTATAACTGCCTTCGCCCCTGAAGTTCTCACCAAGCTCCGGATTATAATACAGCATATAGTCAAGCGGGTTTCCGGTATTATTAAATTCATTGCCATTAGAAAGCGACTCCTGCAAGCTGTACAGGCCGGTAAAATTTATCTTGTGCCGCTGTGCCAGAACCTTGTCGTAGATCAGCAGGTTCTCCAACGTATAATTGTAGCTCGAGCTCGTCCTGTTGCTTGTTGTGTTGGGCTTTCCTAAATTTTTCGTTGTATACCTTCCGTAAAAATTGCCGTAGACATCTGATCTTATCTCAGCACCGGCGTTAAACCGATACTTGAGCCCGTCGATAAGTTTAGCTTCGAGGTAGGCAGTGGTAAAGGTTCCGTTTCTTCTGCGGTTCTCCACCACGGCATCTTTCACAAAATCGGCAAGCGGGTTCCACACCTGGTTATTGCTTCCCGGCAGAAACTCCTGTGCCGTTGTACCCCACAATACACCTTGCGGATTATACGGTGTTGCCAAAGGGCTGGCACGCAGCACCTGTCCCATCGGATTCATGCCTTCGCCCTGCCGCAGTGAAAAATTATTCAAAGAGCTGATCCCGATCTTGAAACGATCGCCCAAGACCTGATCGACGCTTAGTTTCAACGTGGTGCGCTGAAATGCCTGAACGGGATAAATGCCGGTTTCCTTAAAGTATCCTGCAGAAACAGCGTACTGCGTTTTCTCAGACCCCCCTGAGATCCCCACCTGGTGATTGGTGCGGACACCTGTTTTGTAGATGAGGTCCTGCCAGTCGGTGCTTCGTCCCAATTGAATGGATTCAAGTTCCTGTGATTCAAATGCATTCAGCAAAGCGGGGTCATCAAGGCCGGTGTATTTTCCGGGCTCGCCGTTGATACGCGACCACTTCCTGAACTCGGCAAACTCCTCACCATTCATGACATCAAATTTCCGGAGGGGTTTGGTATAACCAACGTAGCCGCTGTAGGTGATCACCGGCGCTGAGTTTGTCTTTCCGCGTCTGGTGGTAACCAGTATAACGCCGTTAGCACCTCTCGATCCATAGATAGCAGTGGAAGAAGCATCTTTCAAAACTTCCATAGAGACCACATCGTCAGGGTTGAGGTCGCTGATGTTTCCGTTATAAGGAATACCGTCTACAATGAACAAGGGAGAGTTTCCTGCAGACAGCGATCTCATGCCGCGAATGCGGATGACCGGGTTCGCGCCCGGCTTGCTGTCGCCTCCGTCTTTCTGAATATCGATGCCAGCACCTCTTCCCTGGAGAGCCTGCGCCAGGCTCGTTACCGGAACATCGCGCAAGGCTTGCTCATTAACAGAAACGATGGCGCCCGTCACATCCGATTTCTTCTGGCTTCCATATCCGACAACAACTACCTCATTCAACGCAAGAACATCAGACTGCAACGTAATATCAATGCGGGTTCTGCCGCTGATAGCCTGTTCCTGGGTTGTGTAACCAATAAATGAAAACACAAGGGTACCGGAAGCATTCTCACTCGTCAGGTTGAGCGCATAGTTTCCGTCTGCATCCGTGGTGGTTCCCTGAGAAGTTCCCTTGACGATAACATTCACGCCGGGCATGCCCAGGCCGGCTTCATCGCTCACCTTCCCGGCAACATTCACGGTCTGAAATACAGCCGTACCGTTGCGATTCGCTTCGCGTATCTCCACCGGAGATGATCGTTCATGTGAATAAGCGTGTGACAAAAAAAAGCACAGCACTATCCACAACAAGAGTGGAAGAACTTGTCTCATAGTTTTAAGGTTTTGATATATAATTTTCTGACGCGAAACAAATCACGTTACCCTACACCTATGAAGCGCTTTGAAAGTTAAAATGTGATGAAAGGAAATTTTAAATCAGTTGCACCTGGTAACACATCAGGTTGCATGTCTATTGCGCAGAAAAGGTGCAATTGCACAGGCGTGTGATCATATGACGTTCGTCACCACAATGTATGCGCAACGAAGATCAATTGCGTTTCCACATCGTTCCGGCTACTGGTTTTTCAAGGAATTGTTTTGCCAGTGCACGCTGATAGGATTGTTGCAGCGAGTCCGGAAAAGATTTCGGATTGACGATCTTGAACCCAGCCGGTATCTCAGCAGATGACTGCCGGTACAAAAAATTGTGCTCCATGCGCAGGTTCTTCAACGTATCGGCCAATACCACCACTTTGTTGCCGTTCAGCACATGGTTGTCACGGATCTCGCAATCCAGAGGAACGAGGTAACGGTCTTCTCTTTTACCGATGCCCAGCGCCAAAGCTTCTTCACAATTCACGATGCTGTTGCCGAACACCTGCGCGCGCTTCACCTGGTAATATCCATTGAGGGGTGAATTGGGCATACCATCGATGATGCTGATCGCGGCGCTTACACCGGTGCCCTTCAGATCATAGAAACGATTGTTGTAAACACGATGACGTTCACCGATGATGCGGATACCGCCTGTGTTCTTAACATTGTTGCCGATAAACGTATTGCCATAGACGATGGCGTCGTTGCCATGCCGCAGGGTCAGTGTGCCCTGGCTTTCGAAGAAGGTATTATGTCGCAGTGTATTGTGACATGATTTATTAGAGATGATCTCCAGCTCGCCGTCACAATGTTCGAAGAGATTATACTCAACGGTGGTATATGAATCGTAAAGTGACCATGTGCTCGTCCCGATGCGGATGGTCTCGCCGCCGTTCACACCTAAATTCTGACGGGGACCAAAGTGATTATGATCGATGCGGTGATAGTTCGGCTTCTCGCTCAGCCACACCACGAGCGTAGGGCCGTGATTGGTCTTGTTCTCAAAATAGCAATGGTCTACCCGGTGATGTGATCCGTGCATAGACATGTACTGAGTAGTGAATGTCTTGTCGGCAGGGTTACAGCTCACCACTGCTGTGTTTGTAACTCTGCACCATGAGCTGCTGTCACGCAAATCGATCACTGGCTCTTTACCCGGATCGCCATTCACAAAATACAAGCCATCAACCACCAGCCACTTTCCTTCGATGCGAAGCGTGGAGCTGCCGGTAAGCCTCACTTGCCCCGCCACCGCTGCCGTCAGTACAATCGGTGATTTTTCTGTGCCATTGCCTTTGAGCTCAAGCTTCTGGTCTGTCCATGTGCCTGCTTTCAGCACAACGGTGTCGCCAGGCTGCAACCTGATCGCTTTTAATTCGCTGGCTGAACTGATAAAATACTTCTTAGGGGCAGGTGACGTGAGGCAGACAAGCGCCAATAAACTGTATTGCAGTAACGTAGTGATCATAGAGATATCTTTTCAGTATTAAACTTTTTTAATGTTCCCAGGCTTTGATGGATGCGAAATATTCTCCTTTCATCAGCAGCTTTGACACAGGACCCGGAAGATGCAGGTGGCATGGCCAGGTATTGGTAAGCTTGCTCATGATCCGGTCATTTGAAAATACGATCTCGTTGTTCAGCCTGACGATCTCTTCTGCAAACAGTGCCGCGATTCTCGGATCATCTCCAACCCTGAAATCAATCTGATCGATCCGTTCAACCGGTATGGATGTATTAAAAAACATTTCACAATTATGGTCTATCGCAATCGTGTCCTGGTTCTCGAGATAAACATGATGCCAGTAATACTGGTTGCTCCAATTATACACCGGATCGTATGCCGGTGAAAAAGTTGGATATGTTTCGTACAAGTCAACCAGATAGCCAACTTCACCAATGAAGGCTCCGCTGTTCAGATACCTGAAGTGTTTTCCCGGCTCCGGATACCTTTCTGCGAGATCACTGAATGGCCAGCAATTGATCTCTGCCGAAAACACCAGGGGCGTGCCGAAGCTCCTGAATTTTTCCATGATCTCCTTTTCACCGGATAAAAAAGCGGTGTCATGGGCATCGGTAAACAGAACGATCTCCTTTTGCGGCCTGTCTTTCAGGTACTGGTACAAAACAACATCCTTGATCCTGTGTGTTGTATATCGGTCTTCATATTTCAACACCGTCAGGTCCAGATCATGATACGCACAGGAAGGCTGCAGGTATTCCTTAAAACCTTTCTGGTTTGCGTTGGTGATCAGCGTCACAACCCTCATAAAGCAACTATCGACTAAAATGACCTGCGAATATCTGAAGAAAGCTGCGCTTCATCAGGTTATTATCACAGATACTTTGGAGGAAGTCAGATTTTGCTTACAAATGAAAAATTTCAGGTTATGATCTATTCAATTCCTATCCATCAATGTCTAGTGGTCCCACAGGTCTTGCTCCTCATCAGCAGCACGTTATCTCAGCAACGCAGTCGCACACCAGAGCACAGGCGCCTGGCCATGCATGTCGCCTTTGATCCGCTCACGGTCCAGGTAATACTGACGGTCGTTCTTCTTATTGGTTCCCTGGCACACCTCCCGGATGTCTGCATTCTCATCAAGGTAAGAGATCAACGCCAGCCATGCTTTGCGCGCCGCGGGACCATACGTTTCTTTTTCAAGCCAGCCGTTCTTCACACCCGTGATCATGGCAAAAGTGAACATGCCGGTAGACGAGGTTTCAGGCCATGACTCAGGATCGTCGATCAGCTGCCGCCACATGCCACTCTCGGCCTGGTACTTCAGCAGCGACGCCATCATCTTTTTATAACCTTCCATAATGCGTGGCCTGTGAGGATTGTTCTCGGGCAAAGAGCGAAGCAGCTCTGCTGTTCCTACGGCCATCCAACCATCGCCACGTCCCCAGAAGAACGGAACATCAGGTGCATGATAAAAAAGACCGTTCTCACGTTGCAGCGAATCGAGGTACACCACCATTTCCTTCGCGGCACGCTCGATGTATTTTTTGTCGCCGGTAGCACGGTATGCCTGTGCCTGTACCGCGGTGATCATGAACATATCGTCGATCCACAGGCGTGTCTGCCAGGTGAGCCCCATGTTATGGAACACGTGCGACTCAGGTTTTACACGAGGGCCTTCGGGAGGTCCCCATTGTTTGTCGGCAAAGTTCAAACCCATGTCGAGGTATTTCTTCTCTTTGGTCTGCATGTAAAGCTCCAGCGGAATGGAGCCGAACACCGTGTGGTCAACGTGATCGGGCAGCGGCACCATGCTGGCCTCGGTGGTCCAGAAGGGTTCAAAGCGCTGCACGAGCTGGTCGCGAAGTTTCTTATCCTTGCTTTCTTTGGCGAAGGTGAGTGCTCCGTACCAGGTACAAACTTCGGGATACGTAATGGTTTTCGGCGGCGTGGGCCTTCCAAAGTTCGGATGAGGAGTGGCGATAAAACGTGCGGCCACACGCTGACCAACTTCCAGGGGCGACGCTCCCTTCGGCCACTGCTTCAGGTCCGCATCATTTTTCTTCGACTGGCCCAAGCAGAAGCCTGCACTAACAATCAGCAGGAAAAACAGGTGATATTTTTTCATACGTTTTCGGTTTAATAGGATGAGCTCCGTTGAAATCATTTCCCGCGGATTCCGCAGATAGGCGCAGATTAAAAAATATCTTATCTGCGTACATCAGCCATCCCGATAGCTATCGGGACTGCGGGACTGGGTTTTAATTCCATTGACGGATCTCATGTTCAGAGACGATAAAACCACACTGTATTCACTACAACGTCTGCAAATAAATGTGATCAAGTCTCGCTTCAGTTATTTATTGGATGGACTTGTAACTGGTCTTCTCCAATTTATCTTTTCTCAACAGTGCTTCCAGGAAATAATAGTCTGCGTAAGAAAGGGGCACATCTACTTCGCTGTTGGCGGGTTTGGATCCGGTGCTGTGCAACAGGATAAATCCTTTGCTGCCGCCAACGGGTGAAGCATAATTTTTGGAAAGGTTCTGCACGATGGTGTTGGCTTTGGCGCGATAGTCTTTTGCATTGGGGCTGTACAGACTCAGCTCATACAAACCTGAAGCGATCACGGCTGCTGCCGACACGTCACGCGGCTCATTCGGAATTCCGGGTGCATCGTAATCCCAGTAAGGGATCAGGTCTGCCGGCATGTGCGGATGCGAGAATATGTACTTGGCGATCTTCTCGGCTTGTTCCAGAAATGCCTTGTCTTTCGTCTCGCGATAACACATGGTGAAGCCATACAATCCCCACGCCTGTCCTCTCGACCACGCCGACTCATGGGCATAACCCTGGTGTGTGTTCTTCTTCAATACCTTGCCTGTCAGCGTGTCGTACTCGATCACATGGTACGAGCTGTTATCAGCCCGGTAATGATTCTTCATCGTGGTCTTTGCGTGGCTTACCGCGATCTTATAAAATGAAGAATCGCCTGTTGATCTCGTGGCGAAGAACAACAATTCGAGGTTCATCATATTGTCGATGATCACCGGGTAGCTCCACTTGTCGCGGCTGTGGTCCCATGAGCGCAACACACCTGTGATCGGCCTGAACCTTGTGCTCAGTGTTTTAGCGGACTGCACCAGGACGTCGTTGTACGTAGCATCTTTTGTAAGGCGGTAGCCGTTGCCATAGCTGCAATACATTTTAAAGCCCATGTCGTGGGTTTTACCATTCCATTTTTCCTGCTCCATGGCTGCAGTGAATTTCTTCGCTTCATCAAGCCACTCTTTTTTCCCGGTGTATTCGTACAGGTACCAGAGTACGCCAGAGAAAAACCCGCTGGTCCAGTCGCGTGAAGGCACCACCACGAGGTCACCGTCCTTCAGCGTGCGCGGTGCCACCGGCATGGGGTTTTTGCTCTCCGCTTTGGCGGCCTGAAGTTTGATCGCCACTTCTTTTAACATCACCAGTGTTTGCTTTGCCGCATGATCAAATGCCTGCCTCACCACATCGTCCTTCTTCAGCATGGCTGAACAGGAGATCACGATGATCACACCTGCAATAATTTTCATTCTCATGGTCGGTACTGTTTTTCGGTTTTCCTGAAATATTAAATTAACGTTTTACAATTCTTGTCACGGTGCTGGCCGTTCCATCGGTGGTCAAAAGATAGTACAATCCGTCGGCACCAGCACTGAGATCTATCTCGAATAACTTCGGATGTTTCTCCGTCACCGGCACGTTCACAGGGCGACCGGCACTGTTATAAACAACGAACGAATACTGCTTATCTCTTTTGAGCTCAAGGATCACCACGATCAGCTTGCCCCTGGTGGGATTCGGTGCTACTACCAGTGTCACACCCTCTCTCCTGAAGCCTACCGCATCGGCAAGGATGGTCTGCTCCACAGTCGAAGCCGGTAGATAGTTCGCGTCACCAGGCTGGCTTGCTTCAACAACTACTGCACCTTCACCTGTGAAAGAAAGTGCATTGCCCGCCAGCGCTCCCGGTCCTGAGATGATATCGAAGGCCACAGGTAATCCAGACGAAGCTGTTGCTGATAACGTTACTACATCCTGCACATTGGCGGGAATAAGAGGCGTAAAGTCGATGGTCTGCGAAGCTTTGTTAACGACGAAGGTCTGTTCTGTAGAAACCGCCTCGTAGTTCTCATTGCCCGACTGAGTGGCCCTGACAGTGATGGTTCCTGCACCGGTAATGATCAACATAGTAGTGTCGACGGTTGCGGGTCCTGAAATCACTTCGAAGGTTGCAGGCAAACCTGAATCGGCCGCAGCATGTAGTTCAAACGGGGCATCACCATAAGTTTTGGTTTCTATCGCATCGAAGGTGATGGATTGTGTGGCTTTGTTCACCGTAAATGTTCTTTCGGCAGTCGCGGGAAAATAATTCTCATTACCTGGCTGACTGACACGAATGGTGACTGTACCGGCACCTGTGATGGTTACAAATGTGGAGTCAAGTGTTGCCGGCCCTGAGACGATCTCGACGTTCAGCGGGAGTCCGGAGTCGGCGCTGGCGATCAGCTCGAACGGTTCATCGCCATAGGTCTTATCTTCAATATCGCTGATAGTAATGTTCTGATACTTGCGCTGAAACAGCTCCCACTCTGCAAACTGGGTGTTGTTATTGTTGCCATTCTGGAGAATGTTCAGGCGATAGAAGATAAATGACTGTGTGTTGCTGGTCTCGAATGTACGGGTAAGGCGCCGCGTGGGAAAATCTTCTCCTGTTCGGGTGTCTAACACCGTCCACGTTGTACCGTTGTTAGAGCCGGCGAGGTTCCAGTCCTTAGGGTCGCGTTCCTCCACATCGTTGGCAGAGGTGATGGTATACCGTGTTACGATGGCGGGAACGGCAGAGCGGTATTGTACCCAGAGCGCCTTCTTGCCATTCTGATAATATTTTGTATTGATGTTGTTATCGATGATGTTGGGGAAGTTCTCTTCAGGCCTGTTGCTCACGAATTGTGACGTGAGCACGCCGCCGTTGTCAGTGATATCGAAGGCGTCAGTATTTCCATTGCCGGGTGGGTTGTATACCTGAGGCTCGGCTGCGATCTGGCTGATGCGTGTCCGCAACTTTTGGCGCAGTGTGTTTTGAAGCTGATCTGTGGTGGCAATATTTTGTACGGCTTGTGTTCCGAGTCTTTCTTCCAGTTGCTGAAGATACAGACTTCGCGGCAGCACGTGTGTTCCCCAGCTTTCCCAGTAACCGGTGTTGGTCTGCTTTACACCGATGCAACCGATGCCCCAGTTGCGTGCGGTGGGTGGACTCTCCACTTCGATATCACTTTTGAAAGAATAACAGTTCCATAATAATATTTGCGCACCGGCCCATCCATGCCCACTGCCCGAGGCGCCACGGTTCTGCACCCTGATCTGTCCGCCGTAAATATTGTCGAACAATTGCCCAGTAGACCAGCGGTGGTGCGGGCCGATGTCGGCAAAGGTATTCTCGGCTACACAATCCAGGAACACGTTCGGGCCGGGCACCCGCGAGCCGCTCACAAAGTCATGACGACCGCCCCAGGTCATGCAGCGCTGAAAGAGGTTATTGGTAGCGTTGCCTTCGATGTTGAAAGAATATTTTCGACCGCCCGTGGTCACGGATTTGGGATCGATCATCGCACAGTCCTGAACCGTGATGAAACGCGACATATTCGAAACGCTCACCGCGGCATATCCGAAATACTTGGCCACCACATCTCTTACCCAACAGTTCTCAGCACGATTCAGCACCACGGCATTCCACCCATGGCTTTCATCGTCGTTGCCCGCAAAAAAAGACTCGATCCGCATGTTCTCCACACCTGACTCTTTGATGCGGCCAACAATATTGGATTTGTGGATCTCGCCTCCGCCATAGAACTGCTCGAGCGGATCAACGACCGGGATATCGATGGTAACAGTGTTTCCCGATACGGATACGATCTTTCTTTCGTACGTATTCCGGTAACCGGACGCGGTCCATCCATACTGCCGCATATCGAGGGTATCGATCCACGCTTCGGTGGGCATCTTCTGGATCACCACATTGTCACCAGGCTGAAAGGTGTGGCCGGCAGCAACGTCAAAAGTTGTTGCTCCTGTTGCCACATAGGGGGTTGTGATCTTCACACGGCTCCCGCTCACTTCTCCATAGCCGCTGCCAGATCCCTGCACCACGATAAAATTGTGCTGGACTTTCTGGGTGGCGATGAGTACCGTGCCTGTAACGCCATTGCCCTCTCCTCTCAAAACCACACCACCTGCCCTGATAATCAGCGAGCCTTCAACGGGATAGATACCGGCCCGAAGCACCACAGCACCACGGTAGCCATTCGCATCGGCTGGCAGTGCTGAAACACGGTCGATGGCAGCCTGGATGTGCGCACGGCAATCGCCCTGCACGGGCTGAATGGTTTCCTGCACCGGGAGCACCGGTAACTGCACACCACCACCTTTATAACCTGCGTTGGAAAAATCAGGGATGCGGTTCACGGCATTTTGCTGGCCGCGGTTAGCATAGTAATTGTAAACGAGCCGCCCGTTTTGCAGGGAGATAAGCGGGGCCTGCGCGCTGGCGGTGCCGACCACCAGGAGCAGCAAGAGGAGTTGTGCGGAAAACGTTTTCATCTTTTTTTGGTTTAGGTCTTATGATGAATATTCAGAACGATCTCAGTCCTGCAACGTTCTTACGGAACGAGCGTGATCTCCAGCAGCTTCATGATCTCCTCTCCTTCAATTTCTGTTGCCGCGATCTCCAGCGTATATGTTCCCGGCTGCAGTGCCAGTGGTCCGAGCGCTTTGAACGCAGGGCCATTTTGTTTGTCAGCAATGACCACCTGATCGAAGAGCACTTTGCCGTTGAGCCTGACTTGCACTCTTCCACCGCCCGTTGCTACCGCGATGTACTTCAACCCGGCGTTAAAAGACATCGGCTGCTCAACCCGGAACTTCCAGCTCAGCGATTGATCTTTTTTGTTCCATCCCTCCACGTAGTAGCGGTCGGCCTTACCATCGCCATAGCGAAATCCTTTTCCTTGTTGAGCAGCGTCAAATGCTAAAAGACGCTGGGTAAGTTTTCCTCCCGTCAGTAACCTTACGGGATCGGTTTCAACGTTTCCATCGGTTTCTAGAACAATTACCGTATTCGCTTCGTCAGGTGCTTTTTCCGGCACAGTGATGCTCAGGTCGAGCGTGTTCGGCTTACTCCACTTCAGCGCTCTCTTCGAGGGGTCGCTCAGCAGGTAAGCTTTTTTGATCTTGCTTTTCAATCCACCAACAACAAGCTGCTGATTGGCCGGCCATTGATATACATGCAGGTAGAGCTTGTTCTTTCCAAGTGTTGATGCTCCCCAGCTCTGCAGCGGCAATGGAGTCACCGATGTGCCATAGATACTTTCTTCATTTACCTTCACCCATTTACCAATGGCATTCAGGATGTCCAGGTCTTTCGGGTCGATGCGTCCGTCGCCCATGGGACCAATGTTCATCAGCAGGTTGCCACCACGGGAGGCAGCGCTGGCCATCAGCTGAATGAAGTGAGCCGGTGTTTTATGACTCTGATCGTATTTGTGATAGCCGTACGATTCATTCGTGGTAGGTATCGCTTCCCAATCGCCTTCCACGGGATAGAACTCTGCGGGGCGGTCGGCGGTGTTCTTGTAGTCGCCGAACGAAATGTCGCTGCTGCGTGCAAGGCGGCCGTTGACAACAACTTTATTATCCACTTCACGAATTGCTTTCAGGATGCGGATGTTCTCCGACAGCGGAAGCTTGGACGGTGTATCGAACCAGAGAATATCGGGCTTGTATTTCTGCAGGAGCTCTTTGATCTGCGGGATCGCTTTTTCGTCTACGTACTTCACGGCTTTGGGCAACAGCTCCGGGTGCCAGTCGAACCAGTTGCGTCCGCCATCGGGACCACCGAAAAGATTTTTATCGCCGCCCGGGTTGTTATATTCCCAGTCATTGCCCGGTGCATCGGGATGTTCCCAATCGAAGGCATGCGAGTAATAGAAACCGAATTTTACGCCATGCTTGCGGCAGGCTGCGGCCAGCTCGGCCATCGGGTCACGGCCGAAGGGTGTCTGCCTCATGATATTAAAATCAGAGACCTTCGAATCGAACATGGCGAAGCCGTCGTGATGTTTGGAGGTGATGATGAAGTACCGCATGCCCGCGTTCTTCGCTGCGAGGATCCATTCATCCGCATTGAACTTAACAGGATTGAACTGGCTGGCGAGGGCGAGGTAATCGGCACGCGAGATCTTTTCTTTCCGCATGAGGTGCTCGGCATAACCGCTCACCTTGTTACCTTTCCATTCACCGCCCGGCAGGGAGTATATGCCCCAGTGGACGAACATACCGAACTTCGCATCGCGCCACCAGGCGATCCGCTGCTCATGGTTCTTCATGGACTCTTTCCACCAGCCATTCACAGCTTCGTTGATCGCTGCCTGGTCTCGCGCTTTTGCTTTGTTGGCCATTTCGGCTTCATCGCCGGATTGGGCGGAGAGGATCAACGGCAGGGCCATCAGTCCTAAGAAGGTAGTCCACTTTATGTTCTTCATTGTATCATTTTTTATTGAACCAGATCACCGGGTTGCGGATGGGCAGGTTTCGGATCACCTCATCCACCTTCGGATCGTGGTCAAGTTTTTTCCATGTTTCCATCCAGGCCTTCTCGTGGTAAGCCTGCGCACCGAACAGCAGGAACGGGTGCGCCACAGGCCAGTTGTCCCAATACATCACATCTTTGGCAAAGGTCCAGCGGCTCTTGTCCTGCACATACGGGAACAGAAACCTGATACCTTTTTCGATGCTCCTTCCATCCTGGGTCTTGTAACGCCACAGGTCTTCCTTGCCATCAGAAAGAATGTGGCATACCATGGTCATGGCGTCCAGGTTGAAGAGCGAGTAGCCATAAGGTTTGGTCCGCTTCAGCTCGCGGGGAAAACTTCCGTCTTCCGCCATTTGATTGGGCAGCAGTACAGTCTTGTACCGCTCACGGCAGAAGTTGATCAGGTCGCGGTTGCCGGTGAACTTTGCAAACGACGCCACCTGCATCACCCAGCACGTACCGTGGTTGTTCTCGGCATTCATCTCATCTTTGCCATACTGATGCGTGGTAAGCCACGTGAGGTAGTCCGCGAACCATTTCCTGATAGCCACATACAAAGCCTTATCAGCTGCAGATGAATTTTCCATCGCCAATAGTCCCTGCACTACTTCCATCAGGTGAATGGTATCGATAATGCCGATGCCACGACCGGTAACTTTTCCTTTGATGGCCTGTGCATACAGCAGCGATGGGTTCATCAGCGTTGTGGTGTCTACAAACCAGGCCTTAGCGTGTTTAAGTGCGTGAGCAACATATTTGTCGTCGCCGGTGATCACGTATGCAGAAGCGAGCGCGCCTACAATACGACTCAGGCGGATCATGGCATGGCGGTGGGCCACAAAATTATCGGGATTGGTCTGCCCATCGCGTTGAATATACGGGCCATCGGGTTGCGCCGGATCGGGCCACCAGTAATCGGCTTCCGAAAAGAAGTCATGTTTGCCTCCCGCGCTCCTGGGACTCACCGCAGCAGTGACCGTCACCGGTTGTTCTTTCAGCGCCCACGCTGCCTGCGAAAGCACCTGGTCTTTCAGCACGGCAATGGTTTCTTTCCTGAGGTCATGCTGCGCCTGGCACAGGGTTGCCTGTGTGGCGATGAGAATTGAAAGTACGATCGCGAACCTCATGCTGGATCTATTTAGGAGTTGACGCTGCTGACATAAATCTCCAGGTGACCTTTCCTACGTTGTCAGGTTTTCCTTTCTCGGGTTTCGAGAGGGTTCCCTTCCACTGGCCATTCTTCTGTTGCTCAACCTTGATCTCGCGCCAGGCGAATGCTCCTTTTTCATAATCGAACGTTACACCGTCGTCATCATACAGCTTGTACGTTGCAGGTTTTGCTCCATAGTGCCGGATCTCCAGGTTGAATTTTTCATTCTTGCCGGGAGCTCGAAGGCCAGGCTCCGCCATGGGAATGATGCCTCCGTCTTTCACATACACCGGAATTTTATCGAGACCGGGAGTTACCGTGATCACAGTACCATCTCCGGCATATTCACCGGTGTAGAAGTCGTACCATTTTCCTTTGGGCAGGATCACCGTGCGCGAGGTTTGTCCCGTGAACATCGGCGCCACCAGCAGAAAATCACCCGCCATGTACTGGTCTTTGATCTCTTTCAGCACCGCTTCGGCATAAGGGTTATCGTTGAGGCTCGCGGTCTTCATTTCCATGATGGCGGAAGCAGAAAAACCTTCTTCGAGGTTCATGGCCCTGAACGGCGGAATACCGTCGAAGTGATAGCGGGCAAACGATGTATAAAAATAAGGAAGCAATTGCATGCGCAGCAGGGCGATCTCTTTCACCTGCTTTTCAACTTCGGGGAATGACCAGGGTTTTGTACCACTGGCCCAGGCGTTGAGCATAGCCATGGGTGAGAAACAAACTGACTGCCAGCGACGCAGCCACTCTTCGGCGGTCTTAGACGATCTCACTTCTGGAGTCCAGAGCGTACCGGTGAAACCGCTGTTGCAAAGTGCCGTGATAAAATCTTCGTGGCTGTAATAGTCGTTGTAAATAACATAAGGTAAAGACGCAGCGCCTCCGTTCGAAGCACGGGTGAGACCGTACGTTCTTACATTGTTATCTCTGTAGATCTGCGTGGTGATCTTCTGCCACAGCATACCATAAGTCTGCCGTACCTGCTCCGCGCTGAGGCCTGAGGGGAAGGTAGCCACATCGGGCCAGAGGTAATGATCGTAGCCATCGGTCTCATCTACTTTATAACCACTCACACCGATGTTCACATGCTCCTGTTTGAAAAAGTCAACCATCGGTTTTACTGTCTGCGGCATGGTGATGTCGGGAACGGCGCCACCCCATACGGTATGCGAGCCCGTGAGGGGAAGCAACTCTTTGTATAAGGGCGATTCTTTTGAGACGTAGGGATTGGTCCAGAGATTGACCTGTACGTTGATCTCCTTCAGCTGCTGAACGAATTTTGCCGGATCGGGGAACCGCGTTCTATCCCAGGCAAAGGTGCAGGGATAACTTTTGCTCTGCCATCCTGGTTCGAGGCCGATGACATCCAGCGGAAAGCCGTGCGCTGAAAACTCTTTGGCTTCGGTCAGGGTCTGCGCTGCATCAAACATCTTGGGCACGCGGTGGCTGAAACCGAGTCCCCAACGCGGCGGAAGGCATCCTCCCCCGTTGTATAAATTGTAACGACGTACTGCATCGAGCGCTGTGGGGCCGGCGAACACAAATACCTCCACACCTTCTGCAGGCACCAGGATCTCAACGGCATCAGAATAAGGTCTTGCTGTCCAGCTCTTGTCTGTATTCCGGTCGCGTGGCTCCGGGGCATTGGGACTGTCTCTCCTCACGCCACTTCCCGCCCACACTTTGATGTAACGTGCCGAGTTGACGAATACACCATAGCCGCGACTGGAAACATAAAACGGTACGGGCGCGTGTGTGCGTCCATCGTCTTTGCCACCATAGTGGTCCACGTGCAGCTGCATGATACGGCCGCGCTGGTGTACGGTCTTGAAGTTCAAGCCAAATCCGAAGAGCTGCTCTTCGCGCTCCAGCGGAAGACGCAGGTACGTTTGCCTGTCCTGGATCGTACCCACTGCCAGGTCTTTTGAAAACGGGAAGTCACTTTTTGTGATGGCAGAGATCGCCTGGATGTTGGGTTGTACGGCGGCGGCCTTGAACAGGTCGAATGCCTCGGGTTTACCGATCACTGCCTTCCAGACTCCCGGCGCCACTTCCGTCCACGTCAATTGCTGCGCACAGGCGAGGCCGGTTGCTATCAAAAAAAATACTGTTGTGATAAATGTCCTTACGTTGTTCATATCTTAAAATTTACGTCCCGATAGTTATCGGGATCGGATCTACGATTGAAAGACGGTTCCTAAATCGTAAATTATAAATCGTACATCTGAAATTAACTATCATCGCAGGCGAAAAAGATTGAGTAACCCTTGACCCCAATCTTTTTTAACGGACTGCGCCAACAAATCCGCTTTTCGCCGGCAATGTTAAGTTGATCTTTTTCCCTTCGGTTTTTATTGTTCTTGTTTCGAATGTTCCTGTCTCTTTACCATCGGTAATAATGCTGATGTCCTGGTCCTTTTTCAGGAATGGCAGGGCAAATGAAAGCTCGCGGGAGGTATTTTGTCCGTTGATGCCCCCGACGTACCACACGTTTCCTTTTCTCCGGGCCACTACCACGTACGCGCCGGGTGTTCCCGCCAGGTAAGTGGTCTCGTCCCATGCTGTGGGCACTTCGCGCAGAAAATTCTTCGGTGCCTCGGGCAATGCCTGGTATGACTTCATGTTGTCAGCAAAATGGAATGCGCCGGATTCAAACACTACGGAGAGTGCAAGCTCGTGCGCAAAGGTTGTCTGGCGGATCGCTTCACGTTTGTTGGTGAAGGTCACGGGAGTGTAGTCCATCGGGCCCACCACGTTCCTGGTGAAAGGAAGAATGGTGTTGTGAACAGGAGCCTTATCGCAGAACTCCTGGCGGCCTGCTCCTTCCGCACCTTTTACCGATTCCATAGACACGAGGTTCGGATAAGTGCGCTCCCATCCGCGGGGTAATGTGGAGCCATGGAAATTCACCATGATCTTGTTCGCGGTAGCGTCTCTCAAAATGTCATAATAACGTTTGATCACGGGCTGCTTGTCGCCATCGAAGAAATCGACCTTCACACCTTTCACACCCCAGGCGTGAAGTTTCTCAAACTCTTTTTTCCTTGAATCCGGAAAGGCCATCAGGTTGGCGTAGCTCAGGGTATCTTTCTCCCGCCCCATGCCGGAGTGATACCACAGCACGATGCCTACGTTTTTCGAGTCGGCATATTTCACCAGGTCTTCCATGGTTCCGTTCTTCATCTGCGGCCAGCCTGCATCGATCAGCACATATTCCCATTTCATGTCGGCCGTAAAATCGATGTATTGTTTCTGTACTTCGAAGTCGCGTGTAGTGCCACCCTGCGACCACCAGCTCCAGCTCGACCTGCCGGGTTTGATCCACGAAACATCGTTGATAACGGAAGGCGGATTGAGATTAGCAATAAGGTTCGATGCCTGGATGGTGGCCAGTGAAGGGCCGATCACTGCCGCACGCCAGGGTGTTGTCCAGGGCAATGTGGATACAGGCTCGGGATCTGCGTCACTTGTTACTTCTTCTTTTTCAGCGAAGCGGATGGTGTACACGCCTTTGCCTTCTTTGTCTTCAAGGTGTGTTCCACAATAGGTCTCGTCCAGCGCTGCTTCGCTGATCAGTACCCAGAGGTTGTTGGTATTGAACAACGCAGGGAAAGCCCAGCCTGCAGGATTCGGTGAAGGTGAACCAATCGCAATGCCGTTCTCGTAAAATGCTTCGTAGCAGGGCTTCTTCCTCGAGTTGAGGTCGTAAGGCTGGATCCATGCTTTGGCGTTTTTCGCGATGGCAAAACCGGACTCTTCTTTTATGATCTTATGGGGATTGTTGTCTTTTTTCGGAAAATGATAACGATAAGCCATGCCATCGTTATACGCCCTGAAGATCACCTGCACCTGGTCTTTGTTCGCATTTTCAAAAGTGAGTATGAGCTCGTTGGCATTGTTCCTGGCCTGCAACTGCTTGCCTACACTCAACATATACTTTTCGTCGATGACCGATGTGCGCTTCGATACAAATTTCAGCTTTTCACTGAATTGCTGGTCATCACGCACGATGCCCAGTGGTGACGACTCAATGGCTGCTTTTTTGGAATAGGTTGCGTCATAGGTAAGCCTGCCCGCCTGTGAAACGATCTTTACTTCCAGTTTTTTATCAGGAGAAGAAAGGGTCCATGCGTCTTGTGCCGAGGCAGTAAGGCTGAAATGAACTAAGGCAAGGATCAGAAAAGTAGGCAGTAAGCGATTGGCAGTAGGCAAAATTAGCGCTAACAAATTCTTTGCCGTGCTGTCGTTTATGGAATTGTTATTGTTGTGCACTGTTTTATGGGTTTAAGGGAACGATTGTGTAGGTCTTGCCTTTTTCTGTTTCGAAGTCGATCACATATCCTGCATTGGCTTCGATGGCAGTCAGCTTCGCCTGCGTGTTATTTTTATAGACGGGCACTAATGGCGCAGGTGTCAGCGCATTGGTGCTGGTTCCGGACGCATTCCTGAAAGAAGCTTCCACTACCTTCACGGGAATGGCGGTGCGCAGGCGGCAATTGCCACCCAGGGTAGACTTCAGGCTTACCTGTTTCAGCTTTCCATTCTCCCATGCGATGTCTGCTTCGAAACCACCGCGTGCTCTGATACCTTTTACGGTACCTTTTTGCCATACGGAGGGTAATGCGGGCAGCACATCAATTTCACCGGCATGACTCTGCAGCAACATTTCTGTGATGCCGGCAGTAGCGCCGAAGTTGCCATCGATCTGGAATGGAGGATGTGCATCGAAGAGGTTGGGATAAGTACCGCCACCTGACATTTCCGCTTTCTTCTTTGTGGGATCAATGTAAGTAAGGCCGTCTTTCAGGATCTTGTAGGCATGATCGCCCTCGCGCAACCTGGCCCACCAGTTGATCTTCCAGGCCATGGACCACCCGGTGCTCACATCGCCGCGATGGATCAAAGATTGTTTTGCCGCGGCCGCCAGCTCGGGCGTTGTACCGGGCGTGATCTGGCTTCCGGGATGAAGCCCGAAGAGGTGAGATAAGTGACGGTGCTTGTCGTTAGGATCATCCCAATCCCTGAACCACTCCTGCAGCTGTCCGTATTGACCGATGTGATAAGGATAAAGTTTTTTCTCCGCAGCTTCCAGTTTCGCCTGGAAGTCCTTTTCAATACCCAGTGTCTTGGCTGCGCGAATGCAGGCTGTGAAGAGCTCCTTGGTGATGGACATATCCATGGTAGTGGCCATGCTCACCTGAAATTCCTTGCCTTCGATCTTCATGGTATTTTCGGGTGAAGTGGAAGGATTGGTCACCAGGTATCCGTTAGCATCTTCCACCAGCCATGCCAGCATGAATTGTGCTGAACCTTTCATCAGCGGCCACGCTTTTTCGCGCAAAAATCTCTCGTCGCCTGTGAACAGGTAATGTTCCCACAGGTGTGTGCTGAACCATGCGCCGCTCATGGGCCAGCAAGACCAGCGCGTCTGGCTGCGTGGATCCCACTCGTAACCTCCCGGCGGTGAGGTCTTGGCCCACACATCGGAATTATGATGCGCGCACCATCCTTCGTTGATGCCGTAGTTGATCTTTGCCGTCTGTGCTCCGTTGCGGGCAAGGCTTGAGATGAAGCTCAACAGCGGCTCGTGGCACTCGGAAAGATTGGTGCTCTCCGCGAGCCAGTAGTTCATTTCGGTATTGATGTTAGTGGTGTAGTTACTTCCCCACGGCGGCTGTACATGATCATTCCAGATACCCTGGAGGTTGGCGGGCAGTGAACCTGGCCGCGAGCTGGCAATGAGCAGGTACCGTCCGAACTGGTAATACAATACCTGGAGCTGTGGATCGGGCTTGCCCTGGTTCAGCCGCAGCATACGTTTATCGATAGGCAGCTTGGCGGCATCCTTATCGGCGCCGAGGTCAAGCGTTACACGATTGAAAAGTGATTGATAGTCGTTACGGTGCGCCGCTGCCAATGTCTCAAAAGATTTTTTTACAGCGGCATCGAGATTGGCCATGGCTTCCACAGAAGGATCTTTGCCTTCGAGTCCCGGCGATTTATCGAAACCGTTAAAACTGGTTGCTTCCGTCAGGTAAAGTGTTACCGCATCGGCATCCGTAACTGACAGTACCGTGTCCTGTTTTGTAACGGTGCCACCTTCTGCTTTGATCCTGACATGCACTTCGAAGTTCATGCCTTCACCTTTCCAGTCGTCATACACCACCTGGAGTGGTTCTGACTCGCGGTTGGCCACGTGCATCGGCGCTTTGCCACGCAGCACGAGGTGATCATCTGCCTTTGCGGTGGTCTTGTATCGCAGCTTGCTCTTCAGCGCGGCTTTGAAGCTCACTTTTTTCTTCTTATCGGCAGATAATTTCACCACCAGCACCTTATCGGGATGGCTGATGAACATTTCACGTTTATACTTTGTGTTGCCATAAGTGTAGGTCACCGATGCCATGGCCGTGGCGAGATCGAGGCTTCGTACATAATTCGTAGCCAGGGTATCGGCAAAACCGAAATCGAGAAAAAGATCGGCCATGTGAAGGTACCTCGCTGAATAAGGCCCCTGCATTTTTTTCCAGTAGACCGCGGCGAGGGCGTAGTCACCGTCGTTCACAGCTTTTCTCACCAGCGGGAGATACCTGGGGCCGTTGGGATTATTGCCCGGATCAGGATAGCCCGACCAAAGTGTGTTATCGTTGAGCTGAAGTCTTTCCTTACCAGCACCGCCGAAGACCATCGCTCCTGTTTTGCCATTCCCCAGCGGAAGCGCTTCTTCCCAGGCGGACGCGGGTTTGTTATACCACAACACCAGCGCCGGATCGTTCTTCAACGGCTGTCCGTCGACCGGGATTACCTGGATTATCAGGATGAACAGGATTATAGAATTTTTGAGATTCACAGGATTATAATGTTTCACGGTGCCACTACTCTTTTTTCTTCTACCACTTCTGCTGCGCGGGTCTTCAGGGTATCCCAGATGGTGCCCGAGCGTTGTTCGGCAGTGATGACGTTATCGACAGCCTTTTTGCCGAGGCGTTCTTCCAGTTGTTTCAGGTACAGGCTGCGGGGAGTCACGTGTTCACCCCATTTTTCCCAGTAGCCGTCGCCGTTCTGCTTTTTGCCGATACAGCCGATGCCCCAGTTCATGGTGCCGGTGGGGCTTTCTACCTTGATCTCTTTTGTCTCGGAGTAACAATTCCAGAAAAGGGTTTGTACACCCGCCCATCCGTGACCTGAACCCATGGCCTTGCGGTTCTGAACGCGGATCTCTCCGCCGTAGATATTATCGAACAAAAGACCTGTAGACCAGCGGTGGTGCGGCCCGATGTCGGCGAAAGTATTTTTAGCAACACAATCCAGGAACACGTTTGGCCCCGGAACACGCGACCCGGTAACATAGTCATGGCGGCCGCCCCACGAAACACAACGCTGGAACAGGTTGGCGGTGCTTCCGTGCTCGATATTGAAGGAATATTTACGACCACCGGTTGTCACTGACTTCGGGTCGATCATCGCGCAGTCTTCAACGGTATTGAAAGCCGATGTCTCCGAAATGCTCACGCAGGCATATCCGAAGTATTTGGCCGTGACGTTCTTTACCCAGCAGTTCTCGGCGCGTTTCAGCACCACGGCATTCCATCCATGGTTCTCGTCCTCATCGGTTTCAAAAACCGACTCGATGCGAAGGTTCTCCACGCCACATTCTTTGATCCTGCCTTTGATATCTGATTTGAATACAACGGCCTGGCCATACCGTTGCTCGATGGGGTCAACAACGGGAATATCGATGGTGATGATGTTCCCTTTCACAGCGGTGACGGTCCTTTCATAGAACATTTTATATTCATCAGCTTTCCAGCCATACTGTGCTGTGCCGATGTCGCTGATCCACGTGTCGTTTGGCGACTCCTGGATCACGATGGCGTCGCCTGCTTTGAGGCCGTGGTCTGGCTCCATCTCGAACTCTTTTGCGCCCGTGGCAACATACGAATTAACGATCTTCTTCGAAGGAGAAGCGTTTCCATATCCGTTACCTTCTCCCTCGATGGTGAGGAAGTCGCTTTTCGTTTTTTGCAACGCGAGCAGCACGGTTCCGTCAGGGCCGACTCCTTCACCGCGCAGCACGATACCACCAGCTTTGATGGTGAGCAGTCCGTCAACGGGATAAACACCTTTTTTCAGCAGGATGGCACCCCGGATGCCTTTTTTATCGAGTGGTTTGGCCGAAAGCTCATCGATGGCTTTCTGGATCATCTCACGGCAATCGCCTTTGCGGGGACTCAGGGTGATCACGTTTGCTACCACGGGAAGCTTCACTCCTCCCCTGGCATAACCACAGGATGAAAAATCAGGAATGACATTCACCGCATTCTGCTGACCCGTGTTGGCGTAGGCGGTGTAGACGAGCTTGTTCTTCTCCAGCTTTACCAGTGTCTGGGCCACCGAAAAAGTGCAGATCAGCAGGCAACATCCCAACATTATATATTTCTTCTGCATCGTGATATCAATTAGTGGTTTTAAAAGAGGCTTGTGCCTTGTCGAAAAAGTTTATCGGATAATCATAACAGAGGCTGCCACAGTTGTAGCAGCCTCTGAAGAGAGGAGACAGATCGTTGATTATTTCAGGACCGTTCCATCGTGATAGGCAATGGGATCGTCATATCTGAGCACCGAGACGTTGCTGCCGGTATTGCTGGCAAATGCAAACCTCCATGTATCCACATACATATCATCTTTGCTGCCTGCGCCGCCATTGGAAGCTGTGCGCCATGTCTGAAGCATGCCTGTGTTGATCAGCTCGGTACCCGCCACATGAACAAACATCCTGTAGCTTGCATCAATGCTCAGCGCTACCGTTTTCAACTGATTCTGATTGAAAGCCAGGGCGGTATTATTGACGTAGGTACTAACAAACGTAACCGAGCCGGTGGCAATGTTCCTTACCCTGATCCTTAAGACGCCGTTGTACTGGGTTCCACCCGGCAGGCCTGTATCTGTAGGCAGGCCACCGCTTCTTCCCCGGGGGTACCATTCGAACTGTACGGCATCGACGTATTCGTTGTCTTGCTTGTCAGGGTCACGGGCCAGCACCCATTCATAATACATGGTGTTTTGTGTGGTTACAACATTCGGCGCGGAGCCGGTGTTGATCACACCTGTCGGAAAGTTGGAAGTCCAGGCAATGGTCGCTTTTGTGCTGAAGGGCACTTTCAATTCCTGGTCGGCAAAAGCACGTTGGATCCATGCTCTGGTAGTGCTGGAGCCATTGGGCCTTGTTTCAAGGTATCCGTTCTTCGCGGTCGCGTCTATTACCTGGGTAACAGTGCTGGTACCAGAACCTACTGCAAAAGAAAGCGGCAATTTTTCGAAGTGATCGAAATAATAGATCGGGAGCACATTCATTTGGCGGGATCTTGTTTTTTTAACGCCATCCACATCAACGGTACAGGTAACAGTATATACACCAGGTTCCCGGGGAGCCTGCCATGTATTTTCGTCCAGTGATTGCGGCTGTGTGAACGCGCCGCCCTGGCAGGTCCAGGTATAACGCGCTGCCGGAAGGTCATTGGTCTTCACGGCCATCCACACTTTTACTTTTTCACGCAGGTAAAATTCGTTACCCCAGGCGCTTACTGAATCGATCTCAACGGTCGGATCTTCATCACCGCATCCCGCTGCCGCGGCCGTGAGGCATATTATCGCTATGTATTTCTTCCAGAGTTTCATAAAATGCTTTTTTAATTGTCGTTGAGGTCAACCAGGGTCGGGTATTCAAGATACGCGTCCAGGGCATGCACATACGAGCCGTTATTCGCCTTCATATTCGAGCTCCGCGCCCTGAGGTTGGTCAGGTAGTGCGAAGGAAAGTTGTTAAAGGTAATGGCCGGTGAACGATCGTTCTTGCCCAGGTATAAATTCACTTTCGCCAGGTCACCCGAAGCATACGAGTCATACCAGGTTTGTACCGGAGGCAGGTTGTTCCAGCTATAAGCGCCTTTCACAATATGGTAGAGCAACATTTCGCGAACCTGTTCCTGGGGATATTGTTTCAATGACACAGCCGGAGCTAAAAGCGAATCTCCTGTGGATGGATCACCTTTGACCCAGTTGGGATTTACCAGCCTGTGGTTAACAAAGTAGATCTGGATGGCGTTATCCGTGAGGGCCATGTAGGTGCTGTTGGGCTTATCATATTCACCTGAAAGTCCCGCATAGTCGATGCCTTCCAGCATCAGGCTGAATGCATCCGTACGGGAATTCAAAAACTCCCATACGCTTTTGTGAAGCTCATTGCTGATCAGTCCCGCCTTGTCATCGTAGTCATATTTTTCCTGCAGGTCGAGGCCCGCCAGCTCGCAACCTGTGATCGCGAACGCTGCAAAGGCCACGGCAATAAGGGTATATATATTTCTCTTTTTCATGTTAAGCAATTTTAAACACACACATTATTCTGTATAAGGAGGGTTTTGTGTACCTCTCAGGGCCGGATTGGACTCAAACTCCTTGTAGTAGATCGGGAATTTGACACGACCTGGGTCTCCAAAACCGGTAACCTCCACTTTGTAGTCGATCTGGCGCTGGCGCATCACAGGGTCCATTACGCGAATGACGTTATCGGTACGCATCAGGTCAAACCAACGCTTGCCTTCGCACATGAACTCGAGCTGGCGCTCTTTCAGGATCGCATCTTCCACAGCAACCACATCGCCTAAGGCAACTTCGGTTTTTGAGTCAGCTGTATATCCTACACGGCTCCTGATGCTGTTCACGATCGTGAGCGCACCATCGGCATTACCAGTTCTGTTCAATGCTTCCGCTCTCAGCAGCATCACATCGGCAAAACGATAGATGGGCAATTGCACGGTTGAGGTAGTGGTCGACAATACCTGCCATTTTTCACGGTCAGGCTGAGCGGTTGAAGGCTGGCTGAACTTGACACACTTGGTTGTACCATCGCGGCCATAGTCATTTGTGCTCAGCACTCTGTACACCGGCGGGTTTGCCAGGATCCTGGCGCCTGCAGCATACGCGATCTTGGCGGTGTCGATCACGCCCCAGAAACGACCATCCCTTCCTTTTTTGGATTGATGGCGTGCAATGAACTCATTAAAAATAACACGTGAGACCTGGTAGGTGTTGTTTGTATTGGAAGCCCCCACACGTTGTGCCCATTGGTTAACACCATCGGCACCGGTAGGGTCCTGGTTCCACGCCATGGTGAAGATCGATTCAGAACTGCTGGCCGGGTCGGTGAACTGGTTCTTCCATACCACGTAGCCGGGAGCCGTTGCCGTTGCCACCAGGAATTTAATGCTGGCATGGTTGATAAAATATTGCGATGCAGTAAGCGCCTCATTGTACTCCTTAAACCACATGTGAACATCTGTTTTCAACGCCCACGCTGCCGCGCGATTGAAATAGAACTTGCGGCTCACATCTGAGTTCAGCAGCTCGATCGATTTATCGATGTCGCTCAGGATCTGCGCTTTTAGCTCAGCTTCCGGTGTTCTGGGCAGGTTGGCTTTTTCAGCGGTCTCTCCATCCCAGGGTTCCAATGTCATCGGCACCGCACCCCATACACGCAACGCATAGAAGTAACACAGTGCGCGGAGTCCATGAAGCTGACCGAGGTAGTCATTGTAATCAGCGGGCGTCACGCTGGGGATCGTGGGGAACTTCATGATGCCCACGTTGCAGCGATCGATAACGCGGTAGAGATATTCCCAGGTCCACTGGCCTTGTGCAGCGTCGATGGCATTCATGTACACGCGGGTGTCGCCATAACCTGTGTTGCCGTAATTGTCAGAACGGAGATCACCCCATTCAAGTGCAGCCGCATTGTTTCCGATCAGCGCATTCTGAAGCTCATCATAGGTACCGTGAACCCACACCCGCATATCACTCTTCGCTTTGAAGAAGGTGCCGGTGGTCAGGTCTGACAGCGGTTCCCTGTTCAAAAAATTCTCACATCCCGAAACTATTATTACCATGACAGCCAGCAGGGATGCATAACCGTATCTTAAATGATTTTTCATATTCAATGTCATTTCAATCAAAGACCAAGATTAACTCCAAAACCGAACTCACGCTTGCGCGGATAAGTAGCCGCATCACGGCCAGGGCCGAGAACACCGCCGCCGATCTCAGGATCATAACCGGTGTAGTTTGTCCAGGTGAGCAGGTTGGTTCCATACACATACAACTGAACATTCTTCATGTAGAGCTTTTGTGCCAGGGCATTGTCAAGCTGGTAGCTTACGCGAACGTTGCGCAGGCGGATGAAAGAGCCATCTTCGAGGAAGAAGCTGCTCAGCTCGCGATAGTTATAGTTACGGTTGTTGCTGATCCAGTACCAGTCTGTGATCTGGCCGGGCCATTTCCATCCGGTGCGCACATAGTCAGGGTACTGGTTGTGCAGGTTACCACCCCACGACGCATAACCGTGTTTGAATTTATTGTAGATCATGTTGCCCCACCTTGCATAGAAGTTGAAGGTCAGCATCCAGTTCTTATAAGTGATGTTGTTGGTCCAGCCAAGATCCCACTTCGGTTGTCCGTTGCCCAGCAGCTTGCGGTCTGCTTCGTCGATCTTGTTATCGTACACGCCATTGGCATCCGGCAGGTTGGCCCAGATCACATCACCACCGCGGGCAGGTGCGCCGTTAACATCGAGCTGTGTTACCGTGCCTGTATACTGCTCGCCATTGGGAAGCAGGTAATACTCTACGGTAGGCTCGCCGTTGTCATTGATGATCACGTTTCCGTCACCATCGCGCGATACCACGGGTGTTAAGCGTGTGGAATGATCATCTGTGTAAGCATTGCTGGCATCAAACTGATAAATGCCTAACTGCTGATATCCATAGAAGTTTCCGGCAGGCTGACCTGACGCCACCAGCCATGTGCTGTTATAAACGTAATCGGGCCTGTCGAGGGAAATGATCCTGTTCTTGTTCTTGAAGAAGTTGAAGATGGTCTGCCAGGAGAAATTGGTTGTCTTGGGGATCGGGTAAGCAGCCACATACAACTCCACACCTTTGTTCTCTATGTGTGCTGAGTTGGTCCACATGGTAGAATAACCGGTATTGGTGGGCAGGTTGATCTGTTGCAGGAGGTCTTTGGTGGATTTGATATAATAATCCGCGGTAACATTCACGCGACCGCTGAGCAGCTCCAGGTCCAAACCGAAGTTGGTGCTTTTACTTTGCTCCCACCGCAGGTTGGGGTTCCCGATATTGGTAGTAGCAGATGCACCGGCGATACCGTTGTATGCGTGGCCGGCTTCATATACAGACATATAATCATTCGCGCCGAGCGGACCATCATTTCCATTGCTTCCGTAACCAACCCTGAATTTACCGTCGTTCAGGATCGAGCTGGTCCACTGCATGAAGCTCTCATCCGAGAAACGCCACGCCAGTGATGCCGAAGGGAACCTCGCCCACTTGTTATTGGGGCCGAACTTCGAAGAGGCGTCCATCCTGTAAATTCCGTTCAGGATGTACTTACCTTTAAACGAGTATGTAGCGCGACCGAACATACTCACCATTCCCCAGTGGGCAGCATCTGTGTAAGTATCATCTGTGCTTGCGTTGATCGACAGCAGATCCATGGTGCTCGGACCACTTTCGGTCAGGAAGTTGATACCTGCATATCTTAAATATTCCACTTTATCTGCCTGGATACTGGTACCGAGCATACCCGTAACGCTGTGGTCGCCACTAAAGGTATGGTTGGCCGTAAGGTAAGCATCGGCGAGGGTGGTCAATTTCCAATCGGTCTGGTCCTGTCCGGTGCTTTGCCGCAGATCTTCGTTTCCGTTGGAGTCAAGCTCCTTGCTTTTGAATTCATTGAAACGCCTGAGGGAGACGATCGCCGTGGCGCTGGCCCTGGCCTGCAGCCAGTCCGTGATCTTCAGCTCGAGGTAGTTACTGATATTCCCATCGTAGATATTGGTCTCTCTTCTTCTGCCGTAGATCTCCTGCACCGGGTTGCGCTGGCCACCCATGGCGTACACAGGGGCCAAGCTTCCGTCAGGGTACCAGATAATGTAGTTCGTAATACGTTTCAAAGACCATCCGAGGGCATCGCCTTCGCTGATGTTGTTGGTCTTGCGATAACCGAAGCTCAGGCGCGAACCGAACCTGAGCCTGTTAGAAGCTTCATAGTCGATGTTGGTACGCAGAGTTGCTTTTTTCTGGTAGCTGGTGATGATGATACCCTGTTCATCGATGTAGTTCAGACCAGTGAAGTAGCTGAGCTTCTTGGAGCCACCGCTGATGCTGAGACCGAGGTCAGAACGTTTGGCAGTCTGGGTGAGAATATCCTGGTAATCGTTGCTGGTGCTGTTCACCAATCCTAACGAGTCATTACCAACATTATATTTTTCGATGATCCGTCCGCGGGTGGAGGCCTCATTCAAAACACGTTCGAACGCATTTACCTGGGGCACTTTATTGGCCATGTTGCTGTAGCTCTGCAGCCAGCGAACGTCCAGCCTTGGTTTGCCTTCTTCACCGGTTTTGGTTGTTACGATGATCACACCATTGGCAGACCGGGCACCGTAGATCGCTGCGGATGCACCGTCTTTCAACACTTCAATGGATTTGATATCGTTAGGGTTGATGCCATCGATGCTGCTGACGATCATACCATCCACAATAAAGAGCGGCGATACCGCATTGTCGGAAAATGTGGAGGCACCACGGATCATGACACTGTTACTGGAACCTGGTGCGCCGGAGTTACTGCTGATCTGCAGACCTGCCACCGTACCCTGCAAAGCGTCCATCACGTTGATGGCCTGGCGCTGCTGAATGGTTTCGGCGCTCACGTGCCCGATAGCACCGCTGACGTCGCGTTTCTTCTGCACACCATAACCTACCACCACAACTTCTTCCAGTGTTTTAAGGTCGGGCTTCATCTGCACATCGATGGTAGAGCGGTTGCCCACCTCTTCCCGTTTGGTATCAAAACCGATGAACGAAAAGATCAGCACAGACCCGGCATTAGGCACGGAGATGGAATACTTTCCTTCCGCATCCGTGGCCGTTCCAAGGCTCGTACCTTCAACAATAATGTTTACACCGGGAATCACTTCTCCCGTGTCATCCGACACCTTGCCGGTGATAACCTGCTGCGACCACGCAACCGGTCCGGCAAACATGAAGAGCAGCATCAGCGCCGCCTTCATCATTTTAGATCCAAGTAAAGCTTCCTTCATAGGCAATTAAGGGTTTAAAATATCGACGATAAAATGAAGATCAGGGTCAATACCAGGAGCGCCACTACAATGGCCTCTTTTAACCTTGGGGTAATTCCCGTTTTACCTGATTTTTTCATTTTAAGACTACTAAATCGTTTGCAATCCTTACCTAAATGTGGCAATCGGCGGGTGTTTCGAGGGGGTAAAAACAATTCAATTAAGTGGTTGGAATCGTTCAGGGCCGTTTTTGGGGTCGTGAAGGCCGTTTTTTCCGCAAACGTTTTAGTTTGTCCACCATCTTTTGAGCTGCCAGCCGCGAGCTTTGAGCTGCGAGAGAACCCAGCTCGAAACTCGCAACTAAAAGCTGGTAGCTATTTACCTTTCAAGCGGAGATCCAGCTGGGCTTCAAAAAGTGAAACGGGCTCAACGGTAACGCCGCGCAGCTGATCATAACCTTCGTTCTGGAACGTGATCTTCGTGTCTGACTGGAAGCCCACAAAAACAGGATGTGCAATGGTGAAATTCCTTCTTTTTTCAAGGTCCCAGAAATTGTAATGATAGTCGCGCGCAGAACGGTGTCTGAAATTCCACATCACCAGGTGCCTGCCGTGATGCGGAAGCCCGGGAAGCGGGCCGCCGAGGTTGGAGAACACACCTCCCAATACATTATCAAAGAGTGTCGCGATCGGCTGGCCGGAGTGGCTGTCGATATTCTGATCGGAGCCCATCTCACATTGTGTGATCACCGTATTGGAAGCTGCGTAACCCGTGCCCGGACCATGGTGATGACTTCCGTTGAACTTACAGTTTTTCACCAGCACGCCATAACCCGTACGGGCATGAACGGAAGAGTGTCCTTTCTTTCCTTCAAAAGTGCAGTTGATCACCGTGGTCATGTAAGCAGCGCGCATAAAGACGCACTCATTAATATCCCTGAACGTGCAGTTCCGCACCCAGCTGTTCTCCACATACTCCATGGCAAGCACATTCCATCCGCCATCGTGGATGCCATCTTTATGGTGCACAAATTCTTCGGGATACGTTTTCCAGTTACTGGTGAAGAGCAGGTCTTCAACACCACATTCCGAAAGGCTCACATAGTTTTCGAGCACGAAAGGTTTGCCTTCGATGATCTTCAGGTCGAAGTGAATGGGATTTTTGAACCGGATGCGATTGCCTTCGATCTTCTCTATTGTATGAATAGAGTGAATGTTCATACCGCCGTCCGGTCCCACCAACCGTGTCCAGTCTGAATCGAGCCCCAGCGGAGCAAAATAATCACGGGTAAAGGTTTCGCTTCTGTGCTTGATCACCACATTCATGCCGATGGAGAGCGCTGAAGCTTTATCCACTTCAACCCAGAAGCTTTCGCGCGGCGCCGCTTTAATAATGGCGGCCAGCTTCGCTCCTGCTTCCGAAGAAGGCCTGAACTGAAACTGCCTTGTGGCGATGCGTTTTTTATCCTGAAAGATCTCTGTACCTCCAGCCCCGGCGCCACTGCCTTTGAGCACGATGTTGCTTTTCGAGATGCGGATGTATTTTCCTTTATCTTCATCGGCGCTGATCAGGAATTTACCGGGAGGAAAGAACACAATACCGCCGCCGGGTTCTTTCTCTGCTGCCGCGATGGTTGCCTGTATACCCTGATCGTCATACTGCGCGTCATCAGGCAATGCACCGTAGTCGGTAACCTTGAAGATCTTTTTTCCGCTCAGATCGGGAAGTGACCGTTCGGAGAAGTGATATCCGGCATAAGAGAAGTCAGGGAGTACGGGTGTCTCGCCCGATTGCCTTGCCTGCACAAAATTCTGCCACAAAGGTGCTACGGTCTGCGCGTTCACGATACATGTTGCAGCCAGGAAAAGCAGGGTGAGAATTGTTTTCATAAGAAGTAAGGGTTGATGTTGGTGAAGAACACCAACATTGGCGGGGTGATGTAAGGGGTGATGTTGGTGAAGAACACCAACATCGGCGCAGGGAACACCAACATCGGCGCCAACACCGGCACTGATTTTTTTCATAGGTCTGTTGTTTAATGCAGATACAAGCTAGCGTTTCCGTTGTACAACGGGGGATAGGATTCATTCAAAGATGGGGGAAGGATCGTTCGAAGCGGTTGCCAGTTACCGGTTGCCGGATGGCCAGTTGCGCGGCACAGTTGCACAGGTCTTCGCTAACGCTATGAGATCTGTCATTCGGAACTCAAATGTAATAGTCTATACGTCACTAAACCGGCAACAGGCAACTGGCAACCGGCAACAAATTCTTAACTTACTTCCAAAACTCCTTCATGTTCCGTTCACACTACGCTTCTGCTCTCCTCACCGCGGTGATGCTCTGTTTCGCCTTCAGCACGGTTCCTTTCAATGATGGCCTGAAGCAGATCCTTGACAAGCTGAGCGCCTATGTGCATTACAGGCCACAGGAGAAATTGTACCTGCACCTCGACAAACCTTTTTATGCTGCGGGTGAAGATCTCTGGTTCAAGGCGTATTTGGTGAACGCTACTTTTCACACGGCTGATTCAGCGAGCCGCGTGATCTATGCGGAATTGCTCAATGCACAGGGCAAGCTCATTCAACGCGATGTCCTTTATGTTTCTGGTGGACTGGCGCACGGCGATTTCAGCCTTCCCGACTCGCTCTCCGAAGGCAGGTATGTGGTTCGGGCTTACACCAATTACATGAAGAACCTGGGCGAAGACTTTTTCTTCGTGAAGGAGATCGATATTCTCAATGGAAGCACGCCTGATGAACCTTTACGGGATGTTGCTCCATCGGTGGCGCTACAGTTCTTTCCGGAGGGTGGTAACTTCTTACCTGGCGTGGAAAACCGCGTCGCGTTCAAGGCGCTCAATGAACGGGGCAAAGGTATTGCTGTTGAAGGGGAGGTGCTCGATGAGAACAATACCGTGGTGGCTTCTTTTAAAAGCGAGCATGACGGCATGGGACTGGTGAGGATCACACCGCTTAACGCACAGAAACAATATAAGGC
>NZ_JAHESF010000024.1 GCF_018598225.1 Chryseosolibacter histidinae | reverse complement strand
AGAGGTGTATACGAGACAGCAGATCATGTTGCACCAGCGTGAACTGATCAAGTACCCGTTGTTGCTGCAGTTGTTCCAGCAATGTGAGTGTTCCACTTTCCTTCACCAGCAGATCGGTGCTGTTTTCAAGCTGCTGATGCTGCTGATCGATGAAGGCAATCACCTTTCTTTCATTCAAAAGATGCAGCCGGTACCGGATAAACACCAGCGAAAAGAGCGCCAGTCCAACAGTTGTTGCAAGGATATATCCATAGACTGCTGAAGCGAACAACGAGGTGAGTCCATAAGCAATGGATGCGGAAGCCAGTGCCCAAAGGTATACCTCAGCTATCCTCAAGGCGAAGTATTTCCGTTTGAGCCGTTTCAGCTGATATCGTGCTTCTGTAATGCTCATTGATTACGGTTAAAGGCGAGCCAGCGCTCCGCGGCCAGGCATAATAACAAAACAATGGCAAGAAAACTTTCAAGCGGCGTGCTGGCGACGTCAGCCTGACGTATTTCTTTTTCTGTTGTTGCTGACCACGTCGCTTTCCCCGCCAGCTGTCGTTTATCTTTTTCATCGTCGACCATATATCGGTCTGAAAGTAATATCGAGGCAAGCGTCAGGCTCAGGTTCTCATCAAGTGCCAGGCCTTCTGTGAGGCGACGTGTGATCATCCAATCCGGATTGCCGGCAGCAGCGTTGCACAAAACACGGGCTTGTTCTCCACGAAGCATCACCGGCTGCAAATTCCCGGCGCAGGCACTGTAGACGATCAATGGTGTCTGAATAGCTGGCGGCACCTGATCGGCCAACCAGATGGTCCAGCTGTTGCTCGTTGGTTTATACTGCGCGGTTGTTTTTTTATCGATGATGATCTTGTATGGGGATACGGTCTGCACCGCTCCGAGGCACGCTTCAATGATCTTCGCGTCACGGTCGAACTGCAGGTCATAAAACAGCGATACTTTGATGGTGTCAACCTGATCAACCGTCATTGCATTTGCCGCAGTCCTTTCCAGGGTGGTGTTCAGCATTGTGGCTTCGGCCGAAGTTTGCGCCGTTCGAACCCACACGGAATCGTTGGCCAAGGCTATCGCTTTTGCAACGAAGGTGGCAGGTGCAGGCTCATACGTGATCCAACGGATGTTATCAGGCATAGACTGACGTTTTCCGTTAAATCCTTCCACGTAGTTATAACTGAGAACTATGATGTCGTTCCATGGTTTTGCCGCCAGTGCTTCCGCAAGGGCCCAATAGTCCGGTATAGTTTCATCGTTGTGGAGCGTATCTTCCAGCAATGGAAAATCTTTCGTCAGGCGTCGCAGCTCATAACCCTGTGCCGACAAACTGTCAATAAGTGTCGCGGCCATTCGTTCTCTTTCGATGCCTCTTTCCACTACCAGCCACTTCTTCTCCGACGAAGTCGTTTGCCTGATCGCGGCCCCGGCAAGCATCAGCACTACCAGCGTTATCAGGAGGCAACGCAGCAGGAGCAGAAGAATTTCGTTAAGCCTGATGCTGCTGAATTGCGCTGTATCCGACTCTTTCAGGTGCCGGAGACTGCCAATGGGAATCACTTTGCCTTCCTTACGACTCAGCAAATGAATACTTACCGGGATCAGTAATCCCAGCAGTCCCCACAACCACACCGGATTTGCAAACTGGATCATCGCATGAGGTTTTTTCTGGCCTTTAAAAAATCGCGCAGGATCTGCTCCGGCAATTCATCCATGCGCACCAGGTGATAATTGATTCCCTTCTCCAATAGTGAAAGCCTTGAATCGTTGACCCACTGTTTTACTTTTTCTGCATATTGTTTTTGCTGCGCCCGTGTATCCACTTTTACCATTGCACCGCTCTCCAGGTCGCGAAAAGTAAAAGCCCCTGCATGATCAAGCTCGGTTTCATGTTTTCCCATGAGGTGAAAAACGATCACTTCGTTCTTTGAAGTTTTGAGACGTGAAATGAACTTGATGAGATCGAGCGCTTCATCGTACAGATCGGTAATAAAAACGATCATCTCTTTGCCGTGATGGTCGAAGAGCTGCTCAACACCACTTTTCTTCCATGAGCTCATGGGTTTTACCTGCACAAGCTCATGCAGAAAACGCATGAACTGCTGTTGCTCGAAGCGCGGCTGAAGCATGGTGACGTGCTCATCGTTCACGGTGTAGAGGCCGAACGTATCGCCCTGCTTGCGTGCGAGGTAGGCAAGCGCTGCAACAATGATCTTGGCAAACTGAAGTTTGGTGATACCATCTTCTTCGTAGGCCATGGAGTTGCTGGCGTCTACCATGAATTTTACGGTGATGTTGGTTTCGATCTCCGCCTGTTTGATGAAATAACGCTCTGACCGTGCGTACATCTTCCAGTCGAGCTGCCGGAGGTCATCACCGGGTTCGTAGTTCCGGTATTGGCTGAATTCCTGGCCCACGCCTATGGCCTGGCTCTTGTTGCTGCCGCTCATGAAACCTTCGACAATGATCCGGGCAACCAGTTCCAGCCCGTCCATGGTGTTGAGGATCTCCGGTTTAAGCAGTTCTTTGAGGCGTGCATCCATACACTACAATGCCTTTTTATGCTGTGCGCTGATGGTATCGATCAGGTGAAGTGTGACATGGTCGGCGGTGATGCCTTCGGCTTCGGCCTTGAAGTTGAGCAACACCCTGTGGCGAAGCACCGGTAGCGCTACGTGCCGGATGTCGTCAAGCGTTACTGCAAACCTGCCCATCAGCAGCGCTCTTGCCTTGGCGGTGAGGATCATGGCTTGCCCCGCGCGCGGACCGGCACCCCAGCGAACCCAGTCTTTCACCATTTTCACTTCTGTCTGGTGAGGCCGCGTAGATCGCACGAGGTCGGTCACCAGCGAAATGAGGTCAGGACTGATATGAATTTCACGAACCAGTTTTTGCGCTTCCAGTATTTTATTCCCATCGATGATCTTGCGGATCGTTGCTGATCTTCTTCCCGTTGTGCTTTCGAGGATTGACCTTTCTTCGTCGGCTGTAGGGTAAGAGATCTTCACATACAAAAGAAAACGGTCGAGCTGTGCTTCCGGCAATGGAAATGTTCCTGCCTGCTCGATGGGATTTTGTGTTGCCAGGATGAAGAAGGGTTTATCCAGCGGATAAGTAACGCCGCCATAGGTAACTTCAAATTCCTGCATGGCTTCCAGCAACGCGGATTGTGTCTTCGGCGAGGTGCGGTTGATCTCATCTGCCAGGATGATGTTGGCGAAGATCGGCCCCTTGTTGAATTTGAAAAATCGTTTACCCGTGGCGTGATCTTCTTCCAGGATCTCCGTGCCAATGATATCGGAGGGCATCAGGTCAGGTGTGAACTGGATCCTCCTGAAGCGCAGATCGATCGCCTCTGACAGTGTGCGGATCATCAGCGTTTTGGCCAGCCCCGGCACACCTTCCAGCAGCGCGTGTCCACCAGCAAGAAATGTGATGAGAAGCTGATCGATGGTCTCTTCCTGCCCAACGATCACCTTCTGAATTTCCTGCTTCAGCGCCTGAAGCTTCTGTATGATCTCCTGAACCGATTGTTCTGCTGCTTTTAGTTCTGTGGTCATTTTTATATTTCAGATTTCTGATTTCAATTTTTGGTTTCTATCACTCCGCACTGCCGTGGACCGTCGACCGTGGACTATCCTTGCCTACTGCCTATTATCGCATCAGTGCATACATCACAATGTTCACACTGAATCTTGTATTGTCTATCCGGTAAAATCTTTTATTCCTGAAATCGTAATCCCACTCACAGCCGTAGTCCTTGTTGCTGTAAAGAACACCGATGCGTCCGTCAACCTCGATCGCTTTCAGGTAATCGTGTACGATGTCATCGCCCCAACCATTCAGCTCCTGCGAGGTGGTGGGAGGGCCCTCGAACGAGAAGAACATGGAATACAGCTGGTGGTTGTTGGGAATTTTCTTCAAGGCTGAGGCGCCGAAGATCCGTTCCATCTGCGATTCGAAAGACTTGGCAAAGAGCCCGTCGATGTCGTGATTGCAATCGTCTACAAAAACGAACCCACCATTGCGTACGTATTTTTCAAAGTTCTCTCGTTCCTGTGCCGTAAACTCTACCAGCTTGTGGCCGCTGAGATAACAGAACGGGCAGCGGAAGATCTCCGTGCTGCTTAAGGAGACAACGTTCTCCTGGGTCTCAACCTTCAGCGTCGTATATTCGATGAGGGAGTTCAGTACGTTAGAAGGCATGCGCTGATCCACGTCCCAGTCGCCCGATTCATACTGCAGGCGTGTAAAGAAGAACTTGTTATCAGCAGACATCATTGCAATTTCCTGTTTCACAGGCAATCTAATAAGATGAATTATATAAGCGGAAAGAATAACGGATCGTTTTTTCGATTCATTTTTGCACTCGTTTTCAGTGCGCCAAAACAAAAATCCCCGGCCAATGACCAGGGATTCTGTTAGGGATATGACCAGCATCAGACCGCGTCTGACAGGCTTGTAAAGGTAAAGTCCCGGATCTTCATGGGAGGCAGGAGGTAGTTCTGGTTTGATTCCACGCTCACGGTCCGCTCGGGTTTTCCAAGCTCTTCAAGGTTGTTGAGCATGATCACCGGGCTTTCGTTGAAGCGGAAGTTTTTCACCGGGTACTGGATCTTGCCGTCTTCGATGTAGAAAGTGCCATCACGGGTAAGGCCGGTCAGCAGCAGCGACTGAGGGTCAACATCACGGATGTACCACAGGCGTGTCACAAGGATCCCTTTCTTCGTGCCTTTGATGAGGTCTTCCAGGGATTTTGTTCCGCCTTCCATGATCATACCGTCAGGCGCGGGAATAGGCCTGGCGTTCTGCTTCTGTGCCCAGTAGCGTGAGTATGAGAAGTTTTTAACTACGCCTTTGTCAATCCAGGTCACTTTCTCCTGTGGCCTTCCGTCTCCGCTCCAGGTGGAGGTTGGCAGTTCAGGATTCAGTGGATCGGAATACAGGGTGACACGTTCATCCACCAGCTTTTCGCCGAGACGGGTCTTGCCTCCGGGTTTGCTCAGGAAGCTGCGGCCTTCATCAGCCTGCCGTGCATCCAGCCCGAAAAAGATGCGCTCCATCAGCACCGCTGCTGCGGCGGGTTCGAGAATAACGGTGTATTTGCCCGGTTCTATCGCCTTTGCCGTAGCCGACTTCAGGGCTTTGTCTGTAGCGATCTGTGTAGCGCTCTTCGTATCCAGCTTGGTGACGTCGTTATAACCGCGTGTGGCATAACCCGAACCGAGGCTGTCTGAGGTACGTACCGTCACGGAAAAATTTGTATTGGTCGATGTATTGTAAGCAAACAACCCCTTCGAGTTCATCATGGCTGAGAAGCCGGCATTGTCTTCGAGGAAGCCTGCCGCAACAGCTTTGCTGCTCTTGGCCACGTTCAGGCTCTGCTCCACCAGGTCGGTGCGTTGCTTCGGCGTGATGGCTGCCGTAGATGGAACATAGGTGATGGGCTCTGCATATTTCTGCGGGCCGAGGAAAGGCATGAACTCAGGGTTCTCGGGAGCAAGCCTCGCCAGCTCTTCTGCCCGGCGCACAACTTTTTCAAGCGATGCGTCATCGAATTCGTTGATGGTAGCCACGCCAAGTTTTTTTCCGAAAGCCGACGACACCACCAGGCTGCTCTGGCTGATGCGCCCGCTGGTGGTCACAGAATTGCGTGCATACCGGACGTTACCATTGTCTGTACCACTCAGATTCACTTCACATTCATCCGCTTTGGAATAAGCCAGCACTTTTTTCAATAAAGCGAAGGCTTCGTCTTTTGTAAGTATAGCCATAGTCTTATCCGATATTTCTTGAAGTATTGATCACATTAACACCATTGAAACGGGCGGTGGACGAGCCGTGGGAAACGGCGCTGCTCTGCGCGGGCTGACCCTTGCCGTCGAAGAACGAACCGCCGAGACGGTAGTCGCTGGCATCGGCAATGCCCACACATGAGTTCCAGAACTCCTGGGTGTTCGACTGGTAAGCCACATCTTTCACCATGCCTGCAATTTTTCCGTTCTTGATCTCATAATAAAGCTGTCCTCCGAACTGGAAGTTATAGCGCTGTTGGTCGATGGAGAACGATCCGTCACCGATGATATACAAACCTTTCTCAACACCTTTGATAAGGTCATCGATGCTCTTTTTCTCTTTGCCGGGCTGCAGTGAAATATTCGGCATGCGCTGGAACTGAACGCTGCTCCAGTTGTCTGCATAACAGCATCCCTGCGATTGGGTGAGTCCAAGAATATGTGCCTGGTCGCGGATGGTTTGATAGTTCACCAGGATGCCGTCTTTGATGATGTCCCACTGGCCACACTTCACACCTTCGTCATCGTAGCCCACAGCACCCAGCGATCCGGGTTGTGTTTTATCAGCCGCGATGTTCACAATGTTGCTGCCGAACTTGAATTGTTTCGATTGCCACTTGTCGAGGGTGAGGAAGCTGGTTCCGGCGAAGTTGGCTTCGTAACCCAGCACCCTGTCGAGCTCGCTGGGGTGTCCTACCGATTCATGGATGGTGAGCCACAAGTGAGAAGGATCGAGGATGAGGTCGTATTTTCCCGGCTCGATGGATTTTGCTTTGAGCTTTTCGCCGATCTGTGCTGCACCTGCCTTGGCGTCCTCGAGCATGTCATACCTGCCCTTGTAGAGCGTGGTGATACCCTGGATCTTGTCCTGAGGCCGTGCGTAAAGATATTCATAACCCATTCCCACGGGCGCACTAAGCGCATTGCGGGTCTCGAACTTGCCCGTGGCTGCATCGATCTTGGTGATGAAGAACGTAGGCCAGATGCGGTGAATATCCTGGTCGATATAAGAGCCATCCGTTGAGGCAAAATACTTTTGCTCGTTCACCATGAACAGGAGGGAGGTGATATAATTTGCGCCACCCTTCATGGCTGCGTCATTCACGCCCAGCAGCAGATCCACCTTCTCCTTGATCGGGATCTCGAAGGCGTTCTTTTCAATGGGTGCTTTCCAGCTTACTTCGCCGTATCCTTTCTGGGGCGCCAGCTGCACGGGCTCGGTCTGAAGCCGGGAGTTCTCTTTGGCAATGGCTACTGCCAGCTCCGCGGTTTTGGCAATGCTCTCCTTGTCCATTTTGTCGGTGGCCGCAAAACCCCAGCTTCCATTGCTGATCACGCGGATACCCATACCGTAAGATTCGGTATTCACAATATTCTGAACCTTGTCTTCGCGTGTGATCACGAACTGGTTCAGATAACGGCCAATGCGAACATCGGTGTAAGTGGCTCCTTTTGAACGTGCGGCGTTGAGTGCAACATCCGCCATCTGCTTTTTAAGAGCAGGGTCTACCGGCATAAGCGCTTCTTCAGGCGTAATAGGCCTTCCGGTAACCGGGATACCAGGCAGCATGGTGGCGGCAGCGCCCATTCCCGTGAGGTAAATAAAGTCTCGTCTTTTCAAGGGATCAGAGTTTAAGTGTTTTAATTAGTCGGCGTTCAGGTTGTCAGAATTACAGACCGCTAATTATGCAAGACGATATTAGCATTTTATTAAAATCGATCCAATCAGATCCCGATAAATAGCTTTAACGATCAGCAGATAATAGCATAAAAAAAATCCCCGGTATGGCCGGGGATTGGATTAGAGATCTGAGATCAAACGTATTAAACAGCGTCAGACAAGCTGGTGAAGGTAAAGTCGCGGATCTTCATATAGGGGATCAGCGAGCTTCCACCACCGCCGGGGCCACCGCCACCGCCCACGCGCACCTGCTTACCAAGGGTCTCGAGGTTGTTGAGCATGATCACGGGACTTTCATTGAACCTGAAGTTCTTGATCGGATGTTTGATCACACCGTTCTCGATGTAGAAAGTTCCGTCGCGGGTAAGACCCGTGTACAACAATGTCTGGGGGTCAACGGCACGGATATACCAGAAGCGTGTCACGAGTATACCTTTTTTGGTATCCTTGATCATGTCTTCCAGCGATGCCGATCCACCTTCCATGATGCGGTTTCCGGGAAGCGGAACTGCCTCAACGTTCTTTTGTGACGCCCAATAACGGTCATAGATCAGGTTCTTTACTACGCCGCCACGGATCAGATCCATTTTTTTCCTGGCCAGTCCATTCGGCATCCAGGGCGATGCAGGCACGTCATCATGCTGCGGATCGGTGTAAATGTTCACACGCTCATCAACGATCTTTTCGTTGAGCTTCGTGCCACCACCTTTTTTGGAAAGATAACTTCTGCCTTCGTCTGCCTGGCGCGCGTTCATACCGAACAGCATCAGGCCGATCAAGTCTCCGGCAGCAGCAGGCTCCAGAATAACGGTATATTTTCCAGGTTCAATGGCCTTGGCGTTGCGCGACATCAATGCTTTGTCGATCGCAACTTTTGAAGCCTCGGCTGTATCGAGCTTGCTTACATCGTTGAAGTTACGGGTGACCCAGCCTGAGCCGGTACCGTCGTTGGTACGCATGGTGACGGTGAAATCAACATTGGTAGACTGGTTGTAGGCAAACAGACCTTTGCTGTTCATCATTGCCGTAAAGCCGCGGTTGTCTTCAAGAAATCCGGCAGCCGTGATGTCTTTCGCCGATGCGGGGCCGATGCTGTTGGCGGCAGCCTGTGCGCGATAATCGGGTGTGATCTTCGCCGTAGCCTCAGACCAGGTCTTGGAAGGTCCGTAGGTTTGTGGTCCCAGCGGCTCCATGAACTCGGGGTTTTCGGGCGCCAGCTTCGCGAGCTCTTCAGCGCGCCGTACAACTTTCTCCAACGACGCATCGTCAAACTCGTTGATGGTGGCGCTGCCCGCTTTTTTGCCGTAGTACGATTGAACAGCCAGGCTGATGTTGCTGTCTTCGCCGGAGGTGGAGACGCTGTTCCGCGCATAGCGGATGTTGCCGCCGTCAGAACCGTTCAGGTTCACCTCGCAGCCATCCGCCTTGGAAAAGCTCAGCACTTTCTCCAATATTTTTCTAGCTTCTTCTTTTGAAAGTATTGCCATGATTATTTCTGATTTACAATTTCGGATTTACGATTAGATGGTTCTTCCTGTGTTGATCACGTTTACACCGTTGAACCTTGTGGTGGCAGAACCGTGTGATACGGCGTTCGACTGGCTGGGCTGGCCCTTGCCGTCATTGAAAGCACCGTTGAGCCTGTAATCACGCTCATCACAGATCTGCGCACATGAGTTCCAGAACTCCTGTGTGTTCGCCTGGTAGGCTACGTCTTTCAGCATGCCGGCGATCTTTCCGTTCTTGATCTCGAAGAAGAGCACGCCGCCAAACTGGAAGTTATAACGCTGCTGATCGATGGAGAACGAACCGTCTTTCACGATGTAGATCCCTTTGTCGACACCGGAGATCATTTGCTCCGGAGTAACCTGTTCGCGCCCTGCCTGCAGCGAAACGTTCGCCATACGCTGGAACTGCACGTCAGACCAGCTTTGCGAATAGCAGCATCCGTGCGATTCTTTTTGGCCGATGATATTCACCTGGTCGCGGATGGCCTGGTAGTTGACAAGCACACCGTCTTTGATGAGTTCCCACGATTTGCACTTCACACCTTCGTCGTCAAATCCTACGGCGCCAAGTGAACCCACCTGTGTTTTGTCGGCCATGAAGTTCACGATCTTGCTGCCGAACTTGAAGTTCTTCGATTGCCATTTATCGAGTGTGAGGAAGCTTGTGCCGGCGTAATTTGCTTCATATCCCAGCACGCGGTCGAGCTCGGTGGGGTGCCCTACCGATTCATGGATGGTGAGCCACATGTGAGAAGGTTCCAGTACCAGGTCGTATTTGCCCGGTTCCACAGACTTGGCTGCGATCATCTGCTTCGCCTGTTCTGCGGCCATGGCGGCGTCTTCAACAATATCGTAAGATTTGTTGTAGAGGATGATTCCGCCGGGACCCTGGATCTTGTCTTCCGCTTTTCCGTCAAGATACTCGTAACCCATGCCAACGGGGGCACTGAAGGCAGAACGGTTTTTGAATTGGCCCGACTGCCTGTCAACCATCGACACGCTGAAGTTGGGCCAGGTGCGGTGAATGTCCTGGTCGATGTAAGACCCCTCCGTAGAGGCGAAGTACTTTTGTTCATTCACCAAAAAAAGCAGGCTGTTCACAAAGCTGGCGCCTTTTTCCATAGCCTTGGCGTTGGCATTCAGCAGCAGGTCTACCTTGTCTTTGATCGATACCTCGAAACCGTTTTTCTGAATGGGTGTTTTCCAGCTCACCTCGCCATACGAAGGTGTAGTGGCGAGCTTCACCGGCTCTTTCTGGAATTTTGAATTGGCTTTGGCGATGGCCACGGCGCGTTCGGTTGCTTTTTTAATTCCGTCAGGCGTTACTTCATTGCTGGCGCCGAAGCCCCAGGTGCCATTGACGATCACACGCACGCCCGTGCCGAACGATTCGGTGTTGGTGATGCCCTGCACTTTTTTCTCGCGGGTGGCAACGAACTGGTTCAGGTACCGGCCAATGCGCACATCGGCATAGGTTGCCCCCAGCGACCTGGCCGTGTTCAGGGCAACATCCGCCAGCGCTTTTTTCTGTTTTACATCCATGAGCGGCACCAGCATCTCGGCCGGATCCACTGTTCGCGAGAAGGCAGGCATCGGCAGCATCATTGCGCCGGCGCCCATTCCCGCCAACTGGATAAAATCTCGTCTTTTCATGTATTAGGTTTAGGTTAAATGGTTCTGCCTGTATTGATGACATTAACGCCGTTGAAGCGTGCCGTAGCACTTCCGTGCGATACAGCGCTGACCTGTGAAGGCTGGCCTTTGCCATCGAAGAAAGATCCGAACAGGCGATAATCGCGCTCGTCGCAGATCTTCACACAACTGTTCCAGAATTCCTGTGTGTTGGATTGGTAGGCCACGTCGTTGAGCATACCCGTAATAGCGCCGTTCTTGATCTCATAGAACACGGTTCCCCCAAATTGGAAATTGTAACGCTGCTGGTCGATGGAGTAGGAGCCGCGGCCGGCGATGTAGATACCTTTCTCCACGTCCTTGATCATCTGGTCGATGCTGTAAGGCTCTTTGCCGGGCGCAAGCGATACGTTGGGCATGCGCTGGAATTGAACATCACTCCAGCTTTGTGCGTAGCAGCATCCGTGCGATTCGTTTTGACCGAGAATGTGCGCCTGATCCCGGATAGCCTGGAAGTTGACAAGAATGCCGTCTCTGATAAGATCCCAGCGCTTGCACTGCACGCCTTCATCGTCGTAGCCCACAGCGCCCAGTGAGCCGGGCTGCGTCTTGTCGGCGAAAATATTCACGATCTTGCTTCCATAATTGAAGGTGCCGGATTTCAGCTTGTCGAGCGTGGCAAAGCTGGTACCCGCATAGTTGGCTTCATATCCCAGTATGCGGTCGAGCTCCAGCGGATGGCCTACCGACTCGTGGATGGTGAGGCCGAGGTGGTTTGGCTCGAGTACGAGATCGTATTTGCCAGGTTCCACCGATTTGGCGGTGATCATTTCCTTAGCCTGTTTTGCGGCAAGCGTGGCGTCCTCAACAATGTCGTAACTGTTGCGGTAGAGCACCATGCCCGCGGGGCCTTGAAGCTTATCTTCCTTTTTTGGCACCATGTACTCATAGCCCATGCCCATGGGTGCGCTCAATGCCTGCCTGGCCTTGAACTTCCCTGACGCTTTATCGATTGTGGAAACGTTGAATGTGGGCCAGATGCGGTGGATGTTCTGATCGATGTAAGAGCCGTCGGTGGAAGCGAAATATTTCTGCTCGTTCACCATAAAGAGGTTGGAGCTTGCAAACGTTGCCCCGTTCTGCAAAGCGCCGGCATTGGCTTTCAGCAGCAGGTCTACTTTTTCAGAGACCGGCACTTCAAAGGCATTTTGCTGAATGGGTGTGTTCCAGACCACTTCACCGAAGGCTTTTACGGGGGCCAGCTTCACCGGTTCCTTCTGGAATTTTGAATTGGCTTTGGCGATGGCCACGGCCCGCAGTGTTGCTTTCTTAACACCGTCATTAGTGACATCGTTGGTTGCTGCGAAGCCCCACGTTCCGTTCACGATCACCCTGATGCCGGTACCGAACGATTCGCTGTTCTCTATGCCCTGAACTTTATTTTCGCGTGTGCTGATGAACTGGTTCAGGTAACGGCCAATCCGGATATCCGCATACGTTGCACCTGATGATTTTGCCGTGTTCAGCGCCACATCCGCCAATTGTTTTTTCTGCCTGATATCCAGGGGAGTGTCCAACATCGCTTCGATCGTGGTAGGATTCCCCATGCTCGGAAAAGGTAAAAGCATTCCGCCAATACCTAAACCTGTCAGTTGAACAAAGTCTCGTCTCTTCAAAGTGGTAAGATTTAAATAAATAACTGGATCAGGATCATTCCTGTCCTTACTAAGATATTGAAAAAGAAAAAAAGGATACCGAAAATGGTATCCTTTGCTATTAGGTTATATGAGTGGTCAGCGCTTGGAACTACTTCGGCAGCGTTGAAAAATCGAAGGATGTTTCGAGGAACTTGGTGGTGAACTTACCAGACCTGAAAATTTGATTGTCCATTAAGGCGATATGGAAAGGAATGGTCGTCTTCACGCCTTCGATCACAAATTCCTGCAGGGCACGTTTCATACGGGTGATCACCTCTTCACGCGACTGGCCGCTGACGATCAGCTTGGCGATCATTGAATCGTAGTTCGGAGGAATGGTATAACCGGCGTATACGTGGCTGTCGATGCGCACACCGTGTCCGCCGGGCATATGCAGGTTGGTGATCTTGCCGGGAGAGGGCCTGAAACCGTTAGCGGGATCTTCTGCGTTGATCCGGCATTCCATCGCATAGAGGTTAGGGAAGTAGTTGGTGCCCGAGATCGGCACACCCGCTGCAACCTTGATCTGTTCTTTGATCAGGTCGTAGTCTGTTACTTCTTCCGTGATCGGGTGTTCTACCTGGATACGGGTGTTCATTTCCATGAAGTAGAACTTGCCGTGTTTGTCAACGAGGAACTCGATCGTTCCTGCGCCTTCATAGTTGATGGCCTTTGCACCTTTGATGGCAGCTTCGCCCATCTTCTCGCGCAGCTCCTGGCTCACGATAGGAGAAGGAGTTTCTTCCACCAGCTTCTGGTGCCTGCGCTGCACGGAGCAATCGCGTTCAGACAAGTGGCACACTTTTCCGTACTGGTCGCCCACTACCTGGATCTCGATGTGGCGTGGCTCTTCAACAAATTTCTCCAGATACAATCCATCGTTTCCGAAGGCTGCACCGGCTTCACGTTTGGCATCGTCCCATGCTTTTTTGAACTCGGAGTCATCGTTGATGATCCGCATTCCTTTTCCACCACCACCGGCGGTTGCCTTGACGATCACCGGGTAGCCGATCTCCTTGGCGAGCTTGCGTCCTTCTTCGATGGAGTCGAGCAGGCCGTCAGAACCGGGGATCGTGGGCACACCGGCTTTTTTCATAGTATCCTTGGCCGTTGATTTATCACCCATGGCCTGGATCATGGCAGGTGTGGGGCCGATGAATTTTATTCCATACTCATGGCAGATGGCAGAGAACTCGGCGCGTTCAGACAAAAATCCGTATCCCGGGTGGATAGCGTCTGCGTTGGTGATCTCGGCCGCTGAAATGATGCGGGGTATATTCAGATATGAATCTTTGCTGGGAGCGTCGCCAATGCACACGGCTTCATCAGCAAAACGAACGTGAAGGCTTTCACGGTCTGCAGTGGAGTAAACCGCTACTGTCTTGATATCCATTTCGCGACAGGTACGAATGATGCGCAAGGCTATCTCGCCGCGGTTGGCTATTAATATTTTTTTGAACATTCCTTTATTTGATTTCTGATTCGGGTTGATTTCAGATTGAGCCCGGTCTCAATGTAAGTTGAAGTCAGATCCCGGATTTACAAAACAGGAAATCAGAGATCTGGTCCCGATAGTTATCGGGACCGAAAGTTATTAGTCAGGTTCTACGACGAACAGTACCTGGTCGTATTCAACCGGCGTGGAATTTTCTACCATCACTCTTACCACTGTTCCCGATACTTCCGATTCGATCTCATTGAAGAGCTTCATCGCTTCAATGATGCATACTGTCTGGCCTTTGGAGATCTTATCGCCGACCGATACAAACGGGGCAGCGTCAGGGCCTGATGAGCGGTAGAAGGTACCGATCATGGGTGACTTGATCTCGATGGTTTTCTTGCCGGAGTCTGAAGAAGCTGCCGGAGCCTTGGATGCGGGAGCAGGAGCACTTGCGGCTGAAGCTACGGGCGCAGCTGTGGCTACGGGAGCGGCGGCAACCGGCGCAACAACCGATGTGGATTTGAATACTTTCTGATCCGGCTCGCGTTTCACCTGAAGCTTGAGCTCTTTGGTCTCAATGTTCACCTCGTTCAGGCCGGATTTGGAGATGAAGTCGATAAGGTCTCGGATTTCTGATGTTTTCATTTCAGATTGGTTTGATGATCCGGAATCCGAAGATGTCCGTGATGTGTTGGTCTCTTTTTTTGCAGTCGGTTTTGGCGTGCGGCTTTTGCTCATAAGATCTATTTAACACGTTCTATGTAAGCTCCTGTACGTGTGTCTACTTTTATTTTTTCACCGGTGTTGATAAACAAGGGTACGCGGATCTCGGCACCATTCTCCAGGGTTGCAGGCTTCAGGGTACGGGTGGCAGTATCGCCCTGCAGGCCGGGTTCCGTATATTGAACTTCCATCACAACGTGGGCTGGCGCTTCTGCTGTAATGGGATTGGTACCGTTCTCGAAAGCGATCAGCAACGTAACACCTTCCTTGATGTATTGCACGGCATCGCCCAAAAGTACCTTGTCGAGGTAGATCTGGTCGAACGTCTCGTTGTCCATACACACGAGGCTTTCACCGTCAGCATAGAGGTATTGATACTCTTTGGTCTCTACACGAAGGATCTCTACTTCGTCGCCGGGGCGGAAACGGTTCTCAGCAACTTTGCCATTGCGAACGTTGCGCATTTTTATCTGGTAAAAAGCGCGAAGGTTGCCGGGAGTACGGTGGAGCAATTCCTCTACCTGTACCACTTCACCGTTGTAGCGCATATAATTTCCTTTGCTGAGATCCGATACGGTTGCCATAATTTAAAAAACGACTTTAAGTTACAAATCAATTAAACAAATGCAAGCTGATAACGCGCCCACGTGCGTGCGTTGTTATCAACTGTTATACGCCCATTTTACATAAACGGCGCCCCAGGTAAAACCTCCGCCAAAAGCAGCAATGATGAGGTTGTCGCCTTTTTTGAGTTTCTTTTCATAATCCCACAACAGCAGCGGAATGGTTCCACCCGTAGTGTTTCCATACCGTTCAATGTTCATCATCACCTTGTCTTCGGTGATGCCCACACGGCTGGCAGTGGCATCGATGATCCTTTTGTTGGCCTGATGCGGCACAAGCCATGCGATATTCTCTGCGTTGAGTTTGTTCCTTTCAGCGATCTGTGCCGCCACATCGGCCATGTTGGTAACGGCAAATTTGAATACGGCCGATCCCTCCTGGTACACGAAATGTTGCTTGGCGTCAACAGTGGCATGCGAGGCAGGTAATCTGCTTCCGCCCGCCTTCATGTGCAGATAGCTTTCTCCTGCGCCATCGCTTTTAAGTATTGCATCCATCACACCCACATCTTCTGTGGTAGGCTCCAGCAGCACACAGCCTGCGCCGTCGCCGAAGATAATGCAGGTAGTGCGGTCGGTATAATCCATGATGGCAGACATCTTGTCTCCGCCAATGATCACTACTTTTTTATACCTGCCTGACTCTATGAAGCTGGCTCCTGTAGCCAGGGCATACACGAAGCCGGAACAGGCGGCGCTCATGTCAAAGCTAAAGGCGTTTACAGCGCCAACAGCAGTAGCCACAATGTTGGCCGTTGCCGGGAAGGTCATATCGGCCGTCACCGTAGCAAAGATCACCAGATCGATCTCTTTGGGATCGAGCTTGGTCTTGGCAAGCATGTTTTTCACTGCTTCGATGCCCAGGACGGAAACCCCTTTATTATCACCTTTCAGTATCCTTCTCTCCTTGATTCCTGTGCGGGAGGTAATCCACTCATCGCTGGTCTCAACCATGGTCTCAAGTTCCTGGTTGGTGAGAATATAATCCGGAACATATCCTCCTACACCGGTGATGGCGGCCCTTATTTTACTCATAGTGTTATTTTAAATTCAAACTAGCGGGATAATCTAAACTTCAAACTTCTTAAAAATGAAAAATGCCCGATAAGATTACCGAGCAAATTCGTCATGATCTCCTTCTCAGAAGATGTAAGGATTCTGTTTTCCCCCGATTACTGCCGTCAGGGCAGCGCATTCACATATTGTATGCCCGAGGTTAAGCATGTTTATGCTAAAACTTCTTTTTCCATCACTACTTTACCTTTGAAGTAAAGCTTGCCTTCGTGCCAGAAAGCACGGTGGGGAAGATGATGTTCACCGGTAGTAGGGCACACCGCTAATTCTTTGGCAAAAGCCTTATAGTGTGTTCTTCTTTTATCTCTCCGGGTTTTCGAGGTTTTTCGTTTCGGATTTGGCATAGTCTACAGCGTTTATTTTAATTTCTTTAATTTTTCCCAGCGAGGGTCAATGTCTTCGCCATCGTTATTGTCATCGGTATCGCCTCCGGAGGTATAGATGATCTTTCCTTCAGATCCATCTTCCATCTCCAGCTCCCCCTGATACCTTGGATGAAGTTTTTTCATCGGTATCTCCAGGCTGATGAACTCGTAAATATATTGTCCGAGTTCAAGGCTGTCTGTGTCCCGGCGGATGATGACGATCTCGTCGCTGAGCTCTTCATCTGTATCGCCGTATTTAAACACCACTTTTCTATCAACTTCAACCGGGTGTTGAAAAGGGTCCAGGCTGCGATCACAGATCAGTTTTGCCTTCCCTTCTATTTTAAACCTGGCTTCTATAAAGGTCTCGCGCTTGTCCAGCTCCACCTCAGCATGAAACGTTCCCTCAGAGACAAGACCTGTGTCTTTGCCATATTCCCTGAAGAACACATCACCGATTTCGTACTGAAATGTGTGAATTCTGTTGCTCAGGCCAATGATATTCACGCTAAATGCCTTCACACCCATACCTCACCTGGCTTTTAAATAAGTCGGCAAATTTAGGGAAATTAATGGAAAGCGCAAAGGAATGGGGAAATACGAAGCCCTGGACTGAATACAATGGTTTCAGAAATCCGTATTAAGTATTTATTAATATTTTAGGTACATTTTACTACTTAAAATATCTAAATGTACTAAAAATTAAGCTAACACTTCCGGATTTTCGAAAATACGCACATCTTTGAATCCGGGAAAAAAACAATTTAAACGCATGACTCTCTCATCCAATGATTTCCTCAAGATCCGGAAGCTCCTGGAACGGCAACTCCAACCAGTACATCAGAAATTGATTAAAATGGACGTCCGGCTTAACGGTATTGATCGAAGACTCAACGGCATTGATAGCCGGCTTGATGGCATCGACAATCGACTTACTAAAGTTGAGGGGCGATTAACCAATGTCGAGGGAAGATTAACCAATGTTGAGGGAAGATTAACCAATGTCGAGAGAAGATTGACCAATGTCGAGGGACGATTGACCAAAGTAGAAGGGAAATTGACTGACCTGGAAGATCGGCTTACTTCCGTCGACTCGAGAGTCAAAACGCTTGAAACCAGAGTAGAAACAGGGTTTTCTGCCATTAATAAAAGATTGGACAAAATTGAAGTCTGGATACCTGTGGCGAACACAGATCTTATCCCTCCCCTTCGGAAAAAGAAATCATCTATCGGACATCCGCCGCTTATTACATAATACGGCCAAAAAATGGGTTATAGTACAAACTCCCGAAGCAGCAGTCCCCTGAACTCCTCGCGGGTCTTTTTGCCATAATTCTCGATGATAAAGTCGATCACACCTTTTTTGAATCCAAGCTTGATGGCAATGTTCTTGCTAAAAATGATCTCGCTTTCAAACACATTCTGGTCTACAAAAACCAGCTCTATACTGGACATCAGGTACTCGAATTTCTGATCCATGGAAAGGGCACCAAGGGTGTCAATAGGCTCGGGATTCCGGATGAGCTCATTGACTATCTCTTCGGGAAAATTGCGGTCTTTTGCAATTTTGAAGATCATCTCACGCTCCGTCTTAGCAAAATGTTTATCTGCTTCGGCAAGCTGAATAAGTATATTCAGTTGCTTTTTGGTGACAATGTCCATTTCAACTTTTACTTGAAGTCAAATTTATAAAATATTGTGCTTACCGACGTTTTCTGCGGTTAAATGGTAGAAATTATGCAATCAATAAAGGTTATTTTTCTGTGGATGGTTCGGTGCGATGGCGAAAAATATCCCCAGCCCGGTATATGGCCTCCCTGATCGAACCCTCATTCGCCTGGTTTTTACCTGCAATGGAGTATGCTGTGCCATGATCCGGTGAGGTTCGTACAACGGATAAGCCCGCTGTAAAATTGATCCCATTTTCGAACGCTATTGATTTGAACGGTATCAATCCCTGGTCGTGATACATTGCCATAACGCCATCGTAGCGGGTATACTGGGCCATACCGAAAAATCCATCGGAAGGGAAGGGGCCGAAAACAAGCTTTCCTTTGTTACGCAGGTCGTTTACTACTGGTTTGATCACCTGGTCGTCTTCCTGCCCTATCAGGCCACCATCGCCTGCATGAGGATTCAACCCCAGCACGGCGATCCGTGGCTTATTGATACCGAAATCCTTTTTAAGAGAAGCTTCCATCACCGAGAGTTTGGCCAGCAACCGTTCTTTGGTGATCAGCTTCGACACTTCAGCCAGGGGCACATGCTCTGTTACTAATCCCACCTTGATCGCATCGCTCACCATGAACATCAGGCTTTCTCCTGCCCCAAAGAATTGGGTCAAAAACTCGGTGTGTCCCTTGAAGGGAAACTCACTGCTATGGATCGTGTTTTTATCGATCGGTGAAGTTACGAGCGCGTCGAGCAGCCCTTCTTTCAACTCTTCGCAGGCCCACTTCAGTGCTGTGAAAGCAGCCTTTCCGCTTTCCCTGGACGGTTTACCAGGCGTGATCTCGAAGTTATCCTCCCAGCAGTTGACCACATTCACTGCCTTGTGTGCAAATTGTCCTTTGGACTTTACCTGAGCGTAGTTGAGCTCTTCGATGTTGAGGAGCTTCTTGTAGAAAGATACGACCCTGGATGAGCCGTACAACACGGGAGTCACCATGTTCAAAAGGCGATTGTCGGCCAGCGCTTTGATCACTACTTCGGGCCCGATACCATTGAGATCACCAACTGTTATGCCTATTCTGGGTTTGGATGGAGTCATGTAAAGTTTATTCTTCGCGAATTAACAAAAATAAACCAGGATTTTAAGGATTATAGGATTTGCACGATTTGAATATCACAAATATATATCGCCTTGAATGGATTAAGCGTGCCGCCGCCATGCCTCGTACTTCGTATATCGTACCTCAATTCCTACCTTTGGGCGATGCATAACAACAAACGGAAGCAGGGAAACCCGGATAAGGTCCGTCCAAAAAAATCACTGGGCCAGCATTTTTTGAACGATCAGAACATGGCACGCAAGATCGTTGACGGTTTGAAGACCGACGGTACACAAGATCAGCAGGTGCTGGAGATCGGGCCGGGTATGGGGGTGCTTACACGTTACCTGGCTGAAAAACCTCACATCACCCTGAGGCTGGTGGAGATCGATCGTGAATCCGTAGCGTATCTGAAGAAGAATTATCCTGCGCTGGAGCAAAGCATCATAGAAGGAGATTTTCTGAAACTTGACCTGCAGTCGATCTTCCCGGGATCGTTCTCCATCATCGGCAACTTTCCGTACAACATCTCATCTCAGATCTTTTTTAAAGCCCTCGAATACCGCGATCACGTACAGCAGATCGTGTGCATGCTTCAGAAAGAAGTGGCAGACCGCCTGGCGGCCCAGCATGGCAACAAGACCTACGGGATCCTGAGTGTTCTGCTTCAGGCCTATTACAATATTCAATACCTGTTCAAAGTTCCTCCGGGTGTTTTTACACCTCCACCCAAAGTAATGTCAGCAGTGATCAGGCTCGAGCGCAATGAACGCAGACAGTTGGGATGCGATGAGAAACTTTTTGTTCAGGTGGTGAAGCAGGGTTTCAATAACAGACGCAAGACCTTGCGCAACGCTCTAAAAAATCTAAATTTGGCTGCAGAAGTCTCATCACTTCCTATGTTGGACAAACGTGCTGAACAACTTACGGTGGATGAGTTTATCCATCTTACCCGGTTAATAGAAGAAAGTCGTGCAGGAACCAATAGTTGAATTTGAACTGACCAAAGAATTTCGCGACCGCTTTCAGGAAGCATTGGATAGCCGCGATGAAGCCTTCATCCGCGAGAGTCTTCAGGGCATCAAAGCAGCCGATATTACGGCGTTGCTATACGAATTCAATCCCGAGGAAGCCAAGTATGTGATGGACCTGCTGCCCATAGAAATGCAGGCCGAGATCATCAGTGACCTGGATTCGGATACCAGAAAGAAAAATCTTAAAGTATACCAGCCACACGAGATCTCAGAATTTCTTAATCACCTTGCTTCCGACGATACGGCCGATATCCTGCACGAGCTTCCCGTGAAGGAAAGAGAAGAAGTTCTTTCAGGCCTGGACCCCGAGCTTCGCAGCCAGGTCATAGAGCTCTTGCGTTATGAAGAGAACGTGGCTGGTGGCCTGATGGCCAAAGAGCTCATGAAGGCGCGTTATCATTGGAGTGTAGTGCAGTGCATTGATGAGATACGCAAGCAGGCGGAGAACGTCTCGAAGTTTTATGCTGTGTATGTGGTAGACGACCAGGACAAGCTCATGGGCAGGGTTGCGTTACAAGACCTGATCATCACCGATGCGCGCACCATTGTGGGTGACATCTGTGAGAAAGATATTATCTCGGTAGAAACGTATCTGGAAGACCGTGAAGTGGCTGAGATCATGAGAAAGTATGACCTTGAATCGGTGCCGGTAGTAAATGTGCAGGGACAGCTGGTGGGTAGAATCACGATCGACGACGTGGTGGATGTGATCACGGAACAGGCAGAAGAAGAGCGCCAGGCGATGACCGGTATCAGCGAAGCGGTTGAGGAAGACGATAGCGTGTGGCGTAATGCCCGCGCCCGCCTGCCATGGCTGCTGATCGGTATTTTTGGAGGCCTGATGAATGCCAAGTTCATGGGGCTTTTTGAAGTACAGCTGGCGCGTGTAACAGCGATCGCTTTTTTTACACCGCTGATCCAGGCTACCGGCGGAAACGTAGGCATACAGTCGTCATCACTGATTGTGCAGAGTCTTGCCAACCCCAACTTCGTAGATGAAGGATTGTGGAAGCGTCTGATCAAGGTGTTTTTTGTGGCTATCCTCAACGGACTCTTTCTTTCGGTGCTGGTGCTGGGCGCCAACGTGCTCTTGTTCGGAGAATATACTTTGTCGCTCATCGTTTCAATTGCATTGTTCAGCGTGGTTGTGTTCGCTTCATTCATCGGTACCATTACGCCCCTGGTGCTGAACCGTTTTGGTTTTAATCCTGCGCTGGCTGCCGGTCCCTTTATCACTACGATAAACGATCTGCTGGGCCTTACACTTTATTTTTTAACCATTCGCCTTCTTCTCATCTGATGAAAAAAAAATGCCTGATCATCGATCCGATGCATGACAGTTTGTTTGCCATGCTTAAAGCCATCGGGTGGCATCCTGATTATCAGCCAGGCATTGCGCGCGATGAGATCAAACAGATCGTTGGCGCATATGAAGGGCTCATCGTGAGAAGCAAAACGGTTGTTGATGCCGATCTGTTGGGCGAGCACCCAACGGTGAGGTTCATCGGCAGGGCAGGAGCGGGTCTTGACAATCTTGACCTGGCCTACCTGTCGCAGAAAAAAATCCATGTGCTTCATGCCGCCGAAGGCAACCGTGACGCTGTGGGCGAATTTACAGTAGGTATACTGTTGGGTCTGATGCGCAACATACCCAGGGGCGATGCAGAGGTCAGGAACGGCACGTGGGAAAGAGAAGGCAACCGTGGCGAAGAGCTGATGGAGAAAACTGTTAGCCTTATTGGTTATGGCAATATGGGGCAGGCATTCGCCCGGAGACTTTCAGGGTTCGGATGTAAGGTTTTGGCGTATGATAAATATAAAACGGGGTATGGCAGCGCTTTTTGCACAGAGGCGGATATGGCCCGCATTTTCGCGGAAACCGATATTTTAAGTTTGCACATCCCGCTGACAGAAGAAACCCGGGCCATGGTCTCAATTGACTATCTGAGCCGTTTCAAAAAGAACATTATCCTCATAAATACCGCCAGGGGAGAGATTATTCCATTCAGTGTGCTGGCCGAAGCGATAGAAAAAGGCAAGCTCAGGGGCGCAGCGCTGGATGTTCTGGAGAATGAGAAAATCAACAAGCTAACCCCTGAACAACAGCAATCCTTCAACTATCTCAAGCGTAAGTCCAATGTAATATTCACCCCTCACATTGCAGGATGGACGTATGAATCGCACCTGAAAATTAACGTAGCTTTGGTGGAGAAAATCAAAGCACTCGATTTTCAGAAGATGCTGTGAATTTCTTATCTTCATCTGACGCACGGGAAGTAGCTTTATGAGTTTTTTACAAAAAAGAATGAAAAAATGGATGGAGTTCTATAACTCTATTATTGAAAAGCCGCTGCTCACTTCTACCATTGTGCTGATCTGTGTTGCTATTCTGGTGATCAGCTTAAGTCTTCAGTATTACATCAGAGATTTCGATACATTCATTCAGCAGGTTCTCGCTGAAGCGCACGGTATGATCTTCGATATCGCGGTGATCGGTATCCTGATCTTCTGGTTGAACCAGAATGGAGAGATTCGGCAGCGCATCCGCACATACAAGGATGAGATCGACGACTTCCGTTTGTGGGAATCCGAAGAAGCGGCGTTCCGTACGGTAGGTAACATCAAACGTCTGAACCGTCACAAGATCCATGAGATCAACCTGGTGAATTGTTATCTGCCAAGAACGAACCTGAACTATGTGAACCTTGCGGGTTCGAACCTGAACTCTTCTAACGTTTCACAATCGTCGCTCATCGAGGCAAACCTCGAGAACGCCCGGTTGAACCAGACCAATTTCGAGAACTCTAACCTGAATCAGGCCAACCTGAAAGGTGCTTATGCCAGCGGCGCCAATTTTAAGGACGCTTTTCTTATCAAGTCGCAATTTGAAAGTGCATTTCTCATCAAAGCCAATTTTAATAACGCGTTCCTGATGGAGGCAAACCTGCAGAACTGTTATGTGATGGGCGCCGACTTCGAAAATGCGAGTTTGTATAAAGCCGATCTGCGGGGCGCAAAAGGCCTATCGGTCGAGCAACTTTCAAAGGTGAAAACCCTGTACCTGGCCCGGTTTGATGATGAGATCCTGGCGCAGATCAAAACCAACCTTCCCGAGCTGGTAGGCACATAATTTTTGCAATCGTAGGATAAAGTATTACCTTTGTGATAACAACGGTCTCAGCCATGAGGCCGTTGTTTCTTTTTCACCCACCATAGAGATCGTGGTGAAAATCAAAAATGTTCGACTTACTAATGCGTTATTGTCATGAGTAAAATATCATACTATACCAAAGATGGCCTCGAGAAATTGAGGACAGAACTAAGCCAGCTCAAAACCAAGGGCAGGGCTGATATTGCCAGGCAGATCGCAGACGCACGTGACAAAGGCGACCTCAGTGAGAACGCCGAGTACGATGCCGCCAAAGATGCACAGGGCCACCTGGAAGCAAAGATCGCACAGCTTGAAGACCTGGTGAGTAATGCCCGTCTGCTGGACGAGACCAACATAGATACTTCCAAAGTGTCCATTCTTTCGAAGGTCACTATCAAGAATAAAAAGAACGGAGCGTCCGTTACCTATACCCTGGTATCAGAAGAAGAAGCTGACCTGAAGTCCGGTAAAATCTCCACGATGTCGCCCATAGGCAAGGGGTTGCTGGGCAAGAAAAAGGGAGACGTAGCCAAGATCAAAACACCTGCCGGTGAAATGGAATTCGAGATCACCAATATCGGCGCATAAGTCACCTGTATGGCCAGCATCTTTACCCGGATCATCAACCGCGAAATACCCGCTCACATCGTCGCCGAAGACGAAAAGCATATCGCCTTCCTCGACATCAATCCACTGGTGATGGGGCATACCCTGGTGGTTCCTAAAAAGGAAGTAGATTATATCTTCGACCTCGACGATCAAACGCTTACAGGGTTGAATATTTTTGCCAAAAAAGTGGCACTTGCCATAGGTAAAGCCATCCCCTGCAACAGGGTGGCTGTGTCCGTCATCGGGCTGGAAGTACCACATACGCATATCCATCTCATTCCTATGAATTCAATGGGCGATGTTAACTTCAGCCGCCCCAAGCTAACCCCTTCGAAAGAAGGGCTGGCGGAAACTGCCGAGAAGATCAGAAAACAGTTTTGAAGAGTCCACAGACCACCGTCCACAGCCGTGTGGTGCTACGTCTAAGATTTCCGCGCTATGAGTTGAGTTGCAATGGCGCCGGCGCTCCAGGATTGTGATAAGATCTTAATTTTCACACAACGCTGTCGTGGACTGTCGACCGTGGTCTGTGGACTACAAAAAATCAATATCCACATTCAACGGGTAGCGCATGAGGTATTGCAGTGCCTGCTTCATGGTGAGGTCTTCAAACAAGACCTTGTACAGCGTAGTGGTGATCGGCGCGCGCACTTTGTAGTATTCGGCACATTTTTTTGCAATGAGCACGGTGTTGATACCCTCGGCTATTTCATCGGTGCTCTTTAAGATCTGATCGAGTGTTTCGCCCTGTGCCAGTCTGTAGCCAACGCTGAAGTTACGGCTCAATGAGCTGTTGCACGTGGTAACAAGATCGCCCACGCCGGCAACGCCCAGAAATGCTTTGGTGTTGCCACCCAGCGCGCGGCCGAGGTAAACCATTTCAACCATTCCCCGGCTTACCAGCAGTCCTTTAGCATTTTCACCATAGCCCATGCCGCTCAAGGCACCGGCAGCAATAGCGATAATATTTTTCAGCACACCGGCCAGTTCCACACCCACAAGGTCGTTGTTGCCATACACCTGAAAGCGGTCATTGCGCAGCAGGCGTTTGCCGATCTGAATTACTTCGTTGAATTGACTGGCGATCACTGTGGCAGCAGGTTGTCCCGCAGCCAGTTCTTTCGAGAGGTTGGGTCCTGCCAGGCAGCCTACACGCACTACTACACTTTCTTCCATGATCACTTCGCTCATGGTCTTCACCTGGCTGCGGCTCAGGGTTGGGGTATTCTGGATGCTCTCTTTCTCCGGCAGCTGAATATCAAACCCTTTCGTACCATGAATGAGAATATGATAGGGGTGGAGGTAGACCGACAATTTTTTCATCATCGATCTGAAATGGGCAGAAGGAACAATGGGAAAAATGATGTCACATTCCTGCGCAACATATGCCATGTCATTCAAAGGCTCGATGTTGGGATGCATTTTGTGGCCCCTGTTCTCACCATGTTCTGCGATGCGTTTGACGAGGTTTTCGTCTCGCGCATACAAGAGCACTTTGCGGTGCGGCGCCAGCAGGTTTGCCACTGCGCTTCCGAAGTTACCAGCCCCGATCACTCCGATCGGTTTATCTTCAGATAAACTTCTCGAGGTCATAGCCGACTAACCTGTTGTGGTAATAGTACAATGTGTTGAGATCCCTGGTAATGATATTGCCTTCCTTGTTGAAAAGAAGAGGACGTTTCAGGTGGAAGATGCCTACGTTCTCAAGGCCATGACGGATCACCAGGTCGATCTTGCCTTTCAAATGGGTGGCATGGTTGACCTTGTCTTCGGTCTTGAGCTGGTAGATCTGTTTCCTCACACGCTTGCAAACCATTCTGAATTCCTCATAAGGGATCATGAGGTCTTCTTCTGGTAAACGCAGCAGCTCGAACAGGTCGAGCTTCGGATGTTTGTGCTGCCACATTTCAAAAGCTACAAAGGCTACGAGGTGACTCGCAAAAACACGGTTGATGCGGTGATACTCCGTAACGATCTTCTGGCTGAGCATGCGGGTGTACTGATCCTCCCGCTGCTTGTCTATTACAATTTCGTCGCTGCTTACAAAATAATCGCGCGTGTTGATGATCCGGTTATGCGGATCAAGGCTGTTGCCCTCATCATCTACATAGTTGCCCAGCACGTCAAGTCCCCTGCCGATAGAGACCGAGATATTGGAGCCTTTGGAGAAGAACTTATAGAGGAACTGAAGCAGCTGCCAGCTTCCGTATTTATCGTGTTCGGGAAGATAACGGTCCTGTCCCTTCACTGAAAGATAATCGTCGATGAGGTCGGGCGCTTCCAGCACAAAGTGATAGTTCAGCGTTACGGGCACAACGAATATCTTGCGGATCTCGGTCTCGCCCTGCTGACTTTTCAGGTACAGGTTGCGTTGTGCTTCTACCGTTGAGCTGAGCAATCCGAGCTTGAGCTGTTTTTCGATCATGCCTGAGCGTGACCGGGTGCCGCCAGGAAAGAAGAGGCTGTGCGCACCCTTCTGAATGGCGAGTGTTGAATATGCTTTTAAGGTCTCAAGATAAGGCAGGTTCTTTTTGCGCCGGTCTACCTTATACGCGCCCAGACTGTTCATGAAGTAGGCGAAGATCTTGATGTTGAAAAGGTTCAACCCGGCTCCATAGATAAACGCAGGCAGCCCAAGTGAGTGGATCACCCATCCGATGAGGATCGAATCGAGGTTGCTGAAGTGTGTGGGAACCATGATCACGGTTCCTTTTTTGGCCAGCTTTCTGAGCTGTTTCACTTTCCCTACGATGTGGATCTTGTCGCGCAGGGTGTATTTGTTGCGGAAGAAAGCTCCGAATTTTTTTACCCGGGCGCCATTCAGCAGCCTGGCAAACCAGAACTTGACCAGCTCGCGGGCAAACCTGTAAGAGCTTGGTTTGAAGTTACCGGCTATTTCTCCGGCATAACGGTGAATGATCTTGTATAGAATGTCATCCGCCTTGCTTTGTACTTCGTCAGAGGTTTTGTTGGTGAGCGAAACAAGTTCGTCTTTCACCGACGCCCAGAATGGTACTTCGTCCTGAGGGTCTACACGCCACCGGTTCCGCTTCATGCGCTGCTGCTCACGATACACGGTTGCTTCCAGTTCGTCAAGAAGCTGCTTGGTGGTAGGGCGTAATTGTTTAGCCTGCCGGAAAGCGTGTTCAGTTACCGCTTCCAGGAATTCCTTCCTGTTCTTGCTGAGCTGGTATACCGGCCAGTCAGGTATTGAATCCAGGATAGGTTTGTACCGCTTATTCTTGTTTTTCTTTTCTGCAACTTCCATCGGGATTGCAAAATAATACAATTTCTATCACTTGACGCACAAAAGCTTATTCGGCCCCCCTTACTTTGGCCTCGTAGAGTGATCGCCCCATTTCAAGAAAACGATTCATGGCTTGTTGAACAAATTCCGCATCCACCAGCTTGAGCAGCTCCTGTTCGTTCTGAATGTCGAACTGATCGACCTTGAAGGTCTGTTCAAGTGTACCTTCTTCCAGCTTGATGATGTAGCGATTGTTCCAGGCAAAGAATGTGATCCTGCATCCCTGATGGGTGCGTTCATGTATTACGCGCATAGGCTTTTGAGCAAAGGATCAAAGGTAAGCTAATAAGACGAAAAACCGGGGGATTCTATTCGTGATCGGATGGTGCGATCAGCTTGGTCTTTACAGTTTCCAACTCCTGCTCGAGATTTTTGTAGACCGGACTGCTGTGTAGGTTGTCTTGTTTCATCTGTCGGATGATCTTCTGAAGTTCAATCTCGCGTTTTCGCAAGGCTGCCTTCATTGCCATTGGATCAGGTTTCATTGAAGAGAAACGAATTGGGTTTGTTGGTCAGTGCAATTTAGATAAAATCCTACTGTTGAGCGGTTATCACGAATTATTTTTTTTATAACCACAGAAAGCATGATTTTATTTTTGTGATCATATATACTGCCAACGTTCTTTTGGTGAGCACTTGTATATGACGCAGGTAGAAAAAAATCCAATCCGAACTCGTGCGGTCTTTATGTTACTGCTTGAGTTATAGCACAACAGCAAAGATTACTTTCATGATTTATTTAAGTGTGGAGCTTTTGATTTTGATTTTACCCTCGAGGAAGTGTACGCCCACGTAACTGACGAAGCGCGCAGTATGAAAGATGTTTAAACGTACACTGATTGCACAGAACATGTAGTACTTATTCGTTGCCTGTGTGATGTGTCTGTTGTTCGGAAAGTGCTCTGATGCCAAAACAGGACTCAACCACCAGTCTCCGGGTTATAGACGCAAACGGAGACCACATACTCACAGTTTGATGTTACGTCTCTTTTTGTCAACGCATGAAGCGAAAGTTGTGTCATTGATTGGTGACACTGTCTCCCAGAGATGATATGTATTTTATTGCTATGTTATGGCTTGCCGGCGCAGTGGCGGGACTGAATTTTGCTGTGGTAGCTCAGGCCTCGACAAGGAGAACCAAGCTCAGCGTGCGGTCAAAAACTTCGCCGTTCGTAATAAAAATGAAGGTCAGGGAATTACCTGTACCCCGCTCATTGTTGTGAAAAGGGATATTATACCGGAAAATTTGGAGAAATAAACCCGGAATGATCGGTTTAAAAGAAATAATTTTTTCCCTTTCACGTTTTCCTATATTATGCCAATACGTTGGAATAAGATTTATTTGCTTTAAATTTGGTTTACCGGGAAATTTGATGAAATCAAGGCTTTTACTCTGTCTATGCATTCTTTGCCCCCTTTTAATTGTCGGGGTTGTCAATGAAGGGTTTGCCACCCACTTGAGAGCCGGTGAAATTACCGTTGAAAGGGTTAGCTGCAACAGCCTTACGTTCAAGATCACAGTAACGGTTTTTACCAACACCATCAATACCAACGTGCTTTTTGGCGGTGAAGATGACTGGCTGGATTTCGGCGACGGTACAAGAATGCTGGTTCCGGAAACTCCCAACACACTGCGCCCCGACCTGGGCGAGGGTATTGCTACAGCGTCATTTACGGTGTTTCACCCTTATGCAGGCTCCCAGGAATACACGATCAGCTACAGTGAGCCCAACCGGAATGAAGGCGTGGTGAACATGGACGGATCGGTCAATACCCGGTTTTACATTGAAACGAAGATCATCATCGACCCTTACCTGGGTTGTAATAACACGCCCAAGTTGCTGGTGCCCCCCATCGACAGGGCTTGCACCGGTGTAGCCTGGTTCCACAACCCCGGTGCCTACGATCCGGATGGTGACAGCATTTCGTACGAAATGGTGATCCCCTTCAGGGAAAAAAATACTACCGTTTTCAATTACAAAGACCCGGCCGATGCAAAATTCTACACCAGCTTCGGCACGGGCAATGAAACCGGCACCGGCCCGCCAACCTTCAGCATCAATGCCGTGGATGGCACCATCACGTGGAATTCTCCTGGTATGTCGGGTGAATATAACATCGCCTTTATCATCAAGGAATGGCGAAGCATCAACGGGCGATGGATCTCGACCGGTTTTGTAAGGCGCGATATGCAGATCATTGTAGATGATTGCAAGAATGAGCGGCCAGACCTGATCGTGCCTGAGGATGTTTGTGTGGAAGCCGGCACCACATTGAACGCAACGATCTTCGGCACAGACCCTGATGGCGACCCTGTCAAGATCGAGGCATTTTCAGAGATCTTTAATTTCGCACCGATACAGTCGCCTGCCACCTGGACACCGAACCCGCCTGTATTCCAGCCTTCAACGCCCACACGTGCCGAGCTGAAATTCCAGTGGAAAACTTTGTGTTCACATATCAAAGAGCAGCCCTACCCGGTTGTTTTCAAGATCACCGATAAATCGCCCACAGGCTCGCGGCTCGTAACATTCAAGACCTGGTTTATCAGGGTTGTGGGCCCGGCCCCGAAGTGGGTGTCGGCCAACGTGAATCTTGCCTCGCGCCAGACCAATCTGCAATGGGAAAGCTATGTGTGTCAGAATGCACAGACCATGCAGGTATGGCGCCGTGTTGACAGCTTCGAATTTGAGCCTGACTCATGCCAAACCGGTATGCCTGAGTTTTTAGGATACAGCCTCATTGCAACATTGCCAGTAAAAGACGTCAACAATAATCCGATAACTACTTATACCGATACCAACAACGGTGCAGGCCTTTCTCCGGGAGCCAAGTATTGTTACAGGCTGGTGGCCGAGTACCCGCGCCCGAGGGGAGGGGAGAGTTATGTTTCTGCAGAGATCTGTACCGATCCGATCCTGGTAGATGAGCCGGTGATCACCAATGTTACTGTAGACCGCACAGGCACTACCGATGGGCAGGTCACTGTGCGCTGGACGAAACCTTTTGACATCAATCGAACGCAATATCCGGGGCCTTTGGAATATGAAGTTTGGAGAGCAACCGGGTTTGCAGGCAATGCAGGGTTAACCAAAATTCATCAAGGCAGGAAATCGGAAAATGATACCACCATTGCCGATGTTGGGCTGAACACCCGCGATCAGATCTATAATTACCGGGTGATCCTCTACTCGAATACGGCCTCAAGTCCGGCGTATGCCGCGATAGATACTTCGTCCACGGCTTCTACCGTACGGCTAGGGGCCCAGAGCGAGCTCAAAAAGATAAGCCTGAACTGGTCTGCTTTTGTGCCTTGGTCTAACGTGATCAAAACGGAGCCGAACGAGCACCTGCTTTACCGCGGGCCCGGAGGTTCAACAGAGAGCGATCTTCAGTTGATCGCCAGCATCGACCCTACTACCGGTGGCCTTAGCTATATTGACGAGGGCCAGCACAACGGTGTGCCGCTGGTTGATACCGAAGAGTATTGTTACCGTGTGATGACCCGTGGCGGTTATGGCAATCCCGGTATCAAGGAGCCGTTGGAAAATTTTTCGCAGATGGTCTGTGCTCAGCCGAATGACAGCATTCCTCCCTGCAAGCCAACACTGGCTGTTCAGCTTTCCGATTGCGAGAAGTTCTTTGCCACGGCAGCCTGTGGTCAGGGAAGCTTCAGCAATACATTATCGTGGGTGAGGGATGACTGCGCCGCAGATATCCAGGGATACAAGATCTATCGTGCCGCCGAAGAGAATGGAAATTACATTTGGCTCGACAGGGCCGGTACCAACGGCATTGTGATGGATACTTTCTTTGTCGACAATGGTATTGACGGTAACGGGCTCAACACGCTTGCCTACTGTTACAAGATCTCGGCTGTTGACAGGTCTAACAACGAAAGTGAGCTGAGCGATCCTGTCTGCAACGACAACTGTCCTTATTACGAACTGCCCAACGTATTTACCCCCGATGACGGCAATGACTGCAATGCCCTGTTCAGCGCTTTCAGCAACAGGAATCTGGGCGGTGAAGAATCAGGGTGTACTCCGGTAGACACGCAAACCAGGTGCGCCCGTTTTGTGCAGCACGTGGTGTTCCGGGTTTATAACCGCTGGGGAAAAGAAGTTTATAACTACGAATCAGGCAGCGAGCGTACCATTTATATCGATTGGGATGGCCGCGACAACGACGGTAAAGACCTTGCCGCAGGTGTCTATTTCTATGTTGCCGAGGTCACGTTCGATTCGGTTGATCCCGCCAAGCGCAACAAGAATATCAAAGGCTGGGTGCACCTGATCCGCTAACAGATAAACCAGCTGTATCCGCTTCATATTTCCATTTTTTTCGGGGAGGCTTGTATTCTCCGAATTTTCCTATTTTTGGGCCGCACGATTTTTAACCTCAAGATATGAAAGCTTACGTTTTTCCGGGGCAGGGTGCCCAGTTCACAGGCATGGGCAAGGATCTTTATGACAATAATCCAAAAGCAAAGAAGCTGATGGATGAAGCCAATTCGATCCTCGGTTTTAACATCATCGAAACCATGTTCACGGGCTCGGCAGATGAGCTGAAGCAGACAAAAGTAACCCAGCCGGCCATTTTCATCCACTCCGTTGCGCTGGCGCTCTCGTCAGAGACCTTTGCGCCTGATATGGTGGCGGGCCATTCGCTGGGTGAGTTCTCGGCGCTGGTTGCCAATCGTACCCTTTCTTTCCAGGATGCACTGAAGCTTGTATACAAACGGGCCATGGCCATGCAACGCGCATGTGAGATCAACCCGTCGACCATGGCTGCGATCCTCGGACTGGACGATCAGAAGGTTGAAGAAGTATGTGCTTCCATCAAAGACGAGATCGTGGTAGCGGCCAATTACAATTGTCCCGGACAGCTTGTGATCTCCGGTTCTATCAAGGGCATCGACATCGCATGTGAAAAATTGAAAGCTGCAGGAGCGAAGCGTGCACTTCCGCTGCAGGTGGGCGGAGCATTTCACTCGCCCCTGATGGAGCCCGCAAAAGAAGAGCTGGCAGCGGCCATTGAAAATACTACCTTCAGTCAGCCGATCTGCCCTGTATACCAGAACGTGAATGCAGCGCCGTCTACCAAAGTTGACGAGATCAAAAAGAACCTGATCGCGCAGCTTACAGCACCCGTGCGCTGGACGCAATCGGTGCAACGCATGACCCAGGATGGTGCAAAGACCTACATTGAATGCGGACCTGGCAAGGTGCTTCAGGGTCTGGTGAAGAAGATCTCTCCCGAGGTGGAAGCCTTGAGTCTCTAAGAGGATTTAGGTACCTGTGCTACCGGCAAAGGATCTTCGCATTCATGCAACAGTGTGGCTATGTCCTTGTGCAGCACGGGGTGATGAAACTTGGGTGCGATCTCGGCCAGCGGTGCCAGGGCAAACCTTCGCTCGGCCATCCGCGGATGCGGCACGGTGAGGTTGCTGTCATTGATAACCAGCTGGTCAAAGAGGAGGATGTCGATGTCGATGATCCTTGGTCCCCATTTTTCAAGCCTTCTGCGGCCAAGCTCCAGCTCAATTTCAAGGATGTGTGTCAGAAGCTGCTGCGGTGAAAGCCGGGTGCTGACATCAATTGCCTGGTTGTAGAACTCCGGCTGATCGCGATTTCCCCAGGCCGCCGTTCTGTATACCGATGAAAAACGTACAATTTTGCCGGCCCGCGCTTCAATAAGCTGTTTCGCTGCTGTAAGATTCCTGCTTCTGTCGCCCTGGTTGGTGCCTAATAGTAAAAAAATACCGTTTTCCATGTGCTGATGACCGTACAAACTTACTTGTTTATTCAATTGAGTATTGTGTACTTTTGAACTTAAATGAACTTGATATGACTTTCGCAAGAGCGTTCTTTTCTTCCTGTTTGGGGGCCCTCGCTGCCATGGCCGTGTTCTTTGTACTGGCCTTTATCTTTCTTATATCGCTGGTGGCAGGACTTTCTTCAGAAAAGGAGGTGATCATAGAGGATAATTCGGTGCTTCACCTGAAGCTCGATGCGCGGATCAACGAATTGCAGGAAGACGATCCTCTCGCAGGGCTGCCGGTGGTAGGAGGTGAAGTGCCCAAAGTAGGGCTTCTCCAGCTGAAGCAGGCCATTGCGCATGCAAGAGACAATGACAAGATCAAAGGTATATACCTCGAGGCACGTTATCCCATGGCCGGATTTTCTTCGCTGGAAGAGATCAGGGAATCGTTGATCGATTTCCGTAAAAGTGGAAAGTGGGTGGTCTCCTATAACGAAGTGATGTCTGAAGGAGCCTACTACCTGGCCACGGCAGCAGATAAAGTATACCTGAATCCCGAAGGAGAAGTTGAGTTCAACGGCCTTACGGCGGAAATTGGTTTCTTTAAAAAGATGCTTGACAAGCTCGAGATCAGGCCCCAGGTATTCAGGGTAGGTGAGTTCAAAAGTGCGGTAGAGCCTTTCCTGCTCGAGAAGATGAGCGACGAGAACCGCCTTCAGCTTACGGAGCTGGTAAACTCCATGTATGATCACGTGCTCACCCGTATTTCAGAAGCCAGGGATATCCCCAAAGAAAAGCTCAAGGAAATTTCAGATAAGATGATGGTGCGCACGGCGGCTGTTGCAAAAGAGCTCAAGCTGGTAGACGATCTTCTTTACAAAGATGAGTTTGACAAAGAGCTCAGGAACAGGCTCGGGCTCAGTGAAAGTGACGACATCAAATTTGTGAAATACAATAAATACAGGAAGAGCTTCTCGTCGTCAAAATCATCGAACAACGAGATCGCTGTGATTGTAGCGGAAGGCACCATTATGCCGGGCACCAACGACCAGTCTGAGCAGGTGATCGGTGCGGATACATTTGTTGAAGAGATCCGCAAGGCCAGGCAGGATGATGACGTGAAGGCTATTGTACTGCGTGTGAATTCACCGGGAGGCGAGTTCCGTTCGTCAGACATGATCTGGCGCGAGGTGCAGCTGGCGAAAGCAGCCAAGCCGGTGATCGCTTCCATGTCTGATTATGCGGCCTCTGGAGGTTATTACCTTTCGATGGGATGCGATACCATCGTGGCACAGCCGCACACCATCACAGGTTCCATCGGTATCTTCGGCATCATGTTCGATCTCAGCAATTTCCTGGACAACAAGATCGGCATCACGTTCGACGAAGTACGTACCGGCAACTACGGCGAGATGTTTACGGTAACCCGGCCGTTGACCGACGCTGAAAAGAGTTTCTGGCAACGTAACCTCGAAGAGCACTACGGTACCTTTACACGCAAAGCTGCCGAAGGAAGGCACGTGAGCGAAGACGATATCCGGAAAGTTGCTTCCGGCAGGGTGTGGACCGGTACGCAGGCCAGGGAGCATCACCTTGTTGATGTGCTCGGTGGTTTTAACGATGCCGTGAAGATCGCCGCAGAAAAAGCAGGCGTTGCCGACGACTATAAACTGCGTTATTACCCGAAACCCAAATCTTTCTTCGAAGAGCTTTTGTTTCAGCTTGAAGAGAACACCGAGAGCAGTGCCGTGCGCGAAGAGCTTGGCGAATTCAAGGTGTGGTACGACGAAGTAAAAAAAATACAGACATATCAGGGAGCCCAGGCAAGAATGCCCTTTGAGCTTCAGATCCATTAATTGTTTATTCACCATCACATGACAGCAATTCGTAACGACTGGACCCGCGAAGAGATCGCGGAAATATACAATACACCCGTTCTCGAGCTCATCTACAGGGCAGCCACCGTGCACCGCCAGCATCATGAGGCCGGCGAAGTTCAGGTGTGCACACTGCTCTCTGTAAAAACAGGAGGTTGCCCCGAAGACTGCGCTTACTGCCCCCAGGCAGCACGTTACCACACCGACGTGAAAGTACATAAGCTGCTGGAAGTTGACGAAGTGATCGGCAAGGCACAAGAAGCGAAAGATGCCGGCAGCACGCGTTTTTGTATGGGCGCCGCCTGGCGCGAGGTGCGTGACAACCGCGATTTCGACAAGGTGCTTGAAATGGTAAAAGGCGTGAACAATATGGGCATGGAGGTTTGCTGTACCCTGGGCATGTTATCGCATGAGCAGGCACAGAAGCTGAAGGATGCCGGCTTGTATGCGTATAACCATAACCTCGATACCAGCGAGGAGTTCTATGGCGACATTATCACCACCCGCAATTATAATGACAGGCTGGAGACCCTCGGCAACGTAAGAAAGGCTAAGATCTCCGTTTGCTCCGGCGGTATTATCGGTATGGGCGAAATGGAAAGCGACCGTATCGGTATGCTGCACACGCTCAGCACATTGCCCGAACATCCTGAATCAGTACCTGTGAACGCGCTGGTGCCGGTAGAGGGTACACCCCTTGAAGATCAGCCCAAAGTATCTGTGTGGGAAATGATCAGGATGATTGCCACGGCCCGCATCATTATGCCCCGGGCCATGGTAAGACTTTCGGCAGGCCGGGTGAGAATGACCCTCGAAGAGCAGGCCCTGTGTTTTATGGCCGGTGCCAATAGTATCTTCGCCGGTGACAAGCTGCTCACCACGGCCAACCCCGCTTATGTTCAGGACCAGGAGATGTTTCAGATCCTTCAGCTGAAGCCGCGCAAGGCTCATAAGCAGGAAGCGTAACTGAAGCACGCTCTTTTTTAAGAAAGTGATTTGAACATCCTTAACGGGAGAATAAAGTAACCACATACTCATCAGCGATTAAATTCACTTCATCGGAATGGCTGGTATGCCTTTTTTCCACAAAGGCGTCAGTTCGCAATATGAAATGAATGGATTGAATATGGGGAGGATTTCAGGTTATGCCCTGCTGCTGATCTTGATCAGCCTTGAATGCAGCGCACAGGTCGACACTACTTTCATCTACAATAACAACAAACCTTACGGATCGCTCGATATCCGGATCGCCAACTCTGCAACGTGGTATTATTACCTGCAGGAAGACAAAACTTTCAGCTTCCGCGAAAGCGCGCCCGGTGTAAAGACGAATACGTATTTAGATATGACCTCGTGGGATTCGAGCCCGTATACACAAGGCAACCTGCGTGAGAAGAACGGAAGCAGCGATTCGTTTGTGATGAACTATCGCCTTTTGCATCCGCAGAACTACAACGCTTCTTACAGTCCTGGTTATCCTTTGCTGCTCATCATGCATGGGTTGGGCGAAGCTGGCAACTGTTCTGAATTTGAATGCCATCACGCAGACGCAAATTGGTCTCCCGTTACCAATACACCAGCTGCTCCGGTCAATGCCGATAGTCCACTCCTCAACAATGATCATCAGCTCACCAATGGTGGCGCAGCGCACCTGAAAGCACGCAATGCTGCCGGCGATAAGCTTCCCAACGACGCTTCGCTTCCGGCAGGGGCTTTTCCCGGGTTCGTGGTGTTTCCGCAAGACCTCAACGGATGGAATAACAGGCCTGCGGAAGACGCCATCAGAATTGTGAGATTGCTCTGCAAAAAATACAACATCGATGAAAACCGCGTTTACATTCATGGCCTCTCCAACGGCGGTCATGGTGTGTATGAAGTGATCAAACGTGCGCCCTGGATGTTTGCCGCTGCGCTCACCATGAGTGCCATAGACGATGGATTTATCAACAACGTGCAAATGGCGCCGGCCATCGCGCACATTCCACTCTGGGTGTTTCAGGGAGCTAAAGATCAAAACCCCACGCCGCAAAAGACCAAAAACTATGTAAAGAAATTCAGGGATGCCGGTGCCGTGGTGCGTTACACAGAGTATGCAGACCTGGGGCATGGTACCTGGGGCACCGCTTACCGCGAGCCTGATTTCTTCACCTGGATACTGGGTAAGAACAAAGCCAACATCCACACGTTCTCGGGCAGCACCACCATCTGTGGAGCGCCCGGGCTGAAGCTTGAGCTTGGAGAAGGTTATAAGGCTTACCAGTGGCAGCTGAACGGGCAAACCATTTCGGGCGCAACGGGAGCAACCTATGTTGCCACGGTGCCCGGTACATACAGGGCACGCTTTTCAAGAGTGGCCAACCCCACAGAAGCTCAATGGAACAGGTGGTCAGACCCCGTTGTGCTCACAGCAGGCGAGGGCATTCCACAGGCGCAGATAAAACAGAATGGAACGGTGTTGCTCAACGACCTGAACAATTTTACCAACGCGCGCCTCGAAGCCGTGGGAGATTTTGGCCACTATTACTGGTATAAGAACGGCGCGCTCATCGACTTCCCCGGCGACCAGGACGATACCATCAAATATGCCACCATCACACCGGCCATGGGCGCCGGCACCTATACGTTGATCACCGCCAATTTTGATAATTGCTCCAGTCCTGTTTCAGCAGGCAAGTATCTTTTCTTCAACAACCAGGCGCCGCTGAACATCACTGCGCCCACTAACTTCAAGGGCGCTGTTAACGGCGTTGACATCACACTTTCATGGTCTGATGCTTCCAGCAACGAAAATGGTTTCGAGATCTGGCGTCGCAGAAAAACAGAAGGCACCAATTATACCGCCTGGGAAATGGCTACGCTTACCAATGCCAACGTCACCACATTCAAAGATGCGGGGCTTGCGCCAACCGCCACCTATCAATATAAGATCCGGGCTGTGAGCAACGCAGGCCGCTCTGATTATACGCCGGCAGCCACGGGCATTGAGCTCACCACGGGCACTGACACGCAGGCTCCGTCGGCACCACAGAACCTGGTGGCTGTAGCCATTGGTGTGCAAAAGATCAGGCTCACGTGGCGGGCGTCAACCGACAATACCGGTGTGCGCGATTATTTTGTGTATACCGGCAAAGATTCTGTTTCTACCAGCTCAACTGATACAACCTTTGTTGTTACCGCCCTTGAGCTTAATGCCCTGTACACTTTTAAGGTGAGGGCCAGAGACCTGGCGGGCAACATGAGTCCGGCCAGCAACACACAGCAGGGCAGCACCTACATTGCAGGCCTTTTCTATGAGCATAGCACAGGCGTTACCTTTGATCTTGATTCAGTTCATTGGGAAAGCCCCGAGTTCACGGGCGTGGTGCCTACGTTTACACTGGCACCCAAAACGCAGGAAGATTATTTCAATTTCAGGTTCGATGGCTACCTGCTCATTACCAAGGAAGGCGCTTATGAGTTCAGAACGGGTTCAAATGATGGAAGCCGTCTGCGGCTGGATGGTGCTGTACTGGTGGATAACGATGGCGTTCATGATTTTAAAATGGTGGCCAGTGCCAGCAAGAATCTTACAGCCGGTGCGCACAGAATAAACGTTGATTTTTTTGATTACAATGAGCAAGATAGCCTGGTGGTGCAGTATAAAGGCCCTGACTCTAACAATGCATGGCTTACCATACCGGCCAATGCCTTGAAAAGCAAAGACACAATTGTAACGGGCATCTCGCCCGACGATGGCCCTGAAGACAGCTTCGAGCTCAGCGTGTACCCTAACCCTGCGGCGCCGGGTGCTGTGAATATCAAAGTGCAAACCGTGCTCAACGATCCGGTTATAATAGAGCTTATAGACCCAACGGGACGAAGACTGATAGCAGAACAATACACTCCTGATCAGCTTAGCGATGGTATGAAACTACCGGCACAGCAGACGCTGGCAAACGGCATTTACATTATCATTGTAAACCAGGGAAAGATCACAACCAGGCAGCGGTTGATCATTCGCAATTGAGCACGCGCACAACACAACATTGAGAATTATTTACATCATCAGCGCTTGTGCAGGTGCGTGTTTCAACGCGCTTGCTGCGGTATAATTTTTTGATGAGAGAAAGTGTACGGCTTTGTCTCAACAAAAAAATTATGCTTATGAAAAGATCTACCCTTCTCTTGTTTTGTTGCGCAGTAAGCGTGATCAGTTTCGCCCAGGTTAAATCACAATATCAATACAGTACCAGCATGCCTTACGGCACGTTAGACATCCGCACCAGGATCTCGTCTACCGATTATTATTACCTCAAAGAAAACCAGACATTTGCTTTTCGCGAAAGCTCGCCCGGCGTGAAAACAAACAGTTACCTTGATATGACGGGGTTCGACTCCAGCCCTTATAAGCAAGGCCATCTGCGGCGCAAGACGGGCACGGTAGATAAGTTTGTGATGAACTATCGCCTGCTGTTTCCCAACAACTATAGCACCACCTACGCCGAAGGTTACCCATTGATAGTGTTGCTGCACGGAGCAGGCGAGCGTGCAAACTGCCTGTACAATAATTGTTATCATGGTGGCTGGACGTACGAGCCCAATACCAACTCGCCGCCGGCGCCTACCACTGCCACACACAAGCTTCTGAATAACGATCACAACCTGAACATAGGCGGCAAGCAGCACCTCGACGCACGAAACCTTGCCGGCACACGGTTGCCCAACGACCCCTCTATGCCTTCGCGTGCATTTCCGGGTTTTGTGCTGGTGGCGCAGATGTTCAATGAGTGGGAGCCACTGCAGGTGCAAGACCTGATCAGGATTGTGCGGCTGCATTGCGAAAAATACAAAATAGACCAGAACCGCATTTACATCCACGGCCTGTCTATTGGCGGCTATGCGGTGTATGAAGCGCTGAAGAGGGCACCCTGGCTTTTTGCTGCGGCGCTGCCCATGTCTGCCATCAACGATGCGGGCATCTTTAAAGACAACCAGCAGGCTAAGGTAGTGCACATCCCCATCTGGACTTTTCAGGGTGGGCAAGACACCAAGCCCACACCCACCACCACCAATACCATAGTGAATAATTTCAGAAATGCGGGGGCCATTGTGAAGTATACCATCTACTCAGACCTGGGCCACAACGTATGGAACAGGGCTTACGGCGAGGCTGACTTCTTTAAGTGGATGCTGTCTAAGAACAAAGCGAACATTCACGCTTATAAAGACATTAAAGTGATTGTGAAGAGCAGCAGCCAATACCCCAAGCTGATGCTGGGTGAAGGTTTTCTGGCTTACCAGTGGGAGCGCAACGGTGCCATTATCTCAGGGGCAACCTCTAACACTTACACGGCCACTGTACCGGGCACCTATAGGGCAAGGTTCAGCAGGCTTTCATCAGCGCCTACCGCCAGCCAGTGGAACAAGTGGTCGGCCCCGGTAACCATCACCGAAACCACCACGGCAACGCAGCTGGCGGCAGCAGGTGAGCCTGAAGATATTGTGACTGATCTTGCTGAACAAGAGTTTGCAGTTTCACTTTACCCCAACCCTGCAAAGGCTGGCAACATGAACCTGCAGATAAGCACACCGGCCAGTGCACCCATAGAGGTAAGGTTGGTAGACCAACTGGGTGTTGAGCATTACAGAGGTGCCTTTTCAGTGGAGGAGCTGCAGCAAGAGCAGCAACTGAATGTGCCAACGTTACCGGATGGTATTTATATATTGTGGGTAAACCAGGAGGATAGGCAGCTGAAACAGAGAGTGGTGGTGAGGAATTGATTCTTAGGATCTTGGCTTAACGAGTCAGGGAAAATCTGTTTGCCGTATCATACTCTTACTGGCCCAGCTATGTTTCTGAATATATAATTGACCTGAAATAGGGTGATGTTTCCTGTTGCATACGCTCCGTGGTGAGGTTTGTCACACTCTGGAGACAAGCTTTATTCGTTTCTTTTTATTTCAGAATGGCGGGAGTCCTCCAAAAACAAAATGGTCCGCATCAGCGAGGGCAGAAGGGAGGGCATGTTAATCCAGAAGATACAAAAACCCCTTCGAACAAGTCTATTATTTCACTGAGAGCGTCAGATACACTCGGAGGTAGCGAAAATGTAACTGACATACCTTTTCTTTCATAGGCGCCTCGCTCCAAAATCCTTGTTTCCCTAGCAGTTACGTTTTGGTAGGGTTTTCTATCCTTTTCCATAATATTTGATAAGGCCCAATTGAGCAGTTTTACAGAATCGGAAGTTTCTATTGGATTTAAGCACAAATGACGCGCCTTGCCATTTTTGATTACGCAAACCGCCATTTGATGCGCTTCACATTCAACAGTACCGCCTGGCGGGAGTGGACAGTCGCATATATTTTTAGTTGCCATATCAAATTTTTTGAATGGTGTAAATATCGTCTGTAAGCGTTACTTTATAACTTGGAAGTCGATCCGCGAAATATTTCAGTCTCTTTAATGCCTCGAGCGCGTTCCTTGTATGCAATTCTCTGGTTTTTAATTTAGAGGAAAGTTCTGCATCTGTGAATCCATCGATGTGATATAAGCTGCGATCAACTTCACATATTTTGGCAACAGCTTGCTCAAAAGTCCATCCCTGAGGAATTGAAAAATTGAAGCCGTCGATATCATGCCTAACGGCGCTCACTTTCTTTTTAAAAAAAACCACTAAAAACAGTGCGACTCCTGCTGTTCCTGAAATGCCAAATTTGAATCCGTCAGACAACTTAGCATCTAGCTGAAATAATACGTCTCCTGTAATAAACCCGCCTGCAAAACCGGCGCATATGCTCATAAAAAAATGTAAGATATCCTTTTGGGTGCTGCTTAGTTTGTCCGGAATGAAAAGGAAAGCAATTAGAACAAGTAATAACAAAGCTAAAAAAGCAAAACCAATCCATAGCGCAGGGGTCATAAGGAATAGGGTAGTTAGAATTTATAAACGGCTAGCAACTGGATTCCCGGTGGGCTGTGATCAGTTGGATCGGGTGGGGCAGGGAATCTTACAACAAGATAGACAATATTTTTAAGATGTAGAATTCGGGCCCTGTTAGAATATGCCATTAGAATCTAGGCTATCGGAAAGCGCCTGAATGTTTGGTTTGCAGCTTGCTAGATCAAGTCTGGACCTATTTCGAATTCGTATAATACACAAAGCAGCCGATCGCAGTTTTTCTTAAAAGTGCCAGTAATACGATCAAAATGGATTACCGGAATATTAGATTGAATAGTTGAATTTTCGTGTTGCCCGAATGAAATAGTATAAGAAATAGCCACTTCGTTTTTCGGCTATTGCGTCTCTGTAACTTCATTCAGAGTTGTTGTGCCAGGTGGATAAAAGAAAAGAGTCCCGCAACGCGGGACTCTTGGACAACGGACGGGATGGGCACTTGATAGAGAATCGAACAGGTGGGCACAAAGTTTAATTCAGGTATCTGTTGATGCGGTATCGGCCTGATACTGCCTTGATCCATTTCAGGATCTTGATCTCACTGATGGTTTTTGTACCGCCGCGCAAAAGCGTTCTGAGATCTTCGGCCATAGCCTTCGCACCGGGTACATTCATTTTTTCTGCCTGCTTTACGCTGTGATAGAAGGCAAGTGAAGCCACGTAGGCTTCACTGCCAGAGAGGGTCATCGTATCGTTCACATCGGAGTATAGTTGTTCTATTGGTCTGAATATTTGCGCGATCTGGTCTACCACTTCGAGATCAGTTTTCAATGATTTTATATTGATATACGAGGGAACGAAGCCCGTATGAGTTTGCGCATAGTCTAGTGCCCGCTGCACAAACGGTGAAATTCCATCGCTCATTCGAGGCATCTCCTGGCGTTCCACCGCCGTTAGCGTGACCAGGTAAGGTTTTAATATCGCTTTGATTACAGCCAACCCGTCAATTACCTTTTTCAGGTCTTCCGGCTTGAGTTGAAGTTTGTTCTCCTGTGGCATAACGCTCGGGTTAGTGCATCAATACCCGAATGTAAAATGGAAAAGCTGAAAGTGTACTGCCAAAATTATTTTTGTCAGGAAAACCAGACATGAAAGTTGTCAGGTTTTCCTGACAAATCACTAAATTAGAGAAGTGATGGTAAGACTTGCTGGCCGACGGATCACGCTGTGGCTACTGGATTCACACTAAATCGGAACATGAGTAACAAGATAGGCGTTTTGTTGGTTGACGACGAGGCCATGGTACGACAGGGGTTTAAAGCGTTACTCAGTACGGAAAATTCTATAAAAGCGATCTACGAAGCAGGCAATGCTTCAGAATTTAAAAAACAGCTCGCCACGGTCCCGATAGACGTGATATTACTCGACATACGGCTTAAAGACACCAACGGCTTGGAGTTGATGGAGGTGATCAAAAAAAGCGCGCAGCAACCCAAAGTGATCGCAGTAACAGGGTTAGACGGTGCTGAGATGATCATTAACCTGCTCAAAGCGGGCGTCAATGGCATCGTACACAAACTTGACGGCTTTGACGAAGTCCTTAAGGCGATTAAAACAGTAATGCTTTCCGACTGCTATTTTCCTCCCAACATTCTTAAGATTATACAAGATAACCTGCACCGATGGGAAAAGATCCACTCAGTGCCTCTAACAGCTCAGGAGAAAGACATTTTAAGGGCGTTGGCAGATGGGCAAACTACAAAAGAAATTGCGCCACAGCTGAAAGTAACCTTAGCCACGGCTGAGACATATAGGATCAGATTAATGCGGAAAGTAGGCGTGCAGAACACCGCCGGACTATTGGCCTATGCGTTTCGCAATGGGATATTATGATTAAGCACAACGCTTTACTAATCTTTTGGTGTCACGTTGTCGTGCCTGGAGTTTATCTGCAGTTCATGTTCGGCTGTGTTTAAGACCTCCGTCAGAAAATCCCGGAGAATGACAATGTCGCCAAGCGTTAAGACATGGATGAAATTGGATTTTTTTCTTTTACCGTCGGCGCAGACGTGGATGGAGTTGATGTGCAGACAATTATTGATCTTCAAAAAGATGGGCTCGAACTCGATCATGGTTTCCTGTTCGTTGTTCGTCTGCCAGCTCCTGAAACTCTGCAGTGTTTTCAATCCTCTGTTATTCAATATTATTCTCATGCGTCTGGAGCAGATTTGCCTTGTAGGATTTCGTGACGGTTGATCATACTATTTCAAACGATACCTTTTGACAGTGGATCCCTTAAGCTGATTTTTGTTCTTGCTTCGAGAAACACATTTTGAGATCCTCTGATATCACCTTTGTTCCTGGGATATTGATCTTTGTTGCGTGCTTCACACTATTATAAAAGGCAAGTGAAGCCATGAAGGCCTCACTGCCTGAGAGGGTAATAGTATCGTTGAGATTGTGGTATAGTTCCTCCACTGGTTTGAAGATACGAAGCAGGCCTTCTACCGTCTGGAGATCAGTTTTAAGCTCATTCACATCGATATAGACAGGCACAAGCCCGGGGTTTTTTCTGGCGTACTCCAGCGCCATTTGTACAAACGGCAAAGTTCCTTCGCTCATCTTGGGCAATGCTTGCCGTTCAGCCTGTGTAAGTGAGATGAGGTATGGCTTCAATGACTCGTTTGCGTCGTTCAAAGCATTGAATATCTTTTGCAGGTTTTCGGGCTTGAGGGTGAATGGTCTGTTCTCCTGTGGCATAACTTTAGGGTTAGTGCGTTGTTGACCCGAAAGTAAGTGCAGATATTCTTCTGTGCACCATTCAAACTCATTATGGTAGGAAAACCTAACAATACTGTGTTAGGTTTTCCTACCATAAACCTTAATTTAGGGTGATTTTATTGTTTACATGGGCAGGTTTGACTGTCGAGGAACATTTTCAAGGAGATGACGATATTGAGATCCGTACCGGCCAATAAGTTGAATATACTGATCGTGGATGACGAAGCCCTGCTCAGGGAAGGGTTGCGGTTGTTGCTGCAAAAGGAAGTATTTACAGGTGCAGTCTACGAAGCTGATGATGAAGAAACCTTCATGCACCAGCTTGGAGCCAATAAGATTGACCTTGTTTTGCTTGATATCCGATTGCGGAAGATCAGTGGACTGGAGTTATTTAGAAAGATGAAACACCTGAGCAGCCAGCCATACGTCATTGCTGTTACTGGTCTCGATGGCATAGAGGTGGTCGTAGAGCTTTTAAAGTCTGGCGTGAACGGTATTGTATACAAGTTAGACGGCTACGTGGAGATCAGTAATGCAATAAAGGGCGTACTCGATTCAGGCAGCTATTTTCCAAAAAGCGTTCTCACAATCATTCAAAATAATAGTTATCATTGGGCGGATATTCCGTCAGTATTGCTGTCTTCTCAGGAGAAGGAACTTTTAAAGGCAATAGCCACCGGAGTTACTTCCAAAGAAATTGCTTCGATGCTGAAAAGAAGTCCTGGTTCCACGGAAACTTTCAGGATCAGGTTGATGCGAAAAGTAGGTGTGACAAATACCGCAGCATTGCTCGTCTATGCCTTTCGCAATGGAATACTATGATCTTTGCATGTATGTAAGTCGGCATTCATCGATTTGTATGCAGTATCAGCTTCGCTAACAATCCTTTTGTGCCTTGCCGATAGTCAATCGAAGCTCCTATCGCTTGAGATCTCATTTTTAACGTGTTGTTCTTTTTTTTGAGCCGATTGATGAATTCAGGTATGCGGGAGAATCCGCTTCCGTCGTCTTCTACTTCCATGACAAGTTTATTTGCCTGCCATTGAACACGAACCCAGATGTGCCATGCAGCCGAATGTTTGAATGCATTTTGGATCAGTTCCTGTGCAATACGCAAGACGTGCATTTCTACCTGTTCGCTCATGGGTATGGGATCGCCCTCCGTTGAGAAGTGGACATGTCCTGTGCCAGGGTGCTCCATGGTTAGGCAAAGCGTTTCAAGCATTTTGATCAGCGTATCGCCTTCCATGCGTACGGGCAGTAGCCTGCGCGATAGATTTTTTACGGCGCGGGTCACCTGCTCAAAATCACTTTTCATTTTGATTACAAGCGTTTCAATCTCTGCAGGATCGCTAGATGATCGTTCGATCCTGTCCATATAAAGCCTGAAAATGGAAAGTTTCTGTATCAGGTCATCATGCAGCTCGGCGCCCATTTGCGAGATCACCTGGTCGCAGGCTTCGGCTGCACGTTTTGATATCTCTGATTCAAAATTTTTGCGGGAGACAAAGAATGGCATTACGGTAACTATTTTTTTAGCTAAATTATATTGTTCAGCAACTTTTCAAAGTTATGATCATTTGAAATACAAATGTTATCAGTTTCGGTATCGTTTACATTTTTTCTTCTGCAAAACGTTAAGATCCTGAAAATACAATTTGTAAATTATTAGTCCTTATGAAATTGTTACACATTCCCAGCAGGTATCTGTGGATGATAGTCTGTGCTTTCATGCCATTATGCGTCTATCCTCAGCAGCAAAAGATCGACTCGCTGCAGTCCCTGATTCAAAAGGGCTCAGGCATTTCTAAATACGATCCATTGATCAGCCTTGTACGTCTGCACGGAGCTGTGAATAACAACGCTGTTGCGCTTGAACTAGCCAGAGAAGCGAGGGAATTGGCTTTTCAGGCTGCCGATACAGCTAAAATAGTTCAATCTTCGCGGATCGTCGGACAATTGTTGAATAGGTTGTTAATGTATAGAGAAGCGGATAAGGTTTTAACAGAGATTCTACCGGTTGCCAAAAGACACAGCCTAAGAACCGATCATTCTGCAATATTGAACAGTCTTGCAGTTATAAACACATATTACGCGAAATACGACAGGGCGCTTGATTTGAATTTTCAGGCGTTAACGCTTCGTCAGCAAGACAGAGATGAGGATGCAATGGCTACTACGCTCAATAACATTGGGGTATTGTATTATAAGCTTAACGATTATGCCAGGGGATTGTCTTATTTTAAGCAGGCGTTGCAGCTGCGAAAAAAGTTAAATGATGACTTTGAACGCGAGACGCTTTTGGCTAACATAAGCCTTTGTCATGCCCAAATGAACAGTCTTTTAGCCGCGAGGCGATTTGCTGATAGTACGCTGGCCTATTGCCGGCATAGGCAATGTAAAGAGGACGCAAAGGTGGATGCTTTCTTCAGCCTGGGTATGGTTTATTTCCTTCAGAAGAAACTGCGCGCAGCGGAAATCTTTTTTTTGCGATCCTACCACCTGGCGGGGCAGCTTGGAAATGCCCGATATCAACTCGATAATATTAACTACCTGGCTGAGATATATATTTTACGCAAAGACCTTGGTAAGGCGACTGTCTATTTAAAAGCTGCCGAAAAGCTGATTGCACAAGGCGAACCATTCAATCTTGAAATGATCAAGGTATACAAGCGTTTCTCGCAAGTCTATGATAGTAAAGGTGATTTGAAAGAAGCGCTACGTTATCAGAAGAAATACAACCAGTTGAAAGACAGTATTTACAATGATGAATTGACTACGAACCTGATGAAGTTAGAAGCGGAGCACTTGGAAAAACAAAATCAGGCACGGATAGCTGCTCAGGATGAGGTACTGGGACTGAAAGATGCTGCGATTAGACGACAGATCCTGCTCAATATTCTTATCGGTGTTGTGGCGGCCATGGCTGTATCGCTGGCAATAATTCTTTTCAAAAGTAACCGGCGGAAACAAGTTATCAATGTGATTCTCGATGAAAGGGTGAAGGAACGAACAAAGCAATTGGAAGAAAATCATGAGATGCTGATAGGGACTTTGAACGAGAGGAACATGTCTATTGAAAAGACATCAGGTCAATTGAGAAAAACGCTGGCTTCTATTAAAGGATTGTGCGAAGTAGGATTGCTGGAAATTGATGACCCGGCATCCACGAAGCGCTGTATCGACGGTGTGATTATGATGTCTGATCAGTTGGCACTGGGCCTTCGGTATTTTCAGGAAGGTGTTGGTGGCTCATATGGCGTGAATAAACCCTAAGAGGTTTAATTACTCCAATGCAACGTATTGCTAAAGACTCTTTTAAATATGAATTTAAAAATCATTCTAACCACAGTATTTTCCATAATTATTTTATTCGGTGTGAATGGACAGAAGATCGATTCATTAAGATCTCTGCTTAAACAAAAAAATGGCGCTGAAAGAGCTGATGTGTTGTTTGAATTGGCTCGTCAATATATACGTTCTGACCAGGACTCGGCTGCGGCGTGTTCTGGTTTAGAAGGATATAAAATTGCGATAAACCTGAACGATAGTTTAAGGATCGTTAAGACAGGAAGAGCTACAGCCAGTGCATTGAGATACCTGGGAAAGGTTGACTCAGCAATGGTTCTATATCAAAAGATACTCCCAATGAGCCAAAAGTTGAAAAACTCGTTTGAGTATGTTAATATTTTGAGTGGCATGGGCCTGGCATATAATTTCAAGGCGGAATATGACAAAGCATTGCGATTTTTCTTTCAAGAGCTTGAGCAGGAAAAAATCAGAAATGATGAAGGAGGGATAGCGATAACATTAAATAATATAGGTATTGTTTATTACAAGCTGAAGAATTATAAGAAAGGCAGAGCACTTTTTGAAGAAACGATAGCTTTAAAAAAGAAACTAAACGATAAATACGATTTAGACATTGCTTACATTAACCTTGGCCTCTGCTATGCATATCTTGGCGATTTCATTCCCGCTCGATCAAATATTCTTCAGGGCATTAAAGTCTGCGGAGACCACTGTAAGGATTACGTAATAGAAAGTGCTGACTTTGCCCTTGGAGTAGTTTCATTTGGGTTGAAACAATATGGCGACGCCGAAACTTATTTTTTGCGATCGTATGCTATGTCGAAGAAAACACATAACATACGATATCAGTTTGATAACATTGATTATCTCACACAGATTTATCTTCACCAGAATCGCATCAAAGATGCTGCACAATATTTACGCACGGCTGAAGTGCTTATTAATGCAGGCGCGCCTTATAATCTTGAAGTAATCAAAATATATTCTCGGTTCATCGAACTCTATAGCAGAACTGGCGACTATAAAAAGGCCACATTTTATCAACAGAAATATATTCAGGTGAAAGATAGTGTTTACAGCGAGGAACTTACAAATAAGCTAATGAAGGTGGAGACGGAATATCTGGAACGCGAAAATAACGCAAAGATAGCATCACAAGCGCAAATTCTTCACCTAAAAGAAGCGGTGATCAACCGACAACAATTGTTGATTGTTTTTGCGTGTTGCATGACAGTGATGTTGGCGTTGTTGGCCGTCTTGCTGATCAGAAGTAACCGTCGGAAAAAGGCAATAAACAAAATTCTCGATGAAAGGGTTAGGGACAGAACAAGGCAGTTAGAACAAAAGCAAGAAGCATTACTTCATGCACATCGGGAAAATAAAATACTTGTTGAAAGAGCATCGTATAACATGAGAAGTTCGCTGGCGTCTATCAAGGGGCTATGTACAACTGGCGTGCACGATCTCGGCGATCCAAATGCGAGGCAATACATGGTCCAGGTGAATATGTTGTCTGACCACCTGGAGTCGGAAGTGCAACGTTTCCAAAACGCGTTTAGCGATGTTGCTGTTGGGCGTTCATGATCCTGCCGTAAGGCCCTCCGCGTAAAGGTATACCATAAAAAAGTATCCAGAGTATAAACACTGCGAGCATGACTTTTAAGACAACGGGAATTATCCTTTTCCTAATTTTGATTTCTTTCAATACCAGATGTCAAAATCGCAAAATCGATTCATTAAAATTACTCGTTCCGAAAAGAGAAGGCATTGACAAGGCCAACGTTCTTTATCATTTAGGACGTCAATATAATCTCATTGACCAAAATATTCCTGCAGTAATTACTGCCCTCGAAGGATATGAGATTGCAAGGAACTTGAATGATAGTTTGATGATCGTTCAAAATGGGAGAATTGCGGCCGCTGGACTAAGGAGCAATGGTGAAGTTGATTCCGCTATAAGGATTTATGAGAGGATATTGCCATTGAGCATGAAATATAAGAAATCACTTCCTCATCTTTTTATTCTCAATGGCCTGGCTTTGTGCTATACATTTACAGCTGAATATGATAAAGCCTTGCCGCTTTTTTTTCAATACCTTGAAGGTAATCGAAATAGCCACAATGCCGGCGGAGAGTCGATGGCTTTGAATAACATTGGACTGGTCTATTATAAACTGAAGGATTATAGGAAAGCGAAGGGATTTTTTGTGGAAGCCATCGCTCTAAAGAGAAAGATAAATGACAACTACGACCTCGGCGCGGCCTTTATTAATCTTGGCCTTTGCGATGCCTATCTTGGTAATTACGCTGATGCAAAAGAGAACGTTCTAAAAGGACTTAAGGTCAATGACAACAATTCTTCTGCGTATGAATTTGTATGTGCAGAGTTTGCAATGGGCGTTATTTACTTCGGGCTAAGGGAGTATGGAAACGCTGAACATCATTTTTTAAAGTCTTACCATCTCGCGGAAAAGAATGATTATGGTCGGTTCCAGTTTGATAATGTAGACTATCTGTCACAAATGTATCTTATGCAAAAACCGTGTCAGTGATGCTTCTTTTTATCTGAGCAAAGCTGAGGCGCTGATAGAAGGAGGTGAGCCCTATAACCTCGAAATGATCAAAATATACTCACGGTTCTTTCAGATGTACAACAAGGTTAAAAACCATGAACGAGCGTCATTTTATCAACAGAAGTACATTGCCTTGAAAGACAGCGTTTATAATGAAGAGCTCACCATCAACCTGATGAAGATAGAGGCCGACTACCAGGAGCGGGAGAACAGGGCCAAGATTGCTGCGCAAGAGCAAGTACTTCGATTGAAGGAAGAGATCATCAACGGTCAGCAAATCTTAAACATAGTAGCCAGTACCCTGGTATTGATAGTGGTAGCATTCAGTATCGTGCTGTGGAGAAATTATACGCGGAAGAAGCGCGCTAACATCATTCTTGATGCGAAGGTAAAATCGCGCACCGCCGAGCTTGAATTAAGCCGGGATGTTTTAATAACAGCTCTTTCTAGTCGTAATATGCTAATCGATCGCGCTGTGTCAGACGTGAAGGAAGCATTGTCTACCATGCAGGGATTGTGCGTGATAGGACTTAAAGATGTTTCAGACCCAACTGCACGTCAGTACATGCACCAGTTGGAGAAAACTTCGCACCATATGGCTACAGGCTTACAGTCACTTTTTCATATAAAGGACCAGATTGTAAATGCGCATATCCGAAAGTAAAAACGAATGCATTCATAATAATTAGGAAAATCATTTATCCGATAGTTCAACAGAGCCGTCTGGACGAAGCGGAACGTTACCTGCATAAGGCCACGGCGTTGATCAATGAATCTGTGGCGCTTAATCTGGAGCTGATCAAGGTTTATGCGTTGTTCGTGGAGTTCTATGATCTGAAGAATAACTGGCAAAACTGGGCTGAGTATCAGCAAACGTACATTGCGTTGAAGGATAGCATTTACAACGATCGGGTTGCCAACAGCCTGATGAAGATCGAGTCAACATACCTGGAGCGTGAGAATACAACGAAGCTTGCTGCGCAAGAACAGATATTGATCTTAAATCAAGAAGTTATCAGCAGGCAAAATCTCATGAACATTTTCGCCGGTCTATTTTCTCTCCGCCTGATCGCCATTGCAGTGCTGCTTGCGCGTAGTAACAGAAAAAGCAAGACAATTAATAAGGCATGGACGAAAAGTTTGTGATCGCACAAGAACGTTAAAGACGAGAACGAGTGAATTGCTCACATCGTTTCGTGAGCGTGACCCGTCGATTCAACGAACGGCTAGAGATCTTAAAAAATCAATTGCAACAATAAAGGGGCTATGCGAGACTGGCTTAAAAGATATTGAGGATGCCGATGCGAAATTATACGTCAAAAAAGTAAACGCTATCTCGAGCAAATTGACTGACGCCGTAGAAAAACTAGACCTGCCAGATATAGTGCAATTAGAGCCGAATGCCCTGTTGAAGTCAATGTCTCTTTTGTAATAGAATGTGAAAGTAACCGCCACCAAACGCCCAAAAGTCTTTAAAATTCAATGATGTCAACTTACTGCACCTCTTGCAGCTTTTTCCCGTTTTTTTATGATTTTTAGCGTAAAAACAAAATAAAATTTGGTAAAAATGCTGTTCTTCCAATGTAAGGTTTATGGCGGGAATAGTAAAAAACTACTATTAAAGTAATACTTTAAGTGCCAAATTACATGACTTATGCTGTGTTATAAAATGAAGCTTAATGTTTAGACCCTAAAAATCCGATTAAGATTGGCAAATGAAACAGTTTTATCTGGCGCCCTCCTTGGAGGCTGGACAATCCCCTGAGGACGATTAGAATCCCCTCTCTTCCAAAATGGGGCAGAAGACTTTTCATCGATTAAGGTGAACTCGGTCTAATCTGACTACCTTAGAGCTTGTCTTCAGGAAAGCCAATTCCAATTCAAGGAAGTTTATTCGAACTGATAGTGTTCTAAATACGCCTTTAGTTCCAGTTTAAAATTTGTCCTCAGACAAAAAGCCGCCAATTGGCTCATTATTATGGCTTTGGACTACCGACGTAGTCTCCGAAACTTTGGCTTTTTCTTCTTTCGTAACCGATACGAATGTAAAAGACAATGTTGCTATCGCTGAGATGCCAAGAAATACAATTATTCTGGTTTTCATAAAGCTCGATGTTTAAGTATTGGTTTTGAAGGACGTTATTTGTTCAATAGGTTGGAAGTTTAAGTTAGGACTTCGGCAATTGGTGTTTGATCATTTAATTTTATAAGGATCAGTGCTTCCGCTACCGCCACCATTGTCAGTCTCTATAGTTGGAGTAACAGTTTCTTCTGTACAAGAAGTCACCGAAAGGATCGTAGCTAGTAGGAGTAAAGTGGTGTAAATTAATTTTTTCATGACTTTGTGGTTTTAGGTTTCAGTTAATTTTGTTGCTAAATTGTGGTTCAAAGATCCGTGTGTTTTTGTGAATCTTTTGAGGCATTAACCATCCTAGATTACTCGTGTACGAAAAAATTTTTTATAATCTAAAAAGACTCCCAATAATACTGGCCACACTTTTGGCTATCGAGACGGTTAGTTATGCCCAACAATCTAAAATTGACTCTCTTGAAAAAGTTATTCAGTCTAAATCGGGTCTTGAAACTTTCGAACCGCTAGTTGATCTTTTCATTCAGTATGCAGGCAAAGAAAATGACAAGGCGTTTCGAATTATCCAGCGAGCTTCAGAAGTAGCCCTTAAATTTGGCGACAGTGCAAAAATTGTTCGAGCGCAGAGAATCACTGGCCAATTTTTAAATAAGCAAGATCGATCTAAAGAGGCTATTGAAGTTCTATTAGAATGCTTGTCAATTGCCAAAAGAAATGATTTTAGAAGTGAATACAAGATCATATTAAATAACCTCGCATTAGCACACACTGTACTAGCAGAATATGATAAAGCGCTTGAGATACATTTTCAATCGCTAACTCTCCGTGAGATGGATGGTAATAAATCAGAGATAAGTATATCGCTCAATAATATTGGATTTGTGTACTTTAAATTGAAGAACTATAAGACTGCCCTTGAGTATTACCAGCGTTCTTTGGTCCTTAAAAAAGAAATAAATGATGAGTACGATCTTGACAGGCTTTACATTAATATTGGATTGTGTTATAATCAGCTGAAGAACTTTACGGAGGCACAACGTTACTTTACGGAAGGATTTAAAGTCTGCGGTGATAACTGTAATAATCAAACAGTCATCGAGGGTGAGTTCGGCCTTGGAGTTTCGAATTACTTCTTGGGCAATTTCAGTAAGGCCAAAATCTATTTTAAGAAATCTCATTCTATTTCTCAAAAATCCGGTAATAAAAGATTTGAAGCTGAGAACCTGATGTATTTAGGTCAAATATATTCTGATGAATCAAATCGAGATTCTGCACTACTCGTGCTCAGCCGGTGCGAGCAAATAGCACTTAAAAATGGTTACAACGAATTGTTAATTTCGTCATATAGAGAGTTTGCAGATGTTTATAATCATACTAAAGAGTTTGAGAAAGCATCCTACTATCAAAAGAAATACATAGCATTAAAAGATAGCGTTATAAGCGGCGCGTTAATTGACAGGCTAGCTAAAATCCAAACTGATTTTGCGGAACGGGAGAATAAAAAAATAATTGCAGATAAAGAAGAGCAAATCCAACGCCAGCGCTCCCTCAACTTTGCCATCATCATCATAGCCATCCTTGCCAGCCTGCTCATCTTTGTGCTCTACCGCAGCAACCGCGTAAAGAAAAAAGTGAACCAGGCACTGTCAGATGCCAAAGCCATTATTGAAGACCAAAACCGCCAGCTGCTCAGCTCAAACTACAACCTCGATAAAGAGCTTAAAGAAAAAAACACCGAGCTTGAAAAAGCCAACGAATCGCTGCTGCGCGTAAACGAAGAGCTCGATAACTTTATTTACAAAACCTCGCACGATATAAGGGGACCATTGGCAAGCCTCAAGGGCATGTGCAATGTGGCCCTCATGGATGTGAAAGATGCCCTGGCTTTGAACTACCTGAAGAAGCTAGACATCACCGCCGAAAAGCTCAACACCATACTCACACGCCTGCTCATTGTAAACCAGATCAACAACTCGGCGCTGGGTTTTGAAAAGATAGATTTTGTGGGCATAGTAAACGATGTGCTCATGCTCGAAAAGAAGAAGGGCCTGCCCCCCAGGCTCAAGATCAAAAAACATATAGACGACTCCATCGAGTTTTATTCAGACAAAGAGTTTGTGCGCATCATCCTTGAAAACCTCATCGATAACGCCATCAAGTTTTATAACGACTCCAACCGCATAGAGCCTTTTGTCGATATCACCATAACGGAACGCGACCAGTACATTACCATCAAAGTGATTGACAATGGCATCGGCATCAGCGAAGTTCACCCCGATAAGATCTTCCAAATGTTCTCACGCGCCTCTGAGCGGTCAGAGACCGGGGGTATAGGCCTGTACATCACCAAAACAGCTACAGAAAAGCTGGGAGGCAATGTGCACCTCAAAACAACGCCTGAAGGACACACCGAGTTTTTTGTTACCATTCCCCTTGCACCCATCAGGGTCATGGCCTGAAAAAATCACATTTTTTTAGGTGCTTTACTATTATCATCTTTGCCGCAGGATTTTTTTTCACAATTAATGGTTATCAGGTAAATACCTGATGCGCTTACAGGTTTGCTATCATGAAAAAGTTTAAACGATATACGGTTACGGCTGCTTTGCCTTATGCCAACGGCCCGTTGCACATTGGCCACATTGCCGGGGCATACTTGCCGGCCGATACCTATGTGCGCTTTCTGCGCCTGCGGGGAGAAGATGTGGCTTTTGTTTGTGGCTCTGACGAGCACGGCGTGGCCATTACCATCGGCGCCAAAAAGGAGGGACTCACGCCCCGCGAGTTTGTAGATAAGTACCACAACCTGATGAAAAAGGCCTTCACTGATTTTGGCATCTCGTTCGATATCTACTCACGCACCTCCAACGAAATACACTATAAAACGGCGCAAGACTTCTTCAAGAAGATCTATGACCAGGGGCTGTTTATAGAAGATACCTCAGACCAGTATTACGACGAGCAGGAGAAGATCTTTTTGGCCGACCGTTACATTGTGGGCACCTGCCCCAACTGCGGCCATCCCAATGCCTATGGCGACCAGTGCGAGAAGTGTGGCACCAGCCTGAGCCCCAAACAGCTTATCAACCCGCGCTCAACCGTGTCAGGCCAGGCGCCGGTGCTGCGGCCTACCAAGCACTGGTACTTTCCGCTCGATAAGTTTGAAACGTGGCTTAAAGACTGGCTCATAGAAGGCCATAAAGACGATTGGAAGATAAACGTATACGGCCAATGCAAATCGTGGATAGACCAGGGGCTGCAGCCGCGCTCCATTACGCGTGACCTGGAGTGGGGCATACCCGTGCCGTTGCCCGACGCCAAAGGCAAGGTGCTCTATGTGTGGTTTGATGCGCCCATAGGCTATATCTCGGCCACCAAAGAGCTGAAGCCCAACGACTGGGAGAAGTACTGGAAAGATCCTGAAACACGCCTTATCCATTTTATTGGCAAGGATAACATCGTGTTCCATTGCATCATCTTCCCCTCTATGCTCAAGGCCGAGGGAAGTTTCATACTGCCCGATAATGTGCCGGCCAACGAGTTTCTGAACCTTGAAGGCGAAAAGCTTTCTACATCGCGCAACCATGCCGTATGGCTTCATGAATACCTCGAAGACCTGCCCACGCGCAAAGACGAGCTGCGCTATGTGCTCAACTCCATTTCGCCCGAGACCAAAGACTCAGACTTTACCTGGAAAGATTACCAGCAGAAGGTGAACAGTGAGCTGGTGGCCATTCTCGGCAACTTTGTGAACCGTGTGATGGTGCTCACCTGGAAGTATTTTGATGGCAAGGTTCCTTCTGAGCATGAGCTGCCCGGCACCACTGATAAACGCAAGAAGATATTGGCCTCCTACACGCAGGCGCATACAGACCTGAACAAGACCGTGAAAGAGATGATCGGCGCCCTGAAAGATTTCAAGTTCCGCGAGGCGCAGTTCCAGATGATGAACCTGGCCCGCATCGGTAATAAATTTCTGGCCGACACCGAGCCCTGGAAGCTTGCAAAAGAAGATATGGAGGCCGTTGGGGCTATACTCAACTATGCTTTAACCGTGGTAGGCAACATCAGCATGGCCTGCGAGCCTTTTCTGCCCGGTGCCGCCGTGAGCATCCGCAGGCAGCTCAATGCCGCCGCCGTTGAAAACAAGTGGAAGGAATTCTGGACCAAAGAAGAATTGATCCACACCGTGCCCCAACATCATCAGCTGAACCCCGCTGAGCTGTTGTTCAGGAATGTTGAAGACACCGAGATTGAAAAACAAGTAGAACGTTTAAAGAAAAAAGAGAACAAACCCGCTGCCGCCATGCAGGAGAATGCCGTGAAACCCCTGAAGCCCGAAATTGTTTTTGACGATTTTGCAAAACTCGATATCCGCGTTGGCAAGGTGCTGGCCGCAGAAAAGATGGAGAAGTCAGACAAGCTTCTGAAGCTTCTGGTAGACAGCGGCGTAGATAAGCGCACCATCCTGAGTGGCATTGCCAAGCACTACACGGCCGAAGAGATGGTAGGCAAGCAGGTTACGTTCATTGCCAACCTGGCGCCCCGCAAAATGATGGGCATAGAAAGCCAGGGCATGATACTGATGGCCGAAGACGCAGACGGCAAGCTCAGGCTCATCCAGCCCAACACTGACGTGAACCCTGGGGCTACCGTTAGCTAGTAATATTTTCAGTTTCCGATCTCTGCATTGAATCGTGGAGATCGGAGCTGTCTCATCCTGATAACTTAACTACCGGGTCTCACGTCTCATCCCGATAGCTATCGGGGACTCACATCTCAAGTCTATTTCAATCATTAAAAAGGCTCATGGTGCGCTCGGGGCCAATGGTGCAGAAGCTGATCACCATCTCGTTTGCTTTTTTGATGATGGCCGGAAGCTTTTCAAATTCTTCCTGGGTAAAGTTGCTGAGCACAAAATCTACCTGCTGGCCTTTGCTGTAGTCGCTGCCAATGCCGAAGCGCAGCCGGCTGTAATCCTGCCCACCCAGGGTAAGCTCAATGTTCTTCAGGCCGTTGTGCCCCGCCGCGCTGCCTTTGGTGCGCATGCGCAGGCTGCCGAAGGGTAGGGCAATCTCGTCAACTATCACCAGCACATTTTCTTTGGGTATCTTCAGGTCGTTCATCCAATAGGCTACCGCTTTGCCGCTCAGGTTCATGTAGGTGTTGGGCTTGATCAGGTGCACGGTTTTGCCTTTGAACCTGAACTCGGCCCTGTCTGCCAGGCGTTCTGTTTTGAAGCTGGCCTGGTGCTCGTCTGCGAGCTGATCTGCCACCAGAAAGCCTATGTTATGCCGGGTAAGCTCATACTCGGGGCCAATGTTGCCCAAACCTGCTATCAGATATTTCATACAATCTCAAATAAACAAAAAATCCCGCCTTTGCGGGGCGGGATCTTCTGACAAATATCGGTTCCGGATTATTTTTTACCGGCGTCTTTCTTAGGCGCTTCAGTCTTCTTGGCATCGCCACCAGCAGCGGGAGCGGCACCAGCGGCAGGAGCAGCAGCAGCACCTTCAGCAGGGGCAGCAGCGGCAGCAGCAGCGTCTTCGGCAGCCATTTTAGCAGCACGGGGAATTTCAACGGCAGCGATAGTGGCTTGTTTCGGGTCGAGGAAATCGATGCCCTGCATTTTCATATCGCCAACTTTGATGGCGTGGTGAAAATCCAGCTCAGAAACATTCACATCGATGTGGTCAGGCATATCTTTGGGGAAGCCGTACACTTTCAGGGCAGCCCTTTTACGAACCAGGGTGCCACCTTTTGCCACACCAGGAGCCTGGCCTACCAACCGGGTAGGAATGCTCATCTTCACTTTTCTTTCGTCTGATATTCTCAGAAAATCAGCGTGAAGGATCACCTCGCTCACAGGGTGGAATTGTACCTCCTGCAGGATGGCTTTGGCTTCTTCGCCTTCAATGTTCACCAGCACAAAGTGTGCTTCGTTGGTGTACACCAGCTCGCGGAAAAGGATCATGGGTGAGTAGAAATGGATCTGTTCATTTCCACCGTACAGTACACAGGGTACCAAGCCTTCATCTCTCAGTTTCTGAGAATCAGTCTTGCCGAGATTTGCTCTTCTATACCCTATAATCTCAACAGTTTTCATAAGTATATAAAATTTAGTTTAACGTAATTACAGTTTAATGAACAGCGAGCTGATCGATTCGTTGTCGTGGATCTTGCGGATAGCTTTTGCAAAAAGATCAGACACGGTCAGCACCTTGATCTTCGGCGATTCCTTTCTCAACGGAATGGTATCCGATACCACAATCTCTTCCAGCGCCGAAGCTTCAATGTTCTCGTAGGCCTTGCCCGACAGCACAGCATGTGTACACACTGCCCGCACAGACTTGGCGCCATTTTCTTTCAACAGGCCTGCCGCCTTGCAGATAGTGCCCGCGGTGTCTACCAGGTCATCTACCAATATCACGTCTTTGCCTTCCACCTCACCGATCAGGCGCATGGATTCGATCTTGTTGGCTTCTTTCCGGTGCTTATCGCACACGGCCAGCTCAGCATTGAAGAACTTGGCAAAGTTGCGGGCTCTTTTTATGCCGCCAACGTCAGGCGTGGCAAACATGATGTCGTTTAGCTTGAGCGATTTCAGGTAAGGCACAAAGATGTACGAGCCATCGAGGTGGTCTACCGGGATATCGAAAAAGCCCTGGATCTGGTCAGCATGCAGGTCGCAGGCCATAATTCTGTCGGCACCGGCTGCAGAGAGCAGGTTGGCGATCATTTTAGCGGCAATGGCAACCCTGGGTTTGTCTTTCCTGTCCTGGCGGGCGTAACCGAAGTAGGGGATAATAACGTTGACGTTGGCCGAACTGGCACGTTTTGCGGCGTCTACCATCAGCAGCAGCTCCATCAGGTTATCAGAAGGGGCAAAGGTAGACTGGATGATGAAAACATCATGGCCCCGCACTGATTCTGCGATAAAAGGAGACATCTCACCGTCGCTGAATTGTTGGTAATTTACAGTGCCCAGGGGCTCGCCGTAAGCATTGGCAATCTTTTCAGCCAGATACTGTGTGGCCCTGCCACTGAAGAGTTTTACTGCCATGGGTTCAGTTCGATTAAAAAAAACTAATCCCGGCCTTCCCTTTCCGACAGTATCAGAACCGGGTTGAACCGGGATAAGTTGTCCGACCAGGGCTCGAACCTGGACTTTCCTGAATCAAAATCAGGCGTGTTGCCAGTTACACCATCGGACAATATTCCTGTAGAAATCGTTAAATCTGTACAGAAACCCTTGATTTTGGGTCTGCAAAGGTAGAATTATTTTTAAAAAAAGATAATAGCCTCCGGTTTTTTTTAGAGGTCTTTTTCCTGGGCCAGATTACCACCTTCCAGGAAGCCTTCTGCCCAGAAGCGGTATTTATCCAGTATAGAGATCACCGCATTCTTCAGGTGGCGGTTGTTATTGAAATCGATTGAACCGTACATGGTGGTGGCATATCCCTGCCAGATAGACCTGTTCTGGCGGCGGTCGTAGAACTGTATCAGCAACGTTCCGGTTCGCAGGTTGAACTTCTGCGGATCGTAGTTCATATCCTCTTTCTGGTTACGCACCCACTCTTCGATGTCGGGCTGGTTATAACCGTTGAATTTGAGGCTGTCGTTGAACATTTTAAAGCCGATGATGAGGTGCGGCTTGTTAGAAGCCTGCCTGTATCCCAGAAACTTCATGCGGGCAATGATCGATCGCTCGATCACATCGTTCATCATGGTGGAGTCGGCCACGCCGGCCGGCTTCATAATGTCGAAGGTCCTGTATTTTTTGAAATTGCCTTTATAGCTGTAATCATATTCTACGGGAAGTTCCTTATAACCCAGGCAGGAAGCCATAATCATCACCGTGAGCAGCAACAAGAAAGGAGCGGAGAGTTTCTTCATATACCAGCAAGCATTGATCGTGAAGTTGAATATAGACTAAATACTTCATCAGAACAATAACCGGATCGAAACCTTTTACGTCACATGTGCTTCACAGTTTATAACCGTGCTTTGATCCAGTCGCGGGCATTGACAAATGCTTCCATCCACGGAGAGATCTCATCACTTTTTCTGTTGACTGGGTAATAACCCCAATTCCAGGGAAAAAGCGATCTTTCAATGTGTGGCATAATGGCCAGGTGCCGTCCATCCTTCGATGATAAGGCTGCCACTGAAAAATCTGCGCCGCCCGGTGTTCCTGGATATTGCTTATAAAAATACTGGGCCGCGATGCGGTACCTCGATTGATCTTCAGGCAGACTGAAACGTCCTTCGCCGTGTGCCACCCAGGCGCCCAGATTTGCGCCGGCGAGCGACTTGAACATTACCGTATCGTTTTCAGGTATGGTGAGGTTCACGAAAATAGATTCAAATCTTCCCGAAGCATTGTGGTGCATTCTGGGGTGATCTTTCCATTCGGGATATAACAGCCCCAGTTCCATCATCAGCTGGCATCCATTGCAAACACCCAGCGTGAGCGTGTCCTGGCGCTGATAGAATTTATCGAGCGCTTCTTTGGCTTTCGGATTGTACAGGAACGCACCCGCCCATCCTTTGGCGGAGCCCAACACATCTGAATTAGAAAATCCGCCCACAAACACGATCATGTTCAGATCAGAGAGATCTTCACGGCCCGATACCAGGTCTGTCATGTGCACGTCTTTCACATCGAAGCCGGCGAGGTAAAGCGCAAAGGCCATCTCGCGGTCACCGTTCACACCTTTCTCGCGGATGATGGCCGCCTTGATGCCAGTAGGCTTCCTTCTCCTGGGATCGATGTTATACGTTTGAAACCGTCCATCGAAACGCGGCTGGAAATTATACTCCAGCACCTGCTTCTTGTAGTTGTTATAACGTGCCAGGGCATACTCGTGCGGGCGCTGTTTGCTATCGAGCAAATAAGAAGTTTTGAACCACGTATCGCGCAGGGCATCCACATCAAAGGTCATGTCTCCATTGTGTGAAGTAACTTTCACCGTGCGTTCGTGTGTAAGCTCACCAATCACTTTATAGCTCACCTGTGCATTGCCAAGAACGGAAGCCACGGCGCTTTCTGATGCCACCTGGATCACCACGCCCGGGTTTTCGCTGAACAGGGCCTTCACACTGTCGTTGCCAAGATCCTTGATGCTCACATTTAAACCGATGCCTGGCACTGAGAAGCACATTTCGAGCAACACAGTGACCAGACCGCCTTCAGAGATATCGTGGCCTGCCAGAATGTTGCCTTGTTTGATCAGTTGCTGCAGTGCGCCAAAAGCTTTTGCGAAGTAAGCTTCATCTTTTATGGTAGGTGCTTCGTTGCCCAGCAGGTTCAGCACCTGGGCGAAGCTGCTGCCACCGAGCTTGAATTCATCGCGCGACAGATCGATGTAGATCAGCTTCGAGCCCTTTACAGGTTGCAGCGCCGGCGAAATGGTTTTGGTGATGTCTTCCACTTCACCTGCCGCCGAGATGATCACCGTTCCGGGTGCGTAAACAACTTTGCCGTCGCGGTATTTCTGGGTCATCGAAAGCGAATCTTTGCCGGTAGGGATGTTGATGCCGAGCTTGATGGCGAAATCGCTCACGGCTTCTACGGCATCGTATAACCTTGCGTCTTCACCTTTGTTTTTAGAAGGCCACATCCAGTTGGCGCTCAGTGAAACACCTTTCAGGCCGTGGCTAAGCGGTGCCCACACAACGTTGGTCAGGGCTTCGGCGATGGCAAGCTTGCTGCCGGCCACCGGATCGATCAGGGCAGCACCAGGCGCATGACCGATGGCTGTGGCAATACCTTTTTTGCCAAGGAAATCCAGCGCCATCACGCCCACGTTGTTCAATGGTAACTGAACAGGGCCGCAGGTTTGCTGCGTGGCAACACGGCCCGTTACAGAACGGTCTACTTTATTGGTAAGCCAGTCTTTGCAGGCCACCGCTTCGAGCTGAAGCACCTGCTCCAGGTATTCGCTGATGCGGGCCGGGTCATACTGCACGGGCTTGTAAGACGAAGGCTGCGCGGTATCGCTGATAATGGTCTTGGGCGAAGAGCCGAAGAGATGATTTACTTTGAGGTCTACAGGTTTACGCACGTTGCCGTTCCTTACGAACTCCAGCGTTTGGCTGCCCGTAGCTTCACCGATCACGTAGAAGGGAGCACGTTCGCGCTCGGAGATCTTTTTCAGGGTGTCTACATCTTTTGCTGCGATGCCCAGGCCCATGCGCTCCTGCGATTCGTTGCTGATGATCTCTTTATCTGAAAGGGTAGGGTCGCCTACAGGAAGTTTGTCGAGATCGATCTTTCCGCCTGTTTCTTCCAGCAGCTCAGAGAGGCAGTTGAGGTGGCCGCCGGCGCCGTGATCGTGGATGGTGATGATCAGGTTCTGATCTGTTTCCACCATGGCACGGATGGCATTCATCACACGTTTCTGCATTTCAGGGTTGGAGCGCTGAATGGCGTTGAGCTCAATGGCATTGCCGTATTCGCCGGTAGCTACCGATGATACTGCGCCACCACCCATGCCGATGCGGTAGTTGTCACCGCCCAGCAACACGATCTTGTCTCCGGGCTGCAGGTGGCCTTTCTGACTATCATTCGCTTTTCCATAACCGATGCCTCCCGCCAGCATGATCACTTTATCGAAGCCGTACTGCTTGTCATTTTCAAAATGTTCAAACGTGAGCACGCTTCCGCAGATGAGGGGCTGCCCGAACTTGTTGCCAAAATCGGAGGCGCCATCAGAAGCTTTGATCAGGATCTCTTCGGGAGTTTGGTAGAGCCATGGCCGCGCTTCGAATTTTTTCTCCCACTTGCGGCCATCTTCCAGGCGCGGGTACGAGGTCATGTACACAGCGGTTCCCGCCAGGGGCAAAGCACCTTTACCACCCGCCAGCCTGTCGCGGATCTCTCCGCCCGACCCGGTGGCGGCTCCGTTGAAAGGCTCAACCGTGGTGGGAAAATTATGGGTCTCGGCCTTGATGGAGATCACAGAATCGATCTCTTGTACCTTGAAATAGTCGGCAATGTCTTGCCTTACCGGTGCAAACTGCTCAATGACGGGCCCTTTGATGAAGGCCACATTGTCTTTGTAGGCCGATACCAGCTGGTTAGGATGTTCTTTCGATGTCTTTTTGATCAGCTGGAAAAGGGTGAACGGTTTTTCTTTTCCGTTGATGATGAATGTGCCGTTGAAGATCTTGTGGCGGCAGTGCTCGGAATTCACTTGTGAAAAGCCGAACACTTCGCTGTCGGTCAATTTTCTTCCCAGCTCTTTGCTCACGTTCTCCAGGTAGCTGATCTCTTCGCCGCTGAGGGCGAGGCCCTGCTTTTCATTGTAGGCGGCAATGTTGTCTATCTCGAGAATAGGCTCCGGCGTGTGATGGATGGTAAAAATATCCTGGTCGAGTGTTTTGTACACCACCTGCAGCATTTTATCGTGCCGGGCGTTGGCATCGGTCACCACGTCAAATTCTTCTATGCGCTGAATGCCCCGGATGCCCATGGTTTGGGTTATTTCCACGGCATTGGTGCTCCAGGGGGTGATCATCTCCTTCCGGGGGCCAACGAAATAGCCGCTCAAAGTTTTTTCAGCGAGGGGTTCAGCACCGCCTAATAACCATATAAGCTTCTCATTGTCAGATTTTTGCAAAGGCTGTACTGAGCCAACAGCATAAATTTTGTTGGCTTTCGAACGAAAGAATAAAATCATGGATGGGTTTACCTAATTGAGCTGCAAAAATACAAGCATTTTGCGGGACATGAAGGATTTTCTTCAAAAGAAGAACGGAAGACTCTGGTTGATCAGTCCGCTGTGGCCGCTTTCGAGTATCTCGAGCCGGTAGTGGTTGAGCCTGCGGGTGAGGCGGGTCATGTTCTGGGGAGTGATCACCTTATCGTATTTACCAACAATGAGTGAAAATTTGATCTGGTGCTCATTGATAAGGCGGGCGATGCGTTTGGTGTTGAACGTCAGGTGCCGGAACACCACCCACGAATAATAGACCCGGTTGCGCTTCTCGGTGGTATTCATCTGGTACTCCGCAAACCGGATGAGGCCCTTGTCCATCAGGCCGGTTTTGTTCAGGAACCTGGCCAGGCCCAGAAACCTTTCGGGGTGGATGATCATGCTGCGGAAGAGGCTTCTGAGCATGAGCGGATAGGTGGCCAGGCTGTACCAGAAGCTTGTTTTGATGCCATCCGGGGCGATGAGAAATACCTTGTCGACCTTTTCCGGGAAGGCTTCCAGGGTTGCCAGCACAAATTTGCCGCCGAGGCTGAATCCCGCCAGTTGAAAACGATCGATCTTGTTTTCGGTAAGGAACAGCCGGATCACCTCCTGCCACTGCGTTTTTTCGAGGGTTCGCTCGCCGTTACTCCAGGTACTTTTGCCGTGGAAATACAGGTCGAACACATAAAAAGTATAGTGGCGGGCCAATGACTGGGTAAAAAAATCAAAAACACTCATATCCTGCCCAAAACCATGAAAAACAAGCATGTGCTGGTCTCCATTACCGGCTTTGGCATAATGCAGGCTGCTGTTGTTATAATGGATAAACTTCTCGCGGACCATGTTTTTTCAACGTCGCCTGATCAACTTTACGTAAAATTTCAGGTTTAATAAAATAATATCGAAAAGGCGCCGTCTCTGGGAGTATAAAACAAGAGCGCGGGCAAATGGAAGTGGCCATGCAAATAAAAGAGCAGACATTCCTAAGGGAGAAAGACAGGTTGCTGAGCTTCATCCGCAATCGTGTGTCGTCTACGGAAGAGGCGGAGGATATCCTTCAGGATGTGTTCTATCAGTTTGTGGCAGGTTTTAATACGATCGAATCGCTTGACCGGGTCACTTCGTGGTTGTTTTCCGTTGCACGGAACAAGATCATAGACCGTTACCGCAGAGAGTCCGCCAGGCCCAAGCGTGCCGATTTTGGTTTGCAGGCCGGAAAAGAGGAAGAGGCTCCCATTACACTCCAGGAGATATTGCCAGACCTGGGCAACACCCCGGAAGACACTTACCTGAGGGAAATGATCTGGGATGCGATCATGGAGGCGCTGGACGAGCTTCCCGCAGAACAGCGCGACATCTTCATTCAGAACGAGATCGAGGAAAGAGGTTTTCGCGAGATCTCGGAAGAAACAGGTGTATCCATCAATACGCTGCTCTCCCGGAAGCGTTACGCAATTCTTGCCCTGAGAAAAAGATTGCAAAAGCTCTATGAGGAACTGTAAACTTCAAATAATTAAGATATTCGTTTTATGAACAAGGGATTGCTGATATTGAAATGGACGGTGATGTGCATCCTGTTTGTGATGTTGTTCGGATGGGTCACCATGTTCTTATGGAACTATCTCGTCCCGCCGCTTTTCAACGGACCGGCTATCAATTTTTGGCAGGCACTCGGCTTATTATTGCTGAGCAAGATCCTGTTCAGCGGTTTTGGTGGCAAAGGGGGGCATGCGGGCATGCGCTGGAAACAGCGTTACTACGAAAAGCTCTCCAGCATGACCCCTGAAGACAGGGAGCGATTCAAGGCCAGAATGCGGGAAAAATGGTGCTACAAAGGCCCTGACACTTCAGCGGGGAAATCAGACACTTCAAACCTTTGAGGCACCGCTTCACAAAAAAATAACGTAAATAATCGTGAAAAAGCCCAACCTGAGCCTGAGGAACACGTTAAGGGAAACGTTGGAAACTTTTGAAATGTTAAAAGTTTCCATAGTTTTGCAGCCCTTATGGAAGAAACAGACGTCAAGGAAAAGATACTGAAAGGGGCCGAAGAGCTTTTCAAGAAATACGGGGTCAGGAGTATTTCGATGGATGACATAGCCCGGCATTTGTCAGTATCCAAAAAGACTTTATATCAGCACTTCGCTGATAAGGAAGACATTGTGACCATGGCCTGCAAGGCGCATTTGGAAAAGAATGCGAAAGAGTTTGAGCGGGTGATGGAAACGGCCAAGAATGCCATCGATGAGCTGGCCAAACTTTCGGTGTGTCTGAAACGCAACATGCAGGACCTGAACCCGTCGCTGCTGTTCGATCTTCAGAAGTACCATCCGCGGGCGTGGGCAGAGTGGGTGAACCACAAGAACAAGTTCATCCGGTGCTCAGTGGTGCGAAACCTGAAGCAGGGAATTGAAGAAGGGTACTTCAGGCCCGAGATAGACCCCGAAGTGATCGCTTCCATGCGGCTCGAGCTGGTGCAGCTCGCTTTTGATGAAGAGATCTTCCCGCGCGAGCAGTTCCGCCTCACAGAAGTGCAGATGCAGATCTTCGATCACTTCGTGTACGGTGTTGTAACCGATAAGGGAAGAAAACTTTACCAGAAATATAAAGAAGTAAACCATCACCAACCTTCAACTATACTATAGACATGAGACGGATTTACCTGATTATTTTAGCAACGATGGTCTCGCCGGTGCTGATAAAAGCTCAGCAGACTGAAACAGGGCAGAGCCAGGCCGCGCAGCAAAGCCAGACCGGGCAGGCTTTTACACTTGAACAGTGTATCCAGTACGCGTTGGATAACTCTGCTAATGTTAAGAATGCGGTCATTGATGAGCAAATAGCCGATGCACGCGTGAAAGAAACACGGGGCATAGGCCTTCCGCAGATCGATGGTAGTGTTACCGTGCAGCACAACTCCAAACTTCCACGGTTCTTTGCAACAAAGCAAACAGCATTCGGGTTCTCGGGCGAAACGGACTATGCTAATTTTATGCCAGGCGTGCCGGATGATGGTGTTGTTGCTTCAAGGAACTTTTTTCAGTTGCCTTCTTCCGGTAACGCAAACCTTGCTATCAACCAGCTGCTTTTCAACAGCTCGTACCTGGTGGGCTTGAGGGCAGCCAGCACATACCGCGAGCTCTCTGTAAAAACAACACAGCAGACAAAGGAGCAAACCATTGAGAAAGTGATCAAGGCCTATTATGCTGTGCTGATCAACAAAGACCGCATGCAGCTCTTTGACAATAACATTGAAAGGGTTGAATCATTGCTGAAGACCACTTCGGCCATGAATACAAATGGCTTTGCAGAGAGCATCGATGTTGACCGCATCAAGGTGACCTTGAACAACCTGCGGGCTGAGCGCGACAAGTTCTACAAGCTGCAAGAGCTTGGGTATGAATTGTTAAAGTTCCAGATGACCTATCCGATGGACCAGCCGATAGCGGTGACAGGAGATATTGCCTCGCTCAATGTAAGCGAAGATGTGCTGAGCACCTACAGCGCCAATTGGGATTATAAGGAACGGATTGACTACAGCATTCTTGAAACCAACCAGAGGCTTCTTGAGCTTGACCTCAAAAACAAATATTCAACCTCCCTTCCCAGCCTTTCAGCTTTTGCAAACCTGGGGTATTCAACACAGTCGCCCAACATCAGTGGCGTGTTTAAAACCAATACAAACATAAAGGACAATGGTGTCACTGGTCCCGACAAATGGTATCCTGCTGTTTCGTTCGGTGTTTCTTTGAATGTGCCCATCTTCAGTGGTTTGCAACGGAACTACAGGGTGCAGCAGGCAAAACTGGCCCTTCAGAAGGTAGAGAATAATTTTACGAACCTGAAATCTGCCATCGACCTGGAGGTGCAACAGGCCGCCACCAACTATATCAACGCCGTTACCACCCTGAAATCACAGGATGAGAACAAAAAGCTGGCTGAGAACGTAGCCCGCGTAACCAAGATCAAATATGAGCAGGGGGTAGGTTCTAACATTGAAGTGATCGATGCAGAAAGCGCCCTGAAAGAAGCGCAGATCAACTACTACTCTGCTCTGTATGATGCCGTGGTTGCCAGGGTTGACCTCGAGAAAGCTTACGGAAAATTAAGCCCAACCCCCCAGGAAAATAAATAAAACTCTTATGACCGCCATAAAATCCTTATACATGAAACCTACTTTGTACAATCGTTTGGCAGTTGCTGTTGTTGTTGCCGGTTTGCTGGCCGCCTGCAGCGCTGCATCACCAGAAGATGATAAAAAGGCCCGTCTCGAAAAATTGAAGACCGAACAGGCCAATATCTCCAAAGAGATCCAGAAGCTCGAAGAGGAGATCGCCAAAGAGAACCCCGATGCTGAAACCAAAGTGAAGGCAAAAGAAGTTGCTGTAGAAGAGCTTCAGCCGCGCAAATTCGATCACTTTGTTCAAACACAGGGCAGGGTTGAATCAGAGAACAATATCCTTGTAAGTGCAAAATCGATGGGTGTTGTTACCCAGGTTTATGTCACCGAAGGCTCGCAGGTTACCAAAGGACAGGTGCTGGCACAGATCGATAACTCAGTGATCGTTCGCAATATCGAGTCTATGAAAGCGCAGCTCGAGCTTGCCACCGCAGTATACGAGCGCCAGAAAAACCTGTGGGATCAGAAGATCGGTACTGAAGTTCAGTTCCTCCAGTCCAAGACCAACAAAGAAAGCCTCGAGAAGCAATTGGCTTCCGTACAAGAACAGAACGAAATGACCCGCATCAAATCGCCCATCAGTGGTGTGGTAGATGAAGTAACGGTAAAAGCTGGTGAGAACATTGCTCCTGGCATGCCTGCCTTCAGGGTGGTGAACGCCTCTGACCTGAAACTGCTGGCCAACGTTTCTGAAGCTTATGTTACGGATATCAAAAAAGGTAATAAAGTGATCGTGAACATCCCTGAGCTGAAGAAGGAGATCGAGGCCCGTGTAACTTTCGTAGGCAGAACCATCGACCTTTTGTCACGCACGTTCAACATCGAAGTGAAGCTTCCTTCACAGCCCGACCTGCGCCCCAACATGACGGCTACTGTAAAAGTGGTTTTCCGCACAGAGCCTTCAACACTGGTAGTTCCTGTGAACGTGATCCAGCAGGTGAACAACGAAAAGATCGTTTACGTTGCCGAGGCCAAGGGTAAACAAACCGTTGCCCGCAAAAAAGTGGTTACAGTAGACGGCGTTTACGGTAACCTTGCAGGAGTGAAAGGTCTGAATGCCGGTGACAAACTGATCACGGTAGGATATCAGGGCCTGAACGACGGCGAATACGTCAAGATATAAATAGACATGAGATAAGAGATATGAGTCCCGGTAGCTATCGGGAGGAGACGAAAGATTCAGCGCTCATATCTCATATCTCACATCTCAGACCTCACATCTAATTTCTAACGATATGCAAGACTTAGAAGGCAAAGAATTTAAACCCACCAGTTGGGCGATCGATAACAAGGTGGCTATTTACGTGGCCACGGTGATCATCTGTCTGATGGGTATCATAACCTATAACAGCCTGCCGAAGGAGAACTTCCCCGAAGTTGTATTTCCGCAGATCTATGTGGCTACCCCTTATCCGGGCGCTGCCCCTGAAGACATCGAGAACCTGATCACCAAACAGATCGAGAAGCAGGTGAAATCTATTTCCGGTATCAAGAAGGTCACCAGCAACTCTATTCAGGACTTTTCGAACGTGATCATCGAATTTGAAGCCGATGAGAACGTGGCGGAAGCCAAGCGTGAAGTGAAAGACGCGGTTGACCGTGCGAAACCCGATCTTCCCAATGACCTTCCGGACGATCCGGTGGTCATGGACATCGACATTTCGGAAGTTCCGATCATGTACGTGAACCTCTCCGGCGATTATGACCTTCAGACCCTGAAGCGTTATGCCGAGATGATGCAAGACAGGTTCGAGGGCCTCAAAGAGATCCGCCGCATCGATATCGTTGGTGCGCTCGACCGTGAGATCCAGATCAACGTTGACATGTACAAGGCAGCGTTGGCAGGTGTGAGCTTCGATGACATATCACAGGCCATTGGTGGCGAGAACGTTATTGTTCCGGGCGGCCAGCTTGCTGTTGATGGAACAAAACGATCGCTCAGCGTGAGCGGTGAGTATGATAATGCCGAGCAGATGGGCAATACCGTGGTAGGTTCCATCAAGGGTGGCAAAGTATACCTGAAAGACATTGCTGAAGTGGTGGACAGCCACAAAGAGCAGGAGAGCTTTGCCAGGCTGGATAAAAAGAACGTGGTTACGCTCAACGTCGTTAAACGCAGCGGCGAGAACCTGATCAATGCTTCTGACAATATCAGGGCCATCATCAAAGAATATGAAGAAGGTGTGCTGCCCCCCGGACTGAAAGTAACTGTTACGGCAGACCAGTCCGATAACACACGCGTAACGCTGCACGACCTGATCAACACCATCATCATCGGCTTTATACTGGTAACCATCATCCTCATGTTCTTCATGGGGGTGACCAACGCTATCTTCGTGGGGTTGTCTGTACCGATCTCGAGCTTCATCGCATTCCTTGTGTTTCCGGGAATCGGTTTTACATTGAACATGATGACGCTGTTCTCGTTCCTGCTGGCGCTGGGTATTGTGGTTGATGATGCCATTGTGGTGATCGAGAACACACACCGTGTATTTGACAATGGAAAAGTACCCATTCGCAAGGCAGCCAAGATCGCTGCGGGTGAGGTGTTCCTCCCGGTATTTTCCGGTACTATGGTGGTGCTGGCGCCGTTCATTCCGCTGGCCTTCTGGCCCGGTGTGATCGGTAAGTTCATGATGTACCTGCCCATTACCCTCATCGTTGCCCTGCTGGCTTCGCTGGTGGTTGCTTACATCATCAACCCTGTTTTTGCGGCTGACTTTATGACGGCGCATGACCATGACCAGCATGATGACAAGGAGCGATCTAAGGTCACCAAAGGTTTCAAAGTTACCAGCGTTATTTTCGCAGGTATAGCGATCGTCTCTTATCTGATTGGCGTAGGCCTCGGAAACTTTGTTGTTTTCCTTTACCTGCTGTATGTGCTGCACCATTTCCTTCTGGAGCGAGTGATCTCCAATTTCCAGACCTCGGCCTGGCCTAAAGTGCAGGAAGGTTACAAGCGTGTTGTTACATGGTGTTTGTATCGCTACAGGCCTATCTGGGTTGTGGTAGCGGTGATCGGGTTGTTTATCTTCTCGTTCGTTTTCACGGCCATCCGCAAACCTCCGGTAGTGTTCTTCCCCAACGGTGACCCTAACTTTATCTTCGCTTACATCCGTATGCCTATCGGAACAGATCAGCGTGTAACGGATTCTATCACGGCCATCGTCGAAGACCGCGTGATCAAAACCATGAGTCGCGATGGAAAACGCAACCCTATTGTTGAGTCTGTGATCTCGAACGTTGCCATCGGTGCCAGCGAAGATCCGTTTGAAGGTGGCCAGCAGGCAATGCCCCACCTGGGCAAAGTGCAGGTGGCGTTCGTAAAATTTGCTTCGCGCAATGGCGAGTCTACTAAAAAATATATGGATGATATCCGTGAAGCTGTTAAGGGGATTAAAGGCGCTGAGATCTCTGTGAACCAGGAAGCTAACGGTCCTCCGACCGGTAAGCCGATCAACATCGAGATCGCTGCCGATAACTTCGATCTGCTGGTGGAAACAGCCGATAAAGCCAAACGTTTCCTGATAGCACAACAGGTGCCCGGGGTGGAAGAGCTCAAGTCTGACTTCCAGGCCGATAAACCTGAAGTGAAGATCACCATAGACCGTGAGAAGGCCAACCGCGAAGGTATCTCAACCCAGCAGATCGGCTTTGCTTTGAATGCCGCTGTATATGGCCGCGAGGTATCTAAGTTCCGTGACGACGATGACGATTACGATATCAACCTCAGGATCAGGGAAGACCAGCGCAACGATGTGAACACGCTGATCAACCTGCCCATTACTTACCGCGATATGGGCTCCGGTGGCGTGGTTCGCCAGGTACCGCTGTCGGCAGTTGCCAAGATCGATTACTCTAACAGCTACGCCGGTATCAGAAGGATCGACCAGAAACGTGTGATCACCCTGTCGTCAAACGTGCTGGGTGATTATAACCCGAACGAGGTTGTGGCAGACATCCAGCGTCGCCTCGAGTCATTCCAGGCTCCTGACGGTGTTACCATCAGGATGACAGGTGAGCAGGAAGATCAGGCAGAGACCGGCGCATTCCTGGCGCTGGCATTCGGCCTGGCGTTCATGCTGATCTTTATGATCCTTGTAACCCAGTTCAACTCTGTGAGCAAGCCAGTGATCATCCTGTCTGAGATCCTGTTCAGTATCATTGGTGTGCTGATCGGTTTCTCGCTCTTCAAAATGGAGATCTCCATTATTATGACGGGTGTGGGTATCATGGCGCTGGCCGGCCTCGTTGTGCGCAACGGTATCTTGCTGGTTGAATTCACAGAGCTGCTGCGCTCACAAGGCGTGCCGCTCTACGAAGCGATTATTGAAGCAGCCAGAACCCGTATGACGCCGGTATTGCTGACCACCATGGCAGCAACCATAGGCCTGATACCGCTTGCCGTTGGTTTGAACATCGACTTCGTGAAGCTGTTCACTGAGCTGAACCCGCATATTTACTTCGGCGGCGATAACGTAGCCTTCTGGGGCCCGTTGTCATGGACCATGATCTTCGGTTTGATCTTCGGTACCTTCCTTACGCTGATCCTGGTGCCGGTAATGTACCTGCTTACCACCAAGCTTAAGGAGCGCATCTTTAAGAAGCGCAACCAGCCAGCTCCTGACGTGGATGGAGCCGTTGCTTCGATCTGATCCTATTTGAACTAAAATTCCGGGAGAGTCGTCTTAACAAACAAGACGACTTTCCCGTTTTTATATGAAATCCCGCATCATGACCTTCCTGATTTTTGCAACACTAATGCTGCTGATCGATTATTACCTGTTTCAGGCTATTATCACGGTAAGCAAAGGCTGGACGCCCGTATGGAAAAATGTGCTCCGCTTCGGTTTCTGGATACCGACAATACTCAGCATTGCGGTGCTGTCATGGTGGCTTTTCGGGGACCCCTATCGCCAGAGCGGAGGAACCTGGACCTGGATCAGAACAGCATTGCTGGGCAGTTATCTTTCTAAAGTGTTCGGCATCGTGGTTGTCTTTATGGATGACATCACGCGCGGTGTGAAGTGGCTTGCGCAATTCTTTTACCGCGGCGACCCCGAGCATTTGCCGGGCAACGCCATCCCACGGTCAGAATTCCTTGCGAAGACAGCGTTGGTGGCTGCCTCCATTCCCTTTGGAACCATGGCCTACGGAATTCTTTCAGGCGCGCATGACTACCGGGTGAAACGTGTTACGGTTAAACTTCCCAATCTTCCCAAATCGTTTGACGGTCTTAAAATAGGTCACGTTTCCGATATTCACTCCGGAAGCTTCTTCAACAAGACAGCGGTGAGAGGTGGTGTGGAAATGATGCTGAACGAAAAGCCTGATCTCATTTTTTTCACAGGCGACCTGGTGAACAACGAGAGCAGTGAGGTAAAAGACTACATCAACATCTTCGATAAGTTCAAGGCACCACTGGGTGTTTATTCTGTTACGGGCAACCATGATTACGGCGATTATCATCGCTGGGACTCCACAGAAGCAAAGCGCCGTAATTTCAAGGACCTGATGGAGGCGCACCGGTTGATGAACTTCAAACTGTTGATGAACCAGAATCACATCATCGAGCAGGGAGGTGAGAAGCTTGCCATTCTCGGCAACGAAAACTGGGGTGGAGGAAGGTTCTCCAAATACGGAAGACTTGACCTGGCTCACCAGGGCACGAACGAAGCGGCCGTTAAACTTTTGCTTTCGCATGATCCGAGCCACTGGGATGCGCAGGTGCGCCCTTCGTATAAAGACATCGATGTGATGTTCTCAGGGCATACACACGGATTTCAGTTCGGCATTGAGCTCGGCAACTTCAAATGGAGTCCTTCGCAATATGCTTACAAGCAGTGGGCAGGATTGTACCAGGAAGGTTCACAGTATCTTTATGTGAATCGCGGTTTCGGATACCTCGGCTATCCCGGAAGGATCGGCATGCCTCCTGAGCTTACCATCATGGAGTTGAAACGCGCCTGATCAACGGTGCGAATGATTAGCCTGAATCCTACAGGTCATTCAAAACGAATTCGGTAATAAAAACTAAGGGCATCAATTTTATTGATGCCCTTTTAGGATTAGGTAAAGGTGATAAAGTTCTCAGCTTAATGTGTGGCTTCCATTTCTTCTCTTCTTCTTTTTGCATCGATGGAAAACCTGCCTGCGCCGAAGATCATAAATACGATCAGACCGATCAGCACGATCAATGAAACTTCAAGCTCCATGTGGTTTCCCAGGAACAGGAATCCTTTCGGATAGTTCACCAGAAAAACCGCACCGATCAGAATGGGCAGCTGGATCAGGCAGGCAATGCGGGTATAAAGTCCGAAGGCGATCATAGGGCCCGCAAGAATGTGTGCAAAGATCACATAGTGGGCAAGCGTGGCGCCTGCAAACCATATATTAATGCCTGCTGTCGTATTCTGAAGATCACTCAGGTGTGTGATAAACTGCAATCCTTTGTAGGTGATAAAAACTCCAAGCGCAATACGGAATATATCCAGAAAGCCAGGGCGATGATCGTTACCCCACCTTTCAACATCGGTGATAACACTCATGGCAGTAAAATATTTTTGATGTATACAAAGTTTACGAAAAAATCGCGGCAAGTGCAATCAAAAAAGAAAAAGCTGCCCGGCAGCCGGACAGCTCTTTGAGTTTAAAATTTCAGGTTTCAAGTTTAAAATTTCAAGTTTAGAGTTTCAGGTTTGAAGTTTGCAAGTTGGGTGCGACGTTTTTATGCGTTGGGTGCGTCGGAAATATTTCTTACTGTGGGTAGCGCTGTTTTTCTTTTATACCATCTCCAGATGGCGCCACCCAAAGCGGCAATAGCCATACCGATGATCTTGATGTATTTCAGTAAGAAGGCAAAGAGGCCTGCTTTGGCGAGGATCTTACCGGCTACCAGACCGCCAATGGTCCATGCAGCCACTTCATCGATCTCTGGGTTGAAATCAGAATACCGGTAACCGTCGGCATAGCTGAAAGACGACAGCACCGGCGTGATGTTCTTCTGCACTTCGGGCAGCTCGTTCATAGAAGAGACGGCATTGAATACCACCACACCTTTTCTTCCGAGGATGCGCACATTGTAGTTAAGTGTATTGAAGTCGCTTTCTCCGAATTTGATCTCCTTGGCCCAATGCAGCACTTTTTTATCCTTGTCGTAGAATGGCTTCGACGCCCATCCCACGAGCTCGATCGGCTCAAAGCCACCTTTCGTACGTTCTTCGTTTTCCTGCTTCGTATCTCCCTGCATTTCGCCCATGAGCTCGTCATAGTCGATTTCATCTGCATCGTCATCTTTCACATATCCCATTTCATCATAGGTGATGATAAAGGCCCACGAATTGTCTGCCAGGAGGCCGGTGTTTTTAGGTACGATCATGCCCAGCGTACCGGAACCGTCGGGGTTTCCCCACAGGTCTTGCAGTACATAGGTCGTCTGCTTTGCATCGAGGTAACGGAAGCCTGCCGGTGTTTGCAGTGTACCGATGTTGTTGTCAAGCTTGATCTCGCCTTCCTGATAGTGCAGGCTGGCCTCCAGGCTGTCGATGAAAAGCGGGGCGGAGTCCGCTGCATCTTGCGCATAAGATAACTGGACGAGCAGCATCAATGCCGCTGCGAAAATGTTTTTTCTCATAGCAAATGTTTAAGGTGCCGGGCGGCAATAACATCATTTGCCAGGGCAACGCCAACTCGCTGTAAGTTTTACAATCAACTGGTGAAATCGGCTATCCAACTGAACAAAACAGGGCAGGAGATGGCATAAAAAAAACTGCTCCAACGGGGGTTGGAGCAGTTTTCGGTTTCCTAATAATATCGCGTACTTGATTAATAGCCGTTATTATCGTTTCTGCGGTTAAATCCTCCACCGCCACTTCTATAACCACCACCGCCGCCACGGGGAGCGTCAGTTTTGGGTCTAGCTTCATTCACAACCAAGGTTTTACCTAAGAAATTGAAACCGTTCAGGCTGGTGATAGCCTGGCGAGCCGCAGATTCGTCAGCCATTTCGATAAAACCGAAACCACGACTACGCTGCGTAACTTTGTCCATAATAATTTTGGCTGAAGAAACTTCGCCATACTCTTCGAATAACCCCTTTAATTCCTGTTCTGAAGCCTTAAAAGGGATGTTGGCAACATAAATGTTCATTGTTTTGAATAAATAAATGAGAAATTAGTTTACGAAAACTGATAAACTTTGACTGGAACGACACAATGAATCTTGATGAAGCACAGAGAAAGATTTAATCAATTAACGTATAAAGGTAATAAAATTTTAATTATGCAAAGAAAATGTGCTATTTCGTCGTTTTTAGCCTTCCCAGGGCCTTTCCAGGCGCCATTTTTATAAAAATCGCAAACGTGTGCTTCGCGTACAACACCGCCAGCTTCCGGCCGTGTAAATCTGCATTTTCAGCACCCCTGCTGTAAGTTCCAGGCGGCTTTTTCCGAACAAATTCCCCTGAGCTTCAGGTGAAAAGTGTTCATACCCTGAAGCATAAGCCTGCGGGTATTGCCGGAATAGTACTTTGAAAGTAGAAATGACGGTTTTTAGTAGGCTCTCTCAACGGCGCCCGCACCATAGACCTTCTTCTGGGTGGTCTTTGTGTTGCCTTTGTGCTTCACCTGGCCGCTGCCAAGCACGGTTGCATCAATGGTATTGGTAACATTCAGTTCACATGTGCCTGACCCGGTCAGCACTACTTTGGCCGTTTCAATGGGGCAGGTAAAACCGTTGATATTGCCGGAGCCACTGATGAGCGCGTCTACCGAAGTAGCATAACCGCGCAGGGCCAGGCTACCCGAGCCTGATACTTCAGCTTTTACAATATCGCCCTTGATGTCTACATCCATGCTGCCATTGCCATTCACAGCGAGTGAAAGATTGCTGGCGGCGAGCGAATTTTCTGAGATGATCTTTCCACCGCTATTCACCTTCAGCTCGCTGATGTTCTTCATGCTCACATAAAGCTTCATGGTGGGGTTCAGTTTGATGTCGTCAATTTTGGCCCACAGACTCTTGTTGGGTGTTTCGGGTTTACGTTCGATGTTGATCATCAGTATACCGTTCTCCACCTTGATGTCGCTGACGGAAAATATTTCGGTGAGCGCTTCAACATTAACTTCCTGCTTGTTGGTTTGTTTCAGATACACGGTGTAGTTCGAGTTCACATAAATGCTCTTGAACTCGGGCAGTTCCAACGCTTTTTTTGTTACCTGCGAAAACGACACAGAGGTGACAAGGCAAAGAACCAAAGCGAAAAGTTTTGTTTTCATGGTTTGTTTTTTACTTAATGGAGGTTTGAAAATTATACCTAGATACGCGTATCCTGCCAATAGTAAAAGCTCACTTTACGCGCAGCGCTCCGCAAACGCGGAAAAACTCTGCCTGGCTAAAGAAAATATGACTTAACGGCTGTTTACTTCGCCAGACGGCGGTATCAATGTCTTTTGCGAAAAATGGCCTTGAAAATGATAATAAAGGCGATCCCTCCGATACACATCACAAGAAGCACTTCGGGCGTTATCTGGTCTACGGCATGCATAATTTAAAAAGTGATCAGCGCCTGAAATTTAACATCCTTTCGCGTATTTCCTGCTATCATTTCCACGCCGGAGCCTATTTCGCTTCGATCGATGTACCTGGTTCTTGCATATCGCAGCCACAAGCTTAACGTTTTGCTCACTTTATACTCCAGCAGCACGTAGTTCCTTAGACCCACGCCGTCATAAGCAGGCAGCGAGAACGACATCCACGCGTCATTTTCGTAAACGTAGCTCCGGTTCTCATAATCATCAGTATCGAATACAGCATGGCGAACACTGCATTGAAATCTCCCCACCGTATAACTTGCATCCTGCAGCAAAACCATGCCTTTGGTTGTGCTTCCGTAAAGGGAGTAAGTGTTGAACTGCGCCCTTGTTCTCATGGTGAGCTTTTCTGCCGGGCTACAGCTCAGCACAAACCAGAAGTTTCGCCTTGTACCGTTGCTCACCCGATAAAGATTTTCGGCCGCACCGGTATTGCGGGCTTTTTTCTCTTCTCTCGCCTGAACAAACACAGTGGTCTTGCGGCTGGGCTGGTAATTGAATTTCAACAACCACTCATGTCCGTAAGCCGGAGCGTATCTTCTGAATCCAAGCCAGGGAAAGCTGAAAAGATCCATGTAGCCACACACACTGTATCGCCTGCTCCAGGTGTACTTCCATCCCCAGTAAATGCCTGTTTCATTCTGCGCCTGTGAGCTCTCCGCGAAAGCATTGGCATAGAATGAATGGTAATGTGGATCGAACTTTCTGAAGAGCATGGCCAGATCGAATTTTTTGTGAAGTGACGTAAGCACACCGGCGATCACAGCCCTGCCACCGTGCTGTGACCTGGCAATTTCACTGAAGAAATTAAAATTGCTGTGTGTGTAGTTGACAAACATGCTCAGGGCAACGTTCGTTTTCCCGTTGAATACAAACTGGTTGTAAGGCGTAGGCTTCTTTTGAACGCGATCGCTGAAGCGAATGCCGTGGAAGATCACACCGGCATCGAGGTTGCCACGGTTATAGCTGATCACCGCTGCGTAATTTTTTTCAAGCACCTTTTTTCTTGTTCTGAGCTCGTCGTCATTGCGATGAAACCCCGTGACCTGCAGCGATGAAATGGTGACGTTACGCTCATCACCGGTCTGTTCGCTGCCGTCTCTTCGCAAGGCTGAATACAGTGCTGTGATGCTGATGCGCCTGTGCAACTGAAAAGTGCCCGCGAGCCCGCGGTAGAAACCCGATTCGTTCACGGAAGTGTAGGGCATCAGTCCTACATTATTTTTTCTTGCCGTGGTCACGGTCTCGGCACCTTTGCCCAATCCGAAGGGGCCACCCAATACCAGGCCCTGGCCGAACTGGCACTGGTAATCTCCCGCGATCAGGTTTTTGATCTTTCCCTTGTTGCGTATCTGCGCATGGCAAGAGAGAAAATCGAATCCATACTGTTTTTGTTTTGCACTCCACCGGAATTGTTCTCCCGCGTCTTTTTCAGCGGTGAAGCCCAGACTGTAATCTCCGGGTATGGCAGACCTGAATCGTGTGTAGAGCTTACCGGGCGATCCCTTGAAGATCTTGCTGGTGTCGGCGGCGTGATCATTGCCCGCTTTGTGCTCCAAGGTGCGCTCATATCGCGTGATCAGGTAACTGTTCCTTTCGAAAAGGGCACGCTCCAGCAACGACCGCCCGATGATGCTCTGCGGATCGTTGACTTTTACAAGGGATTGCATGCGCCGGATCGTTTCAAGGTCCAGCGCACGCACTGCCTGGAGCTCGTAGATGCTCACCAACGGGCCATACGCATTTCTGTATTGGATGAGCGCCTCGATCTGTTGCTGCGTTAACAGGTGCAGTGCGCCGAGCTCTTCAGCGCTTGCTTTGTTCAGGTCTACCGGTGCTGCAATGAGCTGCAGCAGATTTTCATAAAGGCTTTCGTAGTCAGCATCTTCATCCTGGAAGGCCGTCAGCTCTTCCAGTCTTGAGAGCTCCTGCGCAGAGCGTGGATGTTCCTGTGCCAGGCAGGTAACGCCGGCAACGAAGAGGGGCCATATCACATTTCTCCTGTTCATTTTTTTGATTTAAACCGGTAACTCACGCCAGCCTGGTGGTTGGTGCCTGTATTCATGCTCCACTGAAGACTGTAATCCAGCACCATTTTTTTTGCCTTGCATCCGAAGCCGAAAAAGGCGGCGTTGGGCTGAAGGTTGATGCCTGTACGCAATGCCAGTTTTTTATGGACCTGATATTCCAGCCCTGTTTTCAAGGTGAGGGGATACAACAGATCCTTTTCTATTTCTCCTGCAATGAACAGGTGATCTGAGACTTCCGCTCCGAAGCCGAGCATCATCACGGCAGGCAGTGTTTCTCCACCTGATCGCGTGAGATGTGGCTGATTGATGTTGATCAGGTGCGCGCCGATGGAGAAGGAAGGTGTTATGTTTACGATGCCTCCGGCGTTGACAGACACGGCGCGGGTGGTGCCGAAGCCTTCCGCATGGTATTGGATATAATTCAACCTGATGCCCAGCGAAGCGAGTCCCATGGTGTTGGCGAAACCAGCCGATAACATTTGCTCGTTGTACAAGTCGTCTCCGAAGCGGTATGCGCCTATGGCCGAAACACCCATGGGCACGGGTATCGCTACCGCTGCCGCCATCCGGTTGAAAGGTGAAAAATTCGGGAAGGCCTGATAGGTGAAAGCTGTGGCCAGGTTTTCAACTTTTGCCAACCCGGCAACGTTATTGAAAACGGACCATTCGTCTTTAAGACAAGCCGACGCATAACCCATGCTCATGGATCTTGCCCCCATAAGACATGAAGCGCTTTGTGCGTTGGAAGAATTGCTCGAAAGAATGAGCAATACAATAACAGATGTGTACCTTAGATGGGTCACGGTTAGAGAGGGTTAATATGTACTTAAGTGAATTTAACGAAGCGCGCATGCAGATCAAAATTTTTTGTGTTTTAATATTGATGAGTCTTGCTGTGCACGCACAAGATCTGCATCGTGAATACTATAAGAACAAAACCTTGCGCGCAGAGGGTTTACTTGCTCAAGGCGTGAAAGAGGGTGAATGGAAATACTACTATCCTTCAGGTGTATTGATGAGCAGAGAATTTTTTAGCCAAGGTGTGCTCGACGGAGCAGTTACGTACTATCACCCCAACGGCAAACTGCAGGGCAGGGAAGTATGGCGAACGGGTGTGCTGCAGGATTCAGCCAGCTACTTTTACAACAGCGGCGCATTGGAGCGCACTGGTCTGTATCATCAGGGAATGTATGCCGGTGTGTGGAAGTACTTTCATGAGAATGGCAAGGTTGAAAAGACCGTGGGTTACAAAGACGGGCTTCCTCACGGCCCCGTTGCTGTTTACAATGACAGCGGTGTCTTATTGCAGGAGGGAAGCTACGAGCAAGGGCTGGAGCATGGCATTTGGAAATTCTACAACGATGAAGGACAGCTTCAGTATTCAGGCAACTATGAGCGCGGACATCGCACGGGCACCTGGTACCGGTATGACAAAAAGGGGAACAAGAAGCCGTGGAAGTATTAGAACTCCTTCTTTACATTGAAGAAGAAGCCCTGTGTGCCGTTGGATGTAAATGAATACTCGAAGCGAAGCACCAGGTCATAGGAACTTACAATGTCAAGACCTGCGCCGGCGCCGGCAAGTAACTGGTCGGTCATTGAAGTATTCCTTCCGGCATTTTCGTAATCGGGATAATTCTTGACGTACCCCAGGTCAGCATAGGTCTTGAGATAGATGGCAATGGGAACGTGCCTGAATTGTTCGATGGGCATGTCGCCCCAGTGATAGGTGTTGGAGAATATCAGCTTTTTAAAAGTGGTCTTGTTGAGGAAGTAATAAGGACCTTCGATCACGTACACTTCGTATCCGCGAACAAATTGTTTACGGAGGCCCAGTGCGCCATAGTTGGCATAAGAGAGATCGTCAGGTGTGCTCCAGAAAAGTACGCTGTTGTTGGCGAGATAGTATTTTTTAGAAAGGTCAAAGTATTTTGAATACAGCAGGTTAGCTTCCACTTTATTCACGTCATCTCCGGCGCCGATGCCGGTTTTGGTAAGGCCCACCAGGAACTGATAACCTTTCAGGGGATAGGCAAAAAAATCACGGTGATCGGCGTTGAACTGGTACTGGATCCAGGTGTACTCCTGTCGCGTGTTGGTTTCACCTTTGATGTAATCGGGGTTCAGTCTTTTTACCGTGTCAGCGATGTTGATGTTCCTGTACTCGACCTTCACCGAATGTGTTTTGTAGAATGATTTGCGATAGGTGTACGTCAGTCCCGCGAGGCGGTCTACACGTAGGGTCTCGTCTGTTTTCAGGAACTCGTATTTATGATCCTGGGTGCGCACGGCAAGGTTCTTGGCTTCCAGGAAACCGAGCTCGATGGCCAGCCCGTGTTTTTGCCTTTTATCGATGTAAGGGAAGCGGTAGAGGAGCTCGAACTTGCGCTGAAATCCGAACTGGGCGGTGAACCTCATGGTCTCATTCCGGCCGCGCATGTTGTACTGGTAGAGGCGAAGGCCATAGTTCACCCTTCTGAAATCATGCCCGTAATTTTGCCACCATTCGTTGAAGTTCCGGTCGGCGAGCTCGAAGATAGGCGCCGGAAAAGTATACCACCGTTCGTCGAGGTCTACCAGCAGGTCTACCTTCATGGAGTCGAGCACCAGCGTGCGTATATCCACCTTGTTGAACAGCCGCGTGTTGATGAGCTTTTTCTTGTCGAGGTCGAGGATCGACACCAGGTCAGTGCTGTACACGATGTCGCCTTTCTTCAGGGAAAGCTCCCGCAGGATGATCTGGTCACGGGTGATGCGGTTACCGATGATGAAGATCCGGTTTACCTCGAGAAAACGCCCCGATGAATCGGCTTGCGTTTTTACGGCGCGATGTTTTAGGGTTACGGTATCGCGTAAAGCAATACTGTGATGGTCTTCCGCCGGTGTATGCGTGGAAAGCAAACTAAAAAAACCGATGATAATACCCAACATCCCGTATTGCTAAGACTCACGCCCGGTAAACTGGTTTAAAGTTATTTTTCCGCTGCAGCGGAATTTTGAGTGCCTTTCCTGAATGAATATAATAAAACGAAAACTCCGGCGATCACCAATGGTATGCTGAGGATCTGGCCCATGTTCAGGGGCAGGTCGTTCTCGAACGATTCCTGGTTCTCTTTCAGGAACTCATAAACAAAACGCAGACCAAAACATACGATCAGGAAAATACCGAACAGCCGGCCGGTGGGCAGGTTTTGCTTGTAACGCGACCAGATCAGGTACAACGCAATGAACAGTACAAAACATGAGATCGACTCATAGAGCTGGGCAGGGTGCCTGGCAATGCCGATCACATTCAGGCGGGCGGCAAGGGTTCCATCTTTTTGCGTGGTGAGCTCATAGTGTGCGTCACCGTTGCTGTCGAAGAACTCATCGAGGCGATAAGAAATGCTCTCGGCATAGCTCATGAGGTCATGTGCGGCATCTTCCTGCGCACCGGGTTTGAAGAAGACATAAACAGAAAGCGGGATCCGGCCGTTGGTGCCTTGCGGTACTGAGTCGTTCTGATGGTAGACGATGGATTCTATGATCTCTTTGTCGCCCTGGCGGTCTTTGACAGCTTCGGTGAGGCGGTTCACAAAGACCACGCCCATGCCACTGTCAGTAGGTTTACCGATGATCTCCGAGTTGAAAAAATTACCAAAACGGATCAGGGCACCGGTGAGCGCCACCAGGATCACGATGCGGTCGAGCACCTGGAAGTAATTCTGCCCCGGTTTTCTCTTGCGACTATAAAGCCAAAGGGCGAACAAAATGCCGATAGCGCCGCCGTGGCTGGCAAGGCCCTGAAGCCCTGTGAACCGGAAAGGACTGAATTCGAACGGAAGAAAGATGCCCAGCGGGTCTTCCCAGATGATGCTGGGCTGATAGAAGATAACGTGGCCAAGCCGTGCGCCGATGATCGTTGCCACCACCATGTAAATGGTGAGGATCTCAACGTCTTTTTCGGGTTTGCCTTCTTTGCGGTAGATGTAATAGAGGATCTGCTGGCTGATCAAAAAACCGAGGGCGAAGAACAGCCCATACCAGCGAAGCGCGAACGTGCCGATCGTAAAAATTTCGGGGCTACCGTTCCAGATGATAAAGTTCGAAATGGCCATGACGGCAAATATAACAGGCCTGGGGGATTCCGTATTGCCGGGCGGGGCTTTTTTCGCGGGCCCGGTTGTCAGTAGAGAGACAGTAGGCAGTAGGCAAAATGGCAGTAGGCAAAGTAATGATCAAAGGGTTGTGTTACAATAACATTAGGGTCACATTGCGTATACTGCCCCGATAACGATCGGAATTACCTACTGCCTACTATTCAAGGGCTTCGAGCTCTTCGGCAAAGGCGGAAGAAAGGATGGGGAAACGGCACCAGGTGCGCGGGTCCACGTTCAGGTCGTCGAGGTGGAATGACGGGGCCAGGCGCTCGCGTTTCCACTGGTTGGCAGACCAGAGCCTGAAGAACTTTTTGATATACGCTTTTAACTGCCCGGCATCGTAGTGATCTTTCATGGCTTCGTACACCTGCAGCGGCGACTTCCTGTTGAGGATGGCATGCCGCTCAATTTCTTCCAGCACCGCGTAAGGCATCAGGTCGGCCTCATCGGTCTGGTTTCGTTCCAGTGGGCGTAGTTCGGCGGTAGGCTGAAGATTGTTCACCGCATGAAGGCCTGTGTGGGCCAGGTTTTTTTCTGCCCACCGGAGCCATTGCAATATAAAGGTCTTGCTCAGCCCGGCGATGGGGGCCAGGCTGCCGCTGGTATCTCCATCCATGGTAGCATACCCTACGTCGCCTTCGCTTCTGTTAGAGGTGGTCAGCAGCACGGCGCGTTTGATGTTGGCCAGCATCCAGATGATGGGAGAGCGCGTGCGTGCCTGGATGTTCTGCAGGGCGATGTCATCCGTTTCCCAGCTTAATTTTCTGCCCGCGGCTTTTTCGATCTTGGCGGTATAGGAAGTCACTTCTTCGTCGATGGTCCAGGCATGGAACTCGGCTCCGATGGACCCGGCAAGGCTTCTGGCAGCCTCCAGCGTGGTCTCCGAAGAATTGCGGGTACCCTGGTAGGCGCAGGTGAGCAATTTGTTCACAGCACGTTGCCAGCTTCCGTTGATCTCCTTTTCGTCAAGGCCCAGTGATGCACAGAAATCTTTCCAGCCAATTTCGGCGGAAGCCCTTTTCACCATTTCAGCCACCAGCACGGCACAGAGACTGGAGTCTGCGCCGCCGCTCAAGGAAAGCACAAATCCTTTTGCCTTGCTCTTGCGCAGGTAATCATACAGCGCCAGCGACACAGCTTGTGCCAGCTCCTCGTTCTTCTCCTTGTTGTCGAGCGACTTAACGGGGCGGGTATTGCCAGGCTCACGGAAGTCGATATCGCAGGCCAGCACGTTCACTTTTTTGAACGAGAGCCTTCTATTCACAGCCAGAAGCCTGCCGCGCTGACCGATGATGATATCGCCATCATAGATCATTCTTCCGGCTTCGTTGCCCAGCAGGTTGGTGAAGACGTAAACGCAGTTGAATTTTGCCGAGCCATCGATCACCACCACCTTTTCGCGGAGCTCGCTTTTGCTCATGGCAAAGTGGCTGGCGCTGGGGTTCATGATGAGGTCTACACCCCGTTCGCAGAGCCGGTACCCGGGCCGGTTGGTCTGGCGCCAGGCGTCTTCACAGATCTCGAAGCCGAAGCGGATGCCTTCAACTTCATAGGTCAGATCTCCTGCCTGCACGTGCTGATACGCTGTGCCGAGGTCTGTTACCTGGGTGGCGGGCCACGCTTCAAACCAACGGGTCTCATAGTGAACGCCGTCTTTGGCCAGGTTCTGTTTCAGGGTAACGCCCAGGATCTTTTTGTTGCTGATCACACAGGCGCCGTTGTAGGTGATGCCATCGATCCTTACCGGCAGCCCTACCGATACGGTGATGCCGTCGCAGTGTTCGGGGATGGCCTGCAGGTGGTGCCATGCTTTTTCGGAGAGCCAGTCGCTGAGGAAGAGGTCTTCGCATCCGTAGCCGGTGAGGCAAAGCTCGGGCAGGCACAGGATCTTCACGTTCTGGTTCCTGGCTTCCCGGATGGCGGAAACGATGTTGTCAACGTTATTTTTCCAGTCGAAAGGGATCTGGTTTACAGTGGCGCCGGCGATTCTGATCATGGTGTGGTTTGTTTCCCGCGGATCCCGCAGATTATCGCAGAAAGGTTTGCAGTCTTGATCTGCGTTGATTCGCGTGATCTGCGGGAGATGGATTTAAACTGACTTTCACTCACAACAACGCAAAATCACTGGAACAGATTCAATATCTCGCAGGTCTTAAATGCCGCGTCTTGTTCGGCTTTTTTCTTGCTGTTGCCGTAGCCAGTGCCCATGGCTTCGTTGTTGACCATTACCTGTGCGGTAAATTCTTTGTGGTTCCGGGCTTTTTTAACGTTCAGGATCTCGAAGCGCACTTCTTTTCCTTCGCGCTGGGCCCATTCAATGATCTTGCTCTTGAAGTTCGAGTTCGAGTTCACGAGCTCTTCGAGGTCATAGTTGGGGGTGATGAGCTTATCGATCACGAATTTGCGTGTGCGCAGGTATCCTTTGTCGAGATAAATGGCGCCTACAATGGCTTCGAGGGTATTGCCCAGGATCACCTGCTGCAGGTGGGCATTTTTGTTATCGAACTGAACGATGTTACCAACCCCGATCTTCTTGGCCAGCAGGTTGAGCGCCTCGCGGTTCACAATACGCGACCGGATCTCGGTCAGAAAACCTTCAGGCTTGAAGGGAAATTTCTTAAAAAGGTAATCCGCTACCGCCGCTCCGAGAATAGCGTCGCCCAGGTACTCCAGCCGCTCATTCGACTCCTTGAAGCCGTGTGTGTTTTCGCGTGCAATGGAGCTGTGCACTGTTGCCAGGCGGTACAGGGCCAGATTGGAGGGAGTGATACCAGCAATATTCTGAATGGCCCTGATCAGTTTCAGGTCATTTGCTGTTTTTCCTTTCGGTATCTTGAGGATTTTCCAAACCAAGTGAAATCAATTCAATAATTAACAGATGCTAATTTAGCAATATTCATTAATGGTTAAAGTCCCGGAGAGATCATCTTCATTGCCACTAAGACACTAACGCGTATTAAGGCACTCAGAAAATTCCGGTCCTATCCACGGATGTGAAGCCAATATCACAACAAAATATTTCACTTTGTGGTTTTTTGGGCTCTTTGTGCCTTTGTGGCCCTTGAGTCACCCGGAACAGGACGCTACGATTGGATCAGACTTTTTTAAGGATGATGGAGAAGTTATGACCACCGAAGCCGAACGTGTTGCTCAGGGCGATGTTCACCGTGCGCTGCTGGGCTTTGTTGAAGGTCATATTGAGCCTGGGATCGAGGTCCGGGTCATCGGTAAAGTGGTTGATCGTAGGTGGCACCACTGATTGGTTGATGGCCATGATACAGGCGATGGATTCGATGGCGCCAGCGGCTCCCAACAGGTGTCCGGTCATGGACTTGGTGGAGCTGATGTTCATTTTATAGGCGTGCTCACCGAATACTTTCTGAATGGCTTTGATCTCGCCGATGTCGCCCAGGGGGGTAGAGGTACCGTGGGTGTTGACGTAATCGATCTGGTCGGCCGTGATACCGGCATCTTCCAGGGCGTTGTACATTACCTGGATGATGCCGGCGCCATCGGGGTGCGGGGCCGTAATGTGGTAGGCGTCGGAAGACATGCCACCTCCGATTACCTCGGCATAGATCTTGGCACCGCGCTTTTTAGCGTGTTCATATTCTTCAAGGATCAACGCACCGGCGCCTTCTCCCAGCACAAAGCCGTCGCGGTCTTTATCATAAGGCCTTGACGCTGTTTCGGGAGAGTCGTTGCGTTCTGACAGTGCTTTCAGCGAGTTGAAACCGCCAACACCAGCTTCACAAACAGCAGCTTCGGAGCCGCCGGATACAATGATATCGGCTTTTCCGAGCCTGAGGAAAGTGAAGGCATCGTAAAGGGCGTTGGTGGAGGATGCGCACGCCGAAACCGTTACATAGTTAGGGCCGCGGAATCCGTACTTGATAGAAATGTGACCTGCGCTGAGGTCAGGGATCATTTTAGGAATGAAGAAAGGGTTGAAGCGGGGGGTGCCGTCACCCTTAGCATAACTCTTAACCTCTTCCTGGAAGGTCAACAACCCCCCGATACCAGAGCCCCAGATCACGCCTACGCGGTTGGGGTTAAGTTCGGTCAGGGGGAGGTTTGAGTCTTTTATAGCCTCATCAACCGCCACCATGGCATACTGCGCGAAGGGGTCCATTTTCCGGGCCTCCTTGCGGTCCATGAAATTACCAATTTCAAAGTTCTTTACTTCGCAGGCAAATTTTGTCTTGAACAGAGTAGAATCAAAGCGCGTGATCGGTGCAGCTCCGCTTTTCCCGGCTTTCAGACCATCCCAAAACTCGGAAAGGGTGTTGCCGATAGGTGTGAGTGCACCAAGTCCTGTAACGACTACTCGCTTCAATTGCATGTTCAAAATAATGTGGTTGTGTAAAGGCGGTTATCAAAATTATTTCTTCACGTTTTGCTCCAGGTAAGAGATGGCCTGGCCTACGGTTGAGATATTTTCAGCCTGATCATCTGGAATGGAAATGTTGAATTCCTTTTCGAACTCCATGATGAGTTCTACGGTATCAAGTGAATCTGCTCCAAGGTCATTGGTAAAGCTAGCCTCAGGAGTAACTTCAGATTCCTCAACACCAAGTTTCTCGATGATGATCTGTTTTACTTTTTGTGCAATTTCAGACATGTTTTTACTGTTTAATGATTTAAAAATCTCTGCAAAGAAAGAGATTTACGGCAATATTGTCAAACTTTTTTGATCTTGCTGAAATAGGCTGAAAACGTGTGATTCCTGTCAAAAAATGAAGAAAAGCAAGCTCGTTATCGACTATGAATACAACTTTGAACTGATGGGTATCGCCACAGCTGCCAGGGGGTATAAGCTTGCATGGGACATCAACCAGCTTCTGGCCATTCAGCTGGTGAAACAGGCAGACCTGGTGGTGGGCTTCCGGAATAACGAGGAAAAGGCTTTCCCTTTCTACGCTTACGAAACACCCCTCAATCGTTTGAAACTCTTTAAAAACAGACCTTCCGAACAGGAGGCTGCAAAGTATTATCTCATCCCTGAGTTTCCTCACTATGATTTCATAATTTTGGCCGCCATGGAAGCCCATACCCATCAACAGTTGATCGAGCTTATCAGAACTATTCCGTCTGTACAGCTTGCCGCTTCCATTCCGTTAGAAGGCCTGAAGTCAAAATCAAACTTCATCTTTTGATCTTATGCCAACTTTTCTTTCTATTTACGTCCTCATTTCGACTTTACACTAAACCTTATGTTTGAAAAAATCTCGTACAATAAAACAAAGATCGTTGCCACGGTAGGCCCCGCTTCGAATTCAAAAGACATGCTTCGTGCGCTGGTGAAAGAAGGTGTCGACGTTTTCCGGCTCAACTTCTCGCACGGTTCACACGACGATCATCAGAAAGTGGTCGACGCAGTACGGGAGATCAACAAGGAGTTCGGCTGCTCCATTTCGTTATTACAAGATCTGCAGGGTCCCAAGATCAGGATCCAGGAGATGCAGCCGGATGTTGTGATCGAAAGGGGCCAGGAGCTGATCATCACCACCCGCCAGCTGCTGGGCAACAACGAGATCGTGAGCACATCTTACACCGGCCTTCCCAGAGATGTAAAACAGGGCGACATGATCCTGGTAGACGATGGAAAGATCGAGCTCAAAGTAAAGGAAGTACGCGATGTGGATGTGGTCACCGAAGTAGTGTACGGCGGCCCTTTGAAATCGCGCAAAGGCATCAACCTGCCTTTTACCAAGGTGTCGGCACCGTCGCTTACGGAAAAGGACCTGAAAGACGTGGAATTCGGCATCAAGAACAATCTAGACTGGATCGCCCTGTCTTTCGTGCGTAAACCTTCGGATATCCAGGAGCTGCGCGAGATCCTCAATAAGAATAAATGTACATCACGTATTGTCGCCAAGATCGAAAAGCCTGAAGCGCTCAGCAACATCGATGATGTGATAGCGGCAACGGATGCCGTAATGGTAGCCCGCGGCGACCTGGGTGTGGAGATCTGGCTGGAAGAAGTGCCCATGGTGCAGAAGATGCTGGTGGAGAAATGTAACAAGGCCGGCAAACCTGTGATCGTTGCTACCCAGATGATGGAAAGCATGATCGAGAACCCTCGCCCTACTCGCGCCGAGACCAACGACGTAGCCAATGCCGTGATGGACGGTGCCGATGCCGTGATGCTTTCGGCCGAAACCGCCGCAGGAAAATACCCGATCGAGGTGATCCGAAGCATGGTGCGTACCGTTGCTTCCGTTGAGAAGAACCCGAAGATGTATTACCGTTTCAGGGAAGTGAACAAAGATTCACCTACCTATATCCACGATAACTTTGTGCTTGCCGCCTGTAAGCTGGCGAAAGATGTAGGTGCCAAAGCCATCGTGGGCATGACACAGTCTGGCTACACCGCCTTTCAGTCATCGGCCTACCGCCCCAACGCCAACGTTTTTGTGTTCAGCTCCAACAAATCACTGCTCACGCAAATGAACCTGGTATGGGGCTCACAGGCATATCTCTATGATAAGCTGACCTCCACAGACGAAACCATCGCCGACGTAGAAGCCACCCTCAAAAGAGACGGCCACGTTAAATCAGGCGATATTATGATCGTGCTGGCCAGCATGCCGATCCAGGAGAAGGCGAGGACGAACACGCTTAAGATCAATATCGTTAAATAAGGACGAGTTTAAGGTACGAGGTACGAACTACGAGGTACGATTGAATGCAGATCGAGCTGTCGTACCTCGTAGTTCGTACTTCGTACCTTTACAATTTCGGTTCTACCATCACCACCTCTTCACGTTCTACTACCACAGCTCCGGCAGGGTCTCCTTTGCGCTTGCGTACAAACTTGCGCGGCGTGACCACTACGGGGCAGAGTGTTTCTGTTTTTCTTTTCGAGTTGTAGGCCGCCAGTTGTGCTGCCCGTTCGATGACGTCTTTCGGAAAATTCTTACCCGATTGATGTTTGATCAGCACGTGCGAACCCGCCACGTCTTTGGCGTGCAGCCACAAGTCTTCTTTATAACCTAACTTGAACGTGAGCACGTCGTTGCTTTGGGCGTTCCTGCCTACCCAGATCCTGAATCCGCTCATTATAAATTCATGATAGGGGAGCGGGGCCGACTGTTTGCCGGCGTCGGGCTCTCCATCCAGCGCCACCTGGATCTTTTTGATCGTTTTCAGATCGGCAGCCGATTCAACTTCCGCGATCTTTTGGCCAAGCTCCAGCATCTCGGCTTCTTTTGCCCGGATGGCCTGCTCGAGCCGGTCGATCTCGATCTGCTGGTTCTTGGCTTTCCGGTAATACACCTCGGCATTTTTCTGGGGCGTGAGCTCTTTCTTCAACCTGATCTCCAGGGGCTGGTTGTCGTTATAGAAATTCTGCACCGTTACCACCGGCGTGTTCGGGCGGATGGCGTGAAGGTTGGCCATGATCAGGTCTGCCCACATCCTGTAATTGTTGTCATGGCGCAGCTCCTGAAGCTTGTCCGCATTTTTCTTGTGGTAGTTTCTGCCGCTTGCCAGTCGTGACCTGAGCAGCGAAAGCACGGCGTTCTTCTGTTGCTCGCGTGCAAAAACATGGGTAAAGGTGTAATAGAAGTCGTTGCTGGCGGCAATGGCATCGTGCCAGGTTTTTCTGATCTCACCGAACGGCAGAAGCGAGAGCACCGGTTTGCCTTCGAGCTCCGTGATGTGAAACTGCGGATTCTCCAGCTGCACGCGCACGGCCTGCAGCATGTTCCACTGCTCACGTGTTGACTTTGAATCGAACCCCTGTGCGGCAAGGTATTGCCATACCACTTTGCCCAGGGTGAAATATACATTGGTTAACTGGCCGTGGTGCCGTTCAAAATTTTCGAAGCTCCAGTCGATGTCACGGTCCAGCGCACTAAGCTTGAGCGCCTCGTCTGCAACGATGTTGTTCCTGAACAACGTGGAGACCTCATCACCTTTGAAGAGGATCACGTTAGACCGGTTGCCATGCATCTTGAACAGGAGCGAGAACTGGTTGGTGAACTCGATGGCGAAGCTCCTTTCGTTGCTGAACTGCCTGATGCCTGCCACGCGCTGACCGATCAGGTCTCCGAAGAGGTCAACGCTGTTCTTACGCGCACGCTGAAAATCCTGCGGGAACGAGAGGCAGCTCAGGTTGGGCAGCACACTTGCCTTGATGTAGAACGAGCCGTGGTGTGTTTCGAACCTGACAATAAGCTCATCCTTTGCCTGGCTGAAGCATTCGGATACCACACATCCCGCCAGGATCTTTTGCAGTGAAGCGCTGAGTTGCTTTAAAAAATAATAGTTGTTATGCACGTGTGGCGTTTATTAATAGGCAAAAGTACTTCCGTATTCTCATATTAGCATGTGGTTGATGTTGGTGAAGAACACCAACATGGGCGGTAGTTGTTACGGCACGTGTGGCGTTTATTAATAGGCAAAAGTATTCCTGTATTCTCATATTAGCATGTGGTCTCATGTTGGTGAAGAACACTAACATGGGCAGGTGGGCGCGCGGTATTACAATACAACCTGCAGTCCGTCGTAGGCCAGCGAGACATTGGCGGGAAGCTCTTTGGTGACGTCGGCGTGCAGCCCGAGCTTGTGGCTGATGTGGGTGAAGTAGGTACGGGCGGGTTTGATCTTCTCCACCATTTCCAGCGCTTCCACGAGGTTGAAGTGTGAGATGTGCTGTTCACGCTGCAGGGCATTCAGCACGAGCACTTCTGTGCCTTCGAGCTTTTGCAGGGTCTCTGCGGGAATGTAGTTGGCGTCTGTGATGTAGCTGAAGTTGTTGAACCTGAAACCCAGCACCGGCAGCTTGAGGTGCATCACCGGCAGGGGTGTGATCTTTACGCCGTTGGCGGTGAAGGCTTCGTGGTCTATGAGGTTGAGGGTAAGGCGTGGTATGCCGGGGTAGTGCTGGGGTGCGAACGCGTAAGCATACTCGGTTCTGAGCTGGTCCAGCACGGGTTGTGTGCCGTACACGGGCATGTCCATCTGCTGCATGAAGTTGTAGGCCCGCACATCGTCAAGGCCCGCGGTATGATCGCGGTGGGCGTGGGTGAAGATGACAGAATCGATCCGTTTTACCTGTTCGCGCAGCATCTGCTGACGGAAGTCAGGACCGGTGTCGATGACAAAATTCTGGTTCTGGATCTCGATGAAGATGGAGCTTCTCAGCCGCTTGTCGCGGTAGTCGAGGGACTGGCAAACTTCACAGGTGCAGCCAATAACTGGCACACCCTGCGAAGTACCGGTGCCCAGGAAAGTTACTTTCAAGCAGCTGCTGATTGTTGGAAGAGCTCGCTGTAGAATTTAACGTTTTTCTCTGTGAAACGGCTCATGTCCAGCACAACGTTCTTCAGAATGTCCAGCATAGCGTTGATTTTTCCCTCTGTGGGGTAGAACTTATTGACAATGATGATCTTCTGATCTTTCAATACACAATACCCCGACTTGAAGTTACCTTTTTCGTACCGGAGGGTGTAATCCGATTCGGCAACCAGGTCTTCAAGTTTGGCTAAAAACTGTGTGGTGTATTTAATCATAGTGGCTACAAGATTCTATGCACAAAGATAATCCATTTTGCCATTTTGGGGCTTTTTGATGTGGAATTTCTTGTGGATAAGCGGCTGTGATGTGGATAACTCGAACAGCCAGAGGCAGTTTGCGGCGGCTATTTTAACACATTTTTCAGTCAAAAAATCACCCTAAATTGCGAAGATTTGAGAACGGATCGAAAAAAACTTGTGGTCGTTGCCGGACCCACCGCCGTAGGTAAAACCGCCATTGCCCTGGAGCTGGCCAGGCAGCTGAAAACGGAGATCGTGTCTGCCGATTCAAGGCAGTTCTTTCGCGAGCTTACCATCGGCACGGCCAAACCCTCGGAAGTGGAGCTGCGCGCCGTGCCCCATCACTTTATCAACAGCCACTCCATCACCGAAGATTACGACGCCGCACAATTCGGCCGCGATGCCCTGCCTGTGATCCATACCATTTTTCATCACCACGATTACGCTATACTCTGTGGTGGATCGGGGCTTTACATCAAAGCGGTATGTGAGGGGTTTGACGATATACCGGAAGTTCCGGAGGAGGTGCGCAATGAGCTTACCACACAATTCAACCATCATGGCATCGTGTGGCTGCAGCAGCGCATGGCCGAGCTGGATCCGGAGCATCTGAAAACAATCGACCGGCAGAATCCCCACCGCCTCATCCGCGCGCTTGAAGTGAAAATAGCAACGGGCATGTCCATATCATCTTTCCGGAAAAACGAAAAACTTCAGCACCACTTCGATATTGTGAAGGTAGGCCTCGAGCTTCCGCGTGAAGAATTGTACCGGCGCATCGATGACAGGATGGACCAGATGATCGCCGCGGGATTATTCGAGGAGGCAGCGCGCTTGTATGATTACAAGAGTCACCAGGCGCTGCAAACCGTGGGCTACCAGGAGATCTTCGATTTTATGGATGGCGCTTATGACAAGGAGGAGGCCGTGAGGCTTTTAAAGCGGAACTCGCGGCGTTATGCGAAGCGGCAGCTTACGTGGTTTAAGCGGGACACTGAAATGGAATGGTTTCATCCGGGGGAGGTGGAGGAGATCGTTGGTTATGTTACAAGTTAGAAGTTTAAAGTTGGGGCTGTCAAGATTAACACGGCTCGGCTTTCAAACTTGAAACTTGAAACTTCTAACTTTAAACTCTAATATTCGAATTGAAACCATACTGACTTGAACGGTAATAAAGTTCTCATCATCACCTACTACTGGCCTCCGAGTGGAGGGAGCGGGGTTCAGCGATGGCTCAAGTTTGTGAAGTACCTGCCATCGTTCGGGTGGGAGCCTTACGTGTTCACACCTGAAAATCCTTCGTTCGACATCAGGGATGAATCGTTGCTGAAAGACGTGCCCAACGAAGCGGAGGTGATCCGTTTTCCCATCTGGGAGCCTTACAATGCTTTTATGCGATTGTCTTCCCTGTTCGGGTCGGCACGCTCGGCCAAGCCCACGGAGCTGGTATCGGTAAAGAAACGCTCGTTGTTTCAGCGCATCAGCACGTGGATCAGGGGCAACCTGTTCATTCCCGATCCGCGCCGGTTCTGGGTGAGGCCTTCGGTGGAATTCCTGCACGAGTTTCTGGAAGACAACCAGATCCGCACCATCGTTACCACCGGTCCACCCCACAGCATTCACCTGATCGGGCTCAGGCTCCGCAAGAAAAATCCGTCACTGCGATGGATCGCCGACTTCCGCGATCCCTGGTCGGAGTGGGGATTGCTGGATAGCCTGGCCGTTGGAAAGCTGGCGCGCAGGCAACATCAGCGCCTTGAGGCCGCAGTGCTTTCAACGGCCGATGAGGTAGTCGCCACCACGCCCTTCTACCGGAGAAGATTCGAGGCGCTTGGAAACCGCAAAGTATACCTGCTCACCAATGGCTTCGATGAAGATGATTTCAACGGCATTGTTTATTCAAGGCCCGACAAGTTCACCCTGCGGCACGTGGGCATCATCAACGAGAAGGTTGACCCGCGTCCTCTTATGGAAGCTTTGCTGGCCCTGGCACGTGAAGATGAACGGTTTGCAACACACGCACGGCTCGAGTTCATCGGCGAGGTTCATCCGCACTTCCGGCAATTTATAAACGATTCTGAGGTGTTGAAGGGCATTACTGTTTTTTCGGGCAACATCCCGCACAAGCAGCTGACCAAATTATACGGGTCTTCATCGCTGTTGCTGCTGATCCTCTCAGGTTATAAAAATGCCGAGGGCTACATGCCTGGCAAGCTGTTCGAATACCTGGCCACGGGTTTGCCGGTGCTGGGGATCGGTCCTTCGGGGGGAGATGCAGCGGCGTTGCTGAAAGAAACACAGGGCGGCACCATGTTCGAAGGCGATGATACCGCCGCCATTAAACAATTCGTGCTTCAGCATTTCAACCACTGGCTTTCGGGGGCCCAGCCGGCGATCAAACGCACAGGGGCCATGACCTATTCCCGGCGGGCTGTGGCAGGCCAGCTTGCCGAGCTGCTGTCATTGTGATAACCTGTAGAGAAAGCCCATCTCGAGCGCTTTGGTGATGAGCTCGGCGGCGTTGTTCACATTCAGCTTCCGCATCATGTTCCTTCTGTGGGCCTTTACCGTGAGGTGAGAGATCTTGAGCCTTTCTGCGATCTGTTCGCTCGTTTTTCCGGAGGCGATCAGCCTGAGGATCTCCTGCTCCCTTTCTGAAAAAGGCGATTCGATCTTGGTGGTCATGGACGCGGCCGGAAACAACTTGGCACCCTGGCAGGTCTTCAGCAGCGAGTCGATCAGCTGCATACTTTCCATAGACTTGTTCAGGTAAGCATCGGCGCCCAGCATAAACGCCTCCTGCGAGAATACACTTTCTTCGTGCATGCTCAGCACCACGATCTTCGAAGTATTGTTATTGAGCCTGATCCGTTTGATGGCATCGAAACCGTTAATGGCCGGCATCTCCACATCGATGATCAGCAGGTCTGCATTGTATGCCTGCATCTTTTCGAGCAGGCTTTGGCCGTTGTAAAATTTTTGGACCACCTGAAAATGACCGGAGTCATTCAACACTCTTTCAAGTCCATCACAGAATAATTTGTGGTCATCAGCGAGTATGGTTCGTATCATACTATCTCCTTGTTTATAGTTACGGGGATATCAATTGTGTAAGAAATACCAAAATTTCCGGATTCGAATTTCAATGTGCCGTTAACCGACTGGATCCGGGATTCGATGTTGTCAAGACCGAGCCCGCTTTGCAGCGGATCATAATTGAAGCCAACGCCGTCGTCTTCGTAAACGATGTTGAGCACGTCGTCGAACGCGTTCATGTGAATGGTGATATGTTTGGCGAAAGAGTGTTTGATGGAATTGGTGAGCAGCTCTTGCAGTACCCTGAACACGATGGTATTCAGCTCGTGGTTGTTGAACTCCTTGCCGAATGTTTTTAATGAAATGGCGATCGGGATACTTTTGTTGAGCTTGCCGATATAATTTTTCAATCCTGTAAAAAGCCCGTAACGCTCGAGGCTGGGGGGCGTGAGGCCGTAGATGATCTCTTTCAATTCACCGATAGCGATCTGGAACTGGTCTTCCACATCGGAGGCGAGCGGTTCTTTGTAGCTCTTGAGAAGCTGGCTCACGATCAGTTTTATGGCGGTGAGATTCGTGCCTACGCGGTCGTGCAATTCTTTCGAGATCCGGTTGCGTTCACGCTCCAGGGCAACAACTTCGGATTGAATTAATTTCTGCTGGTGATCATTGATGATCTTGAGATAACGATGTTTCTCCCGGTTGATGGACCGTTGATACCTGAAATACAAGTAGGCTATCATGAGGAATACAAAAAACAAGAGCAATTGTATATACCATTTGCTCAGCCAGGGAGGTACGATCGTAAAATTGATGGAGGCCGTAGCGGGGATCCAGTGAGAATTATCCGTGGAGTATTCAAGGGCAAAGGTATACTTGCCCGGCGCCAGGGAAGAGAACAGGAGCTTTTTGCTGGTGGTGTAGATCCAGCTGTCTTTTTCAGAGAGACGGTATCGCAGTAAAATGTTCGGATTGTTGAAAGAGATGAAGCTGAACGCTACTTCAATGTTGTTCTGCTGCGGGCCGAGCCTGATGTCTTTGCTGTCAGGTGAAATGATCTTTTTATTGGCTTTTATTTCCTGGATGTAAAAGAGGGGGCGCGTATTGGTGAACTTGGTGAAGGTATTGGGGATCACGGAAAATCCCTCATCCGAAAAAGCCCACACAGCATCGTCGGCTTCGATCAGGAAGTCGATCTTGTCACTGATCAACCCGCTTTTTTTGCTGAGGTACTTCAGTGACATGTCCTGGTTGCTGAAACTTGAAACCGGTATGCGCACCAATCCTTTTTCGGTGCCCAGCCATAAGATGGAGTCATTCAGAAGCGAGGAATAGATGTTATCGGCCAGAAAATTATTTTGCGTGTTGTACCACTTATAAGTCTGGTCACGGTAGTTCATCAGCAAAAAGCCTTTCCCTAATGTTGTCAGCAGCAGGGTGGTGTCGTTGAAGCGCAGAAGGTCGGGGAATTTCACATCAGAAAATTGCGCGGGAGCCGTGCGTGTTTTTAAGGATGTGTCGCGGAGGTGGAGGCCCAGGCGGTCCGAAAAAATGATCATGCTGTCGATGGCCAGCACAGACCGGTAGTGATGGTGGATGGTATCAGCCATCACTTCATTTCCATCGGGATCGAATTTTCTAACACGGAATCCGCCAACGGCATACACGTTTCCATAGTCATCTTCATAAAAATCATTCGATAGACCGATGTATTTTCTTTTGAGCTTCAGGTTGTGGTCATATACCTTGATCTCGGAGCTGGTGGAGACCCACAACGTCTTATTATTGCTGAACATCAGCACCAGGGGAGTTTCCACCGTTGTTACCAGGGTGGCCTTTTTGGTTTTAATGTTCACTTCAAAAATACTTCCGTCCTGCTTGCCTACCCACATATGATCGCCCCCGGATGCTACACTTTTGATACGCGAGGGCGATGGTAACGAATAGTGGCTGATCAGCACGTTCGGTACGTGGAAGACACCGTTTTCAAGCGTAGAAAACCAAAGCCCGCCTTCATGATCCTGCGCTACTTTTGTAACGGATTTGTTCTTCAGAAAATCAGGCTCCCAAGCTATGCTGAAATCATCGGTGGCGTATCGCGTGGTGCCGCCGCTCATATAGCCCACCCATAACTGATCTTCCTTGTCAACGGAAAGGCTGATGACGGGATGGACGGAAGAAACCACTTTGGTCAGGGTTTGCCCGTCATAGGCGTATACCTCCTGGTTCAGCGAAAAGTAATCCTTGCCTTTCCATTTCACATTTCGCAGCACGCGGTTCAGGTAGGGGCTTCTTGACCCTGTCACAGGAAGTTGCTTTCCATCGATAATTAGTCTCTTTACATAGGGGTCGCCGCGATTGGAACCTTCCATTAAATAATGTTCTCCGATCTTTTTGTAGTAGACGCCTTGTATTTTGACCTCATCTACTATTTCAAGGTTTCCAAGCGTATCAACATGTCCGAACGTGGTTCTTACGGTGAACCACAGCCCGCCCTTGTCATCGATCACATAGTTGAACAATCCTTTTTGGGCATAGGAACCAAGCTTGTTATTGTACTTGTATTTTTTAATGCTGTCGTTCTCAAAATATGACAAGATGCCGGAGAAAGTCCTGAACCAGATCCGGTCTTTGTGATCCTCAAAAAAACTGAACACCACCGGGTCTGTCAATCCATCTTTTGTATGATAGGTCTTCATCTCATGGCCATCAAACTTCACTATTCCATTGTCGGTAGCAAACCAGAGAAATCCTTTCCGGTCCTGGTACACTTCATATACTTCTGAGCTGGGAAGGCCTTCGGGAACAGAGTAATTGTAAATTGTGAACGATTGGCCGTTTACCTCCAGGGCGAGAAGGAGAATGAAACAAATGACGGCGGTTGCTCTCATGAATCTGGTAAGGCCATTCGTCGGCCAAGGTACGATGTATTACCTAAGAATGCATGAAAACCGTAGTGCTTTAAATTATTGGTTTCGTGTGTGGAGAAGAAGTAAGGTAGCCGTTTGAAACGCTGAAAAAATTGCCGACAACGCTTTGATTTTCAGAGGAAGGAATTCTCCGATACTTAAAAAGGAGTAGCGGAATTTGCGTAGTGAAAACGGTGGATTGAATTTTTTTAAATACGGAAGTTCTGCGACCTTAGATTCAGTAAACGTAAACAACAGTTTACGATTCTACAAGAAATTACAGGAGGACCCTCTCCATTGAATGATCACCATGGTCAGGTTTGTTCGAAGCAGATCTCACCATGGTGATCTTGTTTTTTTCAGGCCCTCCAAACTTACGCATTTTCAATCTTCACAAGCAGATCGTTGAAGATCATTTCATTTCTTTCTGCATTGAGCACCAGCGCAGCTTTCGCCGATTGTGCTTTGAACCGGGCAACATCCGCTGCCGTGAGGCTGTTGAGTTTTGCGGCAAGGCTTTTCGGGGTGAAATCTGCTGACACTACGCCATTCTGGTATTGATTGACGATGGCTGCCATTTCAGGGGTTGGCCCGATGGCGATGCCCAACCGCGCCTGGATGAAATCGAAAAGTTTATTGGGAAGTGTGTTGGCGTAGTTGAAGTTGACAGGAGGCAACAGAAATACACCCATGTCGTAACGATTGATGGTTGCAACTACTGCGGTACTGGTAACGGACGGCAATATTTTTATTCTGGCATCTTTCGCAGCATTTGCTTTCAGCGATTCGATGTAAGCGCGGGTTTGCGCGGAGGCGTAGTTGGAGGTCATCAACATGAGATCGAGCGAGAACCGCTCATCCAGGTATCCCATCATCTCGATCATCAGCTCGAGCCTGCGTGACGGATTGGCGATGCCGTGGTGGATCAATCTTATTTTGTCAGGGACCATCGCACTGGGCTCAATGGCATGTTGCCTCGCGGCGTTTGTAATGATCACCGGCTTTACACCAAAATTCTTTTCGTACTCATAGGCCAGCCCCTGACCCACAGTAAGCATGGCATTTGTTTCAGGAATAAATTTCCGGCACAGATAGATATAAAATCGCTGGAAGAAGATGCGCCAGGTAAGGTTGTTCTCAAAATGACGGGGCGCATACTCATGGGCATCGAAGATCAACTTTGCTTTTCCCTTCAGCGCAAATGCCAGGGGGAGCGTATCGATATCGTTGGCAACTACAAGATCAAATTTTTTATTCGAAAGCCGTTCCTTTAGATCAGCTTCATATTCGTGAAAAAGACGGTATGCCAGGCTGTATTGTCGAAGAAGCAGCGCCGCGCTCATGATAGCCTTCCGTGTTAAGGTGAGCTTCGTTTGCTGAATGCGTACCAGGTCAACATTGGTCATGGGGTCGGCATCAAAACAGACCAGAGTAACGTGATGATTTTTCGCCAGAAAAGATACCTGGCGCATTACCCTCGCGTCGTGTTTCAGGTTGCTGAAAACCAGCACAAGAACCTCTTTTTTCATTGCCGGCGAAGATAGAGGAAGTTTTGTGAAAAGTCGATAAATAAAGCGCCGCAACTTTCACGTAAAACGTTATTTTTGCCCGTTGTAACATGGTACGCATCAGTCGTTCGTTCATTAAGGGATCTATCATTTATACGGCCATCGGTGCGTTACCCATGGCAAGCGCCATTCTGCTGGTGCCCTTCTACATGGTAGGCCTGTCTACGGCAGACTTCGGGGCGTTGTCGATTTACCTGGCCTTTTCATTATTGGTGCAGTTGCTGGTCACCTACAGCTTCGATACGTCGTTGTACATCCACTACCACGAGTTCAAGAACGACAAGGCCAAACTTTCCGCTTTTGTGAGCTCTGCTTTTGTGTTGATGCTGCTCATCGCCGCCGGCCTCTCGATCATCATATTGCCGGCGGGCGGTTCTATTCTGGGGCTGATCTTCAAACACCAGGACATCGCTTTTTTTCCGAACGGGTGGCTCGCGCTGGGCGGCGGCATTTTTCAGGCGATCTTCAAAGTGCACAGCAACCTGCTTCAAAGCCGCGAAAAGCCTGAGACCTTCTTTTGGTCAAACCTGTTTTTGTTTACGGGCATCGTCC
>NZ_JAHESF010000023.1 GCF_018598225.1 Chryseosolibacter histidinae | reverse complement strand
ACTCGACAGCTTCTTACTGTAATTTTCCTTGTCATAAGTTAACCGTTTATGGTCAACCTATTTCAGGGACGGACAAGAAGAAGTAAGGAGTAAGGAGGGTGTGGGGGAGCTCAAGTGATGGGGATAGGGTTGAGTGGAGTGGGTGTGATCCTAACGTGTGTATGCCTGGCGGCTGCCTTCCGGAGTAAGAAGTTACTTGTCTAGTGCTCGCCTTTTTTTAAGAGGAACAGACTTATGGAGATCAGCAGTACGGCGGCGGGTACATAGAGTGATGATGGTAAGTCCAGGGTGTCGAATTTGATCCGTCGTTCTACGAGGCTGGCCAGCCATAAGACCACAAGTGTTGTCAGGATGGCTTCCCACAGGATTATTTTTAGTTGGGTAAAGTTTTTTATTCGCAGCCATTCGGGGAGCCGCACGGGTAATTGCGCGTCCGGGTCGCTGAAAAGAATAAAAAAACCGAGGGCCATCACAAAAAACACGATGGCTATCAAAAAGAGGTCAACGGCATGCAGCAAGCCGATGATCATCAGGGAGGGCGTGTGATGAACCCCGTCGTCCAGGTGTGTAAAGACGATCATAAACTCATACACGCCTATACCAGCCAGCACAATACCGCAAGCGAATACAAACCAGGCAATGACGGCAATAATTGTTCGAAGAAGCCCCGTGATACCTTTCATGATATAATGGATTATACTTCCATTACACCGGCGTGGAAAATAAGTTTCGATCCATCGCCTTTCACGGTTAAACCATACGCTAACTCACCGCATCAGGGCCTTACCACTTCGGCGTCGCGAAGGATGAAGTTCATGTGGGTGATGTCTTTTTCGTTGAGGGTTAAAATGCCTGTTACGGTAATCACCTGGTCTGCCTTGAAACGGGGTGGCCTGGTTTTGAAATGGATCTCCGCTACGGATTCCGGGCCGGCGCCGCCGCAGAAAAAACATGCGGAGTAAGGATACTTAGAAACAATGATGGTGTTCTTGTCTTCGAGGTCAAACGGCAGGTAATGCCCTTTGAGGGTAAACGCTTTTCCTTCGTATGCCCGGATGCGCGAGTCCAGGAATGGCGTGAGGAAGTATTCGTTATGCTGCTTGTAGAACTTTGACGTGAATTTCACTCTACCCAGAATGCCCCAGCCATCATCATGGGGAAACAGGAAAAGAACAACAGAAATAAAAATGGCGGCAAAGTTCATGGCGGTCTTGGACTTGAAGCAAAGATAGGCATAGATCACTAAAATGCAACAATGTTGCATTTTCAAGTTAGGACATACTTAAAAAAATGTCATCGTGGTGTTAACCCGCTGTTCCCTCAATCAAACCACATGTTTGCTCAAGAATCCCAGTGGCCGGGATAAATCAATTGTTTCCGCACAACGGGGGCGCTATTTTCATTTGTAAAACCGGCTGTTATGCACGATGTGGCTACCCGCACCAAAAACACTTCCCTCCACCCCGGACCTGATAAAAGTTCTTCCGGTCAAAAACAACCCGTGGTTACCGATGCCAGGCCCGATTCGATGCAGCTGAAGGAGATGAAGGAAATGATGCACGGAGTCCGCACAATAGCGCAGCAGCAGGCTTTTACAGAGGCTTTCGGTCCAGGCATGAACCAGACCAGCACGGATGCTTCCAGGACAAATATCGCTCAGACCACGCCGGTGATTCAGCGCGTGAAAAAGAAAAAGGTTGCCGTGGGTGTTGCAGCCACACTGTTTTCCCTGGGACTCATCTGGGCGGTCCCCCGCTTCAGAAAATACATGATGGATGCCATCAACGATCAATCCGTACAGTCACAGATCGTCAACATCGATCCCGGCACGGTAGAGGAGATTGTTGATGATGATGTGATCAAATGGTATACGCAAAAATCAGCTGACGTCCGCGAAAAGGATTCCAAACTTATAACCGAGAAAATTATGGGGTTCGTCAAATTTAACACCCTGGACTTAAACCTGGCATTCGAGCTGGCTGATGAAGATCGGGTTCGTGATGTCATTGATAGTTTGCTGTTCATTGATGTGGTCAAAAACCGGTATGGTGAAAAAAATGTGGCGAAATACGAAGGCGTTATTTTGAATACGCTAAAGACACTTGAAAACCAGTACATTTCCAGGAGCAAGGTCATCGAAACGCTTAAGTTGTATGAAAAACATTTCAACGTAAAATCGCCACTTGATGAGGAGCACGACTTTTCTGTTGCTGACATTGCACGTTCCCGCGAGGGTGGTTATCAATGGGATAAAAGCCATGATGATTTTTATAAGTGGCTTAATGATGAAAACGCGAACGACTTGCCGGTCGGAGCCAGGATAAATTGCTGGGAAGCAACGTTGGTCGCCTTGATCGATGCACAAAAATTAACAAAGGAAGAAGTTGCCAGGACTTACTTCCAGAAGCAGAACCAGGTTAACAACGCAAACAATATCGTAGCGTATGATCCGAACAAGCTCAAGGCGGTTTTTTACGACAGGAAAGTAGGTTCGATAGGCAACGCAAATGATAATAACGAGCGGCCACTTATTCAGCGCAACGACATCCTCATCTATAACAAAAATGATATACTGGAGGGAGCGCTTTATCACGTAATGATCGCCCTAGAAGACGAGACACTTTTCAGGAAGTATACGAATGTTCAGGTCATGAGCCTTTGGAAGCAAAATGCGAGAAGTTTTATGAAGTCAACGCTGGGCGAACTAATCACGCTAGACGGTGTTACGACCATTGACATCTGCCGATTCCTGTAATTTGCAGGTTTTAGGGATGACATCCTTTTGAAGGATGTCATCCCTGATAGTACTATTTAGCGGAAGCCTGCAGCAATTTCACACCGGATTCTCCGAGGTGTTTCACCAGCATGGCCTTGTATTCTTTTGAGTTGGTGTAACCTCCGTTGGCTTTGAAGAACTCATCCATCACAGGTGCCCAGTCGCTGGCAGCGGGCATGATGATGCCGAACTGCTCTGCGGCTTTGTCGCCTACAGGGTGACGTTTTACATTCTTTTTAAGCTGCACCGCTTCGATGTAGAATGCCAGGTCGAGGTAGGCAAAGCCGTTGGGGTCGTTGAAGACCTTCTCAAGCGTTTCCTGGCTTGTGGTGGTTGAAACAACCTTCATGTCTGCAAAGTACTTTTGCTTCAGCTCCAGGATCCGTCTTTCGTTGGTGGTTCCCTTGGCGGCATACGCGGTGAGGTTGGCGAATGTCTTGGAGATGTCTTCCAGCTTGGCCAGCGTAGGCACACCGGGTTGGGTGATGAGGATGGCGAAATTGGTAATGATGGGCGAACTGAATTTCACTTCACGTTTGCGTTCATCCGTAATGGTAATGTTGCCCAGGCCGAAGACGCCACCGCTCGATGCGCGGGTTTTGTCATACATGCCACGGAAGCTGGAGCCATCGCCGGCAAACTTTGTCGTGAGCTTCACACCTTTCGTGGTGTTGACCCAGTCTACAAAGTGATCCATGATGTCTACACAGATCCCCGTCAGGTTGCCGGATTTATCCTTGTACACAAAGCTGGGTGTCTCTACGTACGCCAGCGAAATGCTCCCGCTTTTACCGGCCTTCACGCTGGCCCAGGTATCACCGGTATACGTCTGGGCGCTCACCGACAGCGTGGCCACTGTCAGTAAAAAAATCAAGTACTTTCTCATGGGTTAGGGTTATTAAATCTTCCATGAGTATATGATTTTCCGGTTACATTACCGGCGCTACCAGGTTATTTTTTCTTTATGAACGAAAGCGGACACACCCCGCTTGCAGTCTTCGCTTTCACGCACCTTCGCATTCATTTCCGCTGCAAACGTTAACGCATCCTCTAATGGCAGAGTCTGAACCTTGGCCATCATCTGCTTGGTAACGCTCATGGAATACGCCGAATTGGATACCACCAGCTGCGCCGCGAAATGGATCACTTCCTCATCCAGCTCTTCTTTGGCAACAATCTCGTTGACGAGCCCGATCTTCTTTGCCTGGTCTGCGCTGATCAGGGAACCGCTCAACAGCAATCCCCGCGAGCGTGACTCCCCTATCTTCCGGATCAGGAACACCATCACAATGGCTGGGATAAAACCGATCTTCACTTCGGTGTAACCGAACTTCGCTTCAGGCGCCGCAAAGGTAAAATCACATACAGTGGCGAGGCCGCATCCGCCGGCAATGGCGTGGCCCTGCACCTGCGCAATCACCACCTTTTTGCAACTGTAGATCTGCAGAAAGAGCTCTTTCAGGTGATTGGAATCCGCGTAGTTCTGCTCATACGAAAACTGCTGCAGCTGCTGGAGATATTCGAGGTCTGCCCCGGCCGAAAACGCTTCACCAATCGCTTTCAGGATCACCACCTTCACACCGTCATCCTTTTCCGCTTCCATAAAAGCTTCCTTCAGCTCCGTCACCAATTGGTTGCTCATCGCATTCCTTTTCTCCGGACGATTCAGTGTAATAAAAGCTATCCTGTCAAGGACATCGTACGTAATATATTTCATCATCTTTTCATTTGGTCGTCAAATGCATTTCCCGCAGATTTCGCAGATGCACGCAGATAAAAGTACAATCTGATCTGCGTCAATCCGCGTGATCAGTGGGAACAAAAAGCCCCTTCATGCATCACCGAATAAACCTCGATGCCCTGCTTTTTAGCCTGGGCCAGTATCCGTTCCGTGTAAAAATAGGAATTACTGCTGTCTAAAATAATTTCCGCCCTTGTACCCAGCCGGGATAGATCTTTCACGGCATTGTTGCTCACCACGATCCAGTCAGCCGGAAGTTTTTCTGGCCATATAAAATCCCGCTGCATCAGGTGAACGATGACCTTCCCCTTCCAGCAGATCACCTCCCCTCCTTTTACTTTTCTTATAAAGGGCTGCTGTTCATGAGCAACCACGTTGCCAACACCCGAGAAGAGGCGGTTAGGCTGCACGTGGAAACGGAGCTTGCCAGCATCCTGTTGCAGTATGGAGTCTGACAGGAAGTAGGTTTGTCCACCGTCGATGAGGTCGATGGCGCTGTGGCCGCGGATGTTGTAAACGGTTATTTTCTGCACGTTGATGTTGTCAACGTAGTGAAGCCATTGACATGCCGCGAACAGGGCCGTGAACGCGAAAGCCGCGAGGCAGTAGTAAAAACGTTTATACTTTACCAGTAAGATCAGCGTGCCGATCAGGGCCATGAGCAGCCAGCACTGTACGGGTGAAATATAAATGTTATCGGTAAGGGCGAAGGGAAAGGTCTCCATGGTAAACACCACCAGGTTCAGCAGCTTGATGGACCATGTGAGCAGCAAACCCATAACACCGGCCAGGACCTGAACGAAGCTTACCGCCAGCACCACAATGCCGAGTATGAGCACCACGAACGAGCCCGGTATCACCAGCAGGTTAGACAGGAGGAAGTAGTTTGGAAACTGGTGAAAGTAGAGCAGTCCCAACGCGAAGGTGGCGATCTGTGCCGCTACAGAAACACAGGTGATCTTCCACACTTCATCCCAGAGTCTACTTTGGGGCTCCCACAATCCGTACAGTCCAGGCTGCAGGTAAACGATGCCAAGCACGGCCAGGTAAGAAAGCTGAAATCCAACAGACATGATCAGGAACGGATCGTAGAGCAGAAGGCAAAAAGCCGATGCCGCCAGCGTATTGTAGATGTTGGTGCGTTGCCCTGCCGGTCTTGCCACAGCGATGAACGAGAACATGGTCACTGCCCGTAGCACCGACGGCGTCAAACCCGTGATGAAGGCATAACCCCACAACACGGCCAGGCTGATGGCAGCCAGCATCCAGTTGCCGTGCCGGAGCTTCAGCATGGGCTTGAGCAACCAAAGCAGGATCATGTATATAATGGTGATGTGCAGTCCGGATACCGCCAGCACGTGCATCGCTCCTGTGGCGGCGTAGGCATTGAGCAGCTCGTTATCGAGTCCGTCGGTAACACCCAGCACCAGCGCCGAGGCGATAGCCTGCTCACGCGAGCCTTGCACAAATCGTTTCAGGGTCTCGTCTGCCCACAACCTGGCGCAGATGGCGTAGTGCATTACTTTGTGCAGCGGATCGTTCTTCAGCCATTGTACATCCGCGGATTGCAGAAAGTGCTGGTGATAAATATTGCGAAATGCGAGAAACTGCTTATAGCTGAACTCGCCGGGATTACCGGGGGGGGCAACGGGCTGCGGCTGACCTTTGATGAGTAATACGTCACCGTAGTGAAAAGGTACTTTCGAAGAGTCCACAGTCCACGGTCGACGGACCACAGACGTGCCATCTTGCGTTCTAAACGCTGCCTTCGAGAAATAAAGAATTACCTTCCCGCTTTTATGCTGCCAGGTGCCGGTGAACACATCCGAGACTCTGGCCTCCGCTTTCCACGATCGTTGTTTCTCTTCAGGGTTTTGGGTGATCACCGCTTTGTAATAGTGCACGGGTTCTGTGACGGAACAAAGGTGATCGGGTTGGGCTGATTCATTCTGCAATGAAGTGTGCACATACCCAGCCAGTACCATGGCAGGCAATCCGATAAAACCAAGGTTAAACAACGACCTGTTGAGTCTCCGGAACAGGATGAAAGAGATCAGGTAAACGGAGACGAATGCTATCAGCAGCATTATACCGATGGACTGCGGAATAATTTCAGGCTGATAGATGCCAGCAACAATGCCACAGGCAAAACATAACACGATCCTTATGAAGGTGTAAGGCAACCACCGAATCATAAGGGAAGTTAGCTTTTTTTCTTTTAGAAGAATTTAGAATATAGAATTTAGCATTTAGAATACCGGACCATTGTAAACTCTAACTCCTAAATTCTATTCATCTTCACAAGCAGAGGCTGATCCCGAATTATCGCAACGGTGTTTTAGCTTTTGATCGCTTCGTCAGGATTGGCTTCGCGCTGATAGGCTTCGATGATGTCTCTGACGAGCCGGTGCCGCACCACATCTTTCTCGGATAACTCCACGAACCCGATTCCTTTTAAATCGTTCAGGATGCGGATGGCTTCCTTGAGGCCGGAGCGCTGGTTGCGGGGAAGGTCGATCTGCGAGGTATCACCGGTCACGATCATTTTGGAGTCAGGTCCCATACGGGTGAGGAACATCTTCATCTGCATGGGTGTGGTATTCTGCGCTTCATCCAGCAGGATAAAGGCATTGTTGAGGGTACGACCGCGCATGTAGGCCAGCGGTGCGATCTCGATGATCTCACGCTCCATATAGTACTGAAGCTTTTCATACGGGATCATGTCACCCAGGGCATCATAGATGGGGCGCAGGTACGGATCGATCTTTTCCTTCAGGTCGCCGGGAAGGAAACCGAGATTTTCACCGGCCTCCACGGCGGGCCTGGTGATGATGATCTTTTTTACCTGCTTGTTTTTCAGTGCTTTAACCGCCATGGCCACGGAAATAAAGGTTTTACCGGTACCGGCAGGACCCAGCGCAAAAACGAGGTCATTATCTTTTACCTGGTCTACCAGCCGCTGCTGGTTGATGGTTTTAGCCTTGATGGTAGCTCCCTTGGTGCCATAGAGGATCACATCGTCTGAAGAAACACCGTCAGCCGTTTCCGGGAGCATGGTCTCAGCTTCCTTCGTAATGTAGTTCTGTACATTCTCTTCGGTCACTCTTCCGTATTTGTGGTAGTGTTCGATCAGGGAATTCAGGATGTCATCGATCTGAACCAGGTCAGCGGTGCTTCCTTTCAACACGATCTGGTTGCCACGCGATACAATCCTGCTTTTGGGAAAAGCGGCAGCCAGCGAATCGATATTCTTGTTTTCTACTCCCAGAAAATCAATCAGGGATATGTTCTCCAGTGTTACTACTTTTTCTAACAATGATCAATGGTGTTTAAATGCTGCTAAAACTTTATTTTTAGCACAACAAAAATAATCAAATAAAAAGCACCAACCAGTGCAATAATTTTAACCAAAACCTTAAAAAATCATTACCTGGCGATGCCGATTATTACGCTTTTAACGGATTCTGGAGAAAGTGATCATTACGTGGCAGCCATAAAAGCCAGGATCATCAGCACCAATCCGGGGATCGGCATTATCGATATCAGCCATGCCATTAAATTATGCGATATAGGGCACGCAGCCTTCGTGCTCCGGTCGGTTTTCCGCGAGTTTCCCAAGGGCACCGTTCACCTCGTAGGCGTGGATGCCACCGGCAACCGGGGCGACGTCGCCATCGCCATGCAGCTGGAAGACCATTTTTTTGTCGGTTCAGACAATGGCCTCTTCGGACTGATCAGTGAAAAGTCGCACCAGTATCTCGTGGAGCTGAACAGCATCAATACCATCAGCACTACTTTTCCCGAACGCGATGTACTGGCCCCGGCAGCCGCCAAACTGGCCAGCGGGGTCTCGATCACCGACCTGGGCAAACCGCTCGCTTCGTTCAAACGTATGATCGACCGGCAGGTGAAAGCCACCAAAAAACAGATCACCGGGCAGGTCATTCACGTGGACGGCGCAGGCAACCTGATCACCAATATCCCGAAGCAGGCCTTCGATGTTCTGAGCCGCGACAAAGCGTTCACCGTGCAGTTCGGCGGAGAGAAGTTCAGGCGCATCCATACCCAATACCACCAGGCCGAACAGGGCGAATGCTTCATCCTGTTCAACAGCCTCGACCTGTTGGAGATCGGGATCTACAAAGGGAATGCGTCTGAATTACTGGGGTTGACGTATGATAGTATGGTGAATATTATGTTCGAAGAGTAGAAAAGTTTAAAGTTAATAGTTAAAAGTTTAAAGTTGAGGGGTGTCCCTATCGGGATAGCGAACTTTAAACTTGAAATTTCAAACTTTAAACTAACCGTGGCTTCGAAGCACAAAGAACTGATATAACTTAATCTCAAATCAACGCACCGCCATGCTAATCCGCATTGTACGGATGAAATTTACTGAAGCCGGGGTGGCTGAATTCCTGGAGATCTTTGACAGGAACAAGGTGGCCATCCGCAACTTTCAGGGATGCTCGCACCTGGAATTACTGAAAGATGCCAACGATCCTTTTACCTACACTACGCTCAGCCACTGGCAGGATGAGCAAAGCCTGGACGCGTACCGCAATTCAGCGTTGTTCGGGTCTGTTTGGGGTAGTGTAAAGACGCTGTTCGCAGAACGGACCCAGGCTTTTTCTCTTCTGAAATTCATCGAGCTTTAATGCTCGAGCTCCTTCTCGGCAACAGTGACGGGTTTGATGTTCTGGTTTACCTTGAAGAAATTATCAGGATCATATTTACGTTTGATCCTCGCCAGCTGCCGATAGTTGTCGCGGTACGATGCTTCTACCCTGGCCTCACCTTCTTCCATCATAAAATTGATATAAGCGCCACCCAGCGAGAACGGATGCAGCGCTTCCCAGTAGGCTTTTGCCCATGATGAGATCTTCTCTTTATTGGCCGGATCCGGGTCCACGCCTACAATAACCTGTGCCCAGTTCGCATCGCGGTAGCTGAACGCTGTCTCATTATTTTGTTTGTCGTGACAGGCGCCGTTGATCGGATACAGGTGCATGGTAGAATGTGGTGTCGGGAGCTGATGGCCATATTCAACGTTCAGCTTGATGGCTTCGTCCGTCAGGTCTTTCACAAAATCGGCTTTCCAGTACCACTGCAGTCCTTTGGGATACAGCGCGTCGAACATTCCCTGCAGCGCATTGAACGGTATGGGGCCGCAAAAATCAACAGCCGGTTTCTTCAGATCTCGGAAACGCTGGGCAGCTTTGGTACTCTTCTCAGCATCGCCTACGTTGCACCAGAGCAGGCCACACATTTTTTTGAGGTGCAGCTCCGCCGGGAACATTGCCACGGGCGGCACGGTGAGCAGCGCAAAATAACAATAGTGATCGTTGGAGGCGTTCAGAATAAATTCGCGGTATTGTCGCATGATCTCTTCAGCGTCTTCTATCGGCCAAAGCATGGGGCCACCATAAACAGTACCCGCATCGTGCAGCGTGAACAGGAATGAGGTAACGATGCCGAAGTTACCGCCACCACCGCGAATGGCCCAGAAGAGGTCGCTGTTCTCTTTTTCACTGGCCGTGATCAGGTGGCCGTCAGCAAGAACAACGTCGGCTTCGAGCAGGCTGTCGATGGTGAGACCGTACTTACGCGACAGGTGGCCCAGTCCGCCGCCCAGGGTAAGACCGCCAATGCCTGTGGTCGACAGGATCCCGGTTGGCACAGCCTTGCCGAACACCTGTGTAGCATGGTCAATGTCACCGAGCGTGCATCCACCCTCCACACGAATGGTATCCGATGTTGAATCCATCCTGATCCCTTTCATCATGGAGAGATCGATCACCATGCCATCGTCACACACGCCGAGGCCTCCGCCGTTGTGGCCTCCACCGCGCACCGCCGTAAGCAGGTTGTGCAGGCGGGCGAAGTTCACTGCAGTGATGACATCGGCAACATCCCTGCATTTAACGATCACCGCCGGATGCCGGTCGATCATTCCGTTGTAGACACTTCTTGTTTCGTCATACAGTAGATCATCTTTCGTGATCACCAGGCCGCGGATACTCATTCTGAAATCGGGAAGATCCAGGTCAACTGCCTTCGCGACATCTGAAACTTGGTTAAGGGTTGCTGTGGCCATAAGTAGAAATTTAGTTTAATGATGAGACACTGAAAAGGTACGAGGTACGGAGTACGAGGTACGTGGCGTCCTGATCGAAGATGGTACTTCGCTCAAAGTGGAATCTTACGTTAAGAAATTCTATCAATAATTGTTCTATGAGACCGTATTTATCCTGCGCTGTGAGATCAGCGATGTGGGCATTCTTGAGATCTTCGACGGTAATGCCCTCGAGCTTATGGAAGTCGATGAAAGGCATGCGTGATCGTGCTGACTAAAGTGAACGAAATTAGCACTTATTCAACCAACGATCATACAAGCGCTCTGAAAAATATTCGGCGTAGCGCTACGGCTGTTTAGTGGAAGCGATTCAGTTGCAGAAATTCCACAGGGAGATCGGTCTTGCCTTTGATGGCAAGGTCTGTGAGGATCTCTCCTACTACCGAAACGAATTTGAATCCATGGCCGCTGAATCCGCAGGCGATGGTAACGCGTTTTGAAGAACCGGGCAAATGGTCGATGATAAAATGCTCATCGCTGGTATACGTATACAGGCAGCTTTTGATGGAAAGCACCGCACCATTGGCCGCAGGGAGATACTTTGATAAAATGTAACGGACGTTTTCTTCAGCATCCCGAGGCGCGCTTCGGTCAACATGGTCAGGGTCAACGGTCTCACCCGGCTTGTGGTGGGCGAGCTTCAGACCTATCGGGCCACCAAACTTTCCCGCCGGCAGCAACGGAAAGCCGTAGTACATGCCACGCTCCGGATCTTCGATGAACCAGCAGGGAAAATTTCCCAACGAAAAAACATCCCAGACTTCAGGGTTTACCCAGGCCAGCAACTGCCGCGTAACTTTCAGTCCGGTGCCGAGCGTAGGGATCACCTTCGATGCCCAGCTTCCCGCGGTGATGATGAGCTTGCCTGCTGTGTAGACTCCCTTATCAGTGTGCACCGTCACCTGGTCTGCCTCCTGCTTCCAGGTGTTCACTTTTTCGCTGGTGCGGATCACGGCGCCGTTCCTCAACGCCAGCTCGGTATACAACAGCACGGCGCGCTCAGGTGTAACAAAACCTGCATCGGGTTCATAGAGTGTTTCGAAGTCGGAAGGAATTTGGAACAGAGGAAATCGCCTTTTTGACTCCCCTGGCGGCAACGTCTCCACCGGTATGTTATAGAGGATTGATGATTTTTTGATGCCCTTCATGGTATCATGGTCGGGGCGTCCGAAATAAACAATACCTGTGCGGTGGTAAATATCGGTACCGGCCTCCTGTTTCAGCTGGGCCCAGTTGTGGTATGCGCGCTGTAACAAGGGCACATAGTCGGGATGTTCAAAGTACGCTTTGCGGATGATGCGGCTCTGGCCAGAGTGAGACCCCTGATCGTGTGGAATGGTGAACTGTTCCAGGCCCAGCACCCTGTGACCGCGTTGTGCCAGGAAGGCGCACGCAGCCGATCCCATGGAACCTACGCCAATGACAATTACGTCGAAGTGATCTTTTTGCGGCATGTTGTAAAGTAGCGGAACCGGTATGTTCCCGCAAAGGTAAAATTAGTCCGCGGGGAAATATTTTAGGTGTTACAACACTATCCAGGGAGCTATGAAAGGATTTTGATGCCTAACGAACAGATTTCGGGCAAATTTCAGCATCGAAGCGGCTATAATTAATTAAGGGGCCGCAGGTTGTGCAAAAAACAAACTTTACCCATATTTGCACCTCCTTCGCTAGGGCTTTGAGGGGCAGGGCAAAAACAGAGCCTTGTTCACGCCATGCTTTTTGAAGCTTTAGCGAAGCCAAGCCTGAGTGGCGGAACTGGTAGACGCGCACGACTCAAAATCGTGTACCGAAAGGTGTGCCGGTTCGATTCCGGCCTTAGGTACAGCCCTTAGTACCAAGGATTTATGAGCCATCTGATCTTTCAGATGGCTTTTTTATTGGCCATCTGGTGCAGAGAAAAAACTTGACCTATGCAACAGATAAAGCCCACACGTTCTTGCAACAAAAGAAAAATTCCATCTGTAATTTCTCCGATTGCCCATGCCACCAAGACCAAGCGGAAGTCTGCAAACTTACGCGATTTTATAACTCTCCAAGATGAAATGATTCATGACGGTTTCGAGGTCGGGTCGTACTAATCACCTTATTATTATTGCTGGCCGGGATGACTTCTACATTTAGTCAGGTAACGCACATTACAGCGGAGGTTGATACGTTACTCAAGCTTACGTCAGATTCAGATACGTCATCGATACGCCGATCAGTACAACAGCGCGACTTTGATCTTCAAAAACGATTTATCGTTGAAGCCTACACTCGATTTGCACACAGTAGCTCCGCTCACCGGAGCCGTGTTCTGGCAGAGAAGGAAGTTCCTTTGATTAAGGATCGGACGGAAGGACTACAACTTCGACATCTCTTCGCTGAATCCACTGATTAAGATTACTAGACTAGAATTGATGAAAATACAGGAAAAGCCTATTTAAAAGGTTTCGCTTTTTTTGTATCTTGATGTATGACCGCCCTTTTACCAATCAAGCATTTCTCGATTCCTCAAGATGCGTTAGCACATTACAACGGTATCTACTACATTACTTCAAAGGTCGATTTTTATAATGCGTTTAAGATAGCTGAGCCTTCTATTGAAAACCACTTTGGCACTGCTTTTCTCGAGGTGTTTAATCATTCCACCTATGCATATGTCACAGAAGACTATGCATTTCTTGCAAAGCAGCATCAAGCAGGTTCTCCCAATGCCTTGATGCATATACTACAAGATAATCTTCAATTCGAATTATTCTGGCTTTGGCTAGTCAAGGACAATGCTTGTTACACAAGCATGATTCACATGTCTTGTCCAGAACACGGGGATAAGCTCCCGTCCACTCTTTCTAGGGAATTGGTGCAAGTATGTGTTAACATTGACAATATTGCCCGGAGACTTTTTACTAAGTTATTGGATGATCATAAAACATTCGAGCAAAAAGATCTAGACAGCTACTTTACGAAACTTATAATGGGAGGCTAAAGGCGAACTCTCACTGCTCATTTTCCCGATTTTGGTAAATTACGGATGCATAATTATCCTGCTCCACAAGTAAAAATATTACTTCGTTGCAAGTACAGAGATCACCAGGGCGTTACAAAGTGCTTTCATCATCGCGATGAGTGTAAAGTATTTCTTACAGATGGCGACAGCTACGATCCATTAAGGGTGGGGTTTTATTTCATTAATGGCGGAGTATCATTTTATTTTCTCGCCAGCTTTTATCATTTTTTCAGTGTCCAAGGCTTCGACAGATAAATCAATACTTTTCGCTTACGGACCTTTGGATAGCACGACCATCTTACTCGCAAGCATCGGCTTAAACGCGACAATTGTTGCTGCATTTATGTATTTCGTTTGGACGGCGAAAGACGATCAACGTAAGCGCCAAGAAAGGTTGACGTTGATGGCGAAACAGAATCACGATGCGGAACAAGTTAAAAAGTGATTTGCTATCTGAGAAAGAACAATTGCTTGACCAGTATCGGCAGCTCTTGAATTTATAGTAATGATAATTGTTATGTCTTAAAATTCAATAAGACTGCGACGCCTGCCATCTTACCTGATCTTCAGCATTCTGGCATTAATAGCGACCACTATCGTGCTGACACTCATCAGAACAGCCCCCATCGCCGGACTGAGCATAACACCTGCGTTGTAAAGAATGCCGGCTGCAAGCGGTAGCGCAACAACATTATATCCTGTTGCCCATGCCAGGTTCTGGATCATTTTTCGATAGGTGGCTTTTCCGAAGAGGATGAGATTGGCTACGTCCTTCGGGTTACTGTTGACAAGCACAATGTCGGATGTTTCTGCTGCGATGTCTGAACCCGATCCCACCGCGATCCCAACATCGGCCTGGGCCAGGGCCGGGGCGTCGTTCACGCCGTCCCCCGTCATCGCTACAAATTCGCCCCGCGACTGAAGCTCTTTTATTTTCTCCAGCTTTTGATGCGGAAGCACTTCGGCCATGAAGCCATCCATTCCCAAAGAGTCGCTTACGGTTTTTGCCACTTCCTGATTGTCTCCGGTGAGCAGCAGTGTTTTGATCTTTTGGGCATGCAGCACCTTGATGGCATCTGATGATTCGGGCCTGATCTCGTCTGCCAGTGATACAAAGCCGGCAACAGAATCCTCCACGACCACGAATACAATTGTTTCTGCTTTCGATGACGGCACTTCTGCTTGAAGGTTGTTCTCCTTCAGGTATCCGGGGCTCACAACTTTTACATTCCTTCCGTTCACGTTCGCCTGAATACCCTTGCCAGTAATGGCGCTGAAATCGCTCATTGGCAGCGGCTTGAGATTGACTTCCTTTGCTTTCTTCACAATTCCGGTGGCAATGGGATGTTCGGAGTTGCCTTCCAACGTTGCCGCCAGGGAAAGTATTTCATCCCTGGAAAATGCAGGGCTTGATGATTCATAACGCACTACATTAAACTCACCTTTGGTAAGCGTGCCTGTCTTATCGAATACGAGGGTGGATATCTTACGCGAATTTTCAAAGGCAGTTCTGTCTTTGATCAGCAATCCGCTTTGCGCGGAAATGGCGGTTGACCTGGCGACAACCAGTGGCACTGCGAGCCCCAATGCATGAGGGCAGCAGATCACGATGACGGTTACCATACGTTCCATGGCAAAGGCGAGATCTTTGCCGATGATGAGCCAAACGATAAACGTAGCCGCGCCTGAAACCAGCGCGATGATCGTAAGCCACTTGGCGGCCTGGTCTGCCAATAGTTGTGTCCTGGACTTTGAATCCTGCGCATCCTGCACGAGCTTGATCACCTGCGCCAGGTAAGAATCTTTGCTGCCGTGCGTCACCTTAACTTTCAGAGAGCCTTCACCATTGATCGATCCGGCAATGACGTTATCGTTCTTATCTTTTTCAACCGGCTTCGATTCTCCCGTAAGCATGGATTCGTTTAAGAAGCTCCTGCCCTCCACGATCTCGCCGTCTGCCGCGATCTTTTCACCCGGCTTTACCAGGATCACATCACCTGCTTTGAGTGTATCTGTTTTTACATCCATGATATGGTCGCCATGCACGAGGTGAGCGTCAGCAGGCATCAACTGAACGAGCAGCTCGAGCTCCCGCGATGCGCTCATGATCGACTTCATTTCAATCCAGTGGCCTAAGAGCATGATCAGGATCAGTGTTGCCAGTTCCCAGAAGAAGTCCATTCCCTGAAGCCCCAGTACAATGGCCACGCTATACGCATAGGCAACCGTTATGGCTACAGCCACCAATGTCATCATCCCAAGCAACCGGGACCTCACTTCATTCACCAGTCCGGTGAGGAAAGGCCAGCCACCATAAAAGAACACCACTGAAGAAAGGATCAGCAGCAGATAGCTGGAGCCGGGAAATGACCAGTCAATCCCCAACCAATGTTGGATCATCGGAGAAAGGGCCATAATAGGAACGGTCAACGCCAGCACAACATAGAATCGCTTCTTGAAATCATCGATCATCCCGGCATGATGGGCGTGTCCGCCTCCTCCATGATCATGTCCCTGGTTTGGACTTCCAGCTGCTGCATGATCCATGTGGCCATGGTGTTCATGGCTCATATTGGCTTTAGCAGGTTGATCTGCTTTAACAGGCACCAGGTTCATCCCGCATTTGGGGCACTGTCCCGGTGCATCCTTGATCACTTCCGGATGCATGGGGCATGTGTATTGTTGATGATGATGTTCGTGTGCCATAACTATTTTATTTTGAATGGCATTGATATTTTAATTTTTTCCCAACGGATGTCAATTGATCCACCTGTGTTCTCATGAGCCACCACGGTATATTTCAATCGTTCCTGAACACCGGGCAACTGTTGCGGCGTAACCTCGAGCCTGATGATGTCATCTTTTTGATCGTACTCATCAGCAAGGTGCTGATCCCAGTTTCTATTGATGATAACGGTCCATTTCTCCTGCCCTGGAATTGTGAACAGCGCATATTTTCCGGCACTTATCGCTTTGTCTGCCACGATGAGATCTTTATCAAACTCGAGAGAGGTGGCGCTATGGGCACCTGTAACCCACACTTCACCGTAGGGTACAAGGCCGCCCCAGATGGTTCTGCCTCTCACTGCAGGCGCATGGTATTTGATCATCACATGGGCGTTGCCAACCTGGGCATGTGTTTCCTTCGGAATGCTCTTCTTTGTTGTATCAGCAGGTGCCTCGGTGGACGCAGGTGTTCCATGCTGATGTTCGCTGGTTCCGGTTTTTTGTGTGCATGCGCTTCCTATACAGATGATTAACGCGAGGGCAATGAGAATATTCAATTTCATAAATCAGCTAGCTGTTTTTTTTAGGGTTCGTGATGAAACGATGTACAGGGTAAAACCTGAATTATTATTAAACGATCTGATAATTCAGCATCATGCCATCGTCTTCGTGCTCGAGGTTATGGCAGTGAAATACGAAGACACCTCTATATTGAGGGAAGGTCATGATCACTTTTACTTTTTCGCCGGGCATCACCAGCACGGTATCTTTCCAACCTTTTTCCGCGGGCATGACCTGGTTTCGTCCGCCCATTCTGTGCAGCACCTGGAACTGTACACCGTGAACGTGCATCGGGTGGATCTCATCGCCCATCATGTTATCGAACTCCCACACTTCCGTTGTGCCGGCCTGTACGGTTTCATCAACACGATCCATTTCGAAGATCTTTCCGTTGATAGAATGTCTGCCCATGCCACTGTGGCCACCTTCACCGCCGGTCATCGCCGCGATGTCGAAGGTTCTTGTAGCCACAGCCTGCAGGTGATCCAATACCGGGATGGTGGAAAGAGACGAAGGCAGCGTAAAGGAACCCGATGCGGTACGGTCAACCCTGAACTTCATGATATTGAATGCCTGCCGGCCCTGTGCGTTGTACTGGCTGAACTTGTTGCTGACGAGGTAAAATTCTTTCCCGATAGGCTGACTGGAAAAATCTACCAGCAGATCGAGGCGCTCACCGGGTCCGAGCAGGATGTTGGAAACTGTCTCCGGTGCTCGTAACAAACCACCGTCAGCGCCAATGATGTGCAGGGGCAAACCGTTCAAAGCGAGATTGTATACCCTTGCCGTAGATCCGTTCAGCACCCGGAGCCTGTACCAACCCGAAGCCACATCGAGCACGGGCGCATGAATGCCGTTCACGAGTATTTGTTCACCGAGAAAACCCGTCATGATCTCGTCTTCATTGGGCGAGTAGTCAAGGCTGGCGCCATCGAAGTGTTTGTCCTGAATGATCAACGGAATCTCAAATTCGCCGGAAGGCAGGTTCAATGCAGCTTCTTCGGAGTCGTTGACAATGAACATTCCCGCAAGGCCCATAAAAACCTGTCTGGCTGTAGACCCGTGTGGATGCGGATGATACCAATACGTGCCTGCGCGTTGTTGTATGGGCAAAGTATACTGCAGAGAACCACCTGGTGACGCAACATCTTTTGGATGGCCGTCCATATTTTCGGGGAGTATCAGGCCATGCCAGTGAATGTTTGTTTCTTCTGACAGGCCATTCTGCAGCAGCACATTGATGGTCTCACTGGTATTTGCTCTGATCGTCGGGCCGAGGATACCATTGCCATAACCAAGCGTGTTGCTCGATTTCCGTTTTAGCAGTTCACTGGTTCCAAATTGCGCATTCAATGTAACGCCATTGGAGACCGTTGATGGGATGAACAAAGGTCTGTCGAAAGAACCTTCCACTATCCAGTTCGGCTCGCCAATCATATCTTCCTCGGTGTGGCAAGCCTTCAGGAACCAAGACGTACCCGCGAGTGCAGTGATCGCTTTGAGACCTGAAGACTTTATAAATTCCCTGCGTTTCATTTCAATTTTTCTTTTACTTCTCCACAGGTGAGCATTTTATCACCGAAGTAAGGATTGCGGATCTGTTCCTGGTCGCTGAGCCAGTAGCCACCTTCGTTGTTGAAAGCCATCGGGCAGAATTCATAGAACGCCTGCTTTCCGCCAAGTCCGAACGCCTTTATACTTTTATACAGGTTGTCAGAAAGGGTGCTGAAGGACTTGCGTTGCGCTTCGAGGTCTGTGGATGATCCAATCTCCTTCAGTGAGGTTTCAATGGGAGACAGGTAGCTCATCCAGTCGTTGTGGGCAGCGCCGGACAATAGTTTCATGTCTACTTTAGCAAGCGCATCTTTTGCATCAGCAGCTTCTGTTTTTGCTTTAGCTGCGTCTGATGTAACCAATGCATCTTTCAGCGCAACATAAGAAGTAAACACAGATGCAAGCTGTTCCTGGAATTTACCATCAACCTGGAACTGGGGTTCAGCAGCTCCCGCAGCGACGGCTGATCCGGAGGCATGCTCCTTCCCGTCGTGGCCTTCATGAGATTCTGCGAGGTCCTCTTTTTTGTTGCCGGAGCAGTTTGTCAGGAATGCAAAAGCGGTTGCTGCGAATAAAAGAGAAAATAAGATCGACTTGGTCTTCATACTACGTTGTTTAAGGTTTCGTTAAAAATTGGTTTCCTATTAATGGTTATGCCCCGCCATGGGGTCTGTTCCTTTTTTCAAAATGATCTCGCTGTAGAGGAGGTAAGCACCGGTAACGGCAACCGTATCGCCATCCACCAGCCCTTCCGTGATCTCAACTTTATCGAAGTCTTCAATGCCGGTCTTTACCATCTGCGGCCGGAATGTGTTCACGCCGCGTTGTACATAAACATGTGCTCCCTTGCCATCCCTGATCACAGCGTCCACCGGAACGGCCAGTGCCTTCTTTGACGAGTGACTGAAGAAAACCTGCGCCTGCATTCCCGGTTTGTATTGCTGATCAGGATTTTGAAGCGAAGCCCGCATCACAACGATCTGTGTGTTAGCCCGGTACTCAGGACTAAAAAAGTCGATCGTAGCCTCTACATTTTCATTGCCAGATCCGCTTACGCGCACTTTGACCCTGTCACCAACTTTGGCCAATGACGTTTCATTCGGATACAGCTCCGCTTCCAGCCAGAGCTTCGCGATATTTTCTATCTTCAGCAAGCTTGCTCCCTCCGAAACGTATTGACCTTCCGCTGCTGATATTTCCGTCACAACACCACTGGCAGGAGACAGGAACGTGATTGAATTCCGGGGTGCTTTGTTTTGCGCCAGCTCTTCAACCTGGCCTTCGGTTAATCCATAAAGGAGAAGTTTTCTCCTGGCCGCATTATAAAATGCCTTGTATCGCTTTTCCGAAGATCCCAACGTTTCGTATTGCTCTTTTGCAAGCAGAAATTCCCGCTGCAAGGTCAACAGCGCTTCGCTGTAGAGCTGGTAAAGCGGCTCACCTTTCCGGATGGTTCTGCCCGTCTCCTTCACGTAAAGCTTTTCAATTCTCCCGGCCGCACGGCTACCGACAATCTCTGATAAGTTTTGATCCACGGTCAATTTTGCATTCACCACAACCGTTTGCCCGATGGGTTGGCTGATCACTTTTTGTATGGTGATGTTGGCGAGCCTGATCTGGCTATCGCTCAACATCAGGTCATTCGACCCTCCTCCCGGTGTTTTGTTCACGGGCACCAGGTCCATCCCGCAAACCGGGCACTTTCCGGGGCCGTCCTTCACAACATTCGGATGCATCGGGCAGGTATATTTCGTTGTGCCTGCTTCCTCTTTAGCGTGAGCATGGCCTTCATGTTCAGCTGCTTTCTTTTCGTTAGAGCAGGCGAGCACAAAGATCGAGAGCACGGATATAATTAATATGTGCTTCATTGCTACTTTTGAGTTTTGATGAAACTTTCACTGTCTACTAAATATTGAGCATTGGCAGCAATCTCATCCGAAGAAGAAAGCCCCTGCCTGATCTCCACCACATCGCCTGTACGGGCGCCAACAACAACCTTTTTAGGCTTCAGCACTTTTTTGTCCCTGATGAATACCACTTTGTCAACACCCAGGTCGAGCAATGCTTCCCTGGGTATCCACAGGGCTTCCACGGAGGAGCCCGCAAGCCTCGCTCTTACCAGGTGGCCGATGTGGAGCTTATCTGATCGCTTTGTATAAACCCTCACGGTAAGAAATTCCTGGCCTTCGTTGAAGAAAGGCTGAACGAAGTCGACTGTTGCCTGTTGCACCTCACCATCTCCGAAATCAAGCTTCACATCCGTGCCTTTCTTGATCGCGTTAGCCATCGCTGATGGAAGATTCAATTCAACAAGAAGCGCGGAAGTGTTCACAACTTTGAATAATGTTTGGCCTGATGTAACATAGCTCCCCTCCCTGATGAGGTTTCCGGGAGCAGCGGTAGTTGTTGTAGACTGCGTTGACGAACTGGCCGATGTTGACCCCATTCCGTCACTCATGCCTCCTGGCGCGGCGGTTGATGAAACGGGCGCGGCGGTTGGCGCGACGGGGGCCTGTTGGGTTTCAGCGATCACGTAACCATCGTATGGACTGTAGATCGCAAAGGTGTTTTGAGGCTCCTTCCGTTGAATAAGCGTTTTGATCTGCGACTCAGTGGCACCCAGCAATTGCAGTCGCTGCTTTGCGCCATTGATCAGCGGCTCATTTTGTGCATCGTTCTCTAACAGAAAGAGGAGCTCACGTTGCGCGGTAAGCAATTCAGGACTGTAGATCTCGGCCACCTTCTGACCTTTTTTCACTGACTGAAAGGGGTATTTGATGAATACCTGCTCTAACCGTCCACCTGTTCTTGATGGTATGGTGAAAATGTTACGCGTATCATAAGTAACAACACCTTGTGCTTCGATGCGCACCGGCATTGTCTTGTATTCTCCTTTAATTGTCCTGATGGAGGCGACTACCGTTTCATTAGGTGATTTGATCAGGCGTGCAAGGTCTTCGGTGATCTCAACCGCTTCACCCGGGCGCGCCTTTCTCACAAGGTCCATTCCGCAAACAGGACATGTGCCTGGCCTGTCCTGAATCACAGTAGGGTGCATCGGGCAGGTATAGGTATCGTGTTCCGCATGCGTTCCGTTCTTGTTACAAGCCGCTGCAAACAGCAGAAGCAGGAACAGCGCCGTCATGACTATATTACTTTTCCAATTCCTTTTCATAGCGCACGATCATGTTATAATATTCCTGGTTCTTTTCGAGGTATTCCATTTGCGCCATGTTCAGCGCCTCCCATGCGTCGATCACCATCGGTAATTGCTCACGGTTCTCTTCATAAGCGAGCATCAACGTTTGGTAATTCTTCCGCAGTGCCGGAACGATCTTCGTATCGTAGTTCTCGAGCTGGTGCTTCATCCTCGTCAGCTGTGACGCCATCCCTGCCAGCATTCCCCTGGTTTCAACCAGTATGGCTTCCCTGCCTTTTTTCATGGCTTCGATGTCATACTGCATTCCTTTCACTTCCGACCGGTACATCCTGGAAGACCAGGGGGCAATTGGAATGGATACCATGGCCATCGCTGTGAACTGGGTCGGCATGTTGCCGATAGGTTGCATGTGATCAAAACGGATCTTGAAATCGGGCTTGGCCTGAAACCGCTGGAGCTGTTGATTCAGACGCATGGTTTCAATGGTCTTGTCGATCTGCCTGATATCGCTTCGTTGCGCGCTTAACGCAGCCGTGTCATAGATCACCCGATCCGGCTCATATTGCACCCGAGTAGTTGTGTCTACCATGATCTTCGTTTCCACGGGAAGGTTCATCAGACCCTTCAGTCTGAACGCGCTTTCTTCGATATCGCCGCTGGTCATCTGGATCATATTCTGAACTTCGCTCAACCTGCCTTCAGCCTTGTAGATGTTGCCGAGACTTCCTTGATTGTAGGGATAGCGGATCCTGGCAAGCTTCAGCATCAATTCCATAATGCGCTCGTTCTCCTGCAGGATCTTCAGCTTCTCCTCGGCCACGAGCCACTGATAGTACATCGCTTTTGCCTCGCTGCGCAGCTGGTTGAATTGTGCTGACCTGTTTTGCTCTTCCACCGCTGCCCGCGACGAGAGATACGTTCTATTGGCGTTCAATTTGGCCGGGTTAGGGATCTCCTGCTCGACAGAGAACATCCACGCGCCTTTATCACGCTCATCCATCAACATTTGATTTGGATAAGGCTTCATGAATGTTCCAGCGCCAACCATGGGAGCCATCCAGCTTTTTGCGCCTTCCGCATAGGTGTTGAGCGCTTTTACCTTATTGTCATATTCCTGAAGCATCGGGTTCTGTCTGTCAATGATCTGCAGCACACTGTCAAGACTGATCACCTGGGCGTTGCTCTTCATGACCAGGCTGAGCCAGCATGCTATAAACAAAACCGATGTCCTAATGCTTAACTTCATAAACTTCGATTTTTCCGAATTTTCTTAATTCATATTCTTTCGTCATCAAAAAGATGAGTGGGGTCACCAGCAGAATGTGTGTTGACGAGGTGAGCACCCCCCCGATCATCGGGAGCACAATGGGTTTCATCACGTCGCTGCCAACACCTGTCGCCCACAACACCGGGATCAGGCCGAACAAAGCCACACACACTGTCATCAGCTTGGGACGCAGGCGTTTTGCTGCTCCCGCGATCACGTATTCTCTAAGCTCCTCCCTTGAAATTGTCTCACTTGAATTGCCGCGCAGCTTCACCAACTGCTGCATGGCGTCGTTCAGGTAGATCACCATAACAACACCGGTCTCCACTGCGATACCGAATAACGCGATGAATCCCACCGCCACGGCAACTGAAAGATTCACGCCATAGAAGTAAACCATATAGGCGCCGCCGATCAACGCGAAGGGTACTGTGATCAGGCTGAAAAACGCTTCACGGATAGAATGAAAAGCCAGGTAGAGTGAAATGAAGATGATCAACAGCACAACGGGAAGAATGATCATCAGCGTTTGCTTGCCGCGAATAAGGTTCTCGTATTGTCCGCTCCACTCCAGGTAATAGCCGTTGGGCAATCCACCGAGATTTTTATTCAATGTTTCAATTGCTTCTTTAACCGTGCTGCCCAAATCTCTGTCGCGCACGTTGAACAAAACAGCGCCTCTTAACAGAGCATTTTCCGATACGATCATGGGCGGTCCGTTCTCAAACCTGATGTCGGCTACGGAAGACAAAGGCACCGTTCCCAATGACGCGGTTTTAATGGGGATCCGTTTTAATTGTTCGATGCTGTTACGATAATCCTGGGCAAGTCTTACACTGATCGTGAACCGTTGTCTTCCTTCAATGGTTTGCCCGATAGGGCTTCCGCCGATCGCAGATTCCACAACGGTGTTCACGTCATTGACCGAGAGCCCATACCGCGACAGCGCATCACGCTTTACATCGATGGTCAGGTATTTCCCGCCCGTGATCGGGTCCACATAAAGATCCTTTATACCCGGCACACCTTCCAGCGCAGCTTTCACACGTTCTGACACCGCAGCAATGCTGTCGAGGTTTTGGCCATACACCTTCACACCAACGTCGGTTCTGATGCCGGTAGCCAGCATGTTGATACGGTTGATGATCGGTTGCGTCCAGCCGTTCACAACACCGGGGATCTGCATTTTAGCATCCAGCTCATTGATGATATCGTTCTTGCTGATGCCTTCTCTCCATTCCGTTTTCGGTTTGAGCATAATGATCGTCTCGATCATGCTGATGGGCGAGTTGTCTGTGGCCGTGCTGGCCCTTCCGGCTTTGCCAAGAACTTTGTCGACCTCGGGCACCGATTTAATGATCTTGTCCTGCACCTGGAGAATGCGTTTGGCTTCTTCGTTTGAAACATCAGGCAACGTCACCGGCATAAACAGAATGGATTGTTCATCCAGCGGCGGCATAAATTCGCTGCCAAGGCTGATGAGCAATGGAACGCTGATCACCAGGGCCAGAATGTTTACGCCGATCGTTGTCTTGCGCCACTTCATACAGGCGCGGATCACCGGCTCATATATTTTTTCAAGGAAGTGGTTGATCGGATTACTTCTTTCGTCCTTAAACCTTCCCTTCATGAAGAAAGAGATGATCACGGGCGCCAGTGTTACCACCAGCATGGCATCGACGATCAGGATGAACGTTTTCGTATACGCCAGCGGATGAAAAAGCTTGCCCTCCTGCCCCGTGAGCATGAACACGGGAAGAAACGATGTGATAATAATTATGGTGGAATAGAACACACCGCGCGACACCTGTTTGGAAGATCTTTCGATGATCGCCATACGCTCGGCTTCTTCTATCTTGTTATATATTTTTCTCCTGAACAATTTCATAACTACTTCTCTCCAGGGTTTAATTCGGCATATCTGCTGGAAAGGTTCTTATAAGCGTTTTCCGCCATGATGATACCGTTATCCACGATCACGCCGATGGCCAGCGCAATTCCCGTCAGCGACATGATGTTTGACGTGATACCGAATGCATTCAATAAAATAAAGCTTGTGGCGATGGTGATCGGTATTTGAATGATGATGCTGACCGCGCTTCGCCAGTGGAACAGGAAGATGATAACCACCAGCGACACCACGATCATTTCTTCAATGAGCGTGGTTTTGATCGACGAGATCGATTCTTCGATAAGCTCGCTGCGGTCATAAACAATGTTGAACTTCATTCCCTGCGGAAATCCTTTGGCCACTTCTTCCATTTTCTTTTTCACATTGCCAATTACCTCATCGGCATTCTCTCCATACCGCATCACCACGATACCACCTACCACCTCACCTTCGCCATCGACGTCGAATATTCCAAGGCGGGTTTCACCGGTCATTTGAACGGAGGCAACATCGCGGATCCTGACGGGAACGGTGTTGACGGTCTTTACAGGAATGTTTTCGATCTCCTCAACCGATTTCAGATAACCGGTGGTCTTGATGATGTAGCCGATGTCGCTCATCTCGAACTTCCTTCCACCGGCCTCGTTGTTGTTGGCGCGGATGGACTGAATTACTTCGGGAGCGGACAGACCGTAATAGGTGAGCTTGTTGGGATCAAGTGTTACCTGGTATTGTTTCTGAAATCCGCCGAATGAAGCGATCTCACTCACACCGGGCACATTCTGCAGGCCGAACTTCACATACCAATCCTGGACGGCGCGTTGTTCGCCGAGATCCATACCGGGCGCATCGAGGGTATACCATAATATGTGACCGACACCGGTACCATCGGGCCCGAGCGTGGGCGTAACACCTTCCGGCAGCAGGCGCGTGGCATAGTTGAGACGTTCGAGCACCCGTTCACGCGCCCAATAAACATCTGTTTCATCATCGAAGATCACATACACGAAGCTCATTCCGAACATGGAACTGCCGCGTACATATTTCACCTGCGGCAGACCTTGCAGGTTTGTCACCAACGGATAGGTCACCTGGTCCTCGATGATCTGCGGGCTTCTTCCCATCCATTCCGTAAAAACGATCACCTGGTTTTCAGACAGGTCGGGAATAGCATCGATCTTATTGGTCTGCACCGAATAGACACCCCAGGCAAAAAGTCCTGCGGCCACCAGCAGCACAAGGAATCTGTTTTTTAATGATATAGAAATAAGTCTTTCTATCATGTCTTCAGTAGAAATAAGGAGTAATAGAGAATTACAGGCGCTTGAGCATCAGCGCGACAAGACAGGAGTGTTTACTCCTCAAGACATGAAGAGATCAGATCAGGAAAACCTGGAGGGAGACGGTGAGGTCAAACGATCGCAAAGGCGGATCGTAATTGTAATATTGTGTGCGGGAGATGTCGGCTGCAGGGATCACTTCTGAGATCAGCACGAGGGGCTGTTCAAGGTCCATTGGAGCAGGCGCCACTATTTGGACTTGCCCTGCCGATGCCTTGAGGTCAGTTGCTTCATGAGAGACGGTCTCATCTTCACAGCAGGCCGGCTTCATGTGTTTATGGCAAGGTGGAAGTGCCTTCTCTTTCTGACAGCTGTCGGCATGACCAAACAGCGCCACATTCTGAACCTCGCCCATGCAAATGTGCATGCCCACGATAAAGCTGGTGGATGAGACCAGCACCAGGAAGGCTAAAATAACGGCCGATATGGTTCGGAGCACTTTCATTGACTGTTCAAATCTAACGGAATTTCCGGATTTAGGATTTATACTTTAAGATTAATCTGTTATAGAATTCCATGAAAGCGGGTTTAAATCAGTTGTTTTTACCAACCCTTTGAGGGTTAAGAACCCTCAAAGGGTTAGGAACTAAAGTGCTTCTGCTTTATAGCCAGCCTTTTCAACAGCCTTGATTACTTTCGCTTTGTCATCTTCTCCGACTACAGTAAGCACTTTTGCCGGGTTGTTGTAATCCACTTCCCACTTATTTTCACCAAGCGCTTCGTTCAGGAAGGGCGTTACGTTCGCTACACAGCCAGCGCACTTTATGGTTGTTTTGAATTTAATTGTTTCCATGATTATTATTCTTATATACAAATAAACGCTTTCGGATGTTTTTCGGCTTTATATAATTACCAGACAGATTTATATAATTACACCATGTATCAGAAAACAACGGCGATGCATACAACGGCGATCACAATCCCCAACACAAGCAAGACTATCTTTTCACTGTTTTTTACCATGTTACTTTCGATGATCAAAGGTATGACTGGCATCAACAGACACAGTTACATATCAGCCGTAAGGATTTTGTCTTGACCGCTAGATTTTCGCAGACCTTAGTCGCAAGCTGTTGCCTACGACACTCACCGAGCTCAGGGCCATCGCTGCGCCGGCAATCATCGGATCGAGCAGGAAACCGTTTAACGGATACAGGACGCCGGCCGCAACCGGTATACCGATGACGTTGTAGATAAATGCCCAGAACAAGTTCTGCCGGATGCCACGAACGGTCTTGGTTGATAAGTTAAGCGCCTTTGGGATGGATTGCAGATCGGAAGTAATTAAAGTCATCTTCGCCACATCCATGGCAATGTCTGAACCTTTGCCCATCGCGATGCTCACATCGGCTTGTGCCAGCGCATGCGAGTCGTTGATTCCATCGCCAACCATGGCAACCACTTTGCCCTCGGACTGAAGCTTTTTAACAAAGTCTGCTTTGTCGGATGGAAGGACCTCGGCTTTGAAATGTTTCAGTCCTACCTGACCGGCTACCGCTTTTGCCGTCTGGGCGTTGTCACCTGTCAGCATATAAACATCGATACCTTTCTTTTGTAATGATTCAATGGCAGCACGTGAGGTCGCCTTGATCTTGTCAGCAATGGCAATGACAGCCAGAACACTTTCGCCATTGGTGAAATAGACCACCGTTTTTGCTTCCGATTGAAGCCTGTCGGCCGTTGCAGAAATGCTTTCGGAAACGTTGATCTTATTTTCAGCAACAAGCTTTCTGTTTCCAACAAAGTATGGTGTACCGTTATAACTTCCCTTTACACCACGTGCTGTGAGGCTTTCGAACTTTTCCAGGGACAGCGATTTTGCACCGTCATTTTTGAGCTTGCCAGCTACCGCCTCTGCCAATGGATGTTCAGACTGTGCCTCCAGCGTGTATAAGATGTCCTTCAATTCAGATGAGATGCCCGCTGTTTTCCAAACAAGGTCGGTGACCACCGGTTTCCCTTCAGTGATCGTGCCTGTTTTGTCCAGGATCACGGCATTCACTTTGTGCGCAAGCTCGAGGCTTTCAGCGTCCTTGATAAGGATATTATTCTCCGCGCCTTTACCAACGCCTACCATAATGGCCGTTGGCGTTGCAAGCCCAAGGGCGCACGGACAGGCGATCACCAGCACGGTAACGGAGGTTAACAGCGCATGGGTGAAGGCATTGTCTCCACCAAGAACCATCCAGGTAATAAAGGTCAGGATGGCAATGCCGATCACGATCGGAACAAAGATCCCGGCAATTTTATCTACCAGCTTTTGTACGGGCGCCTTACTTCCCTGGGCCTGTTGAACCATCTTGATGATGTGTGCGAGTACAGTGTCGCCGCCAACCTTTTGGGCCTCGAAGTAAAAACTTCCCTTTTGATTGACCGTGCCGGCGAAGACCTTTTCTCCCGCGCTCTTTTCCACGGGCACAGGTTCACCCGAGATCATGCTCTCATCCACATAGGAGGACCCGCTGATCACAACGCCGTCTACGGGAATCTTTTCGCCAGGACGCACAAGGATCTTATGCCCTACCTTTACTGACGCGATTGGAATTTCCTGCTCCACACCATCGATGATGGCCCGTACGGTTTTCGGCTGTAGTCCCATCAATTTTTTGATCGCCAAAGAAGTATTGGATTTGGCTTTCTCCTCCAGGAGTTTTCCGAGTGAAATAAAGGCAATGACCACGGCGGCAGCTTCATAATACACATGCGCATGTAAACCGCGGGCATGCCAGAACTCAGGAAAAAAGGTATTAAAAACGCTGAATACAAACGCGATGCCGGTAGACAATGCCACCAGCGTATCCATGTTTGCTTTCAGGTGTTTTGCCTGTTTCCACGCGTTGACAAAGAAATTTCTGCCAAAGTAAAATACAACCGGTGCTGTCAACGCCATGGAAATGTACGTTCCATAGGGCATGTCCATCAGGAACATCCCGATGATCACCACCGGTAAAGCAAGGACCGACGACCAGATGGTCCTGTTCTTCACTGCCTCATAGTGTTTCCGTTGTGCTTCTTCCTGAACCGCCTGCGGATCTTCTACATTTACCACCAGGTCGTATCCGATGGATCGTACGGAGTTCTGCAGGTCGTTCACGGTTGCGAGTTTGGCATCATATTCAACCGTTGCCGTCTGATTGGCAAAGTTCACGGCTGCATCTTTCACGCCTGCCGTAGCCTTGAGCATTGACTCCACACTTACTGCGCACGCGGCACAGGTCATCTCCAATACCGGAAATGTTTCGCGTATATATTTTCCATTGGTATTCCTTGTCAGCACTTCAGCGGCCATAAATCATTAAGTTTTCTACCTCAAATAACGTATAATGATGCCGCCGGAGAGTTATATAATTGCCGGAAAGACTTACAGATTTCCAAGAAACAGAAATAGGGTGGCTTTTCCACTTTTCATCATTTCGTATCGCAGTTATCTGATACCCAATTATGGCTTAATTTTATCTTAAAATAGAGAGTCTCAGCCGAATGACAGCCCCACAGCCATATAATATATGCTTCAATTTTCTCCTACAGCCTACACAAGAAACCGAAGTTTGAGACGCTTCCGGGGCTTTCGAGGCCATTGGTATTCTAGTAATACAACTCCGTATATGCAAATGGCTTCAACTTGTGAAAAAGATGATGCTGCCAATTTTCAATCAACGCTCCGTGAATAGGATTATTATAACCGTGGGGGCCTACAAAAACTTCCTTCGGATTTTTATCAGTAATTAATTTGTAGGCAATGTCTCCTGCTCTTAGAGCGCCTATGCAACTTTTAAGAAGTTGGTCAAGGTCAAGATTTGCATTATACTTTCGGTTCATAAGCTCCGCCATTGTTTCAAACGTTTTAAAGAGCATCAAGGCACGATGAGGTGCTTCTGGGTGTGTACTCGTTCCAGCAACCATATTTCGAAAATCCCCATCACCGAAAAGTCTAAACAGAGTCAACAATGTAAAATAAAAATTTGCAAGTAGATTATAGACATTACCAAAGATCATTTGAGTAAATTCGTTCCGATCCTTTATTTGAGGATTCATAGTCGCTCGAATCAGTACGCCACAACAGTTGCCGAATGCCATTCCGTCAGCATCCATTTCCATTGTTTGCCGATCTAATAGATGTTGGCTTTGCAGGCCAACCGTACCATTTTCTTGAATGCGATAAACTCCGTGATTTGCAATTTCGTAGTCAACATGGCCATTCGTGATATGCGCCAATTCATGCTCGAAAATCCAATTTAAAGCTAAGTTGGTTAGGAATGTCGCATAGCCTCTGCGTACTTCGTCCTGTGGCCAATACATACCACCACGTCTGTTAGCCTCCTCAATCATAGTTTGAGCGTTCAGAAAGTACCCCTTAATTGGATTATCCACTGCTACCTCTTTAGAAATGTCACCAAGCTGAGGTAAGATAGTAGGATTGGAAAGAAGTCGATTGTACAATTCGTGCAATATGTGATTAGTTCCGTCTGATATGTTAATGAAATAATTACCTGCATACTTGAATGCAAATGCGTCAAAATCTGGAGTCAGCGCTTGTTCATAAATAAGCTTCGAGCTAAATGGTTTCCACATGGGAGGGCTGGAAAGCCCTAATAACCTTTGGATTCTCTTGTGTGCGTCTATGTAATGGCCGGAAAAAGCAAGGTATTGATGGCTAACAGAATGTAACGGGGCGATGGCTTCGTTGAATAGATTGGTATCGTTGTCATTCATGACTTATTATACGAAAAAGTCTGTTGATTTAAAAAAATCGCTTTCGATACTCCAATCAAAGCTGAGGTCTTAACCTTTACTAGCACATTACCAAACATCATCCCTCCTTTGAATTCTGTTTTATTTACTCTAGTTTGATCATCATTATTTGCAAGCCCGCGAAACGTACACTTTGAATTGCTAGTTAGTGACTTGGGGATAACGCTTCTGCACAGGGTCGCTACGCGTGGTTGACTAATGTCCCCGCCTTTTGGAGGCCACAATCATGCTAGTAATACAAATCCTTGTATGAAAATGGTTTCAACTTGTAAAAAAGGTGATCCTGCCAATTCTTTATCAACGCCTCATGAATTGGATTATCATAACCGTGGGATCCTATAAAAGCTTCCTTTGGGTCCTTATCAGTAATTAGTCTGTAAGAAATTCCGCCCATTCTTAGAGCTTCTATGCAACTCGTCAAAAGTCGGTCCATGCTAAGATTTGCATGATACTTTCGGTTCATATGCTCCATCATTGGTTCAAAAGTTTTAAGAAGCATCAATGCACGATGCGGTGCTTCAGGATGAGTACTTGTTCCAGCAATCATGTTTCGAAAGTCCCCATCACCGAAAAGTCTAAACAAATTCAGCAATGCAAAATAAAAATCTCCAAGTAGCCTATACACATCGCCAAAGACAATTTGACTAAATTCACTCATGTTCTTTAATTGTGGATGAATAGAAGCTCGAATCAGCACACCACAACAGTTGCCGAATGCGGCTCCATCAGCATCCATTTCCATTGTTTGCCGATCTAATAAATGTTGGCTTTGCAAACCAACTGTACCATTTTCTTGAATACGACAAACACCATAATTAGCAATTTCGTAGTCCACATGGCCATTAGTGATATGTGCAAGTTCATGCTCGAAAATCCAATCCAAAGCTAAGTTGCTAAGAAATATTGCATACCTCCTGCGCATTTCATCTCGTGGCCAATACAAACCACCACGTCTTTCAGACTCCTCTACCATAACTAGAGCGTTCAGGAAATAACCCTTAATTGGATTGACCGCTGTGACCTCTTTGGAAATGTCACCAAACTGCGGCAAGATAGTAGGATTGGAAAGAAGTCGATTGTACAATTCGTGCAATATGTGATGAGTTCCGTCCGATATGTTAATGAAATAATTACCTGAATACTTGAATGCAAATGCGTCAAAGTCTGGATTCAGTGCTTGTTCATAAATAAGCTTCGAACTAAAAGGCTTCAATAAGGGGGAACCGGAATGCCTTAATACCTTTTTTATTTTGTCTCGTGCATGAATGTAATGGCCGCGAAAAACAAGGTACTGACGATCAACAGACTGTAGATCAAACGAGGCCATGGCTTCGTTGAACAGATTGGTGTCATTATCACTCATAGCAGTATTATACAAAAACAACTACCATTTGCGAAATAATTCGATACTTTAACGTCTCCAAAGTGTGATCTTAATCATTGGGTTATCTATAATTATCCGCCCAGGTATTCCTTCTGAAACAAAAAAGTCATCGATACAGCTCCGGGGTAACATACGTCAGCACAGGTCGCTGGGCATGGTTGACCACGTCTTCGGCAATGCTTCCAACCAGCACATGCGCGAACCCGGTTCTTCCATGCGTGGCCATGGCGATCAGGTCGGCATTGACGCTGGAGGCAAAGTGAAGGATGCCCTCCTCTTCACTCCTGTCGCTGAATACGTTGATGGTATAATTTTCGAGCTTGAGCTTCCGGGCAAAATCGCGCATGACTTTTTTCACCTCATGGTCGGAACGGAAGTTCATAGGCGTGTTGATCCGCACGAGGTGGATGGTGGCGTTATACATTTCCTGGGCGTTCTTCACTACTGAAGCAAATTCAGTTTCATTTTCACTCAGACAGCTCGCGTAAACAATGTTGACGAAATCTTTTCCGTTAGGCTCTTCGTGAACCGTCAACACCGGGCATTTGGCATAACGAACCACTTTTTCGGTATTCGATCCAACGATCATCTCTTCCAGTTTTGACCGGCCCGACGTTCCCATTACCACCAGGTCGGCCTGGGAATCGGTGATCACCGTTCTGATCCCATGAAAAGGATTACCGAGTCGCAATTCGCAGGTCACGAAAATACCCTCGTCCTCAACAAGCCTGGCCGCGTCCTCCAGCTGCCCTTTATTCTTCTCGATAAGCTTCAGCGTAAAAAGTTTATCTTCCCATCCTCCGTCATTATTGATCTGGCCTTCAACATTAAACGACTCCGACGTGGGCTGCTCCACAATGTGCAGCAGGATGATGCGCGCTTTGGCTTTTTTCGCGACCCCGATCGCGGTCTGCAGGGCCCATTGTGCCGGCTTGGAAAAATCATAGGGAACTAATATCTTCTTCATGGCGATAATATTTGTTGATAGATTAAAAGTAAACGATCATGTTAAGCTGTATCTTGAAGAAGGTCATCGAAAACCCTGATTTATGTCATATTGTGCTTTACCAGCATTTACCAGTTTTCCGGCATGGATGTAAAAGTGAAATTCTTAGGTGCAACTGGCACGGTTACAGGTTCAAGGTTCCTGCTCGATATTGGCGGCTTCCGGCTGCTCGTTGACTGTGGGTTGTTTCAAGGTTTGAAAGAATTACGGTTAAGAAACTGGGAGCCGTTCCCCGTAAAGGCCGATTCGATCAATGCTGTAGTGATCAGCCACGCACACATCGATCACACGGGATATTTACCCCGGTTGGTCAAGGAAGGTTACAAAGGTCCCATCTATTGCACGCGTCCAACGGCTGACCTGATGGAGATCATGTTGCTCGATTCTGCCAAGCTCCAGGAAGAAGAGGCTTCGTTTGCCTATGAAAAGGGCTATTCAAAACATGCCAACCCTCAACCGCTCTACACCACACAAGATGCTGAAGCGGTTTTCCCGCTACTGAAAAAATATAACTATGACGAAAGCATCAGACTGGCAGACAACATCGAAATAATATATAAGGATGCGGGACATCTGCTCGGGTCAGCCATCACCGAGCTTTATATCAAAGGTGACAGCCAGTCAAAGAAAATAGTGTTTTCGGGAGACCTTGGACGAAACCACGACGCCATGCTGCGCCCGCCCGCCATGATCGAAAGCGCTGATATTCTCTTTGTAGAGTCTACTTATGGCAATAAAAGCAATCCCGCGCCCGACCCCGAGGGTGACCTGGAAAGGATCGTGAAGGAAACTTTCGCCAGGGGTGGCGTTGTACTGATCCCCGCATTTGCCGTAGGAAGAACGCAGGTACTGCTTTATTATCTTCATCAGTTAATGGAGACCGGAAAAATTCCAGATGTTCCGGTTTATATCGACAGCCCGATGGCCATCTCCGCCACGTATTTGTACTACCGGTATCCGGACTATCATAAAGTAAAATTCAATCAAAGTGAATTTGCCAGAAAGCTTGAAACCAACATGCTGCTGTTTGTAAAAACGTCAAAACATTCTAAAGCATTGAATGAGATCAAGGCTAACGCCATCATTATCTCCTCCAGTGGTATGATGACGGGTGGGCGCATCCTTCACCATCTCTATCACCGTCTGCCCAATCCACAAGACACCGTTGTGGTAGCAGGGTACCAGGCTGAAGGTACCCGGGGTAGGAAGCTTGTAGATCAGGAGCCCACCATCAGGATTTTTGGAGAAGAAGTACCCGTGAAATGTAAGGTAGAGAATATGACTTCTCTTTCAGGGCACGCTGATAAAGAAGAGCTGTTTCTGTGGATGAGTCATTTCAAGTCTGCGCCAAAAATGGTCTTCCCGGTGCATGGTGAAAAGAGCAGCTTAGACGCCTATGCAAAAGGGATCAAAGCCCGCTTCAACTGGAATGTCATTCAGCCGGCGTATTTAGAATCGGTAAGCCTGTTTAGAGGTATTTAGAAAGTGACAACGGTCATGCCGTTGGCTGACGTAGCTCGTAGCGGTTCACTCAGTTCATACTTATTTTATGGTATTGAAACAAACAACAAAGATCCGTATGCTGGGCAAACTAACTGAAGCACAAATCGACCAGGTTCTTTACACACAATTTGTGGGCAGGATCGGGTGTCGCTCAAACAACAAGATGTATGTGGTGCCGGTCACGTACGTATATCATGAGGGTTATATCTACGCACATTCCCGCGAGGGCTTAAAGATCAAAATGATGCGCCAGAATCCGGATGTCTGCTTCCAGGTGGACTCGATCGAGAACATGACAAACTGGAGAAGCATCATAGTCTGGGGCAAATACGAAGAGCTGAAAGACAGGAAGCAACAGGCGGCACTGAAGATCATCATGGATCGCCTTGCGCCTTTCATCATGAGCGAGACGGTCAGACCATCGCATGAATTTGCGCATGCCCCCGAGGTGGTTGAAAAAAGTTTAAAAGCTGTTGTCTACAGAATTAAGGCGGCTGAAAAAACCGGCCGGTTCGAAAAGATGTGACCATTCCGGAAGCAAACTTTGCTGCTTCGCACATTAAATGGAACCTACAATGCGCGGCTTTCTCTCCAGGGCATCGGTTTCAATCCCCGGTTTCACCGTTAACTCGTTTTTGCAGGGCACTCCGTTTTGCCAGCAATCCAGGTTATTGATCGTTGTTTCTGCTATTTCTTTGATCGCGTCGGTGGTTAAAAATCCCTGGTGGGCGGTGATCAGAACATTTTTAAAACTTCTTAGTCTCACAAAATTCGCGTCGTGAATAATGTCACCGCTGTGGTCTTCAAAGAACAACCCCTTCTCGAACTCATAAACATCCAGGCATGCCGCACCCAACTGGCGCGAATCCAATGCTTTAATGAGGTCTACTGTGTTGATCACGGCACCCCTGCACGTATTCACAAGGATGGCACCCGGCTTCATCCAGCTGAATTGTGTTTCAGACATCAGATGCCGCGTAGCTGCCGTCAAAGGGCAATGCAGTGACACGACATCGCTTTGTCTCAGCAATGCTTCCAACGACTCGTATTTTATGCCGGCGCTGATGGCTTCCGGATTCACCTGGAGATCATACGCGATCACCTTTGCGCCAAATCCTAGCATGATCCGCGCAAACGCCATCCCGATCTTGCCGGTGCCGATGATGCCCACCGTTTTTCCGTGGATGTCAAACCCCTGCAAAGAATCAATCCTGAAGTCCTGGAGCTGCATCAGCCTTTGTCCCTGAATGAGCTTCCTGTTCACGGCCATCAGCATTGCTACGGCCTGCTCCGCTACAGAATTGGGTGAATACTCTGGCACGTTCGCTACCCGGATGCTAAGCGCTGCCGCTCGCTTCAGATCGACGTGATCGTATCCGGCCGACCTCAGTAAAATATACCGGACCCCAAGTGAATGTAGAATATCAAGCACCGGCGCAGAAGCATCATCAGACGTAAATATTACTATTGCCTCACAACCCGCTGCCAGCTGCGCCGTGTCCCGTTTCAGCCTTTGTTCCGTGAATTGCAACGCATGACCACCGGCCGCCAGTTGAAGCGCAGGTTTGTCATATGACCTTGCACTATATACAAAAACTTTCATAATCTATTATAACCTAAATCATGGCGCAATAAAGATCGTCGGAGGCAGTCCGCTCCTGACAATTGTCATCTTCGCACAAGACTTAACTCATAAATTGGTTAAGCTGCTGTGGGCGTTTTAATTCCAGCAGAAAGTTTTTCGCATAGCAGAAGACGTTGCGTACTGAATTCGATCAGCCAGTGACCTGCAAATCGTAAACATCACGCTTCGCGCTTTATTTTCAAAAGCCTCTCAGATCTTCTCCGAGAGGCTTTATATAAAAAAATGAACATTATTGCCCAATCTTATAAACCTTACCCGATCCTGCCGTACCTGCGCTCGTGGTCACATACACCTCTCCTGCTTTATCCTGGCCGAAGCCAAGCACAAACATACCCAGGTCGTTGTTGCTCATGCCCTTGAGGGAAAGCTTATGGTAGTCCCACGTAGTGCCTGCGCGGTCTGCCGCGAAGATGGCACCGTTGGCGGCGTCAGGATCTTGCGTGAGCACACCGAAGATATATTTTCCATTCAGCGACATGACGGTGCTTCCCTGGTAAACATAACCGCCTACCGATACATTGCCGAGGCCGTCGCTGAAGTTCTTCGCGTTCTTGAATTCGATCACGGGATCTGTGAGTGGCGTTCCATCCGGAGCTGCCGAAGGACATGAGCCCGGCGGTGTTTCAGGGTTGGCATCATCAAAGCAGTGGCGTCCTTCCTTGATGTTCCATCCTAAGTTAGAGCCCTTCTCAACAAGATCGATCTCTTCGTACAGCTCCTGTCCTGCGTCAGCCAGGATGATGCGGTTCTCGGGATCGAAGCAGAACCTGTAAGGGTTTCGAAGTCCGTAGGCGTAGATCTCGTCCATGCCGTCCTTGCCTACAAACGGGTTGTCTGCCGGAATGCCGTAACCAGTTGCTGGCGCAACGTCTATGCGCAGAACACTGCCCAATAAATTCTGGGTGATGTCCTGGCCATTGCCTCCTGCGTTTTCGGTGTACCAGTCTTCTACGTGACCCAGCTGATTGTCATTTCCGCCACCGCCATCCCCTACTGAAATGTAGAGAAAGCCATCACTGCCAAAAGCAATAGTGCCAGCGTTGTGGTTAGGCTGCGGATGGTCCATCGCCAGCAGGATCCGCCCCGACCCGGCATCGGCCACATCGGCATTAGCGGAAGCTTTATACTCTGCTACATAGTTGGTGTGGTCCCAGCCTGCCGGGCCTTCCGCTCTCAGGGGACCGCTGTAATAAACAAAGAACCGTCCATTAGAGGCATAGTTGGGATGGAATGCAAGGCCCAGCAACCCGCGCTCATCCTGAGGGCCACTTCTGGGTGTAAGCTTACCTTGAATATCCAGGAACGGTTGGGCTACCTTTTGTCCGTTCTTAACAATATAGATCTGGCCGAGCTGCTCTATGATAAACAATCTTCCCGAATTGTCGGTAGATTCCGTCAGCAACACAGGAGATGTAAAGCCTTCCGCTACAAGGTTCAGGCTCACCGACAGGTCTTCTTTCTCATCGTCATCGTCACAGGCGTTCACCGCCACCACCAATGCGATCATTAGAATACTTTGATACTTCATGCTATTGTTTGTTATTGAATCCAGAAACAATGTTAATACTGCACTGTTGCAGCTTTCAATCCATCAACACTACGGCTGAAATTGCCGCGTATCATGTCACGTATGGGCTGGACCAATAACGAACAATTCTTATTCCTCCGCTCCCGCCGGTGGCTGCATGTATGACACCCGTAACCGATTATGAGACGGGAGATGATAGATTTGAGACGTGAGATTTGAGATAAGAGACTTGAGATGTGAGATATGAGATATGAGACCCGATACCCATCGGAATGAGGCAAGATTTCATGCACGAGACCGGCATTGTCTCAGTTTCATCCCGATAGCTATCGGGACTAATATCTCATATCTAATTTACAGGGAACTCCTGTGAGTCTACACGCGCACTTTCCATCAGCTTCTCGAGCGCTTTTACTTTATCGGGGAATTGTGTTGCGAGATCGTTGCTCTCCGCGAGATCATCTTTGAGATTGTACAGCTCGGTTTTCGAATTATTGCTCTTTCGTTTTACGATCTTCCAGTCGCCGGCCCGCAGCGCCTGATCGAAGCCACGCTCGAAGAACTCCCAGTACAGGTAGTCATGTTTATTTTTAAGCGATCGCCCTTCGAGCACCGCTGCGAACGAGAGGCCATCGATGCCTGCCGGTGCTTTCTGCTGTGTCAGCTCCGCCAGCGTAGGGAGCACATCCCAGTTAGCGAGGGGCTCGTGCACTTCAGTACCCGCCCTGATCCTGCCCGGGGCCCAGGCGATCATGGGCACACGGATGCCTCCTTCGTAAAGATCACGCTTGTATCCTTTCAGGTCGCCATTGCTGTTGAAGAACTCCACCACGCGCCCGCCTTCCTGGTGCGGGCCGTTATCCGAAGTGAAGAAGACATACGTGTTGTCAGCGATGCCAAGCTCTTTCAACAAGGCGAGGATGCTGCCAACGTCTTCGTCCATCTGTTTCATCATGGCTGCGAAGGCTGCATTGGGCATAGGCTGCGAGCGATACGAGCCGTTGGGTGGCCGCACAAAAGGTTTTTCATCGAATACGCTGCTGCCATCGGGCTTCAGGAACGGAGCAAGCGACTCAGGCGTTGGCGCCCGCATCTCGGCATGTGGTATAGTGACGGGAAGATACAGGAAGAACGGCTTGTGCTGCTGTTGCCGGATAAAATCCTTTGCTTTGTGAATAATAACGGTGTGGGTATTGGTGTTGGTGTCCATCGGGTATTTCGACAACTTTCCCGCGTTGACCTGCCAGAGGTAGTCAACATTGTAACGGTGTGCCACGCGCTGGTGAAGGTAGCCGAGAACCTCATCCCATCCCTGCTTCTCAGGCGAACCTGTGTTGTCTTCAAGGCCCAGGCCCCATTTTCCATACATGCCCGTCACATAACCTTTGTTCTTCATCAGCTTGGCCAGCGTCATGTCATCGGGGCGCAGGGGCATCTCCTTGTTGCCCCGCACGTAGGCATGACCCATGTGCTTGCCTGTCATCAGGGCACAGCGCGAGGGTGCGCATACCGTGCTCCCGGCGTAGAACTGCGTGAACCGCGCGCCTTCCTTTGCCATCTGGTCCAGGTGTGGTGTACGAAGGGTCTTCTGACCGTAACATCCCAAGTCGGCATAACCAAGGTCATCGGCCATGATGTAGATGATGTTCGGGCTGCCGGATTTTTTCTGGGCATGACACACGTGCACCGTGAAGAGTATCGTACAAAGTGCTACAAGCCTGTATACGGAAGTGATGCGCCTGAAAACGGTGTTGATCGCCATAATCAAAATTTTGATCAAGATAAGTATTTCCGTGGCTAACGAAAATAAAATAGCCCCGGGTGGCGTCGGGGCTATTGATAACTTAATGACAATATTGGTTAAAGGTTCACCACATTGGTCAGATCAAAATTGGTGGCTGCCTTATTCTCTTTGTTGTCTGTTACGGTGAAGATGATGTCGTTGAAGTCCTGGTCACTCTGATGTGAGGTCAGGTCGTCTTCAAAGGTGAGCACGATGTCGCCAAGCTCTTTTTGTTTGAACAGCACGTGCTGTTGTTGTGCATCCGTGTTCAGCGTATAATCTGTATAAAATGTTTCGCGGTCATAGTGGATCTCTCCTCCGCCCCAGCCATTGATGATCAGAAAAAAACCTATGACCGTGCCGGCAGGAAATGTCCCATCGCCCACCTGCAGCCTGTCACCTTGCTTTAAGACGCGATAGGATACATGTGGAAACAGAACATTCAGCTTGAGATCGGAACGCTGCTCGGGTTTGTCATTGATATTGTATGAATACCAGCCGAAGGTGTTGCTATAACTGGCACCTTCAGAAATATAGGTCACATATACAGCCGATTCGTTTGTCAGCACAACCTGTTTGGCTGCGGTACCCTCGAACAATGCCGGTTGGGTTTTCTTAACGTTTTTAAACTCCGGAAACTCTGCCATTATCTTATTGTAGATCTCCGTGCGTTCTCCTGTCGCTTCGATATCGTCTGGCCGTTCTTTTATGCCTTCGTTTGAACAAAACGTAAGGGAGAGCATGGCCGCTGCACCAATGAACCTGATCATCACTTTTTTCATAGCCTTAAAGAATAATGTTATGCTGAATGAACCAATAAAGCTGATGCCACAGCGGGTAATACCTGCCTGCTCCCTTGGTTAATGCCGTTATGCTGACGTTCGCGTCGTTTACTGGCTGCCGCTTCGGATCACAACAGGCCAAAAAATGAAAAATTAAAGGCTGGCAGGTCTATGGCAACACGCTCAGCTTCAAAATGTACGGACCCATTAGTTCCTGAGAAAAGCAAATGCCCCGTGTGTAGGGATGTTCGAATCCACGCATTGTAGATTTTTAGATACAAATCTGTATCTGATTTGTGAAGCAGCTGTGATACAAAATGCGCATTGTGACTCCAAATGAATGCCAGTGGGTAACGACATTAAGTCCCGTTACAGCAATGTCCTTAAGTTAAGGAAGCGAAGTCTATATCACTACTGCATTAAAGCCCCGAAGGGGCGCAATATGAATAGCCCGCGGTGAAGCCGCGGGCTATTCAATGCGACGGGAAATGCGCCACGTGCGATAGTAATCGGGCGTTGCTTGTTCATGGCGCATCGATCGCAACACCCTGATCTGGCGTGTGCATTACGTGCCAGAGAAAACGTACCCCGATCTGGATTACCTGTGGCACGTGAATACCAATGCACAATAGCGTCGGGCTGCACCCGACGCTATTGATATTCAGCCCCTTCAGGGCTACCAATATGTCGTCACTAACGAGACTGAATTTCCTTATATCTGCGTGATCACCGAGCTCAGGTTCGAAGAGATATCCAGCTTCAGCTTTTTCCTCAGGCGTGAACGGGCCACTTTTACACTTTGTGGGGATATGTTCATGATGGTGGCGATCTCTTTGGTATCGAGGTTGAGCTTCAGCAGCGCGCAGAGTTTGAGGTCGCTCGAGTTGAGGTTAGGATATTTGGTCTTCAGGTGCTCGAAGAAATTGTTATGCACCTGCTCGAAATGCACTTTGAAATGCTCCCAGTCCTTGTCGATGTTCAGGGCAAAGTTTGCCGTGTGCACGAGGTTCCTGATCTTCAGGGAAAGGTCTGCGGGCGATGCGTTCCTGATCTCTTCTGCCGTGACCTTGATCTTTTCCAGGATCTCGTTCTTCTGGATCAGGTTCAGGGTGTTGGCCGTAAGGGCTTTGGCATTGAACTCCAGCTTTTGTTTCAGCTGTTCCTCATGCAGGCTTTTGTCCAGCAGCTCTTTTTCAAGCTCGAGCTTTTCACGCGCAAGGGTAGCCTTATCTCTGGCGGCGCGCAACCGGTGATGGTTCAGGTACAGTAATACGAGAAACAATGCGATCAGCAGCACAAGGGCGAGCAGGTTCATATACAGGGTATTGATATGTTCATCTTTTTTAGACATGGCCAGCGTATTGTTGCGGGAGGCTTTCGCCTGCATCTCCAGCAGCAGGTTGTTATGGTCGTGGTAGAGGCTGTCGGCAAACGACAATTGCAGCGAGCGGAGATTGAACGCTTTTTCAAACTGCTGCCGGCGACTGGCCAGCAAGGAGAGCTCGCCGTATACTTCCGCGATCTTGATCTTCATTTTCATCTGCATAAAATCGTGCAGGGCCTCCAGGTAACATTCTTCCGCGTGGCGTGCTTCGTTCAGCGAGGCATAGGCCTTTCCCAGCTTCAGTTCACTTTGCGCCATGCCATAACTGATCTTGTGCCTGGTGCTCATCTCTTTCGCGATCTTGAAATGACTGATGGCGGCAGCCGTGTTGTTCCTCTGTAACAATAGCTCGCCGAGGTTCAGGTGCAGGATGTACAGGTAGTCCGTATAAGCGTCGTCATCTTTGGCCATGAGCAGGGCTTTTTTCAGGTACGTTTCTGCTTCGGAGAACTCTCCGTGCGCGATCAGGGCTGTGGTGTAATGTGTTGCGCCGATCACATAAAGTGAATCGCTTTTGAGCTCGGCAGCTTTGCGAAGCGCATCCCGGAAACCGAGCAACGCCATGGAGTAAGTAGTGGCCCCCGCTTCGGCATAGATGGCGGCAATGTTGATCTGCACCAGCGACTCATACAATGTATTGCCTGTCTTCTTGTAAAGATCGAGGCTGGCCCCGAACTCGTCAAGCGATCGGGTAAGCAAACCGAGCTTGTAATGAAAGATGCCGGAGCTGAAATAATTACGGGCGATCAGATCGTATTCGTTCAGCTTCTCCGCCGCCGCGATAGACCGTGCATGGTATAGGATCCCCTTCTCGAAGTCGGCGAGCCTGTCGCCATAGATCCTGCCGAGCAGGTAACACGACATAGCAATATCCCTGTCGCTGTGCATCTTCTCCGCCAGGGAGAGCGCCAGCTTGGCATACTCGAGTGCCAGCGCCGTGTTGCTGTTCATGTGCTCATTCACAAAACGGTATAATGACCTGATCTGCGGAGGTTCATCCAGGCTGCCCTCACGAACACCCTGTGTTTTTTTGACGGTCTGCTGCGCCAGCATACAGCTGTTGACCAGAAGCAGTGTTACTGCGAGAAGGTTAAGGTTACGGGTCATCTTTTTAATAGGTAAGTGAATCTCCTTTTTTATGCGGCGCAGCGGCGCCAAAGAATCCAGTATCCGTTTAATAAAGGCAATACAGTTCAACTCAAGGTACTTCGTACAATGGCTGTTTGGATGGGCTCTTAAAAATGGGTGATTGGTTTGGAGGGCTCCTTCTGCTATTGCGGTGGATCCTGGGCGAAAGGCTTTCCCATAGTGTTCAGCGTTTTCATTTTTTCATGACGGGGTTTTGTATCTGTTTGTTGCATAAGCATATCGTATTTCTTAGATCTGTCTGTTATGGTGGATATAAATCAGGACCCGGCATAAGGCGTTGCATCCGGGATCTTCACAATGAACTCCGAACCTCTGCCCGAAGCTGCAACCCTGTTATACAGCGACCCTGTGGCGACCGCCGCGACGCCCAGGATATTCAGGGCGCCCTGGTGGATCAGGAAGAAGGTGCCATCGGAAAACCGGCACCTGAAAATACCGGTGAGAGAATTCTTAAAAAGGCTCGGATAATCCTTGATCGTATCGTTGCCGGGAAAGATGCCTGAGAGGCCAGGCGATCCTGCGATCTTAAAACCGTCCATAAAATCGGGTGGTTACTTTAGCCATTCTTCTTGAATTTACGGGGTTTGGATTCACGAAAATAATGACATAATCGTTGTTTCAACAATAAACTGGATTAACAATAGGTATACATGCCTCCGAATCGACGCATTTTACAGCGATCAGAATTCGGATTTTACCAAAAAATGAGGTAACAAAAGGTTTCATGCTGCATTACACGACGTATTTTTTCAAACCAGTCCTTTGATTTGAAAAAATAAATGTCTTTAAAACACCTATTTCTGTGGCCATTGTGCAAAGTTCAATGGTTAACGCCGAAGCCACCCAGGCTTGCTAACCCGAAACAAAAGGGTTTCATATTGCCGATAACCTGTCAAAAAACGTCGTGCGGAACTGGCGCAGAAAAAAGTTGTTTTTTTCTCTTAAAAGATGTGTCCCGGTCAGTGTTTGTATAGTTTTTCCACCTCAATACCGGGTTTCTTGGAGAGTTCCGTGTACCGTGCTTCCCGCCTCACAAAGGCATCGTTGTACCCCATGGCCCTGATCTTTTGCAACATTTCGATGGCGCCCTGGATGGAGCTGTACTTGCCATAGGTATACCGGTTGAACCCATCCTTGCCTTCATGGAGCAGCACCTGCTTCAGATCTTGTAAAAGGCTTCTGCGGATGACCTCGCTTCTCCGCAGCGCAAAGATCTGTATGGTGTAGTATACATCGGCATCGGGATCTGCGGTTTCAGCCTGCACTACCACGGGCGCGGGACTGGCCTGCGGAAGGGGAAGATCAATGCTGAGGCGATATATGTTGTCATTCCTATCGCCGTTGATGTCCTGGCGGTTGGACGAAAAGTAACCCGTGTTCGTTTTTGCATCGAGGATCAGGCCGAAATCGTCCTTGCTGCTGTTGACGGGGTGGCCCATGTTCTTTACCTCGGTTGTTCCCGCCAGGTTATAACGATAGATGTCCAGCCCCCCGAATCCGGCATGGCCGTTGGAAGCGAAGTAAAGCGTGGTGTCTGCCGCAACGAAGGGAAACATTTCATTGCCTTCGGTGTTCACGGCGGCACCCAGGTTTTCAGGGGCGCTCCAGGTGTTGTTTACCCACCGGCTCACGTACAGGTCTGTGCCGCCATAACCTCCGGGTTTGTTGGATGAAAAATACAGGTTAAGGCCGTCGCTGCTGATGGCGGGGTGGCCGATGGAGTAATCCTTGTTGTTGATGGCGAGCAGCACCGGTGTTTTCCACGTTTTACCCGAGGCATCTTTTTCGGCGGCGAAGAGCTGGAGATGGATCACGATCGCTTCTTCGCTCCGGCGCAGCTTGTCGTTCAGGTTGTTCCTGGTAAAGATCACCTTGCGGCCATCATCATAGAACACAGCGGGCCCCTCGTGAAAATCCGTGTTCAGCGCGTTGCTGATGCGGATGGGAGACGAGAAGGTGCTGTCGGGCAACGTTTTCGTATAATAAAGGTCGAGGTAGGTGCCACGCGCGTCCTTCTTTTCTTTTTCAGCTGCGGCTTCTCGCCTGCCGGAAACAAATACAAGCCCGCTGTCATAAAATGAAGGGCTGAAATCGGGATACGCTGAATTAAAGGATACAACGCTGATGCTATACTGTGAGGCGTCCTTCTTCAGCTCGTGCAAGCTTGCAATACCCCGGATCCTGCGTTCGCTGCGGGTGTCTTCCGGTACACGTTGCTTGTATAAACCGAACCAGCGCAGCGCTTCGTCATACTGTTCTTCAGACAACAGGATCTCGGCATAGTTATAGAGATGATGTGCCGGCACCGTTTCGGGCAGTCCGGTCTCCGATTGCGCGAAGGCGTCTTGATACCACCCACTGGCCTGTTCAAGGTCAGGCAACCTGAAGCTGGCCTCCGCTATCTTCAGCATCACCTCCATGTTGCGGCGGTCTCCTTCCAGCACTTCCTCGTAGGCTGTAATAGCTTCACCGTAGTGTCCGTGTTCAAACAGTTGGTCCGCCCTGGACAACCGCGCCTTTTGTTTTTCAGATACCTTCTTTTGCTGGGCCGGAGCCATAAAGGCCAGGCTGCACAGCACAAGCACAACGGAATATTTCATAGCCTGTTAAAAATACCTTGGTGATACCACCCTGTTCTTGAGCAGCTTCACAAACCTGTAGTTCAGCATTACTTCCGGGGAGCCCGAGCGAAAGCCCGACTCCGTAAGGCTCGACACAGGAATATCATAGGAGAAACCGATGCGAAGCTTTTGGGTTGCCTGCAGCTCCACCATCGGGTTCACAGCGTTCTTCAGCTGAAACGAACATCCCAGCCACAATACCTCGTCAAAGAGAAAATTCAGGTTGATGTCGAGGTTCATGGGCGCGCCGTTCACCACCTTCAGCAGGAAGTTGGGCTTGAACTTTAAATGGGGCCTGAGGTTCCAGAGATATCCCCCCGTGAGCAGGTACTGCCGCGCTTCCTTGCTGGTGAGCGGGTTGCCGCGTTTGAGTGTATTCTGTGCGATAGACGGCACCGAAAGTCCCACGTAGAACTGGCTGCTGGAATAGTAGTATACACCTGCACCGAAGTTGGGCAAGGTATAGGTGATGTCTTTTGCAAAAGAAGGATCCTGTGAACCTGAAGGCAGCGTCAGGTCCGTGAGCTGCTCGCGATAGGTGGTAACACCCGCCTGAATGCCCATGGAAAACACGTTCTTCCGGTTCACCTTTATTTTATAAGAATACATCACATAGCCGTTGTAGATATCGGTGACGCCGATCCCCTGTTTTTCCAGGATGATGCCCACCCCTATGCGCTTGCGTGGCCAGGGCATGTGCGCCGAAAGCATCTGGCTGTTGGGGGCACCCTTGGCACCGAGCCACTGTTGCCTTCCCTGCGCCGTGATGTTGGGATATTTGTCTGTGCCGGCATAAGCCGGGTTCAGCATCAGGCCGTTGAACATGTATTGCGCATAACTGACCCGTTGCTGGCCATAACCTGCCTGGGCCATGGCCTGGAAAAAGATCAGCAGCAGTACAAGCCGTGTTGTTTTAATCATAGCTCAGCGTTTTAGTACAACAAATCCTCTCAGCACGGAGTCGTTGTCGTTACCCAGGTCGATAAAATAGAAGTAAGTTCCGTCAGGCGCCTCCTGCCCTATCTTCAACCCCTTGTTGGTCTCTCCGCGCCACGCATGGAGCTCATTGTCGTATCCCTTGCGCTCAAAGACGAGGTCGCCCCATACGTTATAAAGTTTCACGTTATTGTTCGGGTACAGCTCGATGCCCTCGATGATCCAACGGTCCAGCTGGTCGTCGCCATTCGGCGATACACCCTCGGAGATCAGCAGGGATTGCGAGCATCCCGTCTGGCCCGGTTGTGTGTTGATGATCAGCTGCGCGCCACCTGAAGTAATGGGCGTACAGCCCGGGCTGATCACCCGCACGCGATAAAGGTATCCGTTCATAGCGGGCGGCACCCTGCGCAAGAGCAATGAAGCCGAGTTTTCACCGCTCAGCGCTGTCCATTCACTACCGCGATTCTCTTCCCAGATGTATGAGATGTCACTGCCTTCGGCGATCACGGTGAATACGGCATTCTGGTCCATGCATACTTCAGCGGGGGCTGGTGGTGCGATCATGTCCGGCAAACGGCTTACCGTCAGATCGGCGATGTCAGAAGTGACGGGGGTACAGCCCGCAGCATCCACGATCACACGGTACTGATATGCGTTCATGACGCTGGAAACGTGCAGCAGGTTGAGCTCCGGGCTAACGGCACCGGGCAGGTTCTCCCATGCGGCGCCACTGTGCATTTGCCATTGATACGCCAATGCGGTGCCGGTGACTGAAACAGTGAACCGGGCCGAGCCACCTTCACAGGTAACAGCATCGGTGGGATGGGCAGTGATGTTCGACAGGGCATTCACCGTGATGAGCGTTGCAGCAGAAGGTACCGGTGTACAACCGGGATTACCCGCCACCACGCGGTAGCTGGTGTTATTGACCGCCTGGGGTATGGATGATAGAGTCATTGAACGGCCTGTCTCTCCGGTGATGTCAGTCCAGCCACTGCCATTGTTCTGTTGCCACTGGTACCTGTAGCCCGTAGCCGTACCGGTGACGACTCCTGTAAAGGTTGCTTCACTTCCCGCGCACACGACCGTAGCGGCGGGGTCATTGGCTGCGGCGGGATTTTCCCGGTGCAACGTAACAGCACCCACGGCGCTGATCAGCAGTCGTGCATCGGCTGAGGTCACATCCGGGCCACAGGTACCACCGACCAGCACATGGTACAAACGGTTATGCAGTGAATTATTGACATTGTTCACTACCAGTTGCCGGTCGTTCTCTCCTGTAATGTCGCGCCATGTCCCGGAAGCGCCGTTGTTGGTCTGCCACTGATAACGTACGCCGGCGCCCGTAGCGGATACGGAAAAAGTAACATTGGCAGCGCCATCGCAGGCGTTGAGGTCTGCAGGGCTTGTAACAATAACAGGTTTTGCCTCAACGGTGAGCGCAGCAGATCGGCGGGCTCCCGTGATGTTGTCACATGCATTTGTTGCAACAACGGTATAGGTAGCCTGATCGGCGGGCAACAGGTTTGTCAGCGTAAGCGTGTTCCCTACGGCACCGGCGAGATCGGTGCCGTTTTTCTGCCACTGCCCCTGGGTAGTCGCGTCGCCAAAAGTCGCGGTAAAGGTCACATCAGTTCCTTCACATTGTGTGACGTCCGAAAGTACGCTTGTGATTCTCGGCAAAGCACGAATGGTCAGCGTAGCCTCGTCGCTCACAGCAGCTGGCGTCGCGCAAAGGCCTGTAACAGTAACCTTGTAGGTACCGGCATCCGCGGTTGCTATTGTTGGGGGCAGATCAAAGTGATCATCGTCGGTACCAATGGGTGCGCCATCCTTCTGCCATTGATAATGCAGGTCGTAACCAGTGGCCGCAATGGTAAAGCCAGCGATACCGGTGGCGTTCTCACAAACATCCTTGTCACCCATCGGGGCACTCGTGATCCTCGGCAGCTCACGTACGGTTAGTGTGGCTTCATCCGTCAGCGGGGCCGGCGTAGCACAGAAACCGGTAACGGTTACTTTGTAAGTGCCAGCATCACCTGTTGCCATCGTTGCAGGAAGATCGAAGTTGCTCGCGTCAATGCCATCAGGCGTTCCGTTCTTCTGCCATTGGTAATGCAAATTATAACCGGTAGCCGTAATCGTAAAGTCAGAAACACCGGTGGCATTTTCACAAACGTCTTTGTCGGCCATCGGACCACCCGTGATCCGCGGCAGCTCGCGCACGGTCAACGTTGCTTCGTCCGTCACAGGTGCGGGTGTAGCACAGTGGCCAGTGACGGTCACCTTGTAAGTACCGGCATCGCCCGTCGCCATCGTTGCAGGCAAATCGAAGGAATGGTCATCGGTACCCACGGGTGAACCATTCTTTTCCCACTGGTAATGCACGTCGTAACCAGTAGCGGTAATGGTAAAGTCAGTTACACCCGTAGCATTCTCACAAACTTCTTTATCGCTCATCGGGGCACTCGTGATCCGCGGCAGCTCACGTACGGTGAGTGTGGCTTCGTCCGTCAGCGGAGCCGGCGTAGCACAGAAACCGGTAACGGTTACTTTGTAAGTGCCAGCATCACCTGTTGCCATCGTTGCAGGAAGATCGAAGTTGCTCGCGTCAATGCCATCAGGTGTTCCGTTCTTCTGCCATTGATAATGTAAATTATAACCGGTAGCCGTAATCATAAAGTCAGAAACACCGGTAGCATTTTCACAAACGTCTTTGTCGGCCATCGGACCGCCCGTGATGCGCGGCAGCTCACGCACGGTCAGCGTGGCTTCGTCCGTCACGGGGGCGGGCGTAGCACAGTGGCCAGTGACGGTCACCTTGTAAGTACCGGCATCGCCCGTCGCCATCGTTGCAGGCAGATCGAAAGTGTGATCATCGGTACCCGCGGGCGAACCACTCTTCTCCCACTGGTAATGCACATCGTAACCGGCAGCGGTAATGGTAAAGTCAGTTACACCCGTAGCATTCTCACAAACTTCTTTATCGCTCATCGGGGCACTCACGATCCGCGGCAACGCGCGTACGGTGAGCTCAGCATCATCTGTCACGGGCGCCGGTGTAGCACAGGTACCCGTCACTGTTATTTTGTATATGCCAGCATCGCCTATGGCTATCGGTGAGGGCAGGCTCAGGCTGTTGGCGTTGGTGCCGACATTGGTGCCATCTTTTTGCCACTGGTAGCTCACGCCATCTCCTATCGCCGTAATGGCAAAGGCCGTCACGCCCGTGACTGCTTCACATACTTCCCGGTCGGCCAGCGGTGGCGCACTGGTGATCGATGGGTTGACCCTGGTACGGATCATCAGGTTGTTGGCGCAGGTAACCGAAGCAATACAGGCACCTTCGCCCCGTACATAATATGTAACATCGGTTCCCGGTGTACTTTCTGCCGTGATGTCAACTGTAGTCGCCGAGGCCGGTGTCAGCGCGGTGCCGCCACCACATGCGCCCTTATACCACTTCCATTCTGTAGCATCATTAAGACTCCCTACAACGGTCAATGTAGCGCTGGTGATAGTGCCCGGGCAAAAGTGCGGTCTTGTGGAGGTTATGTCTGTTGCAACGGGAAGGTTCGCCGCCGGCCCCATCTTCATCACAGAGATCCTGTTCGCCACAGCCGCGGGTGTCAGTGATCGCAACACCACGTAAGGCACGCCGGTGGCATTCACACCGATAGACATATCGTCGACAAGCGTAACACCCGTTGGTAAAACGGAAGTGCCCACAGCAGTCCAGCTTGCACCGTTGTATTTCATCGTCTTACCAATCGAGCCCTCCGTGTAAGACACATAAGGCGCGCCGCCCTTATCGAGGGCCAGGCTTACAAAGCTTGCTGCCGCAGCTGACACACCGCCGGCAGGCCCTACCAAAGTCCAGCTTGTTCCACTGACGTATTTGTGCACCACAACCCTGCCGCTGCTCACACCGGCATCGCGGTAAGCTACATACGGAACGCCGCGGCTATCAACTTTGATGGAAGTGAAGGTTGCAGCCGAAACTGAAATACCTGTGGCGCCGACAACCGTCCAGGCTACGCCATTGAATTTCATCACACTAAGCCTGGTGGTAACAGTGCCGTCTGCAAAAGAAACATAAGGTGTGCCCCGTGAGTCGATCGCGATGGCGTTACTGGTGGCAGCGGCTGTGGTAAAGTTGGCAACACCTACAACCTCCCAAAGCGTGCCGTTGAACCGCATCACCGTAGCCCTGCTGGCCGGCGAGCTTGTGCCATCCGTATAAACAACGTAGGGTGTTCCGTCATTGATGTTCATGGCCATGGAAAGGCTGGTGGCTGTTCCAGCTGAAAAGTTGGTGGCACCCACCGTCACCCAGCTTCCGGCGTCGAATTTTTTAACGTTCACCTTACCGCCGTCGATATAAGCCACATAGGGCGTGCTGCCGTAAAAGGCGATGTTCACAAAGGTGGCAGCACCTGAAGAGAATCCTGCTGTGCCTACCAGCACCCATTGTATGCCGTCATATTTCATCACGGTAACCTTGCCGGCGGTGGGTGTGGTTGAAGCATCGCGGTAGGCCACAAATGGCGCGTTGCTGTTGTCGAAAGCGATCGCCACAACGTTCGGGGCACCCGCAGCGTTGGGGCCTGTGGCGAAACCTGCGCCGCCCACCACATCCCACGATGACGCGTTGACCGAATTATCGTTGCAGTCGGCATTGTTGATCACGTGGCCCGGTTGTGGGCCGCAATCGATCAGCGTGGAAGCGGTGGCGTTGCCCAGGCCATCTCCATCGCTATCCTGGTACCAGGTAGGTTTTGGTGTAACGCCTACGGTGAACACCGTACAGGTGGCCGACGCGCTGATACAATTGCCTTCACCCCTTACATAATAAGTGGTGGTAACACCAGGCGACACGCTGATCGATGTTCTGGCAACAGGATCGATGGGTGTAACCTCCGACAATGCATCGCCGCAGGTACCACTATACCACTTCCACCGGGCAGCGTGGTTCAGGTTGCCGGTGAGTGAAACAATAGCACTCTCTCCCGTACACAGGAACGCTTGCGGGCTGGTGATGCTGGAGATCACGGGCAGATCGATCTGCGGCGCCACGGAGTAGACCACCGCTTTTTCAGAGCCGCTGTCTTTAAATGCCAGGTACGGAGCGTTGGTGTAAGCGGAGATGGCAAGGGAGAGCCGAATACCATTGATCGAAGGTGTAGATGCCACACTCCAGGAGCCGGAAGCGCTCAACTTCTTCAATGCAATTTTCCCTGCCACATTATCCTGGAATGCTACCACCGGTACATTCTGGTTATCGACCGCCAGGTCAACATAAGAGGCCGTTCCCGAATGTACGTAAGCGTTACCCGATGGTCCTACCGGCGCCCATGCACCACTTTCATACTTCTGCACGATCACCTGGTTCAGGTCATCGTCATAATAGGCAACGTACGGAATGCCCGTGCTGCTGACCGCGATCCTGGGGGTTTCATTACCAGACGATGTATAATAAGGAAACGCGCCCGTACCGACCTGCGTCCACGCCGGCACCGGGGCCGAGATATCACAGCTGAGCACGATCGTCTTCAAGGTGTTGGCGTCAAACGAAGCGTTCCTGTCCACCACGGCGGCGTACAGCATGTTGCCTCGGGCGGCTAAGGCGGGCACGTAGTCACTGACGATACCCATCAGGGTGCCGCCCAGGTTTACCCAGTTGCCTGTGCCCACGTCAAATTTCATCACCGTCATGGTGCGGGCCGCGCCTTCTCCGAAGATCACATACGGCACATCGTTGTGCAGCATGATGCGTATGTTGATGTTAGGCTCCAGCTCGGCCGAAAACCGCCGGCTTCCCACCAGTACCCACTGGCCCAGCGTGCCGTCGAATTTCAGCACAGTAGCTTTGTTATTGCTGGCAACACCGGCATCGAAATCCAGGAAACATATATAAGGCTCGCCGAGACTGTTGACCGCCATATCAGGCTGCTGGATCTCAATGGGATCGATGGTGGTGGTGATAGGACTGCCTCCAACGGCCGTCCACGCAGCGCCGCTGAATTTTCTAACATATTTGTCTGTGGTGGCAAAATCCTGGTATAAGGCGAACGGTGTTCCATCCGGTGCAAGCGCAAGCTTGGTCATGGTAATGGAAGCGGACGAAACAGGACTCGCCCCCACCCAGCTCCAGATCGAATTGTTGGGCAGGGCATCGTTACAGTCCAGCGGGTTGAGCACATGGTTCGGAGGCTGTGTCGGTGAAACCACTGGTGTGGTAAATCCATCACCGAATCCATCACCATCAAGGTCCGGATACCAGTTCTGTGCAAACAACGTAGTAACTAACAGCGAAAAGGCCAAAACAAGGCCGGCCTTGCAAAACACCGGACCTATATTACAGGCTGCCGTGCGGTTGCGCCTGTCAGGTATTGAATCGTTCATAAACTGCCTTTTAGGTAAATGCTGACAATTGGGTTGTTCAGTCCACTACCAATATCCCGTAGCCGGCAGGATCTTCATTCAAAAACGTGTTACAAAAGGTTAAACTACGCTATGGCTACTGGTATCAAAAAGTATCGGTCATCCGCAAAACCGTTCGACTTCCCTTCACGGTCATTGAACAGCTTTGAAATACATCTCATCGGCATAACACCGGGTGAAGGAAAGGCACAAAAGTGGCTTTGATACGCCACCTTTGTCCTGTTTGTTTCCTTTTGTTAACCTCATGTTGGAGAGAAATCTGCTAGTGCAGCACCACAAACCTTCCTTCACGGATTTTGCCTGAGGCATACCTGATCCGGTAGATATACACGCCGTTGCTATGGTTGCCGGAGCTGAACAGGGCCGTATAGGTCTTTCCGGCCGATACCGCACCCTTGTAAGGTTCCGCCACTTTTACGTTCAGCAGCGTATAGACCTCCACCACGGCGTGGTAGTTTCCATCCGGTGTAAACTCGATGCTGGCATAGTCACGGGCCGGGTTAGGATATACGCCCACGGTAAAGGGATTCTCCGTTTCCGCTGTGCTTTGTGCCTGTACCGGGGTTCCCTCCCTATGCGTAGCAGATCGTGCGCCAGCGCCGCCCTGCATGCCTTCACACGATTCGAACACAACGGTGACAGTATACGTTTGCTTACAGTTGCTGGTGGGATGCGTCGCTGTCAGTGTATAGTCACCGGCTGCCGTGGTCACTGATGGCTGTTCCTGCGATTCATAGTTCTCTCCGGTCCAGACAAGAGATGCACCGGGTGTAGACGATTCAGCAAGGAGCTGAACAATGTCAGAACCACAGTCATTCAGCGTTCCGATAACCTCGTAAGTCACGTTCTCCGGCGTTGCAAAATCACTCTCCACGAGCCTGCTGGCCGTGGCCGTACAACCGCCAGGCGTTGTAATGGTAACCGTATACAGTCCGGCAGTAGACACGGTGGGCTGCTGCGCGTTCGGGTTCGAAATAGTACCGGGGCCTGTCCAGCTATACGTTACGGGGAATGCCGATGGCACTGCAGAGAGGGCTACAGACGAGCTCGTACAATTGATGGTACCACTCACGTTGGCTTGAACAGACGGCGTAGTGATGGTACGCGACACGCTGCGGCTGGCGCTGCGCGAGCATCCGTTGGCATTGCTCGTAAGCGTGAGCGTATACTCAGCGGGCGCCGTCACAGAAATGTTCTGTGTTGTGGCGTTGAAGCCCTGAGGGCTGGTCCACAGGTAACTAAACGCTCCGGCGGGACCAGTCAACCGCACCGGGCTTACAAAACAGGTGAGGTCGGTTCCGTCAGGGTTTCCAATGGTGACGTTGGGTGCTGTTTTATTGAACGGTACGGTAACATCCGGAGGTGTGGTAGTACAACCATTCGTCGTATTGGTCACTACGAGGCGGTACGTTCCTCCTACTGATACGGAAGGCGTAGACGTTGCAGGGTTCACGATCGGGTCCGAGCCTGTTCCCGTGAAGGTCCAAAGGTATGAAACGGTACCGGTACTGGTCGTCGCACGCAGCTGAACGTTCGGGCTCGCACAGGTAATGGTTGCGGGGGCATCGATCACCACATTCTGCGGCGCTACGATGTTCCGGTCGATGTTCACACCTGCGGTGGCAAAACACCTGTTCGATTGATTGGTCACCGTTACTGTATACAGACCCGGTGTTGTTACACTGGCGTTAGAAGCATTCGGATTGGTGACGGTACCGGGGCCGCTCCAGCTGTAAGTGACATTACCGGTGGATGTGCCCGCCATGATGCCGATGCTCGGGTTGCTGCAGGTAATGATGCCAGTGCCTGCGTACGTCGCCGTTACATTCTGAGGCACCTCTGTGTTCTGCACCACGGTGACGCTCGAGGTAGATGTGCATTTGTTATCGGGATCCTCGGCAATCACCGTATATAAACCGGGCACAGCCGTCACCGGATTGGCCAGGTTCGATACAAAGCTTTCCGGGCCCGTCCAGCTGTAGAGTACATCAGCGGTTTCAGAATGCGCGTTGAGCGTAACCTCTGTGATCACGCAGTTCAGCTGTCCGGATACGCCGGCTGTCACACCCGGGAGCACACGGTCCTGCTCCACGGTTACAGTTTTGCTCGCCACGCAGCCATTCACCAGGTCTTTCACGGTAAGGGTATACGACCCTGCAGTCGATACAGCAGTGATGGCGTCGGAAGAGGAGAATCCAGGTCCTGCCCAGCTATAGGTAACATCCGGGGTGATGGAGGTGCCGGTGAGCGTGATCGAAGGATGTTCACAGGTGATCCTGGACGAAGCCGTGGCCGTAACACCCTGCGGTGCCGTTGTATTTTGCAGGATCGTCACTTCCGAGTAGTCCTTACATCCATTGGCATTGCTGGTCACCGTCAGCACATAGATGCCCGGCAGAAATGCTTCGGGATTCCGCTGACCGGAGGTGAATGTATCAGGGCCGGTCCATCCGTAGGTTACATCAGGCGTGTCTGAGTCACCATACAGGTTAACGCTGGACGCATCGCAGGTAATATTACCCGAAGAAGAGGCCAGCACATTTTCAGGACGTGCAATATCCTGTTCCACAACCACCACACGCAATGATGTACAACCATTCGCAGTGTTGGTAGCCGTAACGGTATAAGGGCCGGGCACGTTCGTGGTCGCCGATTGCTCGTCAGACGAATAGTTGTCAGGGCCGGTCCAGCTATACTGCACGCCGCCGGTGCCCGAGCTTGCCTCGAGGAACACCGCTGTCAGCGAGCAGGTAAGCGTGCCACCCAATACTGCTGCATCCACACCGGGTTCGGTCTTGTTCTCCTGCGTGGCAACGCTGGAGGTCGAGGTACATCCGTTGGCGGGATCAGTTACCGTTACTGCATAGGTGCCAGAAACATTTACAGAGGGGTTATATACGGTAGAAGAGAACGCGCCGGGGCCGGTCCACTGATATTGCAGACCGGTAGACGGATTGGCCTTCAGGGTCACCGTGCTCACATTACAGGTGAATACACCCAATGCGGAAGTGGTTACTGTAGGCGTTACAATATTTTGCGCAACGGTAACGCTGGCAGGTGTCTTACAGCCGTTCGCGTTGTTGGTCACAACGAGGTTGTATACACCGGGGACGCCGACATTGATCGTGGAGGCCGTGGGGTTCTGAATTGTACCGGGGCCACTCCACTGATAACCAACACCACTGGTTTGAGAAGAAGCCGCAAGGGCTACGCTCTGCCTGCTGCAGGTCAGGATCTCCGGGGCAGCAATAACCACGTTGCCGGGTGCTTCAATGTTCCTGAGCACCGCCACGGTACGGGTTTCGGTGCAGCCATTCGCATTGTTGGTCACCAAAACTGAATAGTCACCAGGCTGGCTAACGCTTGCACTCGACATGTTCGGATTGGTGATGGGTCCAGGACCGCTCCAGCTATAGGTTACACCCGCGGTGCCGGAAGAGGCCACCAGCGCAACGCTTTGTGCATCGCAGGTCAGGATCGCAGGAGTCTGGATCTGCACATTTTCAGGCTTATCGATATTCTGCTCGATGGTAATGTTCCGCGTGGCGATACATTGATTGGCCGGGTTGGTCACCGTCAGCGTGTAGGTTCCAGGTTGTGTAACGCTGGCACTGGCCAGCAACGGATTGGTGATCGGGCCGGGACCCGTCCAGCTGTACGCTACACCGCTGGTGGTAGAAGCGCCGTTCAATGTCACACGCTGGTTACTGCAGTTCAGCACCGAGGGCGTAGACGGCGTGATGCTCACATTGGCCGGCAGGGTGATGCTCTGGATCACACTCGTTGCCGTAGTAGAGGTACATCCGTTGGAAGTGTTTGTTACTGTAAGCGTGTAACCTCCCTTGACGGAAGTAACAGGGCTTTGTTCGTTGGAGGTAAAGCCTGAGTTCGTCGGGCCGATCCACCGGTAGGTAACATTGGAGGTCTGCGAAGCGCCCAGCAACGTCACCTGTGAGTTGATACAGTTCAGCTGGCCCAACACTGACGCCGTGGCGCCAGGCCGGGTGTTGTTCAGCACTACCGTATAATCCGCCTGCGAGGTACAGCCGTTGGATGTACGCCTGGTGATGAGCACATAGGTGCCTGCCGCGCTGGCAACCGGGTTCTGTACAGTTGAGCTGAAAGACGACGGGCCGGTCCATTGGTAAGACACATCCGTTGTGGGCGAGCTTCCTGACAGTGTTACTGAGCCGTTAACACAGGTGATCTGGTTCGGGCCGGCAACCGTGATGTTCGCGCCCGGTGCATCCACATTCCGTTGTACGTTGACAGAGGCCGTGGAAGTACAGCTGTTCGAAGGATTGGTGGCGGTTACCGTATATGTTCCTGCTACCATGACCGAAGGATCCTGCGTGTTATTTGAAAAGTTCTCAGGACCCGTCCAGCTATAGGTCGCCTCTGCGGTAGGTGACGATGCACCCAGCTGAACGGATGGGTTCGCACAGGTGATCGGTCCTGAAACAGAGGGCGTCACACCCGGCTTGAGCGTGCTTTGCGTGACATTGACCGTAGCTGTAGACGTACAACCATTGTCAGGATTGGTCACGTTCAGCGTGTAACCTCCTCCCGCGGTGATCGCCGGATACTGCGCCAGTGAAATAAAGTTACTGCCGATCCAGCGGAACGTTGCATTGGTGATCGATGTGGTAGCCTGCAGGGTCACAGACGAGTGTGCACAATCCAGGGCATGGCTGACAGAGGCTATGGCACCCGGAAGCGCAATGTCACGGATCACCTCCACCGACGTGGAAGAGGTGCATCCGCCCGCGTTGTTAGTAACGGTAAGAGTATACGTTCCAGGCAGCGACACCACGGGGTTCTGCAGCATGGACGAATAACCTCCGGGACCGGACCACAGGTAGGTCACCGAGGGTGCCGTTGCCGAGCCTTGCAGCGTGATGGACGTGGCGCTGCACGTAAGCCTGGCCGGGGGCAGAACGGAGGCTCCCGGCGGTGTACATTGCAGCGCAGGTTCGTCGAGCGGTGCACGCGCCCATGCAACCTGGCATAAGAACAACAGTAACATGCCAAGTGCTGCCTGCAGATGACATCTTACCCTTATGGGGTTTACGGAAAGTTTCATAGGTATATGGTTAGATTTTTTTGGTCCATGATCTTAACATCCTCCGTCCACGATGGTGATCTTTTTGACGATCACGCAACCGCTGTCGGGATGTGTAACGGTAAGGGTATAGGTTCCGGGATTTGTCACCACGGTTTCAGGCTCGGTGCTTTCGAAACCTCCAGGCCCTTCCCATTTGTAGGTGGCGCCGGGCGTATCCGAATTTCCCATCAGGATCACGATGCCGACACCGCACGTGATCTCGCCATCATACGTAGCCGTGACTCCTTGTGGCTCGTCCATGTTCCGCGCCACCGTGACAGATTCGCTGTCGGTGCAACCGCCGGGTGTAAGAATGGTCACCGTATAAGTTCCCGGCACGGTGATGTTGTTGGGATTCTCCACGGTTGACGTGTAGTTCTGCGGCCCTGTCCAGCTATAGGTTACCGGCGCGCCAGAAGAGCCACCGTCCAGGCTCACCGATGGCGTGCGACAGCTGATCACACCGCTCACGCTGGCAGAAGCCGTCGGCGTAGTGAGGGTCTGCGAGATGGAACGGCTGCCAACACCCTGGCATCCATTGGCGCCTGTCACTGTAAGCGTGTAAGTGCCGGGAACAGTTACCTGGATGTTCTGCGTGTTCACATCAAGTCCCGTGGTGCTTGTCCAGCGGTACGATGCGCCTGCCGAAGGATTGGAGCTTCCCAACAGTCGCACAGGACTCACAAAGCAGGTGAGCTGTGTGCCATCAGGGTTGGCGATGGATACTTGCGGCAGTGTCTTGTCTTCCGTAACGGTCACGGACACAGGCGCCGCGCTGCAGTTGTTCGAGGCATCGGTCACCGTCAGCGTGTAGGTGCCGGGTATGTTTGTGGTGAAGCTGGGAGCCGGCGAAGTAAAGGTGCCGGGGCCAGTCCAACTGTAGCTAACATTGGCTGTGGTTGACGTTCCCTTGATGGTTGTGCCGGGCGTTGTGCAGTTCAGCATGTTCAGCGCTGTGGCAGTCACGCCCTGGGGCGCGGTGTTGCTTTGCGTGACCGTTACCTCAGCCGTAGCCTTACATCCATTCGAAGTGGTTGTTACGGTGAGTACATAGATGCCTGGCAATGTGGCCGTGGGATTCTGTACAGATCGCGTGTAGCCTTCCGGGCCGGTCCACGCGTAGCTCACGCCTGTCGTAGAAGATGCGCCGTTCAGCGTCACCACATTATTAGCACAGTTCAGCATGCCAGGGGGAGCGATGGTAGCCGTTACGTTGGTCGGCACCACTTTATTGGATATCACCGAAGTGCTGGCCTGAGACGTGCATCCGTTGGCCGGATCCGTAGCAGTAACCGTGTAGGTCCCTCCCACCGAAGTGTTCGGAGCCTGCTCATTGGAAGCGAAGCCCTCGGGACCACTCCAGGCGTATGACGCATTGGGAACCGAAGTCGCGCCAAGCGTAGCCGAAGGCACATCACAGGTTACCGTTGCTGCCGGAGAAACCGTCACGCCCGGAGGGGTCTTGTTCTCAACGGTTGTAGCTGACGCGGTAGACGTACAACCATTGGCCAGGCTGGTGACGGTCACTGTATACGTTCCTGGAACGCTGGTCACAGGATGCTGCAGCGGAGAGGTAAAACTTTGTGGGCCGCTCCATTGATATGATACGCCGGTGGCAGGCATCGCGTTCAGGGTCACGCTGTTCACCACGCAGGTAAAGACACCCGTCACTGACGCTGTAGCAACCGGCGCGGTTTTATTTTCTGTCGCGGTCACATTGGCCGTAGACTGACAACCCGTAGCAGTAATGGTCACTGTAACGGTATAGGTACCCGCCGTCTTGGTGGTAGCGGTGGCCGATGCCGGGTTGGTGATCGTGCCCGGGCCGGTCCACGCGTAGGTAGCGTCATTAACAGGCGTTACACTCAATGTAGCGAAAGAAGCGGGGCTACAGGTGATCTGGCCCGTTGCCGTAGCGTTCGCACCGGGAAGTATTTTATTCTCCGTCACCGTTACGTTTGCCGTAGACTGACATGACGTGGCGGTATTGGTGACCGTAACGGTATAGGTACCCGCTGTTTTGGTGGTGGCTGTGGCCGATGTCGGATTCGTGATCGTACCAGGGCCGGTCCACACATAGGCAGCACCGGTAACTGGTGTAACACTCAGCGTGGCAAAAGAAGCCGGGTCACAGGTGATCTGACCGGTTACCGAAGCATTCGCGCCGGGAAGTGTTTTGTTCTCCGTCACCGTCACGTTTGCCGTTGATTGGCAGCCTGTAGACGTATTGGTCACTGTAACGGTATAGGTACCCGCCGTTTTGGTAGTGGCTGTGGCCGATGTCGGATTGGTGATCGTGCCAGGACCAGTCCATGCATAGATGGCACCTGTAACAGGGGTAACACTCAGTGTAGCGAAAGAGGCCGGGTTGCAGGTGATCTGACCGGTTACCGAAGCGCCGGCGCCGGGCGGCGTATTGTTCAGTGCAACCACCACATCTTTTGTGGCCTCGCATCCTGTAGAGAGATCGGTCACTTTTACGGTGTATGTGCCTGCGGTGCTTACCGTGGCTGTAGCGGATGTCGGGTTGGTGATCGCCCCGGGACCACTCCATGAATAGGTTACACCGGATGTATTTGAATTACTGACAAGGTCAACACTCAGAACACTGCAGGTAATGCTGCCACTGGCGGAAGCGGTGACATCGGGAAGTGTATTATTTTGATATACAGTCACGGGCGTTACGGCAAAACATCCGTTCACAGGATTGGTCACCTTCACGCTATAATTTCCGGGCGTGGTTACGGTAAGGCCTGTCGATGACAACGTAGAGCCATCGGGCCGGGTCCAGAGGTAGTTCACACCGGAGGCAGGTGATGATGCCGCCGTCAATGTGAGCGAGGTACGCGTGCACGTGAGCACATCCGGAGTACCGACGCTGACGATGGGCGCCACCTTGTCTTCGCTCACCACCACACTGGCAGTGGCACCGGAAAGGCATCCGCCGCTGCCGGATACCGTCAGGTTATAGATTCCTCCTGCCGTTACATTCACCGATGCCCCGGTATAGCTTGTGTTACCAGGCCCGGTCCATGTGTAGGTGGTCCCGGCCAGCACCGGTGTGGCCGATAGCGTTGCCGTTGTGTTGGTACAGGTAACCGGGCCACTCACCGAAGTACTGACGGTAGAGGAGCCCGCTTCCACCTTCAACACCCTGATATTGTCGAAATGAAAGATCTCGTTGTTACCTGTATTATAAGAGCGGATGATGATCTGCACCGTGCTTCCGCTGAGAATACCGGTGGAGGCTGTAAGGCCATTCAGTGCAAGCTTGCCGGCAAAGGAGCCGTTGGTCGTGAAAGGTGTCTCCACACCGCCATTGAGCTTGTAGTATATTTTTACATAGTCGTAGTCGAAGCAGTCGGTGCCGCAGTCGGTCTCATCATTCAGCGATCCCTCCCCTGTTACGTCTACCTTGAGCTGCACCTGTCCATGCGCCGTGATGCCGATCTGCTGCGAGGTCCACACCACCTCACCCCGGGTTGTTTTCACGGTCAGGTTGCCGCCGCGCACTTCCTGGTAATAGGGTGTACCCGTTTCATCAGAGTAGGCGCTGAGGTTAACGGTATGGATCTTCGAGTTATCCACGCTCCAGGCCGTGGCGCCGTTCTCAGACGTGGTTCCGTCCGTCAGCTCGTCGAATGTTTCGTTCCACACGGCGGTGGTAGTGCCATCGCTGTAGCCCGCTGTAAAAGAAGCCATGCTGGTACACGCATTCGCGGGATTGGTTGCCGTTACGGTATAAGTGCCGGCGCTGTTCACCGAAGCCGTGGCTGTTGTGCCATTCGTGATCGTGCCGGGGCCGGTCCATGCATAGGTAACTCCGGCAACGGAGGTGTAAGCCGTGAGGTTCACCGTGGACGCGCCTCCGCTGCAGCTGAAATTATTACCGATGATGCTTACGTCAGGCGGCGTTTTGCTTCCGGTGACAGTAACAGTCTGTGTGGCCTGGCAGCCATTGGCCGATACCACAACGGTATAATTACCAGGCATTGTCACCGTCGGGTTCTGCTGATTGATGGTAGTGCCATCGGGCCTGATCCAGTAATAGATTGCGCCCGTAGCAGTAGAAGAGGCCGATAATTGTACCGAAGCATTCGTACAGGAGATCGCCCCGTTGACAGCTGTGGTGATCACCCCGAGCGGAGAAGGTTTTCCGTTCAGCTTCACGTTATCAAAATAATACAGCTCCGTTGTGTTCGAGTTCCTGACCCTGATCACCACCTGCAGCGTGGAGCCGTTCAGCGGTGCAGTGGAAGTATACGTGTATGACTGTGCTGTATTGTTGTTGTCATTCAGCCCGCCGAAGTTCTGGTAGGCGAGCACTTCGGCACCGCCGTTCAGCTTGTAGTATACCCGGATGTAGTCATCTTCTTCGAGGTAGTCGTTCGTGCTCGTGGTTCCGCTTTTCAGGAGCGCGGAGATGATCACATCGCTTTTCGCGGAAATATCAACCACGCCCGAGAGCCATACGCCTTCGTTGGCCGAAGCAAAAGATGCCTTGAACTCGTTGTTCTGAACAGAGAATGTACCCGCGGCATTCTGCAACGACCAGCTTGTGGCGCCGTTGTCAACCGTAGTGCCGTTGCTGAAAGTGAAGTCCTCCACCCAGAAGTCTGTCGCGGTGCCCGATCCCGTGCTGGTGGTCACGGTCACCGATTGTGAATTGGTGCATCCGTTGGCCGGATTGGTAATGGTCACGGTATAAGTTCCCGGGGTCGATACCGTAGGACTGCCGGATGTCGATGTGAATCCACCCGGTCCTGTCCAGCTATAGCTGACGTTGCTCACGGTTGAGCTGGCTGACACGGTACCGCTGGTGGCACAGGTAAGCGTTGCTCCTGTTGCCGTGAGCTGGGGTGCCGTTTTATTTTCGGTTACCGTAACAGAAGCTGTTGCAGCACATCCACCTTGCGAAGCGGTAACGGTGTATTGCCCTCCGGCAGTCACCACCGGGTTCTGTTGCACCGAGGTAAATCCATTCGGACCTGTCCAGCTGTAGCTCAGTCCCGAAACAGAGCCGGTCGCCGTGAGGGTGGCATCGGCATTGGTACAGGTAATGGATCGCGATGCCGCAGCCGAAACGGTGAACGAAGAGGAGATCGACGTTCCTGTAACTTTTACATTATCAAAATAATAGAATTCATCAGTCCCCGTAGCCCGCGCCTTCACGATCACCTGCAGGCTGGTGCCGCTGAGCGACCCGATGGAAACAGTGGTATTGGTGGTGCTGTGATTGTTGACGTTACCGAGGTTTTCGCTGAACAACACTTCCGAGCCACCGTTGAGCTTGTAATAGATCCTCAGGTAGTCAAGGTAGGTGCCGCTTGTATTCATGTTCACACCACTGCTGCGTGTACCCACCGAGATGGTGACGTTGGCCTTGTTCGAGATATCGATCGTGCCGGAGGTCCATACCGCCTGGGAGCTGGTGCCGGCGCCGAACATTTTAAATTCGTTGTTGGTCACGGAAAAAGTACCCGAGCCGGATGAAGTCCAGGGCGTGGTTCCGGTGTCGGAAGTTGCGCCGTTGGTTGGGAAGTCCTCCAGCCAGAGCGTTGAAGTAGTGGCAGCGGATGTGACCTGCGCCGTGGCCGTGCTGGTACAACCGTTGGCGGGGTTGGTCACCGTAAGGGTATAAGTTCCTGCAACACTTACAACAGGATTCTGTGCATTGGATGAAAAGTTACCGGGACCCGTCCAGCCGTAATTAACATTGGAGGTACCCGAGCTGCCGTTGAGCGTAACAGAAGATCCGCATGAAAGCGATCCTGTCACGGAGGCAGAAGCTCCCGGTGCTGTGATGTCCTGGCTCACCGTCACAGAAGCCGTGCCCGAACATCCGGAGCTGTTGGCAACGGTAAGCGTATACGTTCCGGGCGTGGTAACCGTGGGGTTCTGCGCCGTGGATGAAAAACCGCCAGGGCCTGTCCAGCTGTAAGTGGCATTGGATATGTTCGCACTTCCGGAAAGTTGCCGCGACGTATTGGCGCAGGTAAGCGTGCCATTCACACCTGCGGTCGCTGTCACCGTCTGGCTGGTACCCGTCAGCCTCACATTATCGAAATAATAGAATTCGTCTGTTCCCGAGGCCCTTGCCCTGATAATGATCTGCAAGGTAGCGCCGTTGAATGTTCCCGCGGTGACGGTATTTACGCCGCTGATATTCCCGAACTGCTCATTGAACATCACCTCTGTGCCACCATTCAGCTTGTAGTACACACGAAGGTAATCGTAGTAGTCTCCCGTGCTGTTCAGTTCACCACTGCTTCGCGTATCTACGGCGATGCTCACATTGGTCCTGCCTGAAATATCGATAACACCCGATGTCCAGACACCTTGTCCGCCGGTGCCGATACCGGATACCCTAAACTCGTTGGATTGCACTGAAAATGTTCCTGAACCTGAATTGGTAGAAGTCCAGCTGGTGGTACCAGTATCGCCGGTTGTGCCATTACCAAAGGAGAAGTCTTCAAGCCAGAAGGTGGTAGCGTTTCCGGATGAACTTACGGTTACTTGTTGCTGGCTTGTGCAACCGTTGGCCGAGCTGGTAACGGTTACCGTATACGTGCCCGCCGTGCTTGCCACCGGGTTTTGGGATTGAGAACTGAAATTGTTCGGTCCGCTCCAGCTGTAACTAACCCCTGATGTCGAAGAGCTCGCCGTGAGCGTAACCGTTGAAGCACAGGCCAGCGATCCTCCCGTTGCCGTAACACCTGGGGCCGTTTTGTTTTCTGTGAGGGTAACAGAAGCTGTACCGGTACCCGACGAGCTTGTACCTGTAACGGTGTAGGTGCCCGCAGCGGTAACAGTGCCAGGGTTTTGCGATGTGGATGAAAAGCCATTCGGGCCTGTCCAGGTATAAGTCACCCCTGAAGCGGTTGAGCTTGCCGACAAGGTAGCCGAAGGGTTGCTGCAGGTAAGCACAGTCCTGTTGGTCGAAGCCGAAACAGAGATCGAGCCCGAGCATGGTCCCGCTTCTTTAAAAACACGATACTCCTCTATATGGTACTTCGAGGTCTGTGATCCGCCGTTATTATAATTATAGAGCTTGACGATCAGCTGAACATTACTCCCCGTAAGCTCCGGCGAGATAAAGTCAATGGTTCCGAAGTTACCGGTTCGCTCATCCCACAGCACCTCACTGCCTCCGTCGATCTTATAATAGAGTTTCGCGTACTCGCTACTGTTCATGTCACCTTCTGAATGAACCTTCACCGCCACCTTGAAGTTGGCGTACCCGGCAGTTGAATACACATTGGATCGCCAGATCCCCACACCGCCCAGGTCTTCGGCGTGGATACGGCTGGATTTCACAGCAAAGTATACCCGTGAAGAAGGAACCCCCGAAGCATCAAGGGTCCATCCGATAGCGGTATTGCTAGAAGTGGTACCATCAGCCAGCCCCTGGAAGGTGCCCGATATGATCGGACAGGCCGGGGTCGACAACGGGGTGGCCAGTGCCTCATTCAGGCTTGCCAGTAAGAGCAGTACAATTAAAAGATGTGAAGGGGCCTTCATACCCACACTCCTTATAATAAGGGGGAAGCAAGTTTTAAAACCGGTAAAAATTCGCATAGGATTTTAAACTTAGGTTAACGATAAATACAACCGGACAAAGGTGGGAGTATTGCCGGCAGGAATGATCAACCGGGGGGCCAACAAAAGGTCTACTGGTAACCGGGCGCTGGTTACAAAAGATGCCCTCACAACGGGCAAAAAATGACAAAATGTTTGTAGTCCGGAGAAGCCAGGCAGTGCACTGGTCAGTGCAATTGCACTAAAGGGAGATCTGAACTTTTATCGTGGAGATGAAATACATTTTTGAGGGGTCGGTTTGTAGAATCGGCGGCTTCATGTGATGAATGGCGGCGATCGGCGTTGCACCACGAACTTGTTTACCTATTGTTACCCTGGTAAAAGTTTTCTCCTTCAGAAATAAAATTAATTATTGCAACGGATTTGGCAGGAGGGTTTGTAGACGGCAAATGATCCTGCCCATAGACATCCAAGCCAACATAGCCGATAGTCCCCAGCAATGGGGACTATTTTTTTTGCCACGGGTTAAAACCGGTGGCAATTTAAACCGGTGGCGATTGAACGGTTCATCCGGATGGGTGTGCGCAAGTAACCTCCGGGGTGACAGTTTTTCCCGAACAAAGGAACCGCCCCAGTGTGCTGTGGTGTCCGGGTCATGCCGGAAATGATCCGTCAGGCTCTTCTCATAATGCCGAACAGGAACAGGTCTACAGCCTGATCGATCATGCGGAAAAAGAACGGCTCATCGCGGTTATCCATCACCAGGTCTTCGGTGATCCGGTTGATGATGCCTATCAGGACGCCGGCTACCTCATCGAGCAGGTCCCATGCAAAGTCCCTGATCTCGCCGCGTTCCATGCCCGCGGATAAAATAGCCACGATCTGATGCCTCCCGTAGAGTACGGGATACCCGGGCGGGTGATGAAAAAACTCTTTTAATTCGTTTTCAACTGTTCTGTGCTGGACCATGCTTCGAAAAGTTTTTAGAACCCATCTAGTAAAAAAAGCGCTACAGCAACCCGATTCCCCCTCTCATCTTTCGAGCCACCATAGCGCCATATCAGTTGGTCGCCGGTAACCCATTGATGCTACCCGGCGCGAGTTTGTCTTTCAAAAATGATGAATGTTTGTGGTTCGGTCCATTGATCGCGGTTAATAAAACCTTGTCTTCTTCACATGCCAGCCCTCTTAGATCCATGAACGTTTTGCACTCCATTTTATTTTAAATTGGTTATCGGTATTCGGTGAGACGGTAACCGGTAATCGGTATTCGGTAACCGGTATTCGGTTTGGAGAGCCCTCCTATTTCAACTGATTACCGATTACCTGATTACTGATTACTGATTACTGATTTCAGCTGTCTTAACCTTATTACGGTAAGCGATCTTCGTCACCAGCACAAAAAGTACGGGCACCACAAAGATGGCCAGTGAGCTCGCCGCCACCATACCGCCTGCTACCGTCCACCCGATGGTTTTGCGTGCCTCCGCGCCGGCTCCCGCCGAAAACGCCAGGGGCATTACACCGAGAATGAATGCCAGCGACGTCATGATAATGGGACGCAAACGCAGCTGCACAGCCTCCAACGTGGCGGCTACGATCTCCATGCCCCGGTCAACGCGCTCCTTGGCAAACTCCACGATCAGGATCGCGTTCTTGGCCGCAAGCCCGATCAGCGTGATCAGCCCGATCTGCGCATAGATGTTATTGGTCAGACCTGGCAGGAACGTCAATGTAAGAATGGAACCAAAGGCACCGATCGGCACAGCAAACAGCACGGAGAACGGCACAGACCAGCTTTCATAAAGCGCGGCCAGGAACAGGAACACAAACACGATGGAGATAGCAAAGATCAGTCCAGTACTGTTACCCGCCTTGATCTCCTCACGGCTCATGCCACCGAACTCATAGCTGTATCCTACAGGCAACACCTGCGCGGCAACCTCTTCCAGCGCCTTGATGGCCTGTCCACTGCTGTAGCCCGGTTTGGCCACACCCATGATCTCGGCTGAGCGATAGATGTTATAATGCGATACCACGGCAGGTGTCTCGATCAGCTTGGTGGTGATGAGCGCACTCAAGGGTACCATGTTGCCGGCGCTGTTACGCACGCGGTACTTGCCGATGTCGCTGATGTCTTTTCTGAACACCGTATCGGCCTGCGACACCACGCGGAAGTTACGTCCGTAGATGTTGAAGTCGTTGATGTAGCTGCTGCCCAGCAGGGTCGACAGTGTGCTGTAAGCATCGGCTACTGAAACACCCAGCTTCTTCGCTTTTTCTTTATCGAGGTCCACATGGTAGCTTGGCGTGCGCGAAGAGAAGAATGAGTACGCCATGGCGATCTCAGGACGCTGGTTTACAGCTCCCAGGAACTTGCGCATCGTTTCTTCGAACTTCTTGATATCGTCTGTGCTCGTGGTCTGCTGCAGCTGGAACGTGAATCCCGATGACTGCCCCAGGCCGGGGATGGCCGGCGGCGCGATCACAAGGATGCGTGCTTCCTTGATATCGGCAGTACGCTTCTGGATCTCCGCCATGATCGCCGGAACACTTTCCGTCTTCAGGTCGCGGTCATTCCAGTGCTTCAGGTTCACGAACACCGTTCCCACGTTAGACTTGTTGGAGAACGTCAGGATGTTCAACCCCGCAAGGCCACCTACTACGTTCACCGCGCGGATGGACTGGATCCGTTTCTGAAGCTCGAGCTGCAGGTCGATGTTGCGCGCCGTAGAAGTACCTTCCGGCATCTCATACGCCACATACATCCTCTTCTCATCTTCTGTAGGAATGAATCCCGTAGGCTTGTTCTTGAACATGAAGGCCAGCCCCACAAAGAGGCACACCATCATTACCAGCACATAGGGAGTTTTCTTGATCCAGGTGTTCACACCACGGGTATAAGATCCTGTTACACGGCCGAACCAGTGGTTGAAGCGATCGAAGAATTTATCGAGCACGTTTTTCTTTGCACTTCCATCGGAAGGTTTCAACAGCAGCATGCTCAACGCCGGTGTAAGTGAGAGGGCAACGAATGCCGAGATCATCACAGACACCGCAATAGTGATGGCGAACTGCTGATACAACTTTCCTACGATACCGGGCACAAAACCTACCGGCACGAACACCGCAGCCAGAATGAGCGCGATGGCAATTACCGGCGCAGAGATCTCTTTCATGGCCCTGATGGTAGCATCCTTGGCGGAGAGCTTGTAATGGTCCATGTTGTGCTGGATCGCTTCCACCACCACGATGGCGTCATCCACCACGATACCGATGGCCAACACAAAGGCAAAGAGCGTCAGCGTATTGATGGTAAACCCGAACGGTATGAAGAAAATGAACGTACCGATCAGCGACACCGGGATGGCCAGCACAGGAATGAGCGTAGCCCGCCAGTTTTGTAAAAACAGGAACACCACCAGCACCACCAGGATGAGGGCCTCCACCAGCGTTTCCACCACTTCTTCGATGGAGATCTGCACTACGGAAGTCGTTTCCAGCGGAACGAGGTAATCTACATCTTTCGGAAAGCTCTTCTTCAATTCCGTCAGCGTCTTCATCACACCTTCATTGGTCTCGAGGGCGTTGGCACCCGGGGCCAGGTACAGCAGCATGAACGCGCTGGGCTTGCCCATCACAAACGGGTGGTTGCCATAGCTGAACTTGGCCAGCTCCACACGCGCAATATCCTTCAGGTATACCAGGTTGCCTTGCGCGGGATTGGTGCGCACCACGATGTTCTCGAAATCCTCTACCTTGTTGATCCGGCTGTTAGTAAGTACGTTGTATTCGAAGGCTTGCAAACGGGGCTGCGGCGTTCCACCTACTGACCCGGCAGCCATCTGCAGGTTCTGCTCTGAAAGCGCAGCGTTCACTTCCGCCGGTGTGATGCCGAGGCTGGCCAGCTTCTCAGGGTTGAGCCAGATCCGCATACCGAAGTCGTCGCCAACGGAGGTGATATCACCCACGCCCTTCACCCGCAGCAATGCGTCTTTCAGGTAGACGTTGGCAAAGTTGCCGAGGAAAGTGGCGTCGTGTGTGCCGTTCGGCGAATACAATCCCAGCGCCAGGAAGATGGAGGGGTTACGTTTCCGTACCGTCAGCCCGAGGCGCTTCACGATCTCCGGCAGCGCAGGCTCGGCAACGCTCACGCGGTTCTGAACGTCGAGCGTGGCAATATTGATATCTGTTCCGATATCGAATGTAACGGTGATGGCGCTCACACCACTGCTCGTGCTGTTGCTGGACATGTAGGCCATGCCCGGCGTACCGTTCACCTGGGCTTCGATGGCCGTGGTGGTGGTCTGCTCTACTGTCTGCGCATCCGCACCGATATAATTTCCGGTAACGGTCACCGTAGGCGGCGTAATATCCGGGTATTGCGAGATGGGCAATATCACCATCGCAATCACACCCACCAGTACAATCACCAGCGAGGTGACGATGGCTGTGACCGGTCTCTTTATAAATACATCTGCTATCATTGTTCTCTCTTAAATTGTGATCTGCTCTTATCTCATTTGTTTGCTGCAACGGGGGCGGCAGCGGGTTTAGCTACGTTGATCGCCGATCCCTCACGCAGGTTCTGAATACCTTCCGTGATGATGGTCTCCCCTTCCTTCAGGCCGTCTTTGATAATGATGTTACGTCCTACCTGTTTGCCGAGCACTACCTTGCGCTGTGTTGCTTTGGCGCTGTCTACCATGTATACGAAGAATTCTCCCAGCTGCTCATTCACGGCTTTGTACGGGATCACCACCGAGCGTTGTGTTTTTGACACCACTTGCAGGGTGCCGCTCATGCCAGCGCGCAGTGTATGCTGCGGGTTGGGAAACTCCAGGCGCATTTTGATGGTACCGGTCTGCGGATCAACGGCGCGGTCGATCACACTGATCTTTCCAGGCTGGGGATACAACTGGTCTCTGAACGCAAGACGGAAAGTGGAATCGTTCTTCGAAGGTTTGTTCGAGGCCAGCAACTGCGTAAACCGGTAGATCTCCTGCTGGTCAACGGTGATGTCTACCGCTACAGGATCGTCTGATGAAATGGTATTCAGCACGGTCTGTCCCGGAGAAACCGATGCACCCAGCTTCACGAGCGAGATACCAATGGTTCCATTGAAAGGTGCTACTATCGTGGAGTAACGCACATTGGTCTGCACGGCCCTGACGGTGGCCTTCGCGGCTTCCACCTGCTGTTGTGCGGCGGCGAAAGTAGCTTCGGCATAATCCACCTGTTGCTTCGCGATAGCATCCTGCCTGTCGAGCTCGCGGTAACGTTCAACGTCTTTTTTTGCTTTCTCCAGGTTGGCTTCCTGCACCGACAGGTTGGCGAGGGCTTGTTTATAAGTAGCCTCGGTCTGCTGCTGGTCGATGGAGTACAATGCCTGGCCTTTCTGCACCTTGTCTCCCTCTTTGAAATGGATACCGGTGATGTAGCCGCTCACCTGCGGGCGAAGCTCTACTTCGTTCAGTGCCTTGACAATGGCGGGATACTCATCATAGTAAGCGGCATCCGATGTGGTGACCTGGTGAACTGCCACATTAACCGGAGGTGGCCCCTGCATGGCGCGCTGGTCGCTCTTTCCGCAGGCAACCGCCACCAGCAATATGATTATAGAATAAGAAGATACATTTTTCAGTGACATATAATGTTGGTTTCTGAGTTAGTAATTGATTTGGCCGAGCGCGCGCAGTACGTCCATCTTGCTGGCGAGTATCTGGTAGAGCGCGTTGTAATAATTGATCCTGGTGGTGCGAAGGTCGGTCTCTGCGGTGATCACATCGAGATAGGTCCTTACGCCATTGCGGTACTGAAGCTGGATCACGTCATACACCTCTTTTGCCAGCGCCACGTTCTCTTTCTGCACGAGATAGTTTGCGAGGTTGCTTTTGTAAGCGGCAAGTGCCCGTGTGTACTCCGCATTGAGGTTGTTCTCCAGGTTGGTGAGGCCCTGATCCAGGCGTTGGCTGGCAAGCTTCTGCTCCTGCACTTTGGCGGTACGTTTGCCTCCCTGAAAGATCGGGAACGCAAGCGTGGCGCCTACATAAGAGTACGGAAAGTTACGGCTATATAGCTCGCTCAGCTGATTGTTCTGGTAGTTGATGTTATACGCACCGAACGCGTTCAGCGAAGGCAGAAATGCCCAGTAGCTGTACTTGACGTTGGCGTGCTGCAGCTCCTTCTGGGTGTAGAGGATTTTGTAATCGATGTGCGCTGTAAAGTTGATCTCCTGCGTCGTGTCGATGGCGACCTCGTTCTCCATTTGAAGCGTGTCGTACTGGATGGGCAGGTCATGTCCCAGCGGGTAGCCCATCAGTGCTTTCAGGTACTCTTCCTTATACGCGAGCAGCTCGCGGTTGGTCTTCAGCGCAGCCTGTGCATTGCCCAGCAGGATGGTGGCGCGTTTGTAATCCGTCTTGTCGGCAACACCGCTCGTATACCGGGCCTGGGCATCCTTCAGGCTCCGCTGCAGGCGCACCACTGATTCTTCGTTCACCTTGATCTGCTGCGAGGTGGCCAGCAGGTCGTAGAACGCTTTGGTCACCGCTACGGTAACATCGATCTTGCTCTTGAGCGTATTCTGCTGCGACTGGATCCTCACTTTGGAAGCGGTACTGCTGGCCAGCAGCACATCGCGGTTGAAGAGGGTCTGCGTGGCAGTGAACTGTGCTGATGACGTGTTGTTAACGCCAAAGCGGATCTCGTTTCCGCCGATCACGCTGGTTTGCAGGTCTATGAAGCGCTGATAGTTTAAAGCGAAGTTCACCTGCGGATACCAGTCAGCAAGCTTGCCTTTGATAACTTTATTGGTGATCTCTTCATCTATCTCCGCTTGCCGCACGGCAGGCTGATGCGCCAGGGCATACTGCACCACCTTATCGAGTGTGGCTGTCTGCAGTGTGCTGTCGGCGGGGGCGTTCTGTGCACTACCTGCGAGGGGCAGGAAAAGTGTCAAAACTACCCATAACAGGGTGTGTGGTTTCGTTGTTGAAAATTGCATAATTGGTTAGTAAAACTTAGGGCGCTAGTATTGAAGTTCTTTTTTGTGTGTAAGCTCCGGCATATCCTCGTTGAAGATGGTGGTGTAAATGATCTGTTTACGATCCATCAGGAACTTGCGATAGGCAGAGTCCGTCATACCATGAATGGTCTGCAGAATAGACTTTGCGAGCAGCGGGTAATTGCACATGGCCGAGAGGTTGATCATAAAATGCTCCGCTGTGATAGGTGCCATCCGTTTCTTGCGAATCTCTTCTTCGAGCTGTTCCCGGATCAGGTCACTGGATTTGACCCGGTCACGAGCGCAGAAATCTTTCAGTTTGTCGGGCTGCCTGGCCATTTCGCTGATCAGGAAATTCTCCAGGTATGGATAGGTGAGCCCGTAGTCTACAACAGCATCGATGAAATGGGCGATCTTCAAACGGAAAGGCAATTCTGACGAAAGGATCCGTTTTACCCGGCCCTTTTTTTCCTGGATGGTCTCTTCCAGCAGTATATCCAACATCTGGTCGCGTGAGCGGAAGTAGTAGTGGATCAATGCGCGGTTGACCCCTGCTTCGTCCGCAATCTCCTGCGTAGTAGCCTTCAAAAGACCTTTCTGGAAGAACAGGACCTTGGCCGTATCCTTGATCAGCTTTTCGGTTTGTGCCTCTTCTGCTCCCATTATCTATTTTGTTTAACAATTTTGTTAAACGCAAAGTAAGCGCATCAGGGTTGACTTTTCCTAAAGAAATTTTTGAGATTTTACAGCAAACGTTGGCATATGAAGCTTCGGCAACGATTGCAGAAATGCGGGTTCACGCGAAGGGCGCAAAGAAGACGCAAAGGACCGCAAAGAATTTTTATGGACAGACATACCCAATTGGGGGATGTAGACGTAAGAAGCTGCTTGTTATTTTATCAGTTGTAAAAAATAAATACCGGCACAGATACTGAATTTGTCTTAAGACACAGCCAGCGTTGAGGTTATAGTCCACGATCCACAGCCCACAGCATTCCCCTCACGAACAACCCTTCCAGGGTTATGCAAGTGACGATACAACTTGATGAAGCACTGCCCTTTGAAGAGCCCTGGAAGGGTTATGTTCACTTCCCTTCGAAGGCCTAACTCACCCATTTTCATGAAGTGCTCCGAGCGAGTGTAAAGCCCTCTCTTTTACATAAGTGTGAACCAACCAGTGAGTGTAAGAGAGGGCAAGGTGCGCGTCAGTCTTGCTGTGGTCCGTGGACAGTGGACTCTTCCCTTACGCCTGTTTCAACCTTCCTCTGATCAATTTGAAGAATGTAACCGTCAGCAGCACACACGCCACTCCCTGCAGTACACCTGTAAATTCAAACAGGAAGTCATTTGGCATTTCGTAGGTCGGTGGTGGGAACATTGACAGCATGGTCTCTTCACTGAAACCTGCATAGAACATGATGTCTTTTAAGATGTGGTTGTAGATGCCTTCGAACAAGCCGATAAGACTGAGGGAAGGTATCAATACGATAAATGCATATAACCAGAATAAAACCTTGTTATCATTCTTCTTCAGCAGGTATTCCAGGATGATGGTCGCCACCAGAACCGGCGCACTGAGGAAGATCACATGCAGTCTCCAGGGCGTGCTGTAGATCACTGCGCCATAGATATGATGAATGGAAGTAAGCACCATCAAGGCGTTGCTGCACAAGCTTGTTCGTTTTAATTGTTTCAGGTCGATCATTTTTGCGTTGTTTCCGTAATATTAGGAACAGGGCCTGCCAGCGGTCAATTAGTTACCATCCGGTGACCGGCCTGCTTCGAACGTAAAGGACTGATACTGAGCAAAAAAATATTCTATGGAATACAGAACTTACGATGCATCGGTGTGTGTGATGACGAAAATCTTCGCGATGATCGGCGGAAAATGGAAGCCGATCATCTTATACCTGATCAAAAACGACATCAACCGGTTCGGGCTGCTGAAGCGCTCGATGCCGAAGATCAGCAAAAAGATCCTCACCGAGCAGCTCCGCGAGCTCGAGCAGGATAAGCTGATCACCCGTGAGGTTATCTCAGCAACCTATCCACAAGTGATCGAGTACAGGCTAACGGAAAGCGGCACGTCGCTACGCGTGCTTATTGACCAGATGCTGGATTGGGGGGTGAATCACTTCAGGAATGAGTATACAGAGGAGATGATGAGGGAGTTTCAGAATAAGAAGAGTGTGCTTGAAGTGAGTGTTTCGTAGATACAAGTTAGAAAACTTTGTGGATGAGAGGTCTAAGTCTCTCGCATGCCAACGCGCAGGCTGAAGACTTGAACTAGTTATGCAGGTACCTATTGAATATTAGACTTACGCTAGTTCAGGTTTCAAACCTTGTACTAGTGAGAAGGTAAAGTATTTAGAATACGAGACCTCATAAAAAGCTATTGGGATCGATCAGTTTAACGGATACCACTGGGTCTTCTTTCTTAAAAAGGTATTGATTTCCGACCTGATAGTTGAACAAAACATTTTGAAAATCCTTGTACGAATTATCTTTGTCTACTCCTTGCGTTTTTAGCGTAAAATCGTACAGATATCCAAATCGAATCGTGTACATCGAATACGTATAGTATTTCTCGCCATTAATTTCTGTTATAAATTCACCATAATAACAAGGCGATGACTTCTCAAAAGTAAGATACCTAAAATTACCTTCATTGGAAATTTCATTTGTGTCTGCTTTAATTTGCTTGACCACTTCCTGTAAGTACGTAGTCAAATCAATTTTTACATCTCCTGTATCATACCTAACTACTACAAAAAAGCTATTCTTGCTCTCTTGGCTCTTGAGGTGTGCAAAAAAATGAAAATCCTTGCTTGCTGATGTTTTCCATTTATTCGGAATACAAACTTTATCTTCTGCTGCATTGATACACTGCCAATCAGTTAATGTTCCACCTTCTTTAAATTGAAACTCATCTACTTTTATCTCTCCTGATGAATTAACTTCATCGCCTTTTTTTGAACACTCAAAACAGATCAGTACCAAAAGACCTGCTAATAGTTTATTTATTTGTCTGATTCTCATATAATGTAACCCCTGCTTTAAAACCAATTTTAAATGTTGGTCCTGATGTCTCTGCTTTGAAACCCGCATCTACTTTTGTAGAGTTAAGTTTTGCCTCACTTTCGACATATAAACCGCTTCCATCCTTTCCTGCTGTTAAATCGGCCGAAACCGTCGGTTCCTTCGTTTCAAGGTTAATTTTGGTAGTTATTGTGCTTTGAAGATCAACGCCCTCTGCTCGAGTTGTAACTTTAGCTTCGGTAACTTGATTTACTTCCGATTCATTAATGATCTTAAACATTGGAGCAGTGGGCTTATTTGAGCTGTTATACTCCATAAACTCTCCAAAATTCGGACGAGCAGTTATCGTTCTAGTTTTTTCAACGCTTGAAGTAACTGTAAGTTCACCAATGCCAAGGTTTGCCTTCATTGTCCCTATCACTTTTGTTGTTGTAGCCGACACGCTAACAAACGCCCTATCCAAAAGACTTCCGGCAGCCTTAAAATACTGCCGCATACCATCAGCCATTGTGGAAAGCGGATTGGTGGTATTAATTGGATACTTCTCCAATCCTTCCAATTCCACGTGAGCGATCACCTGGTTTTCACTGAACGCATAAGGGCTGTTATAAACATACTTGCTAGCAAGCGGGTCAATATTGAAGAACCTACCAATGTCAGGCATGTGGTTTCTCCATTTAAACGAATCCCAACCTAAACTGAGGTCATCAATGTGTTCTTGGCTTTGGAACTTCCAGCGATTCGGAACGCTGTTTTCCCTACCGTACGAGTTAAACGTCAACCCAAACGGATAATAATCATCCATCTGCACCACAGGACTCTTCACATGCTCCACCTTAAAATCATCAAAGAACACCTCAACGGTTGGGCCACCAAGCTCAACATTATCGTTGCTGAGGTAAATATACATGAGGCCCGGCTGCTTTGCAATCACCTGGGCGTAGAGCCGTTCATGATCGCCATTGGCGCCAGTTTCCCTTGCCAGCTCGCTTACCTGGATGAAGTTGGTCTGTTCAGGGTCAAAGATCGGGTTAACATCACGGTCGAACATGATGTAGTTCAGGAAGGCCTTCGGCGGAGTGCCACCTGGCGTTTTATCGAGCAGGCCCCCATAAGGGAAGGTCGCGTTGCCAATACTTCCGGCAAGTCCGCCGTCTACCACGGTTCCGGCAGGTGCCGTACCGTTGGCGATGGCCGTCATCAGGTCTGAAAGGGCTTGTTGCCAGTTTCCGGTATTAGGATCAACATATTTGGCAAAAACTTCGATACGAATGGTATCGCCGGGCATTACACTGAGTGATTTTGCAAGCCCGTATTGCTCGTTGGCGCTGCCACGCAGACGCGTTGCGTAGTGTGTTGCTCCATTGGGGGTGTGGTTGAACAATGAACTGTTTACCTTCACAGCTTCGTCGTAGTTGAGGAACTGACCGTGCTCAGTGGTGACGCTGGCAGTTTCCATCGTGGCCTTTGCGTCATCTACTTCTTCCTTCGTGGTAAACGTCATTCTCACATTCCCCAAATGATCTTTCAAATGATACTGATACTCCTGCGCAGTACCGGTCATCACTACCCTACCCTCTTCATGATTGATGAATTTCAGCGTATCATTCTCATAAAAGAACTCACTGCATAATCCGATTTCTTCTGAAGCACGTTGCTGGCATTGTAAACGCCCTGACTCAACTTTCTACCCGTAGCATCATAGGTATATTTTACATACTCACCCGTGCTTTTCGTGACCTTGTCGGGCAGGTTCAGGTGGTTGTAGGTGATGGCCGTGATATCCTTGTTCCTGTCCAGCGTCATGTTGACGTTGGCATCATACGTATAGTCGTTATCGGGACTGGGACCGTCAACTCACCCGTCATTATTGCGTACTTGTGAGTATGTGCAGAGCACTCTCTTTTATATAAATGGACATAGTAAATTAATGATTCGAAAAGAGAGGGTAAAGAAAGCGTCAGCTTATCGAAATGCAAGTTTAGTTAGACACCTCCTGTAAATGTTCTCGCCGTTGGTATCGGGAATGTTATGCACCAAGTATACCAGTAATGTCTCTCTCTTGCAATGGCACAGCCGGAAGACTTGGCTAGGATTGAGATTGCGTGCGGTGTTAGATAAGTTTGAAAACTTTATGAATGATAAGTCTAAGGCTCCCACTTGCCAACGCACGGGCGGAAGCCTTGAAGTAGCTAGGGGTGTTCTTTCAGACGCGTCTTATAAGATCACCATTCATCATCTTCAGGATTATATTGATAAGAGGGATTAGTCAAAACCTGTTTTTTTACAGCACCAACTATTTTAGATATCAATTTTTTATTGTCGCGACCAAGATCTTCAAAGACCAGAATAATACCCTCCGAAATAAAGTCAAGATAAGTTTCCAACAAACTACTGCTTTTAATCACTTTCAGATATGGAATCCATATTGTGTAATCGACCATTTTGTATTTTTTGCTAATAGAAGGTCCCTGAATTGATAAATCTGTTTTGCTCTTTCTTGTTGAAATAATGACCCCTAATGAGAATGACTTATTATCCACTATAACTTGTTGCTGTTCTTTCGGAAGTTTGTCAATTAACTTATCGAGCAATAATTGATTTACTTTATATGAAATCGGAAAGTCTACTCCAACTTCAGGAAAAAGAACTGCTAATCTGAAGGTCATTGTTGTTAGTTTGGTTTAAAACTCTTTTTGTTTCCATCAGGCACTTTTCCGGTTTTATCAAATTCCTTTTGCAATTCGGCAGTTTCTGCTTTTTTGGCCTTCTTTGTGGTCGTGTTACCCAAATCCTTAACGACCTTGCCTTCCACCGCTTTCTTTGCATTCAGTGCCTGTAGTTTTCTCAATTGTTGATGAAGTCGAGTTGGCAATCCCGTACTTGCGGTAGTTCTGTTTAAATCAGCCTTGCCAATTTTATAGAGTTCTTTATCTATTTTTATTTTATACAACCCATAACGACTAGCTGCGTTTCAGTTGTCGTGAATTTTGTCTGCTCAACTATTACTTGAGAACGATCCTCATGGGTATAAGTTTGTCGGTCTGTTGGGCCAGCTTCGACAGTCCTTTCATTTACACGTATTTCATTTGGTTTCGAAATATCAACAGTGCTCTCCCGTTTTATAGTTTCATTTTGATCTCCAGGGAACATTCCATCTGGGTCTATAAATCTGATGGGATTATTAAATGCATAGTTATATGGACTCCATCTTCTACCTCATCCCATCTTCGTTGTCACTTCGGCGGGCGCAGCGGGGTTTCAAGCTTCGTTGCTGAGGTGAATTTACATATATCCGGGCGCACGGATCAAAATTACCTTTTGCAAATGCTCATGTGGTCCGTTGTTTCTTTTTCCAGGACAGCCGCTATCAGTCAGGTATAACCAAGATCTGCCAGGTTGCTCTGCCTGTTGTAAGTTTACGTGAAGAAGCTAAGACACTTGTGCAACGTTCTTACTGCGCAATCGATGGACTTAAAATATACTAAATTATTAAGTCCAAGTCTCCTAACATGCTACAGACGAAAGACTTGAAGAAGAAAGATGCGTCATTAAACAAAATCAGAAATCGGAACTTTTTTCTTTAATACCCTGATGCATCTATAAATTGATATAGTAGTTAATGCTACCCCTATTAAAACAAAAATAAATGAATAATCCGTTATTCCATTTATCGTTGTATAGGTAGGATAAATCTTAGAGTATCTGATTTGAACTTTTGACAGATTCTGAAGGAGTTTAACATGCCGTCTCCCAACTTCTCTTTTTATTGTGTAATCTTTCACATCATACTTATCGAAATAAGAATACGAAAGGTAAATTTCCCCATTCTCGTCTGTCCATTCAATTACATTTGCTTCAACTTCTTCATAAGAAAAAAAGATTGACAGTCTTTTGACTAAATCCAATCCACAATAAATAAATACCCCCAGAGATATTATCAGAACCGTAATAACTGCAACTCTGTCTTTGGCCTTCATTACTTCTTATTAAGTTTATCCTTAGCTGTTTCTGAAGCTTTCTCGCTTGCAGTTTCTAGAGTAGTTTCAGTTCCAACCCTTACTACCGTAGCTTTCGCTTTACCTTCTGCTGCAATTCGAGAAACTCTTTGGGCAATCATCTGCTTGCTCAATTTATTTACATTTTTTAGTGAAAGGGATGGATATTTCTTTGGCCTCTTTCGTCACTGCTTTTAAGGCCTGCTTAGTTGACGCGTTAGCCACTTGTTGAGTTGTTGCCTTGGTCATCGACGTGGAAATTTTTTCCGTTATCACGTTACCAATTTCATCAGGCTTGTTGATGGTCTTTGATTGATCTTACAACTTGGTTAGGCTTAATCTAAGTTCACGAGTTGGCACCAGTCTTCTAATTGCGGAATAGCATGCGCGAGACTCGTGCTCATTATGATGAAAGTCCTTAGACTTTTGTATTTAAATCTTGACATTGAATGGTTAAGTATCAAGGTTGCACAAACTGACAGCAACTCAAAGGGGGATCGCCTCCATTTCCTTATTCAGGCAAATATTTTCGATCGCTTCGCTTCCGTCATTGCCAATCAGGTAAAGGTTATCATCGTAGCCTCCGTACATCTTACCATCTTCGCTAATTAACAACGTCATGTGACCGCCAAAGGCTTGTCCGACCACACAAAGATTTATGTTTTGAAGGCGCTTTGAATAATCATCTTTGACCCATCGAACATCGATGTCTTGCACAGCTCTTGATGGGTCGAATTGAAAGAAGTCTTGGCTTCTATCACTTCTTAAAAATTTCACATTAAGTCCACCAAAAGCCTGCAGAAAGGATTCGACTTTTCCGAACCAAGGATATCCCTCCTTTACAAGATCAAACTTAAAGGATTGGATATCTATCTTCCTATCTTCCTGCCAACCCGATTCTGATAAGGCCTTTTGAGTTGTGTCCGAAAATTTATGCATAAATCTATTTACGCAAAAGTCTCTGGATTGATTGCGTTTTTTTAGTTTGAAAACTTTATAAATGATAGTTCAAGTCTCCCACCTGCCATCGCACAGGCGGAAGACTTGAACTAGTTAGGGTTAGGTCTGGGGATTTAACTCTTTTTTAGATGTGAGGGATTAGATATTAAAGAGTCTATTACTACAATTGGGTAATTTCGAACGACATTCTGCACCGTAAGTGTATCACCGGGCTTAAGATTGGAATGTTTAAACTGAAACGACAACTTATAATACCCAGGACGGCTAAAACTTGTTTTATATGACACCGTATCTGTGCCCGTACAACGCACTATATCGTCATCGTAGAGCGAGCTTTCGTTATCATCGGCCTCGGAAGCCTTTATTTCTATATTACCGCTGAGTGGTAGCCCAAAGCTAATATTGATCACCACTTCCTCACCGGTCACGACAGTATTGTAGCCTGATTTCGCATTTTCTGGCGACCCTTCTGGTGACCCAAGCACTTGGGTCGCCAGACTTATTGATTTTGCCAACAATGAATCGACCACAAAAACGTCATAGACAACGATAAATTACGACGCCAGATCCGACTCAGCATGTTCGACCCTACAAATTGCTCCGGGCTACCAGCGCCGATTGAGAAAAATAGTCTCTACATTTTTAAGGTCTTTGTAAAATCTTCAATCTTGATCACCTCCAACATGTTATTTGACAAAAAGTGTTCTATTCGAAAGCACTTTTTTTGATCTCTTCTACTAATCTTATATTTAAGTATATTATGAGCAAAAAGTGAAACTTTAGCCCTTAGATTTTCAATTTCAAATTTATCTACTTCACTTCTACTCGCAAGATATTCTTGAAACGTAAGTAGCTGTTTAATACAATATGAAACTTCATCTACGCTTAAATATATATTTACAGAGAACAACCTGATTATAGAGAGTTCTATCTTCTTCAATGCACTTATCTCTTTAACAGTAAAATCTTGAGCCTCAACCTGCTCAAGATTTGAATAAAGCTGGAGATAGTCAGCAACTTTTCTTGGAGGAATCACCGTCCTATAGTATTCCTGTAATTCCTTCCATGAAGACCATAAACTCCTATCAAGAGAAAAATCAATTTGTATTAAATAAGCGAACAAAAACACGATAAAATCGTACTCAAATTTTCTCCTTTTCATTTTAGGTTATAATTATTAGAATGAAAACCAATTTCTAACAAATCGAGGATTTGTGTTTTCAAGCTTTAGTGGCACTCCGCCGGTTACAACTCTTCCCCCTCTGTTCCTGGCCGAACTACAATATCACTTTTTTGAACAGAAAACTCCACATAACCACCTCCCCCTTTATTTCCTCCTCCTGCTTGTCCTAGATTTACCTGTGACGGCCTTGAAAATGGTTCCATCTCCACATCAACGCCGGGTGGCTTTCCCCTAGCCGGGTTTATTTGTCCATCCTTTTTGATTCCTTTCAAACCAGCAGAAGACGTATGGTGGCGAACCTTCACTATATCATCGGTCGTTTTTATCGCTGCATTTGCGGCATCATCAGCTTTATTTAAAAGCTTAGCACCATTGCTTGCTGCATCGTCCGCAAGATTTTTCCCACTAGCTGGTCCTGATGTTAATATTTCATGAGTGCCTTGAACTGTGAGAACTACATCATTAATTGTATTTATCCCAGTTTGAATATTATCGTCAAAGTCGCCACTCTCTTTGCCTTGTCCTTGATTAATACGACTACCAAGCTCTTCTGTAAGGAGGATTAATGTGCCAAAAAACTTTTCTAATGGGCCTAAATCATCCCATGTCTTCGTTTGCTGTTGTTCTTGTTGATTCTTCTTTTTAGGGTCTTCCTGATCTCCTCCAGTAGCTTGTTCCGGGATCATTCCGTCAGGATCAATAAATCTAATAGGGTTATCAAATGAATAGGCATAAGTTGAAAACCTGCGCATTAGATCAGCCGCAGGGTCAACCGATAAGAATCTTCCAGTAATCGGATCGTATTGTCGTGCAATATAATCGTACCATCCTAAACCTAGGTCATGCTGTAGCTCCTTCCCGTTATAGAGATATCTGTTTTCGATTGAGTTCTCTCTGCGATGACTATTAAAGGCGAAACCGAAGGGATAGTAGTCATCTGTTTGAACAATAGGCGATTTGATATGTTCAACTTTAAAATCATCAAAGAACACCTCAACGGGGTTTTCATTCTCGTTGCTGAGGTAAATATACACATATCCAGGCTCACGGATCAACAAGTCACCTTTTTCCAGGTGCTCGTGTGCTCCGTTGGATCCGTTTTCCAGCGCAGCTGTTGTCAGACGGATGTAGCCGAAATCTACCAGGCTGTCTTGCCTGTTGAACACAAGCCAGTTCAGGTAAGCTTTTGGAGCGGTTTCATTTTCCGCACTCCTGGTCATGTAGCCCTCCATCGGGAAGCTCTGTCCGCCGATGCTTCCGGCCAGCCCGCCGTCAACTACCACACCAAGGGCGTTGGCGCTGATGGCTGTCATCGTGCTCAGCAGGGTTCCTGCCCAGGTGTTGCTGGAAGGCGTACCTGTCACGTATTTGGCAAATACATCCATTTTTATGGTATCGCCAGGCATCACGCTGAGTGACTTAGCTAGACCATACATCTTGTCTGTGTTACCCCCAGTTAGCCTGATGGCATAACCGTCTGCGTCACCCTGGCCGTTGTTGGTGTGGTCGAATATCTTTGAATAAACTTTTACAGCTTCGTTGTAATAAATGAACTCACCTTGCTCGTTAGGCACATTAGCCTGTTCCATCGTTGCAGTCGCTGCCTGTGATTCATCTTTGGTAGTAAACGTCATCCGCACATTCCCCAAATGATACTAGTATTCTGGAGCGCTACGGCATACCATTGCACAGTGAACGACTTCAACTAATATCGGGGGATCTGATTAGGGACTTGTGATGTTGACAATGAAGAGTAGTTAAAAATAAAATCGCTCCGTCGCTATGTGAATCTATATTTTTTCAAGAACACCTCAACAAAGGGCTACTTACATTAGTTGGCACAATCCACTTTTGCCAGTTTATGCCCAGCCATTGTCCACCAAAAGTAGGAGAGCGAACCAACATGATAGCACTTCCGACCTTTATATTCGATCTCGCGAGTCTGGGTATTAATATAAGTTTCATTTAACATAAGTATCCCTTCGTGAATATTCCAGTCATACAATTCTTCTCGCAAGCTCCTTCGCAGTGGATAAAGTCCTATATCGGAGGACGGTTTGATACGGACCATATCCTCCTCGAAAACATACGTGGCCTTTCTCTGTCGATCAAGTAAAGTTAGAGTACTGAGCGATCCATTTTTCCTTGGATCATTTTTGTATTCCAATACCATCCTCCAATTAGCACTGATATACTCATAAAAATAAAACGTCGCACCCTCTTCAGCGTCGATTACTTTATGTAACGAAGACCATATAGAATCCCTCCGCTCGTATTTTCTACTGTATACTGTATTCTTGTCAAAGTAATAAGTAATATCTCTTTTATTTTCACTAATGAAGTCGATCTGAATATATGGATATTTCAATTCTGAGGGTAGCATCTCATTGACGCCTTCGAGCGTAAACAATTCAATATCAGAATAAAATCTTGTATCACTCGATGGTGAGCCATCAGACGGCCGACACGATAAAAAGTTTAGCCAAACGACCATGATAAATGTAAATTTCTTCATGACTTTATTGATTACCTTCGCTGTAGCTTATGCCTCCCGAACGTGTATAATAAACGTTGTTGATGGTTGTGACTTTCGATTGCCCGTTCGAATATGTGACCTTTGTCCACTTGCCAGCGGCGTCAAATGCTCTTGCTCTTTGTTCATATGAATATGTGTCACAACTACCACCTTGACATGGTTTCCCCGGGGAATCGCCTGCTTCTTGATAGTACGGAATTGCTCCAAAGAAATAGCCGCCAAACATATTAGGACTTGTCAGACCCCAACTCTGATTGCCTAAAACGGTTGTCCTCATTTTTACAGCCAGTGATGTGAGAAGTTCAACACCTTTGTTTTGCGGATTTCCAGCATGACATGCTTGTATAATTATCTGACTATTTTCGCTCATCAATTTTGATATGCGAGAGAGATTTTTGTCGTTCTTTATCTTACTAAGGTTGTCTCCACTATAGTTTGTCACTCCAATAGAAAAAGAAGCAGTCCTATAACTTCCATGACTGCCTATAAACAAGTTGTCGATCGTGGCGCCCAACTTTTCAAGCTGATCTGCGGCATCTTTGGTATTAGACACTCTCATCACCGTTATACTTCCATTTTCGTTAGCAGCATCCACCATAGTTTGCAACGCTCCGCCGGGGTCTTTGGATAAATCGTTTGACATCAAGAGAACATTGGCAGATTTGTCGGTATTGAGTGTTTTTTGAACCTTATCCCAACTAACCTCCTTACCATTTTCTTCATATATCTCTTTCTCCCAATTATATACTGGCGCGAGCCCTAGAACATCAACTAGAGTAGCAGGATTGTTTAGAGCGAAACCATATGGGCTTATGGCCTCCATACTCCCGGACAAAGGGTCAATTGTGCCCCATCGTCCAATTTCCGGCTGAAACATTCGAGCACCATAATCGAGCCAGCCAAGGTCAAGTTCATCTTGCCTTTCCTTTCCACTGTAAAGAAAATTATTTTTGAGCGAGTTCTCACGCTGACTGGTGCTTGCCGTCAATCCAAACGGATAATAATCATCCATCTGTATAACAGGGCTCTTCACATGCTCCACCCCAAAATCATCAAAGAACACCTCAACGGGGTTTTCATTCTCGTTGCTGAGGTAAATATACACATATCCAGGCTCACGGATCAACAAGTCACCTTTTTCCAGGTGCTCGTGTGCTCCGTTGGATCCGTTTTCCAGCGCAGCTGTTGTCAGACGGATGTAGCCGAAATCTACCAGGCTGTCTTGCCTGTTGAACACAAGCCAGTTCAGGTAAGCTTTTGGAGCGGTTTCATTTTCCGCACTCCTGGTCATGTAGCCCTCCATCGGGAAGCTCTGTCCGCCGATGCTTCCGGCCAGCCCACCGTCAACCACCACACCAGGGGCGTTGGCGCTGATGGCTGTCATCGTGCTCAACAGGTCTCCTGCCCATGTGTTGCTGGACGGTGTTCCTGTTACGTATTTGGCAAAGACGTCCATTTTTATGGTATCGCCGGGCATTACACTGAGTGATTTGGCGAGGCCGTAAATCTTGCTTGTGTTACCTCCCGTCAGCCTGATTGCATAGCCGTCGTTGTCAACCTGACCGTTATTGGTGTGGTCAAAGATTTTCGAATAAACTTTTACAGCTTCGTTGTAATAGATGAACTCACTTTGCTCGTTAGCCGCATTGGCTTGTTCCATCGTCGCGGTCGCTGTTTGCGATTCATCCTTCGTAGTGAACGTCATCCGCACATTCCCCAAATGATCTTTCAAATGATACTGATACTCCTGCACAGTACCGGCCATCACTACCCTACCCTCTTCATGATTGATGAATTTCAGCGTATCATTCTCATAAAAGAACTCACCTGCATAATCCGATTTTTTCTTCAATACATTGCTGGCATTGTAAACACCCTGGCTCAGCTTTCGGCCCGTAGCATCATATGTGTATTTTACGTAGTCACCCGTGCTTTTCGTGACCTTATCAGGCAGGTTCAGGTGGTTGTAGGTGATGGCCGTGATGTCCTTGTTCCTGTCCAGCGTCATGTTGCCGTTGGCGTCGTAGGTGTAGTCGTTATCGGGGCTGGGACCGTCAACAAATCCTTTTGTTTTGTCTGAGGCGTCGCTCACTTTCAGCAGCTGGTTGCCGCTATACGCATATGTGAGCCGGTCCATCGGAGCGCCTTCTGTTGTGGTGCGGTTCAGGCCTTTGATGTTTCCATTGTGGTCATATTTCAGGTTATCTTCATGATACGCTGTTGATGCAGTCCAGCCAGTGGATGGCTTCTTGTGAAAGGCCGCGGATTTCAGTCTGTTCAGGGTGTCGTAACGGAACGCGTAGGCGTTTTCTTTCGACGCATCGATTTCCAGCGAGGATACGCTGGCGCCAAGACCCAGGTTGGTGCTCCACTTCATGGCAGAAATGTTTCCGTTGAACTGCGGCTGATAGCCGGCGAGTTCAGGAACGGACTCATTATAGAAGAGGTTCATGCCAAAGTAGTCACGGGGGCCGTTCTCGGTTATGGAAACATCGCTGTTGTTCATGCGCGTGAGCCAGCCACGGATGTTGTAGCGATAGTCGAGCTGTTGTTTGAAGGCGCGGCTTGCGTCAGGCGCGGATACCGGGTCTGTGTTGTACAGGTTTTTGGTCACCAGCTGGCCGAGCTCGTTGTATTCGTTTTGGGCCAGCAGAACGTCAGCTCCGTTTCCGGTCTTGTGCCACGTTTTGAGCAACCTGCCTGCGTGATCATATTTAAACGTGCGGAGGATCTTAATTCCTTCTGTGCCTACGGCCGCGATGTTCGGTGCGGTGTGCCTGGACTGTGTTTTCAGCACCTGTCCTGTAAAATCATAAATGTTGGTGATACAGTCGGTCCCTGATTTATCATTGCTGGCAATGGTTTGAACAACACGATACCGGTCGTCATAATAGTTCGCCTGCCAAAGGTAGGTGGTGGTTCCCAGTACTTTTATTTTGGTTCCGGTAACCTGTCCCGTCACGCGTTCAAAAGCTACCGTGGCGGCATTGTCAGGATTCTGGTATTGGCCTTCCAGCTCGTTCTTCCTGTAGTCGAATCCACCACCGGCAATCAGTGACCTGAAGGCATAGTCATCATAATAAGTTACGGTGAGCACTTCGGTGCCTGTAGTTGGAAATACAACGTTGCTATAACCGTGTGTGGCTGACGCACCATTGTACGTTTCAATAAAATTAGTGGTGCTGATCAACCCGCTCATACCTGCCTGATCTACAAACGCACTATGTGTATAGACACCCGTCATCACGGGCCTGTTGAGCGCATCGTATTTGGTATAGCTCCACTTGTTGGTCTTACGCTGCTCGGCATCCTGGGTCATCACCAGCCTGTCGCGGTCATCATACACCATATACACCCAGTCGGCACCGGGTACTTTTTTATGGGTCATGCGCCTGCGGGCATCGTACTTGTACTGGAACGCCAGGTCGTCAAGCACAAAGCGGGCCGGTATTTTTACGTTCATGGGCTCGCTTTGAACGCTTACGCCAGGCATTTTTGTATTGGTTGCGCGCCAGCGATACGCCCCTTCGTCGGCCAGGGTTGCCGTTGTGCGGGTGTAGGTCAGGGGATTGGTATCCTCATCGTTGGTCAGTGTTGCCCAGGTAGTGTTGGGGTTTTGTTTCTCCCAGGTCACGGAGCTGAACGCGCCGGCAGGCCGTGCCGTGAGCACGAGGGCACTCCCCTGGATCAACGGCTGGGTTACTACATCGTTGATCGGTTTCTGAGGGTTATAGACCACACCGGCAATGCCTGCGTTGATCAGCGGCTCGAGTTGTGAAAAATCCAGCCTGTTATTGCGGAGCCATACGCTCAGGTTCGCCTTATTGGTGTGCGTGGAAAAATTAGGTATGGCGCTTACTTCATTGTTCTCTAAATTGACCAGGTTCAGCACTGGAAGCGTTAATGCCGACGCAGGAAAGCTTGTGATCCTGTTGGTGTTAACACTCACAAACGTAAGCAGCGCGCAGCTGCCAATGGATGATGGAAACGCACCGGTGAAATAATTTCCTGAAAGATCAACGTTCGCAAGCTTGGTCATGGCCCCGAACATGTCAGGAAGATCGCCTGAGAGCTTGTTCGTTGAAAGGTTTAAATAGACCAGGTTCGTAAGGCCAGAGAACGAAGAAGGCACCGCACCGGTGAGCTGGTTAGAGAACGTGTTCAGATATTGAAGCTTGGTCAGGCTGCCCAGGGAAGCAGGCAGCTCGCCGGTAAGCTTGTTCTGGTTTACATAAAGCTGCAGTAGCTTTGACAGGTTGCCGAGCTGCGAAGGAATTGCGCCGGTAAGCTGGTTCTGTTGCAGGTGAAGATATTCAAGATCCGTAAGGTTTCCCAGCGAAGCAGGGATCGATCCGGTCAACGCGTTTACATTCGCGAAGAACGCCTTCAACTTGGTAAGATTCCCCAACGAAGCTGGCAACGGACCACTCAGCTGATTATTACGAAGATACAGGTTATTGAGGTTCGTAAGATTCCCCAATGATTCAGGCACAGATCCCGTGAGCTGATTGCCATGCAGGTAAAGACTTGTCAGATTCTGAAGGCCACCAAATGATGAGGGGATCGATCCGGTAAACTGGTTGTTGCTTAACGAGAGCACCAGCAGGCTGCTCAGGTTACCCAGCGCAGGAGGAATTGTTCCCGTTAAAGCGTTTCCATCAAAATACAGATGTTGTATCATTGGCAGGTTGCCAAGGCTCGCGGGAACCGTACCGGTCAGCTGGTTGGTGTCAAACCTCAGCCAGAGCAATTTGCTCAATGAGCCCAGTGAAGATGGAAGAGAACCGCTCAGGTGGTTAGCGTTGAGCTGGATCTGTGTTACCTGCGACATCAGCGAGATGGCCACAGGCACCTTACCCGTAAGGTTGTTGCCAGACAGGATCACTTTAAAGATGTCGCCACTCTGCACAGTAACGCCGAACCACGTTCCCATCTGGGCAGCGGTGGCAGTAGCCGGCCAGTTGCCAGGCGTAGGCCAATTGGTCTTGTTGGTCCAGTTGGGGCCACCGAGACTGTCGTATAATGCTTTCAGCGCCTGGAACTCCTGGTCATCAGGCACCAGGTTGGTCTGCGCAAAGCTGTTCATACCTGTGCAAAGCGAAAAGCCAAACACCAAAACAACAACGCTATGCCTTATAAATCTTTTCATGTTATGCTTCATTGAACCTGGTACGCTGATATTGTAAATTCATAGGCGATGAGTGTTTCGCCGGTCATCATAAGCCTGATCCGCATTGCGCCGCCAGCACGTATAAAGGTTACGGTACCACGCATGCTTTCATTGCCGGCCTCATAGACGATCTCGCCGTTGTTGTCTATGTCTGTCCATTGGCCGATCACTTCACTCACGGCGAAGGTCTTCGTGCTGCCATTGGTCTGCCATTGCAGCTGGCTGGTGCTTATAGAAATGATGGTGTCAGTAACATCGGTGGTCGTGCCCGTGTTGATATCAAAGGCCTGTGTGATGTGCCATGAGATAGCAGAGGTCCTGATGTTTTGCGCATGAGATGACATTGCTGCCGCGCAAAGACTTGTGATCAATAGTATGGTTTTCATGAATGTCTTAATTCCCGTTGATGATGGCCTTCATTTTCTTGACAGCTTCAGGAGGAAGCACTGCTACCAGGTTTCCGAAGTCATCGTAGATGTAATAAGTATCCGCCCAGGTGTCTGATGCCACCTGCACCCGTTTCAATACAAGCTTATCTTCTTTTGTTTTGAATTCCCGCACCCTGAAACCATGTTCATCGAGGGTCTCATTGAGAAAAAGAAATCCCTCGGTATAGTTTGAGTTCGTAAAAGGCACCGCTTGTGCATCCACCCGCCAGAGCCACACGCTGTCTGCCGTAGTGTTCGACAGGTAATGATGCGCTACTTTTTTGCTTTGAGCGCTGCCCACAAGGCCAGCCCAGTCGTCGCCGGGAGAATAAGAGGCCTGGGCACGATCCAAAGGAGAGCGCTCTGTCTGCTGATACAAAAACGGGAAATAAGACGCTGCTACTTCTCCGCCGGTACCATAAAAATTCCGCTGTTGCGGGAAGGGTGCTGTCTTCAGGTCGCCACTTCCCTCCGTTGAAATGTACGGGAGATAATCCCTCACTTTTCTTCCGGCTTCGTCGTACTCCAGCACGGTGACCTGATCGTTTCCGGTGGGCGATGCTTTTTTCTGCACGCTTTGTACGGGCCTGCCCAAGCCATCGATATAAGTAGAGTTGATGCCTATTTTCGAAGGATCACTTTCGGTGTCGAGGTCAGCCGGGTATGTCGTTTCTGTTGAAGGCTCAAGGAAGGTATAGGTTCGCGCATAGTTGATCTGCGCAGCTGCGTATTGGGTTTGTGATGGAACATGGTTAACAACTTCCACGGGTTCACTGACTCCGCTCCAGCATCCGGATGCATTCATGGACCTGACATAATACAAGCCTGAGGCAGGCATGTCGATCACATCGGCCTGGTTAGTCACATCTATTACATCAGATTGCGTTTGCCAGTAGTAGGAAACACCTCCCGCTGAAGTATTATTTTTATAGATCTTCACATTGTACACCGGGGTTGTAGTAACGTTTATATACGGTGCCGCAGGAACCAGCGCGCTATTGTGCAGGGCCACCTGCACAGAACTTTTTGGGCCTATGCATCCCACCCTTTCAAAAGCCACTGAATACGTTGCGTTTGTTGGGTCAGGGATCCGGTACTCATTCAGTGCCGTAGTTGTCAATACAGTGTGCTGGCCATTTGAAAAGGAATACCATACATACCGCGTGGGTGCAGGCTGCGGATTACCTACGCTGAGCAAGGCGGTTTCTCCTGGACAAACCGAAACATTCGTGATCTGTGGTGTAGGAATGGCATCCAGCACCTTTACTTCAACAGTGTTGGAAGGTATATCGCCGCATCCGTTGGTTACTGCAGCACGCCACAGCCCCGAAACATTTACCGGGGAAAATTTGAATGACCCGGGCGCAATGCCTGTTGCCACCGTGGACCAACTGGAAGAGCTTTCATCTTTCCGCTCCCACTTGACAGGCAGTCCTGACGATTCAAGCGTTATAAGATTTACTGCGGCACCGGGGCATATTTCCTGATACGCGGGACCGACGGAAACGAACAGCGTTGGTTTTACGGCGACATAGAACTCAGCTTCGTCGGGAAGGTTACATCCCGCATCCCGAACAACGGCTTTAAACCAGTAAGGACGCGTAATGGTGATGCCAGTGGGTGAGCCAATAGGTCCATAGTCATGCTGAGCGTCTTTCATATACCATTCTGCTACGCCCGAGGCGCCCACAAGTGAAAGAGAAAAAGGCGCTCCGGAGCACACTTCCGATGGGCCTGAAATATAACCCGCCTCCGCGGGTGCCGTCTCCATGACCTCAACGTTTTCGCTATAAATGGTACCACAGGTCCCGGCCGAGATCTTTGCACGAAAACGGGTTTGTACCGAAACCGAGTAATTGTAGGACTCGATACCGTGCAAGCTTCCCGTACCGACCCATTCGCCCCACGTACCGTTCGAATATTCACTCATCTCCCAGGTCATAATAAACCCTCCATAGTTTGCTATAGAAGCTGTGCCATTCGCCAATTCTCCTGTACAGAAATTAGTATCACCGGAAACATTCCCTGGGGTAGGAACAGATATCGTTATGTCTGAGGTATTCGAATAAACGCTCTCCGCGCATTCGCTCACCAGCACCCTGTAGCTGGTGGCGGCGGAAAGCGCACCGGTGTTATAAGATGCCCCGGTATGGCTGATCACTTCCCACGTCGAGCCATCCGTGGTTTTTTCCCACTGTTGTATGAGGCCGGAGTAACCAGTTAGAGTTAACGTTGTGCTGCTTCCCTGGCAGATCTCAGTACTATTGGAAAGTGTTCCGCCTGCAACCTCTTTTACGAAGATGGTGATCGTACAAGGCTCCCTGGGATTGTTGGGATCCAGCTCTGCAACCGTCAGCGAGTGCCAGCCGGGTTCGGTCCATTCTATCGTAATGAAGTCGGCTGTTTGCGTTCCGCCACCTGCCCTGCTTCCCCCCGAATAGCTCCATGACTTCTTGGAGAAGTCGCCGGGATTGAGCGTGTAGGTTTCCGCGTAGGGTTTCTGCTCCTGCCCGGGCACCAACACCCTGCACGCCGTAAGATTTCCACTAATACAATCGGCTTTCGACTGCTGGCCGTAAAAGACTACCAGCATAACCAGAGACAATAGTTTTACGGCCTTATTCATTGGATGTATTGTTATAAAAATGATACTTCTGTTCTGTCACAATATTCTGCTTGTCGTCACGCACCCGCAACAGCCTGCCCAGGTTGTCATACTCATAGCTGGTAGTGATGTTGTTGTGATCGGTCATCGTCTTCACGGTATTGTACAGCGTGTTGTAGGTGATGGTTGTCAGCTGCGATCCTTTCGGATAAACCCTGATCTCATCGAGCCGTGTGCCGGCCGTGATGTTGCGGGTAAAAGGTAATTCACCGCTGTAAACCCACTGGTTGTTGTTCCAGTACCAGTACGACAGCACAAGGCCGGTAGTGGATACAGGATTGAAAGCCTGCGTGGTGATGGTATAAGTGCCGCTGTTCAGAAAGCGCTCGCCGGTCCTGGCCGCTCCTGCTACGCCATCTTCCTCAAAGCTTGTATGAAAGACATCCGCGGCAGCAGCACCTGAAATTTTTGCGATCACCCGCGTTGCGCTGTGCCCCCACTTGTAGCTGATCTTTGGCTGGTTGGTGGTCTGCACTTCTGAAACATTGGCGCTCGCGTCATAGGTGAGCGTGGCCTTGAGCTTGTAATCCGCCGAGGGTATAAGCTGCGCTCCGTTATGTACCGGAGAAGCTTTCAGTATAGCGGATTCATACTGGTATACTTCCAGGGCCTGTCCCTTGTCATTGAGCTGGATCACCTGCCCATCGGTCAGCATGCCGTCAACGCTATTTTCCGTTTTTATAGGAACATTTACAATGTGTTTCTCCTGGAGGGCTGCCAGATTCTGAAACGCTGTGTAGTCGTCCACATACTTCATAGCGCTTTCCGCGTATCTTCCGTCGCTGCGTTGTGTTTTGATCCGCGATAACTGCGCATGGCCAGGATTGTCATAGAAAAATTCTCTTTTTGTGGTTACGGGATTCTGGCCGTTCTCGTCGTAGTTGGTTTCGGTGGAATAATCCATGTAGAACCAATAGGCGATGTTCCTGTACTCAATGGCATCGAGGTAGTCGAGTGCCATGGGTACCGCGACAGACTCGACGTTTTTTTGATAGCAGGGATGTTGGCTTGTCTCACGTATTCCGTTGATAGCGTTTGGAGCGATGCATTTAATTTTACCGTTTCCAAAAAAAGGAATCCCTCCAATAAGCCATATATGAAAATGATCTTCGTTCTCATTGAGGCACGTATATCTGCCATACGTTTTTGTCCTGTTCTCAGCGTTGCAGGGGATTGTTGACTCCATGGTGTATACCGGGTTGTATTTTTTTCGCACCACCAGGCCCTTGGTTTCTTTTTCATTCCGTATATCGGTAACGTAATGGTTGTCGATCTGTTTGATCAATACCAGCGATTTTCCGGAGCGTTTAAAATATTTCGCCGATTTCTCAAGCCCGTTGCTCCAACCCAGGTTGGTGTAAGGAGCGCTTAAGATGTCTTCATCACCCCAGACCTGGGCGCCTGGCGCATCGAACTGAACCATAAACTCATGCTCTTCGGCGCCGTAGGTGTGATTGCTTCCACGGCTTACTACCACATACTGGTAATAGACATTATTTCCGTTTACCGGATACAAAGTGCTCTGGCTGGAGGAATACAGGGTTCCGTAATAACAAAACTTCTGTCTATCAAAAGACCCATTTGTTCCCGTGCATTGAATCGTGGTCAGGATGGAGCTCCGGCCATAGTACTGCGGTATTGAACGTGCAACACCGGACGAACTTGTTCCTACCTTGGCATAGGTATAGTTCGTCTCTTCGAACTTTGAAGTTACCGGATCATAGTTTTTGATCTTCGAAACCCGCAGGCCACCGGTCTCAAGGTTCATCTGCATGGTCGAGGGCAGTTCATTTATATACGCCGAAGAAAGTATTCCTTTTACGATCCTTCCGGAAGCCATCAATATGATCCGGTACCGATGATCCTTTGCCAGTTTGATGTAAGCCGTTGCCACGGTGCCCAGTTGGATGTCGTAGTTGTTGTACACCGGATTGTCTGTGGTAATGTCTATCACAGATACCTGAACTTTATAGTGGGTCTGATCCTGGTCGTCATCACCTTCCTCGTAATTGGCATTGTGTATGGCACGCGTGGTGATCTGGATCTCTTGTTCGTAAATGTTGAGCAGATCCATGGATGTCATCACCTGGTGGTTGGACTGGGCGCTGATGGAGAGATCGATGGGCGTTGGCGGCGGGGTGACGGTTGCGTAATCCCAGTATGTATTAGGTTCGAAAAAGAGCTCCGATGATCCGCCGGTCGGATAGGTGATCTTTTTCAGCAAGCCTTTCGTGCTGAAAGCGCTGTTCGCTTCGCGGTTGCCACCGATATTTTCGAAAACCTTTCTTCCGTTCTGGTCTTCGATGCGCTGTTTGTCAACAGGCACAAAATAAGTATTGTGTGCACCGTTAAAATATCCCCAGTGATCCTGTGCGTATGACAGCCTTACCGGCAGGCCATTCATATCGTCATATTCAAAACCATGCGTTTTTTCAATGATACCAGTTTTACTCTTTTCGGAAAGTCCGGTCAGGAACATTCTGCGCGCCAGCTGCGGTTCATCATCGAGATTGGTGAGCTCATTGCCATAACCTGTTGCAGCCGTTGCAAAAGTATAACTGAACTGAAAGCTCTTCGCCAATGCGCCGCTATTGTCCTTAACCTTTATTTCGTTGAGCTTATAGTCGTCAAGGTCAAGCCGGTCTTTGGTGGCCAGAAATTCCACCTCACCAAAGTTGCTAGCATAGATCCTTTTCAGGCGAACACCCCTTACTAACAATACCGTCTTGCAGGTCTGCGTCTCAAACTCCGCACAACCGGAAGCCGAAGCTTCGCACCCGGCCTCTTCACCGATCTTCTTCATTACCGACTGGGTTATGGAAGCAGCGTAGTAGTATTCCACGGTATTGGTGCTGGTGGTGCCCTCGTATTCGAAGTGAATGACATCACCGGCGGGATGTTCAATACTGGTCAGGTACCATGAAGTTTCTTTCAGGTTGTCAAATGTTTTACCACAACCGATGCTGTATGATTTTGATCGTTCAGGCGCGCCAAAAGTATACTTGATGCCGTCGGGCGTGGTGATCATGAAATACCCGTTGGTGGGCGACGAGTCCATCACACGCTCAATTTTGATGTTCTGGTGAGGCATCACAATGGGTGTTCCCGAACGGTCATAGATGAACTTGCCGCTGTAGCCCATGAAGTTGAAGGCGTACAGGTCTGGCTCTGAATCAAACGAATCATTGTTACCTGCATACTCGAGGTACTTGATACCTTCAGGATTGGTCTGGCTGAAATTCTCAGGATAAGGCACCGGATCAGGCTGATCGGCTTCGTCCCTGATGGTGCGCGTAACAACACCACCTGCATTCAGCGACCACGCCATACCTACCCACGTTGCGATCTGATCTACCTTGATACCATTGGCATTGTAGCTCAATGATATCGGCACTGACAGGTACCGCGAAGTGAACGTATGAAGCGGGATCTCCACATTGGGAGTACCTGTTGACAGGCCCACCGGCACCAGCCCGTATTTTCCGAGCTCACTGGCCGTAGGCGATGGTGGAAGCATGTTGGCAGCGTGTTGAACAGGGTCTGTACCCTGCGCTTTCAGCGTACCAACTATGCAGCTGAGAGCGAGAAGAATAAAGCAATACTTAGACATACTAGTGGTTTCATAGCAGTGAACTTCACCAAAAAAAAGTGGTCACTGAAATTGGGGGATAAACTTACCAAGAAAACAAACGGCTTTCTCATTTAAGAGAAAATAAAAATACCGGATGCTGCAAACGTTGTAAAAACAGGCTTTTGTGAACTTGACTTCAAATTCAACCAGAGATGAACGGCACTCCCGCTGATCTCTCTGCCCGCATCTGTCCGAAATTTATTTTCTTCATCACGTCATAAAATTATTCTCCAGACACTGACAACTTTTGTCAATAAACGATCTGTGTCAGATTTTTTTTACTAAAGCGCAAAATCAAAATCCGCTAAGGCTTTGCTCCAATGATGACATTACATGTTAAATTCCATAACAGAAATACACACAAGTTTTTTTTGAATTTGCACTTGTAGAGCTCCGTAGGCAAACAATATCAATCTTGAAACAATAAATAATAGGATAGTCCATCCCCGGTCGAAAACGGTCAAAACGGTGGCAAACATTCTCTAAGGATTGCCTAAGGATTGCCTGAGGCTTAGCTGAGGATCAAAAAATCAAGTCCATGTGCGGCACACCCAGCCATGAGCCGGTTGTACCGAACAGCGCCGCATTACTGGCATTCGCGTTCCGGAATGGAATATTATGACCTGCAAAAAATCAATCCTCTGGAGAAGCTAAAACATAATAACACCACTGCCAGGTCTGCCCTACTCACCTATACCCTTGATCTTATACCATTGTCCACCACACTCCTTCACAACCGGATCATTATAAAAAGCCTCCAGTTCAAGCTTGCAGAAAACACGCTTTGTGTCGCCGGAGATCACGGCAATAGAGTGAAGCTCGAATTTTTCAAGTGCCTCGAAATCAAAAGAAAGAAATGAGCCTGGAAGCTGCCCGATGGATGACATGCCATTGACAGTGGTGATGTAATCTTCCTTACTGGTAGTAAAGTTGACAATGACTTCATCCGTTTTTGTATTGATAGTCCAGTGTGGATATTTGTTTGTGAAGGTAGCGCGGTAACCTGGCCTGTTCATACAAAAATCGAGGATCCTCTCTCCGTAATCCAGCTTTTGATACAGTCTCATGTCAACATAGGTAACGCCCATCACTGAATCCAGAACATCGGCAGACTCAAACATCACGGTGAATGATTTGTCATATTCTTCTATTACGGTATGCGTGCCATCCTGCTGTTTATTATTCCTGGCATGTTGATCAACGATTTGCAGGGCCCGCCGTTTAATCTTTGCAAAATTGTTACCCAGTTGCTTTCCGTCAAACCGGATCTGGTATGAGAGCTCCATGGGTGACAGGGGTAAGTTCAATTGATTAAAGTGATCGACCATCGAGTCGATCAGTACCTCCTGCGTTTTGATCAATTTATCAGACAGCTCCTGCTGCTTTTTATAATGCGCTGAATCGCTCCTCGACTTCTTTACCAGGCTTTGATTGACAACGGTAAAATTCGACTCTTCATTGGTGAAACGCGAGCGCAGCTCATTTACATAGTTCTTCCATTCCGCTGAATCCGCGGCGCGTTCACTGACATGGATCAGGGAATCCCTCGAATATCGTTGGGCGTCCTGCAGGTGCTGCAGCTCTTTCTCATCTTCGGCCGCATCGAGCTCCCACAACATCAAAACAAGGGTGATCACTACGAAGACAGAACTAATGATCTTTACGCGAATGGTACGTGCTTGTTGTAACTTCTCCTCCAGCCTGGTCCGCTTCTCTTCTTCCGTTTCATTTTCCGGGATCTTCGTTTTTGTTTTTGAAAACTCGCTCTCCCAAAGGCTTAGCAGTGTGATTGCCGTACTTGCAATGATTAAAATAACGCCTGAGATCATTTTTTGAATTTTGACACTGATGCAGATAGCCAGTCGTAGCTACCGTATAATAAACAAGCCCAGCGATCACATTCTTTCAGTGACCGGATGGGCTCCAGACTCTAATATAGAATTTTTAGGTTAACTACCAATACGCTGTGCTACAGTTCCAGTGGGAGCCAGATCACCTGCCCCGCTTGTTCCACCAGATCAAAAAACCTGTAATGGGCAGACTCAATGCAATGAGGCCGGCAAAGAACATGATGATCTTGCCGGGAATCCCGAGAATGCGGCCTGTGTGCAGCTCGTAGCTCGAGCCGAAGAAACGTTGCCAGAATGACTTTTGCTGATATAGTTCTGTCTTAAGCAGCTTGCCGGAATACCGATCGAACATGAAGCTGCTTTGTTTTCTGAAGCTGCTGGTGACGTAACGGACGCCGATGGTGATCACCCCGGTGCTGTCCTGCGGGAAGGTGACGCGCAGCACATCGATGGGCTCCTGGTGATCGATCTGATTTACTACATGGTCATAGATGCCGGCATCCGGCGCGCTGGCGGTGAACAGCGACTTCAGCTTAGGGCCTTTCTCTCCACCGCCACTGCTCATGCTGATACCTGTGATGGCAATGAGCAGCAATGGCAGCCATGCGTAAACACCGAGAATGCGATGCAGGTCATAGTTACGTTTCTTCGGCGCCAGTCCACGTTTGATGACCAGGTTCTGCTTCCACAGTTTGAACTTCGGCGGAAGCCACAACACCAGCCCGGATAACAGCATCACCAAAAAAATCCACACGTTCCACTGGATGATGTGCTCACCGATGTCGCCCAGCAGCAGCGTACGGTGAAAAGACAACACCAGCGAGAGCCAGTCTTTTTCGTTGTCGCGAACGCCGGTAATATTTCCGTTGTAAGGATTCACCGATACGATCTTTTTATCGCGGGTATAACAATGTACCGTGCGCGATGGGTCGCCATAGAACCGGATCTGGCTGAGCTTTGCTTTGGGGTTGTCAGCTTTCACCACATCGATGACCTGCTGCACACTGAGCCGCGGCTGGTCCTCTGCATTAACATAGAGCAGGTGATGCTGCGTGGCGTAACGGAGCTCGTCTTCAAAGGCCAGCACACATCCCGTAAGAGCAACAAAAAAAAGCAGGGTGCCGCAGGTAAAACCTAACCAGAGGTGTATGCGCAGGATCAGTTTGCGAACGGTCATAAAAGCAGGATCAGAACTTAAAGGTTACGTTGGCCGTGACCCGCAGCGGGTTCTGCGCCGCCAGCCTGTACGACCAGTATTTTTCGCTGGTAAGGTTATCGGCTTTGAGGCCGAGACGGTAGCGGGGCTGATCGTAGAACACGGAAGCATCGAGCACGGTGTATGACGGGATCATGAACGTAAATGTTTCTGTGTTGCTCTGATACGACTCGCTGCCATAGATGCCGCCGAAGCCGATACCCAGACCCTGTGCAGCACCGCGGCTGAAGCGATAGCTTACCCAGAGGTTGGCCATGCGCGGAGGGCCCGCCGTTGTAGGACGCAATCCTTCAACAGAAGGGTTGGCCCGCGTGTACCGGCTATCGTTGTAAACATACCCTGCCACGATGTTCAATCCCTGTACGGGGTTGGCGATCAGCTCGGCCTCGAAGCCCCTGCTGTGTTGTGTGCCATCCTGCAATGCGTAGTTGGGATGCTCGGGATCATCGCGTGTTACGTTGGTCACCTCAATGTTGTAGTAGCTGAACGTGGCGGTTACCATGCTCCAGTCTACCTTCACGCCACCTTCGAGCTGATTGGCCTGGTTAGGTTTAAAAGTGTTGCCATAAAAATCAGCGCCACTCACATTGCTGAAACCATTCATGTAGTTGGCGAAGATCGACACCTCGTCTTTGAGCACCTGGTATACCGCACCGAATTTGGGCGACAGCGCAGTCTGGTTGAAGTTACCGGCGATGGAGTCCAGGTTGGGATAGTAGGTGCCTTTGTTCATATAGCGGTCAACGCGCAGGCTCGCCATGACCAGTAACCGGTCAGTGATGTTGAGCACATCTGATACATAGGCGCTGTAGGTATTTTCGCGCACCGACACGAAGTTGGTGAAGGTGACCGATGCGAACATGGGCGATACTTTCTCGAGCGTGAAGTTGTTGTAGGCTTTACCAGGTTTTTTGAATTTGAGCGCGGGCATGTTCACGGATGCGTCGTTGCGGCTGCCGCGCAGGCTATAGATGTCAACACCGGCTACCACCCTGTTGCGCATGTTGCCGATCTTGAAGTCGCCAATAAAATTCTGCTGGAGGTCGGTTCCATAATAAGGGAACTCCTGGCTCGTTACCGTCTGCCGCAGCGTGCTGTCGGTAAGTATGGTAAGGGCTACCACATACCCGTCTGACGATGAGCGGGTGCGTGAGAGCACGGTCTGTGAGGTCCAGCTATCGGAGATCTTGTAGCGGGCCTGGCCGAAAATATTGTATTGCTGACTGGTGTAGGCAATGGTGTTGTTGGCGAATGACAGCTTGTAAGGCATGCCGAGGTCGCGCACGTTATGTTTGGTGCCATTAACGGAAGGCGCTACCCGCATGGGCGATGTTGCCTTGTAAGCGCTCATCTCAACATCGAGCATGAGCGTGAGCCTGTCGCTGGCGGCATAAGAAAAGCTTGGCGCGATGAGGAAGTTCCGGTTGAAGCCGGCGTCCTGGAAGCTGCGCTCACTGTGCAGCGCGCCGTTCACCCGCAGCAATGCTTTCTTGTCATCTGTAAGCGGTGAGTTCACGTCGAAGGTAAGGCGGTTCAGGTCCCAGCTTCCCGCCGAGTAAGACACCTCACCTTTAAAGGTATCGAAAGGTTTTTTGGTAACACGGTTGAACAAGCCGCCAAAGGACGAGAGCGTGCTGCCGAACAAAGTAGCGGAAGGGCCTTTGATCACTTCGATGCGTTCAAGATTAGCAGGATCAATGGTGGTGAAGGTGAAGCTACCCACGCCGTTGCGCACCAGTTGAGGTGTGGCAAAACCGCGGGAGATGTTGCTGGACCTTCCCTGGTTCCTCACCTCAGAGACGCCTGCGCCCGGCACGTTCTTGAAGGCGCTGTTATAATCCGTGACCACCTGCTCTTTCATCAGCTCCTTGCTCACCACCGTATATACCTGGGGGTTTTCCATGTTGCGAAGCGCCATCTTTGAAACATCGTCGCTTTCTTTTTTGGCGAACCGGTTGCCGCCACCGGTGATGGTTACTTCATCCAGCGTAAGCGAGCTCTCCTGCAGCGTTATGGTCAGCTGCGTCACATTACCCTGGGTGACGCTCACGGTCTGGCTTATTTTTTCAAAACCCATCATCGATACCTCCAGGTGATACTCGCCGGGGGCAATGTTCCTGAAATTAAACTCGCCACTGGTGCTGGTCTGCGTACCCTTCTGCAATTCCTGCAGGTACACCGATACCCCTGGAGCGGGCTGGCCATCGCTGGTCATGATCACGCCGCTGATTCCCGTACCCTTATCATTATGGGCAGCCGCAGAAACGGAGCTTGTGACAATAAATAGGGATAAAAGGAGGCTGAAAGCCAAAAAAACGGTGTTTTTGCTGCCAATCAGGGCAAACCAGGAGCTCATGGGGTGATACTTATTTGCTGTTATTGTTATTTAGATTGATTAAAAATAACCAATCCACGGCGCGAAAGTAATCAATTATTGCAAGGAGCAATGCCGGGGAGTGAGTTTATAGGTAAATTTTTATGGGTAGATAGGGGCGCGTATACCTTATGAAGGGTATGGTTATAAAGAGTCCACGGTCAACAGTCCACGGTCCACGGCATTTCCGGCCCGGGTTATTTTGACGTTCTCACACCACCACTGCCCCGCCGCACAAACCTTTGAGGGTTATACAAAGTGATGCGCTATTTTAAAATAAGCACTGCCTTTTGAAAAGCCCTCAAAGGGTTGGTTCTCCCCAAAGCCGGATGACGATCTTCGAGGGAGACGTGCTGTGGACTGTGGACTCACCCATCACTCTTCAGCACCTTAACAGGATTGCTCCTCGACGCGCGCAGTGTTTGCGAGCCAATGGTCAGCAACCCCAGCGCCAGCAGGATGAGCACCGATACGAACACCGTTCCGAAACCGAAGTCCACACGGTTGGGCAGCTTCTGCAGCCACAGGTTGTTGACGGCGTAGCTGAGCGGTGCGCCGATGAATATAGCAATGGCAAGGATCTTCAGGAACGTTCGCGAGAGCAGCAGCGCAATGCCGAGATCGCCCGCGCCCAGCACCTTGCGGATGCCTACCTCCTTCTTGCGTGTTTCGGCAGCATAGGTGGTCATGCCCAGCAGTCCGAGGCAGGCAATAACAATGGCGAGGAAAGCGATGAAGCCAAGGATGGTGACCACATCCAGGAAGCCCCGGTATACAGACGCAAGCTGGTCATCGTAGAACTCGTATTTGAAAGCATGCACCGGGTCCACACGCTTCCAGGCCTTCTCCAGTTGCTGCACCGTGCCGGACAGATCACCCTGGGCGATCTTAACATTCACAAAGCTGAAGCTGGAAGGGTTGTTGCGAATGGCCAGCGGGCCAATACCGTCACCGTTGGCCGGTGTGGTAAAGCGAAAATCTTTGATGACGCCGATCACCCTTAACGTTGATCCGCCCCACCCCGGGTCGAGCACCTGCCCTACCATTTCGTTTGGATTCGTATAACCCAATGCTTTCACCGCTGCCTCGTTCACCAGGATAAAATCTCCCGCGGCAGTGTCTTCGGCTGGCAGGTTCTCTCCGGCAACGATGCTGATCCCGAGGTTGCCTGTAAAATGTTCATCGGTTTGCAGCACGCCGAACTTTTTATATTCATCTTCCGTGCCGGCGATCCGGATGCTCATGCCGTTCTCGGTGCCCGTGGAAGGAACGATGTCTGACGCCGACACGTCTACCACCCCCGGCACCATCGCGAAAGCGTTTGCCACCTTATGATGATCGTTGCCCTGCAGCGGAATGTTCACCACGTTCTCTGCGCTGAACCCATACTCAAATTCGAGGTAATGCCTGAACTGGTTATAGATAAGAATGGCAGTGGTGATAAAGAACAGGGAGATCACAAACTGCGAAACGCTCAGCACCTTGCGCAGCCCCATTTTTCCTGACCGCGAGCCCTCGCTGTTCTTCAGCGCTTTCACGGGCTGTGCCTTCGAGAGGTGCAGCGCAGGGTAAATGCCCGCGAGCATACCGACGAACAACGCGAATGCTACAAAGACCAGGTACACCGGCACGTTGCCTTGCAGATCGAAGTTCAGGTACTGGTTGATCCAGAGCCCTGTCACGGCCGGCCTCATGAACACGATCAGCAACGTGGCCAGCACCAAAGCCAGCAGCGCCGTGAGCACCGATTCGCTCAGGAACTGATACACGAGGTTGCTGCGATAAGCACCGGTCACCTTGCGCACGCCGATCTCTTTAGCCCTGCTCAACGCGCGGGCTGTTGACAGGTTGGTATAGTTAAGGCAAGCCGAGATCATCACCACCGCCGCCAGGAACCACAGGAAATAATACACCATCATGGGCAGGCGCTGTGTAGGCTCGTTGCTCACCAGTATACCCGGTGTGATGCCGGTAAGCTTTTGGGCCGACAGCTTAAAACCCTTCAGGCCATCGAGGTTTTCTTTTTTGCGCCAGGTGAGGTCGGTCAGCGCAGCCTCCAGGTCTTCTGCACTTTTGTTTGCCGCTAGCACCACGTATGTGTAGCTGCTGTAGTTGAACTTCCAGTCATCCCTGAGGTCTGCCAGCTTTTTGGAGTCATACAGCACCTTCATGGAAGATGACGATACCAGCACATCAAACTTCAGGTGCGACTTGTATGGCACATCAGCGATGACACCCGTAACGGTGAAGCTGCCCCACGGTGTGGCCTCACCGCCTTCTCCATCCCCTACGTTGGGCAACCCACGGTTGGTGAAGTCAACGGTCTTGCCTACCGGATCGTCATCACCAAACAGCTGACGTGCATACGCGGCGGTGATCACCATGCTGTTGGGCGCCGACAAGGCAACATTCTTATTTCCTTTGGCGAGCGCATAGCCGAACACGCGGAAAAAGGATGCGTCGGCGAAGTAGCCGCGCATCTGTACCACACGCTGGTTGTACGTTGCATCGCCGCCTACACCGCGGGTGAGCTGGGTTACTTCTTCCACGGCCGGGTAGTTGGTTATTAATGCCATGGGCAGTGGAAAAGGTGTTGTGGCTGAGGGTGCTTTGGAATGCTCGCGGTCAGAAAGAATGCGATAGATGCGTTCCTTCTTTTCATGGAACTGATCGTAACTTTTCTGCTCGGCCAGCATCAGCACGATGAGCATGCAGAGCGACATGGCCACAGCGAGCCCGAACACATTGATAAAGGAGAACACCTTATACTTGAGGATGTTCCTGACACCTACCTTGAAATAATTTCTGAACATGGTGAATTGGTTGAATGAATGAGATGGTTGCATGGGGCGGATGATCGACGGCCTGAAGAGCAGCACAACGTCGAAGACAAATTGCCAGTCGGCCTTTCTTTTGCCCGACGTCATGAGCCTTTCGCGGTACAGCTCCACGAGGTCGCCCTCGATGTAGTTACGAAGCTCCGGGTGACAGAACCACCGGAAGAATCGGAGAAAGGACCTCGGGGGTGATTGGTCTGTTCTTTTCATACGCGGCTACCCAACAGTTTTTAATTCCAGCGCGATCCTGGGAATGGCATCCCAGAGCGTATTGCGTGTGCTGCGGGTATATTCCATGGCTTTCTTTCCATACGCCGTGATGGTAAAGTAACGTTTGGGCCGCCCTGCCCGCTCCTGCGTGGATTCACCTTCGCGCGACTTCAGGTATCCCTTCTCCTCCAACCGCTTCAGCGCCGACTGCAACGCACCCACACTCACCTTGCGCGAAAGTCTTTTTTCAATTTCTTTCTTGATGGAAATACCGTAAGCTTCGTTGTACAGGATGCCCACCGTGAGCATCACCACCTCTTCGAACTCACCTAACTGATATTTCTTCATAGGGCAAATAATTAATTCCTAAATGTAGTATTAATAATCATGCCAGTGTGGAAAACAGTACCAGGCGGATGAAAAAGCGTGCTGTGTTATTTCGGATTGTTCAGAACTGAACAGAAATGCGGACAGGTCAGTCGACAGCCCACGGTCCACAGCAGTACGGCGTGGGTCTCTGGGTGACTGGTTCGAGAGAGAAACCCTTCCAGGTTATGCAAGTGCAGCAAAGCTCTATAGAGCGGTGCTTCTTGAAAAGCGCTGGAAGGGTTGTTAGGAAGTTCGAAGGGGAAATGCTGTGGTCTGTCGTCTGTGGACCGTGGACTAATCTCCTTACGACGCCTGTTTCTCCGCCCCTATCTCCGGCATCTCTATAGGATCAGCCTTATAAACCGACAAGAGCTTCGACGAGAACAGCACGATGCCGGCAGCGGCCAGGAGGAAAAGGCCGGAGCACATGAACACGGGTGTGGTCTTCGCAAACACATCGCCGGAGGCATAGATGATCATGATCAGGATCACGGAAAATGGCATGGAGCAGGCCAGCACGTTCATGGCAAAATCCTGGTCGAACGTTCTGATCCGCTTCTCCCCCGGCAATTTGTTCTCGATCTGTCCAACGGCTGCCATATGCGCGTATGGCCAGAAGCTACAGGCACTCTGTGGAAAAACGATCATGAGCAAAATGGTAGGGATGTCTGTTACGGGAAAGAACAGCAGCACCAGTCCGCTGAGACCGAAGGCGATGCCTGACCGGAAGAAAAGGAACGAAAAGATGGTGCGCACCTGGTCCCACGTAAGGCGTATGGACAGGCCGATGAACAGCAGGATCAGCGGTGTCATCATGATGCTGAGGCGATCGATGCTGAGCGTGAGCGCTTCGGGGAACGCCTTGTAGTTAAGCCCCAGGGAGAGCATGACGATGGCCACCACGATCACGATGTTCACAGGCTCATTCACCATGGCCATCAGCAGATCTTTGATCTTGGTCTTACCACCGGGCGCATTTTCACGATTCACTTCGTAGTACCACTTCATGGCAATGGTGTAGGAAATGATCAGCACAAAGATCTTGTTGCCCACGTCGGCAAGCGCGGCCATGGCGAGCGGTCCCTGCCCACTGTATTCCATAATGAAAGGAAAGCACGACAACCCGGGCGCAAGGGACGGTATCAGCATGATCAGTGTACGGTACTGGTTCACCGGTATGTTGAAGATCGGTTGCAGCGGCAGCCTGTCCATCAGCAGGTGCATGATGATGTTGAATCCGAGCGACATCACGGGAATGATGATCAGGTCTGACTCAAAATCGATCTGCAGCAGCGCGATCAGGATCGTAGCCGGAAGCGCAAGGCTCAGGATCAGGGTCTTTATTCCCTCCCGCTGATCTTTACCTGCGATCTTTTTCCGGAAGAGGTAGCCGATCAGTATGAGCAGCAGCAGTGATATTGTTTTTGTAATGGCTGAGGTCATGGATAGATTTGAGATATGAGACTTGAGAGGGAAAGAGTCCACGGTCGACAGACCACAGTCCACGGCCGGACCGGGTTTAGTCGTCGGACCACCACCCTGGCGCATTCCAGCGTCTGCCCCCTACCATCACCGGCAGTGGACCGTCGCCATTGGACCGGGGGCCCCTCAAACAAGCAAGATCGGAGTGAATGAATTGA
>NZ_JAHESF010000022.1 GCF_018598225.1 Chryseosolibacter histidinae | reverse complement strand
GCCGGCATGCTGCTGTTTGTTGTGATACGCCAGCGCCAGGTTGCGATGAACGGTGGCGAACTTTGCATCGAGTGACCGGCTCAGCTCCCAGGACACCAGCGCTTCGTCGTACTGGCGATGTGCGTACCAGTAGTTGCCGAGGTAGAAGGGCGCGCGGGCATCCGCCGGATAAATGGCAATGGCGGTCTGCAGCACGTTGACGTCTTCTATCCGGTTGGGGAAACAGAAATCCGGTCTCATCGCGGAAGCAAGCTTGCAAAACTCCAGCGCCCTGTCGTGTTTGTTCAGCTGATGCGCAAAATAGGCCAGGGAGTAGTACACCATCGGGTATACATCCTTCTTCCCGTCTGTGAAAAGGCTCAGCAGGTCAGAGGCTTCTTCATACAAGCCTGCGTTCGCATAATCGAAAGCGTAAGCGATGTAGGTGTGCACCTGGTCGCGCATCAGCTTTTTCAACTGGTGCAGGGTGGCGACATCTTTACCCGCGGCGCTTCTTAGCAGGTATCGCTCGTAGAGACAGCCGAAATTGAAACGGTCTATGGCCAGCGACTCCTCAATGAGCGCGTCGGCTTCTTCAGACCTTCCGAGTTTTCTCAGCAGCGTACCTTTCAGATGGCGGGCTACATGGCTGTGGTAGTTCCTTACGAGCGCCTTGTTCACCAGGTCAAGCGCTTCTTCATAGGCGCCCTTGCCGGTGGCGATGCGGGCCAGGTTCAGGTACGCGGCATCCTGCCATGCGGCATTCCAGGCCGCCTTGTACAAAGCGTCGAAGGCTTCGTTGGTTTTGCCCTGGAGCTTCAGTGCCCATCCCAGGTTATAATAAGATTCACCGTCATAAGGGTTCGGGTTCCTTTCCGTCAGTGTTTTTATGGCCTGCCTGAAGTACGGCTCCGCTTTGGCAAACTGTCCCCGCTTCAGATACCAGAGTCCCATGGCGTTGTTGCAGCGCACATCGGTGGGCTCCCGTTTCAGCGCCTCGCGATAATAGTCTGTGGCGCTGTAGGTGGCGTGGCGGTACTGCTCTATGTGCAGCCCGGTGAGGTACAGCTGTTCGATGCTGGTGATGGCCTCGGGGTGTTTGGCTGCCACGGCCGGCTGCGGTACGGTTTTGTCCACGGCCATTTCAGGAGTATAGGCCACCAGTTGTTTTCCGTCGCCGCTGTGCAGCCTGAAAGTAAACTTGTGAAGCTCGGCATTCTCTTTCAGCATAAAGGTGTGGGTGAAAGGTTGCTCAGGTGATATGGCGATCTGCTGGCTCCACACCGTCTGCCCGTTGCACAGCAGCGTGGCCGTTGCGTCAGGGTATGCAGCCGTGGTATAGAGCTTGATGCTCACGTTGTTGCCATCTTTTTCAAAGTTCACCATCGCCTCGCGGGTGGCATTCTTCACCGCGCCCAGCTCGGCATACGGCATGAAGTATTGTGTGAAGGTGCGTTCCTCGAAAGGTTGGATCCACGAGAAGTCGGGCTGGTTATCGGTGAACACGCCGGTCATCAATTCAATGTAAGGACCATCCTCGTCCGTGAGGTTCCTGTCCCAGGCCTGGCCGAACTCGCCATTGCCCCAGGTCCACTGTTTCTTTCCCGGCGATACATGGTGGTTGGCGATGTGCAGCAGACCACCTTTGCTGTCGTGCTCATAGCCGCCCATAAAATCATAGTTCGAGCGGATGGCCATGTAGGAGGTAGGCACAGGGATATTTTTGTACCGGGAGATATCGACCCCGGCGGAATAGTCCACTTTATAATAGGTGCCCCTGGCGATGGGGAACTCAGATACATCACGTTTGCCGTGGTCGAACACCGCGTGCACGTCAGGAGGGAAGATAGACTGATAGTGATCGTTCACTTTCACGGCCGGGTTGGCCCACCAGAGAAAGGTCTGAGGGAAGGGTGTGCGGTTGTACAACCTCGCGTTGATCTCGAGGTAAGCCTTGTCGGGATACAGGCGAAAGCCCGCCATACCTTTGGTGTTGAACATGCGTTCCACCTCGCTCACCCACACGGTCTTGCTTCCGTCAGCATGCTCTTCGATGCTGAAGTCAACAGGATCGAAGGTGCTGGGCCGGTGATGCTGCGGCCAGTTGAATTCAATGCCGCCCGAGATCCACGGTCCGGCGAGGCCCACCAGCGCGGGTTTGATCACCTGGTTATAATAAATAAAGTGTCTTTGCTTTACTTTATCGTAAGCCATCTGCACCCGGCCACCCAGCTCGGGCAGGATCATGATCTTCAAATAGTCATTTTCAAGATATAGGGCATGGTAGGTCTTGTCAGTTTTTTCGTCCAGGATCTTCTCGATCACAGGGTGGGGGTACACCACGCCGCTGCTGCCCTGGTAAACCCGCTTCTCCAGGAAGATTGGATTTTTTTCTGGTTCCCCTATCCCATAAGTGGGGATTATCACGTCTTCTTCCCAAACCTTTACAATACGATTACTTTCCATCCTAAAACGATTGTTTTTCAACAAAAATATCGGCTTCTTGAAGCATCCATAATGGATTAAATATTGCATTTGATGGACAATCTTATTGTGCGGGTAAATTGATCGGGTTGTTGAAATGATACGAAAAAGGGAAGGTTTCGAGGGGCAAAGGGCTATTGTACTGCCCAAGAAGATCCTGGAAGTGTGTGCCTACACGCCACCAGTAAACTCATTGTACATCACTGATATCGGTTTCTATCCGCGGGCGCAGTACCACTACCGTGAGCGTCCCACGGGCATCGCCCAGAATGTGCTCATCTACTGCCTCGAAGGAAAGGGCTGGCTCAAAGTTCCGGGCGGCACCTTCAAGGTTGACCCCAACGAGTACCTCATCATTCCGGCGGACATGCCCCACACATATTGGGCGGATGAAGAAACTCCCTGGACCATTTACTGGGCCCACTTCAAAGGAGTTCAGGCGTCGTATTTCGCTTCGCTGCTATCGAGGCAATACAAGAGCTTTGTGAACCATGCCGGTTTCCTCGATGAGCGGATCAAGCTGTTTGACGCCATGTACAGTAATTTTGAATCAGGGTACAGTCTTGATAACCTGGTTTACAGCAGCACCAGCTTCGCCTACTTCCTCACGTCGCTCAGCTTCGTTGAAAAATTCACTTCCGCGCTGCACAAACCTGACAAAGACGTGGTCGATATCTCCATCACGTACATGCAGCAGCACCTGGAGAGCATGGTGAGCCTGGAGCAGCTGGCATCAGAAGTTAATCTATCCGTATCGCACTATTCCAGCATCTTCAGGAAAAAAACGGGGTATTCGCCCATCGTGTACTTCAATCACCTGAAGATCCAGCACGCATGCCAGTATCTGCAATTCACTACCTTGAGGGTCAACGAGATATCCTCTAAACTCGGCATCGAAGATCCCTACTATTTTTCGCGCATGTTCACCAAGATCATGGGCCTTTCACCGGTAGAGTACCGGAACAAGAAACAATAAACGACAGCGCCGCGCCCTGCTGGCCATCGTAAGAAAGTCCATCTTTTAAATCCATTTCTCCATTTATTGCCATCGATTTCGATGACACTTTTGTAACAAACGTTTCCGGACCCATGCGCACAAATTCTTATATCATCTTCATCAGCCTGATCGCAGCTTTCGGCGGACTGCTTTTCGGTTTCGACATTGCTGTGTTCTCCGGAACGATCCCTTTTATTCAACCTTATTATGAGCTCACAGAAGCCCAGCTCGGCTGGACGGGCAGCTCCTTATATATAGGATGTATCATCGGCACCTTGTTTACAGGGTATGCCACTGACCGCTTCGGACGCAAGCCGTTGCTCATTGTTGCCGCGGGCATCTTCACCATCTCTTCAGTGCTGATGGGTTGGGCCGGCAGCTACAACATGCTTATTTTCTGGCGCATCATTGCAGGTATTGGCGTGGGTGCAGCGTCCATGCTGTCGCCTCTGTATATAGCAGAGATCAGTCCTGCGAATATCCGCGGGCGTATGGTTTCCATCAACCAGCTCACCATCGTTATCGGCATCCTGCTGGCGTACTTCATCAATTACCTGCTCGCTGACGCGGAGAACAACTGGCGCTGGATGTTCACCTCGGGCGCCATTCCTTCAGCGTTGTTCTTCTTCTGCATTTTCCTGGTACCTGAAAGTCCGCGCTGGCTGGTGAGCAAAGGGTATGTGGAGAAAGCGAAAGAAGTATTGAAGAAAGTGAATGGAGGATCGCGTGTGAACGATGACATCCGTTCCATCCAGGCCGGTGTGCGGGGTGAAGTGAGAGGTAAGTTGTCTGACCTTATTCAGCACGGGGTTACGTTCGTTGTGCTGCTGGGCATCACCATGGCAGTGTTCCAGCAGATCTCCGGTGCCAACGCTGTGTTCTTTTATGCACCCATCATTTTTGAAAAGGCAGGCATGGATGTGAAAGATCAGCTCTTCCAGCAGATCATGATCGGCGCCATCAACCTGGTGTTCACGCTGGTGGCCATGCAGCTGGTAGACAGGCTTGGAAGGAAGAAGCTGATGCTCGGCGGTTCTTCACTGATGGCGGTGTGGCTTTTCCTGGTCGGCATCTGTTACTATTTCAATCTGTTCGAAGGATACTGGCTCACGTTCTTTGTGCTGGCATTCATCGCTACCTATGCCACTACGCTGGCGCCGGTAACGTGGGTGCTGATCTCGGAGATCTTCCCCACGCGCATCAGGGGTGTGGCCGTGTCAGTATCTACGTGTATGCTGTGGGTTGCGTGCTTCGCGCTGGCGTACGGTTTTCCCGTGCTCATCGAGTGGCTGAATGCGCCGCAAACCTTTTTCCTCTTCTCGGGAATCTGCCTGTTGTACTTCTTTATTCTGCTGCGGTTTGCGCCCGAGACCAAGGGCAAAACGCTGGAGCAGTTCGAAACAGAGATCATAAGACATTAGAGAGCCCAATATACAATCAACTAAACCCCTTAATAACTCAATCTTAAACACGCGCTTATGAAAAAATTTCTCCTCCTTTTTTTATGGACATTCTTAATTGTCCTGATAGCCGAAGACGGCATAGCGCAGTCTTCCACTATCAGTGGTAAGGTAACGGAAGGTACCGAGCCATTGCCGGGCGTCAGCATCCTGGTGAAGGGCCGGAACACGGGAACGACCACGGATGCCAACGGCGAGTTCTCGCTGGAAGCACAACCGGATGCGGTCCTGATCATGTCATTCATCGGTTACAAGACCAAAGAAGTGTCGGTGGCCAACAGAACGTACATTGCCGAATCGCTGGAAGTAGAGATCTCGCAGCTGGGAGAGATCGTGGTACTCGGGTACCAGACCTCGGCCAAAAGAGACGTGACCACCGCGATCTCGTCTGTATCGTCTGAAGAGCTGAAACCTTTTGTTACAGGCACCGCGGCCACTGCGCTGCAGGGTAAAATTCCCGGCGTTCAGATCTTCAACGCCGGTGGTGGTGTTGGCGCGCAGCCCCGCATCGTAGTGAGGGGTATGAGCAGCCTCACGGGCAACACGAACCCGCTGATCATTGTGGATGGTATGGAGATCGGTTACAATTTTATGAACACCATCAACCCGCTGGACATCGACCGTGTTGACGTGTTGAAAGACGCTTCTGCTGCCGCTATCTACGGATCACGTGCGGGCCAGGGTGTGATCCTGATCACGACAAAAAGAGGAAGGGGCGAACCGCAGATCAATGTCGAATCTTCCATAGGTCTTGATTATATGCCTGAGCTTCACCCTGCTGGCGCGCAGGAGTATGCCCGTGTACAGAACCAGATCGCAACCAACAGCGGCATCCCGCTTCCTTTTGCCAATCCTGACAACCTGAAGAGCTATGACTACTGGAAGAGCACGTTCAAAAGTCCTGGTGTGCGTCAGAACTACATGATCAGCGCATCCGCCAACAGAGAAGGGCTCACGCTCTACGGAAGTCTCGGCTACTACAAGGAGACCTCCAACATGGGCGCGCGTGGTGGCGAGTGGAACAAGCTGACGGCGCGTTTCAATGGCGATGTCAAGATCAGCGATAAAGTCAAGTTGGGTTTTACGCTCGCCCCCCGCTATGAAAAATATCCCTATGCACCGATGAACCTCACGTGGAATGCATTGGCGATGGACCCTACCACGGCGCCGTTCAAGAGCGAGGATTCAGTTTACCAGATGCTTCCCGTTGGCTATGACAAGACCGCGTTCAATCCGTACTACAGTTTGCCTAACCGTTCGCCTTATAACCTGGCTACCAATCCTGAGTATGAATTGCGCAAGAACTTTTCCGAGAACGAATATTTCGGAGGACAATTCCAGACCTTCCTCCAGATCGAGCCTGTCAAAAACCTCGTGTTCAAATCATCGCTCGATGCAACTGGCAATGTAACGCAGCGCAATGCTTATTCACCTAAAGTATTTCTCGCCACCGATGCCCGTACACTGGAGTCGATCGTGAGCTCAAGCTCTTCTTCGGATACCCGCTGGAAGATCACCAACACGCTCGCGTATACGGCGGCCATAGGTGATGATCATAATATCGATGCAATGCTGGGGCAAAGCATGGATAGCTATGCCACCAAAGGAACCAGTGCAGAGCGCAGGGGCATACCATTCGATGCCGAGCCGTACCAATATATACCTGCCGCCGGCCCGACAAACACGGGTAGTGGATCGTATCAGCCTGGTGCTGGACCTTTCGGAAAGATGTCGTCGTATTTCGGATCGCTTCGTTATAACTTCCGGAACAAGTATTACCTGAGCGGTAGTATGCGCGCTGACGGATCGTCGATGGTGAATCCTAAATACCGCTGGGGATATTTCCCAACCGTATCGGCAGCATGGACTATCTCGGAAGAATCGTTCTTCTCGGCTTATACCAACACGGTGAACTACCTGAAGCTGAGAGCCAGCTGGGGACAGGCTGGTGGAAACCTGCCGGGATCGCCCGGATCGTACCTGACAGTAGTGAACCGCACAACGTATGTTGATGCCACCGGTGCGCCGATCTCCGGATACACACCTACGTGGATCTCGAACCCTGAGATCAAATGGGAAGTTCAGGAAGACTACACCATCGGTATCGACGCCTCATTGCTTCAGGATAAGCTGAACCTGTCTTTCGATCACTATGTTAAGACACCCAATAACCTGCTGGTGAGTGTGCTCATCGACCACACCCTCGGATATCCGAACGGTTACACGTCATATCAGAACACCAACGTAGCGAGACTGCGCACCACCGGATGGGACATGTCTGTCGGCTACAAGACAAACATCGGATCAAGGCTCAGGTTCACGGCCGATCTTACGCTCAGCCACTATAAGTCGATCGCCAAATATGTGGGTAACGTTGACCCGCTCCGCTATGGCGAAAGCAATGACGGTATTTCCACTTTCCGTTCGCGCATCACAAAGGGACATGAGCCCGGCGCTTGGTATGGTTTCATTGTTGACGGCGTGTTCCAGACCAACGAAGAAGCTGCGGCTTACGTGAACAACGACGGGATCCGTTACCAGCCTGCCGCGATGGCTGGTGACTTGAAGTATCGTGATGCTGACAATGACGGCGACGTTGACAACGACGACCTGACCGACATCGGCTCTCCTTATCCGGACCTCACTTCAGGTCTCACGCTGGGCCTGAACTATGGCAACTTCGATTTCCGCATGGAGTTCTACGGTTCTTTTGGCCAGACGGTCTTCAACGTTGCACGCATGAACATGAACGCGGCCCGCTGGAAGTATAACTTCGAAGAGGGTTGGGCAGACCAGTACTGGAACGGAGAGGGCAGCACCAACGAGTTCCCCATCCTGAAGACCACAGACCTGAACGGCAACTTCAGCAAGATGTCTACCTTCTTCCTGGAAAAGAGCGACTTCACCCGCTGCCGCCTCATTCAGTTGGGCTACACACTGCCTAAAGGAATCGTGAAGGGCCTCAAGAACCTGAGGGTGTATGCCTCCATGCAGAATGCCTTTACCATCACCGGTTACTCGGGTATCAACCCGGATGTGCCATGGTATTCCGGCATCGGCTATAACGGTGTGGATAACTACCAGGCGCTGCTGCCGAAGACCTACCTGTTCGGCCTGAGCCTCGGACTTTAAGACAATGACCAATGAATAAACAACGATATTCTTGTATGAAACCAATCCATAAAATACTGAGCTTCGCCAGCGTATGTTTGCTGATGATCGCAGGCGGATGCAACGACTTTCTCGACCAGGTGCGCTACACATCGGAAGTGGAGCAGTCACAATACTATAACACCGTGGAAGAATGTAATACCACCACCCAGGTGTCGTACCGTTACATCGATTATTCAACATGGTGGGAGACGCTGAACTGGCGTTTCCTGTCAGGTGAAGCCTCCAGCGACAACGGCTGGCTGGGCAATACGGAAGGGGCTACCGCTGAGTATCTCGTGGTGGGCCATTATAACATCGATGCGGGCAACGTGCGTAACGAAGCGCACTGGATCATGCTGTACAAGAGCATCGGCCGGTTCAACAGCGTGATCGAAGGTATCACCAACGCGCCGATCGATGCGAACAGCAAAAAGCTTTTCATCGCCGAGCAAAAATTCCTGAGGGCATGGTGTTATTTCGACCTGGTGCGCAACTGGGGCGGTGTGCCCATCGTGCTGAAGATCCATACCCCTGATGTTCACTTGCCCCGGTCTACCGCGCGTCAGGTGTATGACCTGATCATCAACGACCTGAAGGAATGTGCAGAGATTCTGCCAAGAAGATCGGAGTATGCTGCTGCCGACAGGTTCAGGGCCTCGAAGGGTACAGCCCTCACGTTGCTCGCCAAAGCTTACCTGTACGCGGAAGAGTGGCAGAATGCCGAGATCGCTGCCAAGCAGGTGATCGATATGGGTGACTATAACCTGGAGCCTTCTTTCGGAACATTGTGGGGCTACAACTACAAGAACGGACAGGAGTCGATATTCGAGACCCAGTACGCATCGTCAGCCAGCCCTGATCTTCCGTACAACGATTTTCAGAAAATGATCCAGTCTTCACCCGACGGCGGCTGGAGATGGTATTCCATTTCGAGCCACCTGGAAAAAGCTTACAAGGCTGAAGGTGACAGCATCCGGTTACAGTGGACCATCAACAGGCATGGTCTTCCGGTGGCCGGCGATCCTGCCAAACCCGCCTACAATGCAGGTACACGCTCCCAGACCAAATCAGGACGTTACAGCAGGAAACATTATGTGCCCGTAGCGCAAAGACCGGCCAACGGACGCGTAGCCCTCAACAACAAGATCCTGCGCTTTGCCGATGTGCTGCTGATGCACGCCGAGGCCTGCGCCATGCAGAACAAGAGCACAGAGGCGCTTGCATCACTGAAAAGGGTAAGGGACCGCGTGAACCTGACTACGGACATGAGCCTCACAGGCTGGAATCTGATCAACGCTGTGCGCAAAGACAGGAGGCTCGAGCTTGCCTTTGAAGGCGACCGCCTGTATGACCTGCGCCGTTGGAAAGACGAGAATGGCGAGCCCGTGATCAACAGCGTCTTCGGACCGAACGGAAGCTTCGTGAAATACAACACGCAGACCAGCACAGACTCATGGGAGCTTGGCAACACACGCGAGCTGCAGAATAAAGGCATCAACTTCGATCCGAGCAAGCACCTGCTCTGGCCAATTCCGACCAGCCAGATCGTTGCTTCCGAAGGTGCAGTAGAACAGAATCCAAATTACTTCTAAATGGGTTAGGGTACCACTCCACCCCTCTCTATGCGTAGAGAGGGGCCGGGGGTGAGTTTATTTTACGTAAGATGAAGATCTATAATCGTAGCGGGCTCGCCCTGCTTTTTTTCGCGGCAGTGTTCCTACTTGCGGCATGCGATGGGAATGATCCGGTAGCACCAGATGAAGAGCCGGACCCCTGTATGTTCCTCGGCGTGGACACCTGTAAACAACAGGTCGAAAATGGTAACATCACGGTCAACCTCAGCGATACCCGCCAGACCATCCACAGCTTCGGCGCGTCAGATTGCTGGACGGCCAAGTTCATCGGCAAGTGGGCCGACGTGAGCAAGAAGAACAAGATCGCCGACCTTTTGTTCAGCACAGACACCCTTGCCGACGGCGCGCCCATTGGCATAGGCTTAACGTTGTGGCGGTTCAACATCGGCTCCGGAAGCTTCGAGCAGGGTGCCGCCAGCAACATCACCACAGACTGGAGACGGGAGGAGTGTTTCCAGAAACCCGATGGTTCTTATGACTGGTCGAAGCAGGAAGGCCAGCAGTGGTTCCTGAATGCCGCCAAACAACGCGGTGTTCCTTATACGCTGGGATTTTCACTCTCCGCGCCCGTGCACATGACCATCAACGGCAAAGCGTTCAACGGTACTACCGGAACGAAGCTGAACATCTTTGCCGACAAGTTTGACGCGTATGCGGATTTTATGGTGGCTGTGTCAGACCACTTTAAATTCAATTACCTAAGTCCCATCAACGAGCCCCAGTGGGCGTGGGGCGCCAATGACCAGGCGAGCCAGGAAGGCACCCAGGCCGAAAATGGTGAGATCGCTTCATTGACGAAATTACTTTCCCAGCGATTTGCCGCCAACAGCTCTTCCACACAGATCGTGGTGGGAGAGGCCGGCTCGTGGGTGTACCTTTACGGAAATAATACCGACGGCCGTGGCGATCAGATCACGCAGTTCTTCTGGCCTGCTAATGCCAACTACATCGCTGACAAGCCTAACGTTGCACGCATCATCTCCGGCCACAGCTACTGGACCACATGCCCTGACAATACCATTGTTACCACGCGGCAGCAGCTGCTGAACAAGGTGAACCAGGTAGACCCTTCGTTGCAGCTCTGGCAAACAGAGTTCGGCATCCTGGGCGATATCTGCGGACAGTACAACGGCTCTCCCCGGAATACAACGATCGACTACGGATTGTATGTGGCCAAGGTGATCCATCACGACCTGGCCATTGCCAATATAACGTCGTGGCAATGGTGGCTGTCCATGAGCCCCTATAACTACAGCGATGCGCTGGTGTATATCAACGATCCTTCCGGTGCTATGAATGTGGACAACTGCAAAACAGACGGTATTGTGCTCGACTCAAAACAGCTTTGGGCCATGGGTAACTATTCACGTTTTATCCGTCCTGGTATGAAAAGAGTTTCGGCATCCATCAGCGGTTACAGCGATGCGGTGACGGCAGCCAATACCATGATGATCTCGGCTTACAAGGATGAGAACAAGAAAAAGCTGGTGATCGTTGTGGTGAATTTCGAACGCCAGGAGAAAAAGCTGAAGCTGCGTAATGATGCGATCAAGCGCAAAACAGTGAATGCCTACATCACCGATGCAGAACGCAGCCTGAAAAAAACGGTGCTGGTCACCGATAATATTTTGATCCCCGCGCGTTCAGTAGTGACTCTTGAAACCACCTATCAGGATTAGCAGGATTAACGGGATTGATGGAAATTAACAGGAGTAGCGTCGTTGTCTTCATACTGTGTGTATCGGTTTGTGTTGGGGCGAGCTCCGAGTCCTGCGATCAGCACCCGCAAGTTGAAGTCTACCCTGACCCAAACCGGCAACTGGTAACCGGCAACCTATTTGATCTATTATGAAACAATACATCATATTTTTACTCCTGCTCTCCTCCGTAGCCCCCAGGGCTTTCGCCCAGGCTGATCACGAAACCTACCTGCAGGATATCAAGGCAACGTTGAAAAAACAGTGGCCGGCCAATCGTACCATCAACCTTGTCTTTCATGGGCACTCGGTGCCTTCGGGATATTTCAGAACGCCGGATGTGAGAACACTCGACGCGTACCCGCAGCAGGTGCTGGCGGCGTTGAAAGAGATCTATCCCACGGCCGTGATCAACGTGATCGTAACGGCGATAGGTGGAGAGAACTCCGTGCAAGGCGAAAAACGGTTCAACGATGAAGTGCTGGTGCATCGTCCTGATATAATCTTCATCGACTACGCCCTCAACGACTGGAGCCCGGGTCTTGCCAAAGCAGGAGAGGCCACGGAAAAAATGATCCGGAAGGCGTTGAAAAAGAACATCAAGGTGATCTTGCTCACGCCTTCGCCAGACTTCGGGCGGGTCAACATGAAAGATCCTGACAACTTGCTTGCGCAGTTCACCCAACAGATCACCGCTTTTGCGAAGCAATACAACATCGGCCTGGCCGACACCTATGCAAGCTTCCAGCAACGCGCCGCCCAGGGTGAAGACCTCCAACGTTACATGGCGCAGAGCAACCACCCGAACCGCGACGGCCATGCGCTAATTGCTGCGGAGATCATGAAATATTTTAAGTGATGACAGTCCTGCGTTCGATCATTTTTTTCTGCTTGTGTGTCGCCGGGCTTTGTGCTGTTGCGCAGGATGATCCCCGCGAGCTTGTTTCCCTTGATGGCACCTGGCGATTTGTAACAGACCCTCAGCGCACCGGCCTTGCTTCGGGGTGGAATACCACGCTTCCAGCCAACGCCACGGATGTCACTGTACCCCATACCTGGAACGTGATGAAGGCTCACGAAAATTACCGGGGGCTGGCGTGGTATGAACGTAAGCTTGCGGTGCCTTCGACCTGGAAAGACAGGAATGTCCGGCTGAAGTTTGCTGCCGTATACCGCGATGCTGTGATCTACGTGAATGGCAAAAAAGCCGGCGAGCATCTCAACTCGGGTTATACAACTTTCTACGTCGATATTTCGCACCTGCTGACTTTCGGCGCCGACAACACCGTGACTGTTTCCGTAGACAATTCATTCTCGGAGACCGCGCTGCCATACAAGGATTCTTTCGACTGGTGCAACGATGGTGGCATCATCCGCAATGTGTCGGTGATCGTTTCGGGTAAACCTTCCATCCGGTACGCACACGCAATACCCACGATCAATTTTGCAGACACTTCTGCGCGCGTCATCCTGAAAATACGGTTGTGGGAAGAAGACGTGAAGAAGGCGGGTTTCAGCATCGCGATCCGTGAAAAGCGCGGTAATAAAACAGTGCTGTCCAAAGACGTTACACTGACGCGGCAGGGCGATGCTTTTGTAACTTTGTTCGATATTGCAAAAGTCCATCTCTGGCATTTTAACGACCCGTTCCTCTACCAGGTACAGGTAACGGCAAAAAGCAAGGGAAAAGAAACGGATCGCCACACGGCATCATTCGGTTTCAGGAAGGTGGTGCTGGAAGGGCAGAAGCTGCTGGTGAATAACGAACCCGTGCGCCTTCCGGGAATCGAATACATGCCTTCAAGTCACCCTGACCATGGCAGTGCCGAACCGCGGTGGGTGATGGACTCGGTTGTGCATATGCTGAAAGACCTGAACACGGTGATCACACGTTTTCACTGGCAGGTGGATGAATACATGCTCGACAGGTACGACGAAGCAGGCATCCTCGTGCAGGCGGAGATCCCGTGGTGGCAGCAACCTTACAAGCTTACACCCGCCGTGATGGAGACCGCCAGGATGCAGCTTGCCGAAATGACGGAGCGTGACTTCAATCATGCTTCCATCTTCGCCTGGGGTATCAGCAATGAAGTGTTCAGCACAGACCGCGGGCAATACGTCACCTTGAGAGATTTTACCAAAGCGCTGGACAGCACCAGGCTTGCTGTGGTGGTATCCAACGAAACTTTTAAACGCCGCGAGAACGACGAGTCTTTTATCGCCGACCTTCCCACCTGGAACGACTATGTGGGCACGTGGTATGGTAAGGCGTCGGACGAGCTGCCCGCTTATTTCAAGGAGATCGAAGGTTTCCTCGGCAACCGGCCACTGCTGATCACAGAAGCCGGCTTGTGTGAGCCACGTTTTTCGGGTGGTGACCTGCGGCGCATCGACGACATGATCTATCACTACCGTGAATGGGCCAAACGCGATTACATTGCAGGCTGTATCTACTTCTGCCTGAACGATTACCGGACCCACCGCGGTGAAGACGGCAGCGGGCGTTTCAAAGCACGCATCCACGGCATCACCGATCTTTATTTCAACAGAAAACCATCGTACTATGTCTACAAACAGCTGGCATCGCCCGTGGAGATCCGGAATGTAAAAAAGCTTAAGGATGACAGGATCGAAGTAACGCTGGCGAACAGGAACAACCTTCCATCTTACACCTTGCGGGAATATAAAGTGGTGTGGCTGACTAAGGAAGGTCAATCAACGGAAATGAAGTTGCCCTTGATGAAACCAGGAGATAGCCTAACCATAGTATTGGATAACATTCAACCCCGGTTTGATTTCGCCATTGTTTCCCCTACGGGACATGCGGTGACTGGTTACCCATTATCGTCAAAATGACCTTCTCAACCCTTCCTCCCTTCGATTACCCCTTTGAGGGTTCCGAACCCTCAAAGGGTTGTTTACTGAAGAAGGGGTGTTGATCGAAGAAAGCAAGGGCGAAGAAAGAGGAGAACAAAAACAAAAGAATCAGATGAAACAGTACACTATATCAACAATAACCCTCAGTATCTTAGTCACCCTTCACATCGCTGCCTATGCGCAACGCGAAGTAAAGATCACCATTCACCCCGACCAGGAGCAGCAGCGCATCTACGGCTTTGGAGCTTCGGATGCGTGGCGTTGCCAGTTTGTCGGACAGTACTGGCCGGAGGAGAAACGCGAGCAGATCGCAGACCTGTTGTTCAGCAGGGAAACAGACAAGTTTGGTAATGCCAAAGGTATCGGTCTTTCGCTCTGGCGTTTTTACATCGGGTCTGGAAGCACAGAACAGGGAGCGCAAAGCGAGATCAGGGATGAGTGGCGCAGGGCGGAGTGTTTTCAGAACAGTGACGGCACGTACGACTGGAGCAAGCAGGCCGGCCAGCGGTGGTTCCTGCAGGCTGCCAAAAAACGAGGCGTGGAGAAATTCCTCGCGTTCACCATCTCGGCGCCCGTGCACATGACGCTGAACGGAAAAGCCTTCAACAGCTCCGGCAAGTACGATCTCAACATTCTACCGGAGAAGCTTCCGGCCTATGCCAGCTTCCTCACGGATGTTACGGAGCATTTTCAGAAGGAGGAGGGGATCCGTTTCGATTACCTGAGCCCCGTGAATGAGCCGCAATGGCTTTGGGAGAAACCCACGCAGGAGGGAACTCCGGCAACGAACAAGGACATGCATGCGCTGACGAAGCTGCTCTCGGAGCAGTTGAGCCGCCGCAAGCTTTCAACGGAGGTGCTGCTGGGCGAGGCCGGTGATATCCAGTATCTTTATAAGTCCATGAACGACCACGGTAACGATGCGCAGGTGCGGACCTTCTTCGGCAAAAATTCTCCACTCAACATCGCGTCGCTGCCCAACGTTCACCGCGCCATCACTGGCCACAGCTATTTTACCACCTGGCCGGTGCAGCGCCTGATCGACTACAGGCTCGCCCTGCGCGACACCCTCCGTGCCGTTGATCCTGCATTGGAATACTGGCAGACCGAGTTCTGCATCCTGGAAAAGAACGACGACGTGGGCGGTGGCGGAAGGCGCGACCTCGGCATCAACACAGCCTTATATTACGCCCGTGTGATCCATCACGACCTGGTGCTGACCAACGCCAGCTCGTGGCAGTACTGGACCGCGTTATCGGAAGCCGATTTCAAGGACGGGCTCATTCACATCGACAACGGAGATAATGGTGTACGCGGTCAGGAAGATCCTGATAGCAAGATTCTGCAGCGCGACGGATTCTTCCGCGAAACGAAGATCCTCTGGGCCTTGGGAAATTATTCGCGGTTTGTACGACCCGGCATGAAACGGGTGAACGTCACCTATGATGAGAACCCATCGCTGGAAAAGATCGCCACCAACCTGATGGTATCCGCCTATACGAATAAAAGTACGGGCGAGCTGGTGATCGTGGCCATCAACTACGCCAGCGAAGAACGGCAGCTCATCCCAGGCAAAGCATTACGTGTAAAGAACAATACGTTTAAGACCTACACCACGTCAGCCGAAAAAGACCTTGCGCCGGGTAAGTCCGATGCAGGCAGCATCACCATCGGGCCCAGGTCGGTGGTAACGTTGGTGGGGAGGTTAAAATAGGAGTAAGGAGCCAGGAGTAAGGAGTAAGGAGCGGCTACGAATTGAGAACGTCATCCTGTGCAAGGAATGTGCGTTGGGATGGCGGGAGAGCGAAGGATCCCCGGGTAACAAAGAGCGCTAGCTGAAAAAGAATCCGTAAGTTCAAAGCCTGTATTAAATTGCTAAACGATGAGAATGCAACTTGTTATAATTATATGCTTGCTGTCAATCACCTGTTCCGCCCAGGTGGATACGGTATTGAACCGCTACCGCGAATACCTTTTCCGAACGGCGCAACATCCGAAAGCAGGCGAGGTGAAGCAGTGGATGGACTCGCTGGATGCGCAGGGGCAGTGGCCTGATGTGAATTACCTGGATAAGGAGCCTGCCGACTGGAAAGTTGCCCGGCACCTGAAACGCATCGGTGAAATGTCGCTGGCGTGGGCTTACCCGGAATCACCGTATTATCATGACGATGTTGTACTGCAGAAGACCTTCGTTGCCCTGGACCATTGGCTGGTAAAGCGATATCAGAACAGCAACTGGTGGCACAACCAGATCGGCGTGCCCCGTTACGCGAGAGACATTTTGATCCTGCTGCGGCACGAGCTTTCACCGGAGCGATTCCGGCAGGCGCTGGAAGTATTGGCACAGCACCGTGTGCAGGGTAGAGGGGCAGGGGCGAACCTGATGTGGAGCGCAGACCTCGGTCTTCATTATGGCTTGCTCGCCGGAGACAACGCGCTGGTGAACCGATGCCGCGAGCTGATGGTGAACGAGATCGCTGTCTCCGACGGAGAAGGGATCCAGGCCGATAACAGCTTTCACCAGCACAGCAAACGCCTGCAGATGTTCCAGTATGGCAAGGCATTCCTGTGGGAAACAGTGCGTGTGGCCTGGCAGTTGAGAGGAACACCGCTGGCATTACCGGAAGATAAAGCCGATATCATGACCAGCTTTGTGCTCGAGGGCTGGCAGTGGATGGCGCGGGGCATCAACACGGTGCCGGGTACCATGGACCGCTCTTCGTCGCGGGTGGGTGAGCTGAGAAGTCCCGACCTCAGGCCGCTGATCCCGTTCCTGATGGAGCTTCAGCCTTCGAGAGCCGCGGCCTTCAAAAAAATGATGTCCATACAAAATGGCGGAGAAACGCTGGAAGGATTCCGTTATTATCCATACTCGGACTTCTCCGTATTTCACCGGTCGGGGTTCAGCTTCTTTGTGAAAACAATTTCCACGCGAACGTTGCCAACCGAATCTTTCAACGGGGAGAACCTCAAAGGCAAGCTGCTCAACAGCGGAGATGCTTACCTCATCAGGAACGGCCAGGAATATTTCGACCTGATGCCGGCGTGGGACTGGACGGCGCTGCCGGGAGTCACTACCTTTAAAGCTGCCGCTAAAATAACACAACACGCTTTTGCAGGCAGTGTAAGCAACGGTGTGAGTGGACTCACGGCTATGGATTACGCGCTGACAGATCAGGCGCAGCAAAAGAAATTGTCGGCCCGGAAATTCTGGGCTTGCCACAACGACGCCGTGGTTTGTCTTGTGAGCGACATCACGGGCACAGGCCTCACTGATGATATTTACACCGCCATGGATCAGAGCCGGTGGCAGGGTGATGTAACCGTGAATAAAAAAGGAAATGTGTTGGCTGCCGGCACACACAAGTTGAAGGATGTAAAATGGATCCACCATGCAGGCTTCGTTTATATGCCGATCCATTTTTACAAGGCATCGGTTGAGCTTCGCCTTCAGTCGGTGACCGCCAACTGGAAAACCATCAACGTTTCGCAACCTGATAAAAACTTCAGCGAAAAGATCTTCATGCCAGTGTTGCATCATGAGGGAAACAATGGGCTGTCAGCCGGATATGCGATTGCGTATTGTCCTGTGCCGGAACAGGCAGCAAAGCTCGCAGCGAAGCCGGGCTGGAGTGTACTGCGCAACAGTAAAGATTGTCAGGCGGTGCTTTTTGATGACGGCACGATGATGGCTTCCTTCTTCAACGCGCACACCCTGCCATTCCATAGCTTTACCCTCGAGGTGGACAGGCCCTGTCTCGTGATGGTGAGCAGCAACAAAATGTATGTCAGCGATCCGCTTCACCAAGGGGGAGCCGTGCGGGTGAAATGGAACAATACGGTTAGAAACATCGATGTACCCGCCGATGGCACCTCCGCGGAAGCAGGGATCGTTGAATCGCCCCGGAAGTAGCTTTGAATTGAATACCAAATTTTATCTTTATACCACTATGCGGAAATCTTCATCTGTCTTTTACCTGAGCCTGGCGCTGCTGGCAGTTACCTCCGGCGTTACCCTGGGCCAAAAGAAGAACAATAAAATATACACGAAGCCCTACATCACCGGTGTGATGGAAAAAGTTGCTGACTGGCAACTGGCAAATCCCGTAGAGATCAACGTGCGCAACGAGAACGACTGGGCGCGCGCCGCATTCTATACCGGGGTAATGGCAACGTGCAGAACCACGCAGAACCAGAAGTACCTGGACGCCGCCACCGCCTGGTCTCAGTCCTTCGACTGGAAGCTGGCACAACGTCTGCGCCACGCCGATGATCATGCCAAAGGGCAAACCTACCTGGAGATTTACGAGCTCAAAAAGGATCCCGCCATGATCGCTGACATCAAAAGTACCTTCGACTCGCTGATCGCGAATCCCAGAAAAGGCCGTGACGACTGGTGGTGGTGCGATGCGCTGTTTATGGCGCCTCCGGTGCTGGCCAGGCTTGCCGCGGCTACAGGTGATAACCGTTACCTCACCTATCTGCACACCATGTTCTGGGATACCCATGATTTTCTCTATGACAAAGAAGACCACCTCTTTTACCGCGACAGGAACTTCTTCAACAAAAAAACACCTAGTGGCAAAAAGACGTTCTGGGCAAGAGGCAACGGATGGGTGATCGCTGGCACGGTGCGTGTGCTCCAGTATCTTCCGAAGTCCGATCCGTACTATGACAAATATGTGAACCTGTTCAGGGAGATGGCTGCATCGCTGAAAAAGGCGCAAAGCAAAGACGGTCTGTGGAGACCCAGCCTGCTGGATGAGCAGGAGGTACCACACCCCGAAACCAGTGGCTCTTCGTTCTTCTGCTACGCGATGGCCTGGGGCGTCAACAATGGCATCCTGGACAAAAAAGAATACCTCCCCGTAGTGAAATCCGCCTGGAAAGGCCTGAACGATCTCGTAACCCCCGAAGGCAGGCTCCAATGGGTGCAACCCATCGGTGGCTCCCCCGAAAAAGTCACTGCTGATAATTACCAGGAATATGGCTCTGGTGCTTTTCTGCTCGCAGGCAGTGAGATGGTGAAGATGAAGTGAGTGTTGGTTCGTAGCGTTTGTTTGGAATCATCTTGATCCGGGAGCGTACGTTACGTGCCAAAACGTGCGAAGCCAGGATTACCTATGGCACGTGAAAATCCCAAAATTCAATAGCCACGGGCTTCACCCGTGGCTATTGAATTTTGGGATTTTCAGGCCTTCTGCACCCGAAGCAGAGGTCTTGAACCTAACCCTTCCTCTCCTGACTCCTGGCTCCTGGCTCCTGGCTTCTGACTCCTAGCTCCTTCTCCCGCCGCTCGTTTGCTTCAATTTTTTGACATGGATTGACAAAGAAATACAATACCTTCGCCTCACTATGTCTTTGTTCATCGCTTCATTGAATTCGGGCAGCAATGGTAATTGTTACTACGTCGGTAACCATGATGAGGCCATCCTGGTTGACGGCGGCATCTCCTGCCGGGAGACCGAAAAACGGATGAAGCGCCTCGGATTATCCCTTAAAAAAGTAAAAGGCATCTTTGTATCCCACGAGCATGGGGACCACATCCATGGCGTACCAGCGCTTTCAAGGAAACACCAGATCCCGGTTTATATCACAACCGCCACGCGCGCGCTGGTAAACCTTGAGCTGAAAGAACACCTGACGTTCTCCTTCCGGGCGCATGAGCCTGTGAAGATCGGTAGCAACCTCGCCGTGACCGCGTTCCCTAAACAACACGACGCCTGCGATCCGCACAGCTTCATTGTGGCTGGCAATACCGTGAAGGTGGGCATCTTCACCGACATCGGTTCCGCCTGTGAGCACGTCACCAATTATTTCGGGCAGTGCCATGCCGCGTTTCTGGAAGCAAACTATGATGAGGAGATGCTAGCGAACGGAGGATATCCATATCCCCTGAAGGAGCGCATCCGCAGTGAAAAAGGACACCTGTCTAACACGCAGGCGCTGCAATTGTTCAGGGAACATAAGCCCGCGTTCATGAGCCACCTGTTGCTGTCACACCTCTCGCGCGACAACAATCATCCCCGCCTTGTACGTGACCTGTTCAACCGCATCGCCGGCAAAACATCGATCATCATTGCCTCCCGCGACAAAGAATCACGGGTCTACCACATCCGCAACCTCCCCGATACAAGATCTCCGATCGTTGATCATAGATTGCAGCTCTCTCTATTTCAATAGCCCCGGAGCTGAAGCACCGGGCTATTGATGTACTATTAACCTCGATCGAAGCACAATCTCTTGAGTCCGTGCCTGCTCCTTCTGACTCCTGGCTTCTGACTCCTAGCCTTTACTCCTTACTCCTTAATTCTTACTCCTTACTCCTTACTCCTTAATTCTTACTCCTTACTCCTTACTCCTTAATTCTTACTCCTTACTCCTTTTTTACCTAAACAGCGTTACATACCCACTCATAATCCTGCCCTCAGTCACCAACACAAAGCTGTAACTCCCCATCGGCAATGCCTGTCCGTTGATGGTGCCATCCCATTGAGATGGATGACCGTTGGTGATCAAGCTTGTGTAGACCAGCGAGCCGTTACGGTTATAGATCTCGATCTTTCCGGATGTTGTAGCAGTGACGGGGAGTTTCCAAACTTCGCCCTTGTCGGGATAAAATGAGTATTCATGTTCACGGCAGTCTTTTTCACCTACCGTGATCTCCTGGGCTTCGTTCGAGACACAGCCATGGGCATCCCTGGCCGTCAGGTAATAGATGCCTGGGTAAAGATCCGTAAAGGTATAAGCCTGCCGGTAGTTTTTGCCGTCTATGGAAAACTCGAGGGGCGGTGTTCCTTCGGTGGCCGATGCCTTGTCGATGGTGATCACACCCGTAGCAAGCGTGTTGCAACTTTCAGTAACGTTGATCTTCAACGCAGCCGTGGTCAGTGCGCAGGGCACCAGCCGGGGCATGGTCACCCTTGAGGGTGTTGATGGTGCGCTGAGACGGGGCAGGATGCGGGGTGCCAGGATCGTATCCCGCGAAGCGATGCGCAGTGGTGGTGTGGTGCTGACTGTATCGAGCTTCAGGGTGATGGTATCGATGCGGTTTTCGGGCGCGGGTTCAAAAAGAGGTCTTGTGACAGCGGATGTTTTCAGCGTGCCGGGTCGGGAAGTCACCACAGGTTCCGTCTTATGATCATCAGGTGTTGTAATGACAATCGCAGGACCGTTCACTGGTTCTGTTTGCAGTTTGCCTGGATTGAGGAAGCCCACTGCAGAGAGTGATACCACCAACGCAATTGTTGACACGATCTGCCACGCACCGGGGTTGTCTGCATATCCGGCATCGTAAGCTTTCATTTTTGCTTTCAGCTCCAGGAGTCCCTGGTCGATGATCAGGTCATGAACGGCACGATGCTGTTTCACCTCTTGGCTGAAAAGAGGGTCGGCCTGCAACCTGCTTTCGAAAGCTGACAGCTCAGGGGCAGACAGCTGCCCGTTGAGGTATCGCTCTATCTGTTCAAATTGTTCGTACTCGGGTCTCATTCCTGCAACATGTCTTTAATTGAAGCATTATCCTTGACAATTCCAATCAGTCGCTGCTTGCACTTGTAATGTTTGGTCTTGGCTACATTTTCGGAGGTGAATCCCATTTTCTCCTTGATCTCTTTCATCGACAACCGGTGATAAATGGAATAGGTCAGCAGCGTTCGGCACGTTTCTCCCAGCATGGAGAACATTTTCGAAACAAACTCCTCGCGTTCGCGGGCGATCAGTTGTGTCGAGCTGCTTTCGTCCGTTTCGATGTGTGTGGCTTCGTCTGTCAGCGCCACGTCGCGGTTTCGTTTCCTCACCAGGTTGATCCATAGGTTCCTGCCCACACTGAAGATAAAACCCGCGATCTCGTTGCCATCCCTGAACTTTCCTTCCTTCACATGCCGGTAAAAGATCAGCACGGCATCCTGGAAGATATCCTTGGCATCGTCTTCACTTCCGCTGTTACTCACAACATATTTTTTGATCCGGGGCAGCACATGTTTGTACAAGTATTTTAATACTTCGTCATCGTTCCCCGCCCGGATCGCTTCAAGTACTTCTTTATCAGTATACGCCACGCATGATAATATTATGCCTCTACAACTGAGCGCGGTTAAATGTAACCCCTTTGTGATCGTTTTTTCAAAATAAAAAAATCTCTTTTATTCTTCTTGCATTTAGTTATATCTTCGGCCGGCTTCAGCACCACTTACCCGCTAGCCCGTATGTTAAAACCCTCCGAAGTATAAATGAAATACTTTTCCTGTCTGGTGCTGATCGTTCTATCGCTGGCCAACGCTGGTGCACAGACCGCGGAAAGTATCCCCGAACAATTCGCACAATTTTTCAACGCCTATTCCATCGTCAATCCCGCAAGCTGCGGCTCGAAAAGTAACATCGAGATCGAGCTGGGCAGGCAGGGACACAGCGGGATCTGGAAGAATATCAGCACCACCTACGCTTCCGGTTCGTTGCGCCTCGGACCACGAAAGAAAAAGAACAACTTCCAGGTGCTGGGTCTCAGCTTTGTGCGCGACAAGGAGGGCGAATACCTGAAACGTTCCAAATTCTATGTGAACTACGGGTGGCATACCCGGCTTACCAAAAAGCTGTCACTGGGTGCGGGTGTTGCCGGGGGCTTCTTCAGTTATCTTGTTTCCGGCTCCAGCGCCAGCGTTGCCGGAAGCGCGATGGCACCGGATGGAACCCTGGGACTCTGGTTGTATCATCATCGTTATTATGTCGGCGCATCGGCAGCCCAGGTCTTTAACAGCAGGCTCACACCCATACAGGAGACCACGGTGCTGCTTCGTCATTACAATATCACCGGCGGCTACACATATCATGTCTCGGAAGCGCTTACCGTTCATCCCAGAACGATGATCCGTTATGCACCCGGGCACCCCGTCAACATTGATGTGGCAACTCAGGGCATTATCAATGAGATCGTCTCCGCGGGTGTCAATTACAGGTATAACAAAGAGATGGTATGCCTGTTCGGGCTGGAGAAACTGAAAGCAGGGAAGGGCGCGCTCAGGTGCATGTTCTCGTATGCTTTCCCCACAGGAGGGGTGGCCAGCAACAGGCAAACCTTTGAGCTGACGCTGAATTATGATCATCAGTCAAAACAAAAGAAAAGCGGGCGATGAGGTTACTTTTAAACGATAGGATTGTAGAAAGGGAAGATACAAATAAAGGCCCCATGAGACCTATACCGACTTCCGTGAAACAGTACTATTTTATCACGATCCTGTTTTTACTATGCCTGTTCTGCCCTTGGCAGGCCATTTCGCAGACCTATATGATCCCGGATATGAACTTCCGGAATTGTTTGAAGGCAACCTATCCGCAGATCTTCAATGCCAGCGGCGAGCTGATCATTGAGCAGGCCAAGACGATCACGCGGATCGAATGCCAGGGAAAAAATATCCAGAGCCTTGAAGGTATTGGATATTTTGTAAATGTGGATTTTTTAGATTGTGCGAATAACCAAATTGAGTTTTTACCGGATCTCACAACCCTTACCAGGTTGCAGAGCCTCGGATGCTCGGGTAATAAGATCTTTTCCCTTCCCGATCTCTCTTTCAACACCGAGCTTACAGACGTGACACTCTCCACCAACCTGCTCTCCGATTTTCCTGACATTTCCCATAACCTGAAGCTTCGGGTTTTGCAATTCCATAACAATAGCATCCAGAATCTGCCTGACCTGTCTGCTCACACCATGCTCACAGAGTTGGACGTTTCATCAAATCCGCTTCAATCCCTGCCTGACCTGTCGGCCAATACAGCGCTCGTGCATCTGAATATACACGGCACTGGGCTTCCCGTCTTCCCGGATCTCTCACAAAACATTAATCTCGAGACGGTAAGTTTCGGAAGCAATCCGCAATTGCCGGGTTTTCCTGATCTCAGCAGTAATCTCAAATTGACATTCATAGCGTGCGAGCTCAACAATCTCACCTCGATACCCGACCTCAGTGCGTTGACGGAGCTGCAGTTTTTGATCTGCAATGGCAATAACCTGACTTCACTCCCGGACCTTTCAAAGAATCCGGAGTTGAGGATATTACGTTGCCATGACAATGACATTGTACAATTACCCGACTTATCAAAATGCCCACGGCTTGAATGGCTCTATTGTGAAGATAACAAGCTCACAACGCTTCCTGACCTGAGTAACAGCAGCAACCTGCTGATACTTAAATGCTCTGGCAATAACCTGACTTCTCTTCCGGATCTGACTAAAACGCGCATAGGCACGGCGTCAGGCTCGGTGCTGGAAACATTCAGCAACCAGCTTACTTTTGAGGACCTTATTACAGCAGCAAGCCTTCCTACCTTTGCAACTCTGAACTATGCGCCGCAGAAGAAGTTCAGCGGAAACTCAAGCCGCACGTTTCTGCCCGGAACCCAGGCTACCATTGATCTTGATATCGATGACGCCATCACTTCCAATGTTTATACATGGTATAAGGATAATGTTCTGATCGGGACTACAAACAGTAACGTTTTCACCATCAATATGGTGACGGCATCCGATGAAGGAAACTACAGGGCTACCGTTACAAACCCGGGCGTGCCTGGCCTGGTGCTGGAGTCGGGCATCACAACCGTTTATGTTGACGCTGCACTGCAAATGATCCCCGACGCAAATTTCAGAGCGTGCCTGAGGGAGACTTACCCGCAGATCTTTAACAGCAATGGCGAACTGATCCTTTCAGAGGCAAAAAAGATCAAGGTGATCAACTGTAGTGAAAGAGGTATTGAAAGCATCGAAGGCATCGGTTATTTTGAAATTGCGGAGACGCTCAACTTCGATTCCAATAAACTTCAGCAGGTCGCAAGTATCAACGGCCTTGGCAAGCTCCGTACGCTGTCGTTTGAGAATAATCAACTCACAGCCAGCCCCGACCTTTCAGGCAACCCTTTGCTGCAAGTTTTAGACCTGGGTAACAACAAGATCACGGTATTTCCTGATCTTACACACAACCCGAACGTCGGAGATATACAATTGGGGTCCAATGAGATCACAAGCGTCCCGGACCTCTCAGCCTGTGCCCAGCTATCAAACCTTCATGTAGGGGGAAACCCGCTGCTAAGCCTGCCCGACTTGTCGGTCAACACGTGGCTCTGGTCGTTGGAGATTTCAAGTACAAAACTTACTGCCTTCCCTGATCTTTCACGCAACACCTATCTTTCCATGCTCTCTTTTGGAGGCAATCCGCAATTCAACGTTTTTCCGGATCTCAGCGCCAATAAAAAACTAACCGCCATAGAATGCTCTTTAAACAACCTCACGGTCATACCCGATCTCAGCATCTTTCCTGACCTGCAGTATTTTTCCTGCTATGGTAATAACCTCAGCGCACTTCCGGACCTTTCCCTGAATCCGAATTTGAAAGGCCTTCACTGCGATGATAATGATCTTATACAATTGCCTGATCTCTCAAAATGTTTACTGCTGGAAACCCTTGACTGCAGCGGCAATAAGCTTACAAGCCTGCCCGACCTGAGCAACAACACCAATCTCGCTACGGTTTATTGCCAAGATAACAAGCTCACATCGCTGCCGGATCTCAGTCGCACAAAGCTCGGAAAGGCGGCGAACTCCAGCCTTATTACCGGTAATAACCACCTTACCTTTAAGGATCTTGTATCAATGGCCGGACTGCCAAGTTATTATTTTCTTGAATATGCGCCTCAGGCAAAGATAGGTGCCGATGCAAGCAGGACCCTGGCCACCGGAGCTCCTTTTACCATTGACCTTGATATTGATGACAATGTTGCCTCCAATATTTACACATGGTATAAGAATGATGTTGCGATCGCCACTACAAATAGCAACGTCTTTACCATTAATATAGTGAAAGCATCCGATGCGGGGAGTTACAAGGCAACAGTTAGAAATCCGGGCGCCCCTGACCTTGTGCTGGAATCTGGTATCATAACCGTTAATATTGACCCGGCATTGCAAAAGATCCCCGATGATAATTTCAGGGCGTGCTTAAGAGCCACCTATCCGCAGATCTTTGACATCGATGGACGGCTCATCCTTTCAGAAGCCAAAAAGATCAAGGTGATCGATTGTAGCGGAAAAGGCATTGAGAGCATTGAAGGCATCGGCTACTTTGAAGGTGCGGAATCGCTCACGTTCAATAGCAACAAGCTTCAGCAGATCGCCGATATCACCGGTCTCAGCAAACTTAACCGGTTATCGTGCCTGGGTAATCAGCTCACCACGGCCCCAAACCTTTCGGGCAATCCATTGCTGCAATACCTGGAACTTGGTTCCAACAAGCTCACCACATTTCCTGACCTGACACACAATCCGGCCCTGGAAAGCGTATCGATGATGACCAATCAGATCACAAGCATTCCAGCGCTCTCTGGCCTTCCTGGATTAAGGATCCTTTCTGTTGGGAACAATCCACTGCGAAGCCTGGGTGACCTGTCTGCAAACACGTCACTGAATGCGCTGGAGATCTCAAATACCGAGCTTCCTGCCTTTCCGGATCTTTCAAACAACGTCAACCTCTTTGACATATGGTTTCAGTCCAATCCACAATTCGGAGCTTTTCCGGACCTCAGCGCTAATACAAGGCTGATCAGCATCAATTGTTCTTTTAATAACCTGACCTTCATTCCGGATCTGGGTGCGTTTACGAACCTGCAATCATTCGATTGCTACGAAAACAACCTCACCGAACTTCCGGATTTTTCTAAAAATACCCAGTTAAAATATCTGCAATGCGGAGAGAACAACCTTACACAGTTACCCGACCTTTCCCAATGCCTTTTGCTGGAATTCCTGGATTGCCGCGCAAACCCCATCACAAGCCTGCCTGACCTGAGCAACAATACGCAGCTGGCAACGATATACTGCTTCGATAACAAGCTGACCTCGCTGCCTGACCTGAGCCGCACGCAGATCGGAAGGGTAGTGGGTTCTCATCTTGGCACGAACGGTAATCAGTTTACGTTCGAAGATCTGCTGCCCGTGGTGACGCTTCCGGGTTACGGTTACCTGATGTATGCGCCCCAGGAGAAAATAAGCGCCGATGCAAGCCAAACCCTGCAGGCAGGAGCATCCTTCACCATCGATCTTAACATCGATGACAACGTGACCTCTAATATATATACCTGGTATAAAGACGATGTGAAGATCGGTACCACCAGCACTAATGTTTTCACAATTGCTCACGTGACCGCCTCCGATGCCGGTGCCTACCGTGTCACGGTCACCAACCCCGGCGCACCCGACCTCACGCTTGAATCAGGTATCACCACATTGACCATTGATGGCGCGTTCGGGTGGATCGCTGACGATAACTTCAGAGCATGTTTGAAAGAGACCTATCCCTGGGTCTTCAACAGTCAGGACCAGGTGATCCTGGCCGAGGCCGCAACCATCAGGGATATTACGTGCGCAGAGAAAGGTATCAAAGACATTTCCGGTATCGAATATTTTACCAATACCGAAACGGTTTATCTGCACAGGAACCAGATCACCGATATCTCGATGCTGCCAGCCCTTACCAAGGTGTACAGGCTGACCTTCGATGAGAACAAGATCTCGGCTTTACCGGATATGTCTGCCAGCCCATACCTTCAGGAACTTCATTTCTATCAGAACAATTTTTCGACTTTCCCGGATGCAACCGCCAACACCAACATGAAGGTGATCGATTTCCGGAAGAACCATATCACCAGCGTGCCGGATCTTTCTGCCTATCAGAATCTCATCTCTTTCAGCATAGGCTTCAATCCCATTACAGCGCTTCCTGACCTGAATGGTCTTCCCATGCTGAGCAGCGTGGATTTCGCGGGAACTAACCTGAGCACGTTCCCCGATCTTTCAGGCGTTGAGCGGCTGGGATCGATCAACTTCGGTCACAACCCGCAGTTCTCGACGTGGCCTGCAAATTTTCCCCTGGCCGATTTTTCGAACATTCAATGTGATAGTAATAACCTCGTAGCCATTCCGTCACTGAGTGCTTTTCCAAACCTGGGCTACCTGAATGTTGCAGGCAATGAACTGACTGAGCTCCCCGGTCTCTCAAGCCTTACCAAGCTGTTCGCGCTGCTTTGCAATGACAACAAGCTTACTGCCCTGGAAGGCTTTTCCTCGACGAGGCTGCAGGCACTGATCGCCGATAATAACAACCTTCAATCGCTGCCAGACCTCTCTAACACAAGGTTGGGATCACCGGCGTTTACGAACCTCCTTATCCTGGCCGGCAACCGTCTCACCATGGAAGACCTGCTGCCCGCAATCAAGGGAAAAACGTTTGATACACTTTCTTATGCGCCGCAAACTGTTGCGGGAGTTGACCAGGTGATCACGAAAGACAAAGGAGAATCCTTCACCCTCGATATCAACATTGACGATGCCGTTACCAACAACATTTACACGTGGTATCGGGACGGTATGCAGATAGCGACAACATCAACCAACACGCTAACCATTAACAGCGTGCAGGCCGAGCATGCCGGTGTTTACACCTGCGTGATCACCAACCCCGACCTGCCCAAGCTGGCCATCACCTGGCAGAAGGTTACCCTGAAAGTAAATACATTGGTGCCGCCGTGGACACCTGTGGCTGGCGGAGCGGGTAACCATATCGTGGTGATCCCTGCTAGCCTTGCCGTGGATCTTTATGGCACTGCGATTCAGCCAGGCGATTACATCGGCATCTTCTTCAAGGATGATAATGCGGGGTTGAAGCTGAGCGGAAGTGTTCAGTGGAATGGCGCAGGCACCGCCATTACCGTATGGGCAAAGTCAGACCAGGCGCCGAAGAACGGGTTTAATGCAGGGGAGGAGATGACCGTGATGGTCTGGAAAGCCAGCGAGCAAAAATCGTATACGATGTCGGCAACTTATGATGCGCAGGTTCCTTACACCGACCAGGGTAATTTCAGGACCAACGGATTCAGCAAAATGTTGTCGCTGACCGCGGCTCCGGTTTGCCAGCGCATCAGCCTGTACAATGGCTGGAACCTGATCTCAAGCTACGTGATGGCGAATGATATTTCCATGGCATCCATCTTCGCTAACCGCGCGGGCGTGATCGTGAAAGATGCTTCCGGCAGGATCCTGTATGCGCCTGAGTTCGGCATCACTTCGGGCACCTGGAATATTGCGGAAGGTTATCTTATTTATTCCGCTGCCGTGCAGTCCTTCGAAATATGTGGAAGGCCCGTTGATCCGGTCACGCCGATCTCGCTGGTGAAGTATGCTTATCCGTCGTTTCTTCCTTATTATGGCGATGTTGAGATCCCTGTAAGCGAAGGACTGCAAGCTTTGGGCACGAACTACAGCTATGCGCAGACGATCGTTTACAACGGCGGTGCACCGCAAGCATACAATTACATTCCCGCTCACGTGATCAATCCTCCGATAGACCAGATCGGCTATATGAAACCGGGGCTGGCGTATAAGATCCTCTTGCAGAACAGTGTTCCGGCGTTCAGCTATCCTGCGCGCATCAGCACAAGTGTCACCGGCAGGCTGAGGAGCGATAGCACGGTCATCGCAGGTGTTCATTACGGAATAGTTAAACCCGCTACCGTCAACAATGCTGTGCTGGTGATCCCTGATGAGATCTTCGGTAGCACACTTTCCCGTGGCGATGAGCTGGGCGTGTTCAGCAGCACCGGTGAGCTGATCGGCACCGTAGCCTATCACGGCGCACCCATGGCGGTTACGTTGTGGGAGCCGGCAAATCCTGCTGCGGATAACCGTTTCACCGTCAGGTTATGGCGTGCTGAAAACGGGCAGGAACTTCCTGTAGCGCTGAGCTATGCCGGCGGGGCGGAAGGAAAGCTCATTCCCAACACACTGCTGGTGGCAAACATGGCGCACGTGGGCCAATCGGAAGAGTTCGGCGCACCCGTAAAAGTATTCCCGAACCCGGCCAGCGAAAATGTGCAGTTCAGCATTCATACCACACGTGCCGGTGCTGTGCGCATTGTGCTCTACGATATGATGGGGCGTGAACGGGGTACGCTTTTTAATGATACGTTGCCAGCCGGTGAGCACCACCAGACCGTAGACCTGGGTGCCTTCAGTTCTGGTCAGTATATTTACAAGGTCAGCGCCGATAACAGGATCACAAGCGATAAACTGGTGATCGTAAAGTAACAGGAACAAATGAGGTCCATGAAGTATATAAGTTTCATCATACTTTTGCTTTCATCGCTGGAGGCATGGACACAGTCGCCGTGGCCCGGTTCATGGCAGGTCACCGCTACCGGTAGCAACCACACCGTGTTTATCAAGGCAACGGTAAATCCATCGGTGGATGGTGAGCTGCTGGTACCCGGCGACGTCATCGGGATCTTTTATCAATCGGGAGATACACTGGCTTGCGCCGGACTTACAACATGGAATGGCGGGAATACCTTCATTACCGCTTATGGTGCGGATGGTACGAATGACGGACTGAAGAGCAACGAGGTTTTTAAGTTCAGGATCTGGAAGCATGCGTCTGATTGTGTGGTGGAACAGGTCACGGCCTCGTATGTTTCCGGGGGTGTGGTAACGAATACAGACCGGTATGCAGACAATGGCATCAGCGAGCTCAGTGCGCTGACAGGTGTGAACCCGCTGAAGATCGAGAACTTTACCGTACAGGTTACTAATTCAACCTGCATTGCCGGCGGAAAAATTTTATTAGGCACAACAGGACAGGGGCCCGTTTCCGTTAAGCGCATCATCGCTACCGATCTGCTTTCGGGCGACCAGTTCCCTTCGTCAACACACGAGATCACAGAACTTCCCGAAGCCGAGTACCAGTTGACCATCCGCACCGGAGGCTGCGCGCTGCAGTGGCCTGATGCGCTGCTTGTGGCAAGAGATTACAATTGCAACTTTCCCGTGATCAGCCCCAACAAAGATGGCGTAGCCGAAGACTTTTACATTCCTTACCCGGGAACAGCGAAGATCTATGACCGCTCCGGCGTGCTGATGACCCAGCTGCCGACACCTTCTTCGTGGAATGCCACCAACGACGCAGGCCAGCTTCTGCCCATGGGTACCTACATCATTATCTGCGAAGGCCAAAAGGAGATCATGATCACTGTGGTGAGGTGAAGAGTCCACGGTCGACAGTCCACGGTCCACAGCACGACTCCTTCGAAGACCGTTATCCTGAGCGATGCCCGTGTGTAAGCCTGCGGGAGCGAAGGATCCCGTGACGGTTACTGCGTACTTATTTCGAAGGCGTGCATTTCGTCATCACAGTATCCTTCGTTCGCACGATCCTACCGCACATCCGCCTCTCAGGATACCCGGTCTAAACTTGGTACTGTCTTCCTAATATCCTGTCCCTCAATACCTTATTCAGTTAGCGTGCCGCACCCTCCTCCTTACTACTTACTTCTTAATTCTTACTCCTTCTTCTGACTCCTGGTTCCTGACTTCTGGCTCCTTGCTTTAGCTCCTAACTTCAACTCCGTTTCCAACCAGTGTACTGTATTCCCTATAAAAAGAGCCCCACAAAGCTGAAAGAATTATTATCTTAAGCGCTTCTTTGGAGGTCATGGAAAACATCAAACACCACCTGAAGATCATCAACCAGTTTTTTGAGATCGAAAAAAAGCTGGCAGCCCTGAATGGTGCGGAAAGTGCACAGCGCAATGTGGAGCGCATCAAGAGTTATTTTGAGGAGATGGGTTATCAGATCCATAATCCCCTGGGAGAGTCTTACAGCGAAACGCGTACAGACTGCGAGGCCAGCATCGCCGGCGCATCGGCCGAGAATCTCTATATCAACGAAGTGATCAAACCTATCGTGCGTTACCTCCAGGAGGGTCAGCCCCAGATCGTTCAGAAAGGTGTGGTGATCACCCGATCACGCTGACGCAATATAAACCAGACCGGAAATCATGACCGTCAATTTCGGAATAGACCTTGGCACAACCAACTCGGTGATCGCCCGATACGATCAGGGTGTTGTGGAAGTATTCAAAAATCCCATCGGCCACAAGGAGACGCTGCCATCCGTGGTGGCTTTCCGCGGAGGAAGGATCATCGTAGGCGACAAGGCGAGGGAGTATATGGAGAAGGATCCGCGCAACGTCTTCGGATCGTTCAAACGCAAAATGGGTACCAGCGAGTCGTTCTGGGTTGAATCCATCACCGATACCAAAACACCGGTGGAGCTCTCAGCCCTGGTCTTGAAGGAACTAAAGAATTTCATTTACACAGGCGAGGCCCTCGATGCCGCGGTGGTCACCATCCCGGCTTCGTTCGACACCGTACAGTCAAACGCCACACGGCAGGCCGGGCACGACGCGGGATTCACGGAAGTGTTCCTGCTGCAGGAACCGATCGCTGCCAGCCTGGCCTACGTGAACAAAACGTCACAGGAGCAGGTTGACCAGCAGTGGCTTGTCTACGACCTGGGAGGCGGCACCTTCGATGTGGCGCTGGTGAAGACCGAACACGGCGAGATGCGCATCCTCGATCACCAGGGCGACAACTTCCTGGGCGGTGTGGACTTCGATAACCTCATCATTGAAAAGATCATTGTTCCCTACCTGAAGACGCGGGCCAGCTTTGGCGACCTTGAAAAAGAATTGCGCAGCAGCTCGGGCCGGTACAACAACCTCTACTATATCCTGCTGAAGAAAGCGGAAGAAGCGAAAGTGAACCTCTCTTCGCAGACGAGCACCGACATTGAATTCGAGATAGAGACGCCCGAGGGCCAGCTGCTCGATATATTTTTCCCCATTACCCGCGACCAGTTCGAAATGTGTATCCGGGAGAAGATCCTGGAGACCGTGGCCATGATCAGGGCGATCCTTGAACGGAACGGGCTCACCTCGCAGCAGCTGGCGTGTATCCTTATGGTTGGCGGTTCCACCTACATCCCGCTGGTGCGGCAGCTGGTGGAGCTCGAGCTGGGCATCCCCATCTCGACCACGGTCGATCCTACTACAGCAGTAGCAGTGGGGGCCGCGTATTTTGCGGGCACCAAAAAAAGGTCTGTTGTACAGCAGGCACCGGCCATCGACGTTCACCGCAACCTGAAAGTGAAGTCCGGTTATTCAAAGGTAACGCAGGATAAGGAAGAGTACTTCCTGGCGCAGGTAGAGGGCGACTGGAAAGGCTTGTATTATAGGATCATTCGCACCGATGGCGGATTCGATACAGGCCTGCGCGAGGTCACCGAAAGGTTCACGGAATACCTGCCCCTGGCCGCCAACATGAACAACAACTTCGAGCTGAAGATCTTCGACTCACAGAATTCACTGGTGTTCCAGGACAATACCATCAACATCGTGAACGGCAAGTACGGCATTATGGGACAACCATTGCCGCACGACATCTGCATCGAAGTCGATGATCCCGAGAACAACGCCACGAAGCTGGAGATCGTGTTTTCGAAAAATTCGTTGCTGCCGCTGAAGAAGACCCTCACCAAGGAGATCTCAAAAACCATCCGCAAGGGCTCGGACGATGGCGTGATCATCAACGTGCTGGAGGGAAACCACACCGCCTCACCGTTGTCGAACCTCTCCATCGGTATCATCGAGGTGAAAGGAAAAGAGCTCACCGTAGACCTGGTCAAGGGCTCTGACATCGAGATCGTGCTGGAGATGTCCGAATCGCGCGACCTGCGCATCACCACTTACCTGATGATGAGCGACCAGGAATTTACCAACCTCTTCAATCCTTCCGTCAGGCACGTGAGCCTGGGCAAGCTCCGCGATGACCTGGTTATGCTGCAGCGTGCGCTGGATGAAGAAACGAGGGGCGCCGTTGAGCGTGAAGATTACGAGCTCTCGCAGCAGCTGAATGATCTCCGTATCACAGCGGTAACCTTGACCCGCGAAATAGACAGGCTTCCTGAAGATGATGTGACCGACACCAAATACCAGCTGGAAGACAAGAAGAAAATGGTCTCGTCGCGGTTCGATGAGCTCACGAAAGATAAAAAGAAGCTGCGGGCGAAAACGGAGTACTTCCTTACCCGTAAATGGTCGCAGCGCCTGCTGGACGAACATGGGACCGAGGCAGAGAAGAAGGAGTTTGCCAACCTGGTGAGCAACGAGAAGAAGCTGATGGCCTCTGACAGCGCGCTCATGATCGAGTCGGTGACCAAACAGATCGAGAAAATTGCCTCGCACATCCGGTGGCGTACGCCGGAGCACATCATCCGGATCTATTATCATTACGCCAGCCTCGATGATGAGTATACCGATCCGGAGAAAGCGCGCAAGCTGAAGGAGAAAGGAGACCAGGCGCTGGAGCGGAAGAACTATGAAGAGCTGAAGGTGATCATCAACCAGCTCTACAGCCTGCTTCCGCCGCAGGAGCAGAAACGGGTAGATATCAAAGGTACAGGTATCGTCTGATCGAAATTATTGACACTATGGAATTAAAAGAAAGCGTTGCAGCACAGGACGAACGCTCAACAGAAGAAAAGCAGCGCGCCATCGGAGAGCACCACGAAAAGATCAGGATGCTCACCGGCGCTGGTAACCTCACGGAAGCTTTATCGCTTTGTGATGCAGCGTTGGCGATAGACCCGGCGAATGCCGACAGCCTTTTCCTGAAAGCGCTGGTGCTGTACAAGCTGCAGGATCATCGGCATGCAGAGCCATTGGTGATCGAAGCTTTTGCCATCAACACATTTTCCATTGAATATTATACACTGCTCTCGGGCATCTATCTGCGGAAGGGGCAGCTGGAAGAAGCGAACCTCGTGGCCGACCAGGGTCTTGCTTTCCGGGGCGGGCACCTGCCAACCCTGCAGGTGAAGGCCCTGGCCCTGATCCGGTTGTTCCGCTTGCAGGAGGCACACGCTGTGATCCAGAAGATGCAGCGCATCCGGCAGGAGACCGTTGTCGTGACACCGGAGAATGATACCGTGACCGATGAAGATCCTGAAGTGCTGATGGAGCAGGCCCTGACCATTGACCCGTTCAAGACCAAAGCAAGACTCGAGTCGCTCGATGCGATCAAAACCCAGGCCGGCGTCTTTCGCATGGTGCGCGGTGTCATGTTTGCCGAGCGTAACAATACCGTTATCGGGCTTGGCATTATTGCGGGCCTGGTGATGGCCGTTGCTTATTTCTTCCGTGACGATGCCACCTATAAAGCCTTCACCGTGCTGATCGTTTCCCTGCTGCTGGCGGTAACAGGGCAGAAGAATGCGTTGTCCGTGAGCACAAATGCGCCGCTGTTCTTTCCACCCGAGTTCCGCAAGTTCCTGCAGAAGAAGGATATCCGCATGGCGGTACGCGGCATGATCGCCATGACCATCATGGTGGTAGCGTGTTTTATATGGCATTATATGAAGTCGTTCGTTGCCTTGGGCGCGGCTTTTTTCGCCACGGCCTATTTCGTGGTGCTTCTGGATAAATTTTCTGATGGCAGGTCCCTCTCGGGCTTTGCCATCCCCAAGCCTAAGCGCAAAAAGGAAGAAGCACAGAAGACGGAGATGACCACCATACCCCTGGAGCAGGTTCCATATCATTCACTCTACCATGTGCTGCGCAGGGATTTTCCAGGAAAGAAGCTGCTGGCCAAACTGGTGGCGGGCACTACCCTGTTGTATGGGTTGTTGTTCATTGTGGCGTACCCGCTCATTTTCCTGATCCTGAAATGGTCGGGTGTGTCCATGAGTTATAAGATCCTTGTGATCCCTGAGCTCACAGGGCTGTTCGTCATGCAGTTGCCGTTCATGATGAGTCAGATCTCCGACATCCCGGTGTTCTTTCCGTCAGGGGCAAGGCGGTTTATTCCCAGAAGTGCGCGGAGCAGGGCATACCTCAGGTTGCTGATAGCGCTGCTGTTCATAGGCTCTGTTGCAGCGTGGCTGGTGCTTGACAACGCGCATGTGCTGTGGGCCTGCGGGCTGTTGCTGTTCATGATGGTGCGCAGTATTTTCTCGCTCAAGAAAACGAAGGTGGTTAACTTCGAAGGAGACGGCACCACACCGTCAAAGGAAGACCTGATCGAATATATCAGGAAAAATCATACAGCTTTCAAAAGAGTTGAGGTTACCCCAGCGCTGACGCCAGTATCCGCAGAAGATTCAGCAGCAGAAAGATAGCGACCACCCAGGCTATACAACCCTTCTTGCTGCTGCCTTCAGAGGAGGACGAAGAAGCGGTGCTGCTTTCGCTTTTTTCGTTGAAGATCTTTTCCTTTTCAACACTTTCTATCGTGCTCAGCGCGGAGGCCGAAGGTGCTAACGTTCTGCTGATGTTGGCGAGCTCCTGTGCAAATTCGCGTTGTTTGAATTTGTCATCGCACAGCTCGGCTGCAAAGCGAATGATGGTAACGGCAAACTCATCGCGCATCGCCTGAAAATAGGGCGGAAGCGTTGGAATGATGAACAGGAAGGGAAGGCTCATGAACTCCCTGACCTGGGGTTCGCGGGCTTTATCCCAATCTTTGGTGAGCTGCAGCAGCTGGTGATAGTAGGAGGTGAGCAGGTTCAGCGTGCCGGTGTAATAATAACGCCCCTTTTTTTCGATGTCGGGCAACGAGAACCGTGAGAGCTCTTTGATACGTTTATGATCAGCGGCCCGGAACGCTTCCGCGAAAAGGTGATCGTATTGTTGCTGCACGCGGCTGAGCACAAAATGCTGCAGGCTGGCATCATCCGGCAATCCTGCATGCCAGTCGCCAGGCGTTACCTTGCCGTGCTCGAGGAACTCCAGCAGCGTCTTGTTATCATAGATGTACTTGTGGAATCGAAGCTCTTCGGGTTTCAGGTTATCAAACCATTGCAGCAGGTCATTTTTTGAGAACCCGGCCACCCCTTTGTCATCGATCTCAAACTCCGCCAGCAGCTTCTTCTTGGCCCGCTGGATCACCATGGGATCCACCGGCGTGGTTGCCGTATCAGCGGGCAGAAAATGGAACGGAGACTTGTAAGCCATGGGTAATTTGAGATCAGATTCAAACCTCAAATTTAGCAGAGTCATCGACAAAATTTCTGCAACAATAGCAAATCTATTACTTGCCTGGGTACAAAGTACAATCCCTATAGCCATCGGGAACGAGGTACATAGTGCCCCAATCGTACCTCGTATTTCGTACCTCGTACCTAACTAAGATCGGTCTATTACCAACGTGTCTGCGATCTTGTCGTGCAGCGATCGACTTCTGTTGTCGGCCATCATCACGATCCCATCAACGATTGTGATCAATCCACTGAACATGTTGACAACCTGAGCGGATGTATGGCCTTCTATAAAGCTTGTATATTCCATGAATCCGGACACCGATGCGAATTCAGCATGGAAATACACAGGCAGCGTCATAGCTAAAGTCACGATGGAAGGCACCAGGCTTAGGCTGTTCCGTAGCAGGATCGTTCCAATACCTGCCATTTCAAAGTTGCCGTTCACCACCTTGAGCTTTAATGCCATCTTACCCAGGGTTGCGCCATACAGGCTTTCCATGACCGGCTTGTAAGCCATGCCAGCCAGGGAGACTGCAATGAATATCGCGGGATTTTTCCAATCAATGGTATTAAAGTAGGTGACACCAAGCGTGACTGGAGTAAGGATCACGCCATCGATCAGCACGGCTACGAATCGTTTCCAGAAACCTCCGTACTTTACAGTATTTTTGTTTATCTCAATGAGGGGCTCATCCAGTATTTCTTCCATAGGTGCCAAATATAATTCTTTTCCCCCACCAATGGACTGAATAATACTCTAGCGTCCTTACACGTGTTACTTGTTAAATAACATTTTTTCTTTCATGCATATTCCGCTACGAAGTGAAGCGCTCCTTACTACTTACTCCTTACTTCTTGCTCCTCCTTCTGGCTCCTGACTTCTGACTCCTGGCTTCTTTTAACCGCCGTAGCTCGCGATGGCCCCAGTGCGGAGACAGGGAAGGCGGATTACTCCTCTTTCAAACACTGTGTAGGATTCGCGCGTGCTGCCCTGATTGCCTGCGCCCCCACCGTCATTCCTGCAATGAGCAAGGCAATAATGCCGGCCCCGGCGAAGTACCACCATTGCATCGTTATCTTATAGGCAAAGCTGCCGAGCCATTGGGCGGAGATAAAGTATGCTACCGGGAACGCGATCACCATGGCTGCGATGACGAGCCTGATAAAATCTCCTGAGAGCAGCGTCACAATGCCCGCCGTGGAGGAGCCCATCACTTTCCGTATGCCGATCTCCTTCTTTCTGCGGTCTGTGGTGAAGGCTGCCAGACCAAAAAGGCCCAGGCAGGAGATGATGATGGCCAGGGCTGCAAAATATTGTGACAGCGTGCGCACTTTCTGTTCGGCAGCGTATTGCGCCTGGTAAGCCTGATCCAGGAAAGTGAAGTCCAAAGGCAGGCCGGGATTGAACCGCTGGTAGCAGTGCCGGATCCTTTCCAGGGTCGATGCCGTTGTTCCCGGATCGATCCTCAGCCAGATGCCCAGCGCATAATGTGGCTCGAGCCTGAAGGAGAATGGCTTTACACTTTCGTGGAGGGATTGAAAATGAAAATCACCCACCACGCCGATCACTTCAAGACCGCCTACTTTTTTACCCACAGGATCTTCCAGTGATAATGTTTCCACGGCGGCTTCATTGAGGATACACTTCAGCGTATCGTCTCCGTGATCGAGCAGGTCTGAAAAGAATCGACCTTGTTTCAACCTGACGCCCAGGGTCTCCAGCATGTTGTAGTTCACGGCCGCGCTGTGGATGACCACCTGGCGGCCTTCCCAAAGGATGCTGCCGGGCAGGCCATTTCCACGACCGGTGAGATCGCCGAGCATGCTCGAGGCACTGGCAACACCGGGTATCTTTCGCACTTCCGCCAGAAAAGCTTCCGGGTTCTCGGCCACTTTTCCATCGGCTTCAAAATAGAGCAGGTTCTCTTTGTTGTAACCCAGGTCTTTCTGTAACACGTATTCTACCTGGCGGTGCACCACCAGCACTGATGCGATCAGCACCACCGAGATGGCGAACTGGAAGATCACCAACCCCTTTCTTACCCATACCTCATGCGTTGCGTCGGTGATCTTCCCCTTCAGTCCTGCTACAGCGTTGTAGCCTGAGAGATGCAGAGAAGGGTAGAGGCCTGCCATGATACCCGTGGCCAGTGTTATGGTGACCATGGCCGCGATCGTTTCGAAGTCGAACGTGAGCGCAATGGACTTGCCGGTCACGTTGTTGAAAGCCGGCAGCAGGAGGTCTGTCACGAGAATGGCAATGACCAGCGACACCGCACTCATGAGCAGCGCTTCGGCGAGGTATTGCACCACCAGCGTTTTGCGACTGGCACCCACAGCTTTTTTAATACCCACCGCCTTGATCCTGGCCGATGCTTTAGCCGTGAACAGGTTCATGAAGTTCACACAGGCAATGACAAGAATGAAGAGCGCTATGACTGAGACCAGCTGGATGTACTCGATCCTTCCGCCTGCAGGTATACCGTTATCATATCGTCCGTACAGGTACTGGTCTGAATATCTTACCAGGAATAGGGTGAAAGGGGAGGTGTTGCTTTTTCGTTTAATAAAGTTCGCAAGCTTGCTATTGACAGCTTCATCAATTGCATCGCCCTTCAGGGCGATGTACAAATAAAAAGGAGCGGGGGCATCCCAGTTCACTGGAGCCTGTGTCATGCCCATCATGTCTTCAAACGCTTCGAAGGGGAAGACCATGTCGAAATGTTCGGAGGCATTGGCAGGTACATCCCTGAAAATACCGGATACAGCTACCTGCTTTTTGATGTCGAAGATGCGGTATTCCAGCACCTTCCCCGAAAGGTTTTCGGTGGTACCGAACAGCTTACGGGCCATTGTTTCCGAAAGCACAACGGAATGTTTATCCGCTAGCACATGGTCTTTGTCACCATCAATGAGGTCGTACGAAAAAATGTTAAAGAAGTCCTTGCCAGCGTATTTGCCTGTACCCCTGGCCTGCGTGCCCTCCTGCGACAAAGTGAAGGCAGGAAAGAAGGCGGGAGGAGTGGTCACAACAGCATATTCGATCTCCGGTAACTCGTCGGCCATCGCGGCGCCTGCGAAGAGTGGCGTTTGTCCCGTGGTCTTCACGCTGCCATTGCGCTGCTCGTTCACCATCACCTGGAAGAGGCGTTTGTCATGCTCGTGGAACTTATCCACACTCATCTCATCCTTCACCCACAAATAAATGAGCAGCACACACGCCAGCCCCGATGACAATCCCACCAGGTTGATCACAAACACCGACCTGAACCGGTTGAAGCTGCGCCAGATCGTTAGTAGATTATGTTGAAACATGATCTTCTTTTTTAATTTCGTTCACCTATCAGTTTTAAGTACGAAGTACGAAATACGAGGTACGATTTCCTCCGATCACGGCACACGTACTTCGTTCTTCGTACCTCGTACCTTTCTATTCTTCCTTCAAACACTTCACCGGATTCACCCTCGCTGCCCTCACTGCCTGTGCTGCCACCGTAAACCAGGCCACGAGCAGGGCAATGGCACCTGCGCTTACAAAGTACCACCATTCCATACCGATGCGAAACGCAAAGCTATCGAGCCAGTGTGATGTAATGAAATAGCTCAGGGGGAGCGCGATCATAACGGAGACGAGAACGGTGCCGGTGAAGTCGGCGGAGAGCAGCAGCACAACACCCCATTCACTGGAGCCAAGCACTTTGCGGATGCCGATCTCTTTGCGCCGTTTTTCTGCCGTGAAGGCTGCCAGTGCGAATAAGCCCAGGCACGAGATCATAACGGCGATGGCGGCGAAGTATGCTGCCAGGGTGGCTACCCGTTTTTCGGCCGTGTAGAGTCGCTGATAGTCATCGTCGAAGAAACGATATTCGAAAGGAAAGCCGGCGTTGTATGTTTTGTATAATTTTTCAACCTGCGAAAGGGTTTCGGGGACCACGCCAGCCCTGATCTTCACCAGCACATTTCGCTGGTTGGGCATGCATTGGATAAAGCAGGGCTTCACGTTTTCATAGAGTGATTCAAAATGAAAATCCTTGACAACGCCGATGATCTGTTTTTCTTTTTCCCAGATCCGCACGGCTTTGCCTACAGGCTCCGTGAACCCGATAATTCTGGCGGCGGCTTCGTTGATGATGATGTTGGCGCTTTCGTTGCCCGTCTCCTGTGAAAAGAAGCGGCCTTCCTTCAATTGAAGCTCCAGGATCCCGGCCACGTCGTAGTCACCCGCCAGGTTTGCAAAGCTGACGCTGTCTTCCGGACGTTTGCCTTCCCAACGGATGCTGTAGGTGCCGGCATGCTCGCCGGTGAGGTCAAATGAGAGATCGGAAGCGTTGACAACGCCAGGTATCCGCTTTACTTCGGTGAGAAATGATTCGAGATTTTTGCGCAGCGGACCTTCGTTTGGAAAATAGATGACGTTGTCGCGGTTGTAGCCGAGGTTCTTCGATTGAATGAATCCCAGCTGCCGGTACACCACCACAACGGCTACGATCAGGATGATGGACACGGCAAACTGGAAAACGACAAGTCCCTTGCGTGTCCACAGTTCGCCCAGGGCGCGGTGCATTTTTCCCCTGAGCACCATGGCCGGGTTAAAACTTGAGAGGTAGAGTGCAGGGTAGCTGCCGGAGATGATCCCGGTGAAAAGAGCAATGGAACAGAACAACAGGATGATGCGGATGTCAAAAGCCAGTGCGAGATTTTTACCGGTGATGCTGTTGAATTCCGGGAGCACGAGGTCCACAATGAGCACCGCTACTGCCAGCGAGAGGAATGACACCAGCAGCGACTCTCCAAGGTATTGGAATGCGAGTGTCCTGCGCCTGGCCCCCATCACTTTCCTCACACCGATCTCTTTGAGTCGCTGCGCTGTCTTGGCAGTGGTGAGGTTCATGAAGTTCACACAGGCAATAATAAGGATGAAGCACGCAATGAGGCTGAACAGCTTCACGTAGGCGATCCTTCCGCCCGTGCGCACGCCATTCTCATATGTGTTGTAGAGATATTGATCGGCGTAGGGGCGGAGAAAGATCGTGCTGTTCCACGCGGGGGCTTTGGCCTTCATCAGGCCTTTGAGCTTTTCATTGATAACGGTCACAGACGTTTCTTCTTTCAATATCACATAGGCAATGGAGGCACAGTTGCTCCATCCAAGGTAGCTGGGATTTTTTTCTGTGAACAGGTCGAGGCAGAACAGCACATCGAACTGGACTGTTGAATTTTCCGGCGCACGTTCGAAGATCCCGGACACGGAGTAGCTTCCGGTATACTGGCCCCCGTTCCATTCCACTGTTTTGCCCAGGGCAGCTTCTGCGGAGCCAAACAGCCTGATGGCCATTTCGTCAGAAAGGAGCAATTGATTCTTATCACGCAATACCTGCGTTCCCGACCCATGCAGCAGCTTGTAGGAAAATATCTCGAAGAATTCCTTTCCTGCAAATTGTTGACGGGCCTTGATGGATTTGTTTTCCCAGGAGAGCAGGCCCTTGATGCGTGGCGGCACCTGAATGACGCTCACAGCGTTTTCAATTTCCGCGAACTCCTCCAGCAATGTTTTGGCCGTGGGCTCAGGCGTTGAAGGATTGGTCTCGATGCCTTCCGGCCGTTCAATGTTCATCATCACCTGGAACAACCTGTCGTTATGCTCATGGAACTTATCCACGCTCAGCTCATCCATCACCCAAAGACAGATCAGCAAGGTCGCAGCCAACCCCACCGAAAGCCCCGCTACATTGACCAAAAAAGTCCCCCTGAACTTCCTGAAGCTACGATAGATGATGAGAAGATGATGTTTGATCATTGGATGTTTTGTTTTCTTTTTTGTCCTTTATTCACTGGTATCTTAGTCCACAGTCCACGGTCGACAGTCCACGCACTGCCCCTTCGAAAACCGTTATCCGGAACGATGGTGGAAGGATCCGGAACCTTACTGCCTCCTTACTACTTACTTCTTACTCCTTACTCCTCCTTCTGACTCCTGGCTCCTGACTTCTGACTCCTTGCTTACACTATTCCTCTTTCAAACACAATACCGGATTCACCTTCGCAGCTTTAAAAGCTTGCGTACCCACCGTAACCCATGCAATGATCATGGCTACGGCACCGGCACCGGCGAAGTACCACCACTCCAGCGCGACCCTGAAAGCAAAGCCGCCCAGCCACCGGGTGGCGATCAGGTAGCTTACGGGCAATGCGATCAGGATGGCGGTGAAAACGATCTTCGAAAAGTCACGTGATAAAAGTAATACAATACCCGTTACGCTTGACCCAAGCACTTTGCGGACACCGATCTCTTTCAACCTTCTTTCGGCGGTGAACGCAGCCAGCGCAAACAGTCCCAGACAGGAGATGACGATGGCGATGCCGGCGAAGTATTGCGACAGCGCCGATACCCTTTGCTCGGCAGCATAGAGCTTCTGGTAGTCGTCGTCCATGAACCTGAAATCGAAAGGCAGGCCTGCATTGTGGCGCTGGTGGAATTTCTGAAGGTGTTCGAGTGTGGTTTTTTCCGAGCCGGCCTGGATCTTCACCATGATGCGGCTGGGTGTGTTGTCGATCATCGGCACCAGGAAAAAGAAGCACGGCTTTACTTCTTCGTAGAACGATTCGAAATGGAAATTTTTGACCACGCCCACGATCTGCCGGCGGAAGTTCCAGATGGTGACCGTTTTGCCGATCGGATCTTTCAGGCCCATCGCCTGGATGGCAGCTTCATTGAAGATGATCTGTTCGTCTGAGCCGAAGTCGCGGGAGAAAGATCTCCCTTCCACCAGGTCAAAACCCATGGTTTCGATGAGGTCATAGCCCACTTCCAGGTTACCGAAGTCGATGCGGTCGTCAGGTTTTTTCCCTTCCCAGTCAAGGGCGTAAGTACCGCCGTGATTGCCGGTGAGGTCGTGATAGAACCTGGCGGCATTGATCACGCCGGGCAGGGTCTTGATCTCTGCCATGAGCGCATCGCTCACTTTCTCTGTATCGAAGTAGATCACGTGATCCCTGCTGTAACCCAGGTTCTTGGTCTGGATGTATTCCATCTGGCGGTAGGCCACGATCACCGACACGATGAGGATCACGGAGATCGCGAACTGGAATACCACAAGACCTTTGCGTGCCCAGCCCTCGCCGGTGCTTTTGTTCATCCTGCCTTTCAGCACCAGCGCAGGTTTGAAGCCGGAGAGGTACAATGCAGGATAACTTCCCGCCAGCACACCGGTGACCAACGTGATGCCTATGGCTGTGAGCACAAGGCTGGTATCAAAACGGAGCACAAGCTGTTTTCCGGTGAGTGAGCCGAACGGTGTCAGCAGCAGATCGGTAGCAAGTACAGCGATGGCCAGGGAGAGGAAAGCCATGGTCATGGATTCGCTCAGGTACTGGATGATCAGTGTTTTACGCCCGGCGCCCACGGCCTTTTTGATGCCCACTTCTTTGATCCGTCGTGATGCTTTAGCAGTAGACAGGTTCATGAAGTTGATGCAGGCGATGAGCAGGATGAAGACGGCAATGATGGAGAAGAGCTTCACGTATGCTATTCTGCCGCCGGCGGGAGCACCGTTCTCGTATTTTCCGTACAGGTACCGGTCTGAATAGCGTTGTACGAAGAGCGTTTCCCTGATGTTTTTGTCCTTCGATTTTAAAAAGCCTCTGATCTTGGTATTGAGCTGGCTGGCGGAGGCGCCTTCTCTCAACACCACATAAGTTCTCGGATCGGTGCTCGTCCATGTTTCGAGCCAGGGCTTGTCCTGGAGGAACAGGTCGTAGTTGAAAACAATATCGAACTGATTGGAGGAATTGGCGGGAGGAGTTTCGAAAAGCCCGGAGACATAGAACAGCGCTGTTTTTTCTCCCTGGTTCCAGCCGATTGTTTTGCCGGCCACATCGTATGTGGTATTGAATAACTTCAACGCCAGCGCTGTGGAGATGGCCACACCTTTTTGATCGGCCAGCACCTTGTTGTGATCTCCTTCGAGGAGGCGGTAAGAGAACACGTTGAAAAAATCCCTGCCGGCATACTGCGCGCTGATCTTGATCCGTTTGTCCGCAACGGAGATCACACCCTGTTGCTGGCCCATTCCAGCGGGTACAACGGCAACCGCATATTCAATCTCCGGCATTTCTTCCATCAGCGCCCTGGCCAGCGGCCCTGGTGTACCCGCACCTGTTTCGATCCCCGTATCATGATAGAAATTCTCCATCACCTGGAAAAGCCTTTCGTCCTTCTCATGAAATTTATCGACGCCCAACTCATCACTCACCCACAACCAGATCAGCAGCGCACAAGTCAATCCCATCGATAACCCAACGAGGTTGATAAAGAAGGTCCCCTTGAAACGTCGGAAGTTCCTGTAGAGAAGAAGGAGATTATGTTTTATCATGGGATTACTTTTTTAATTCTCTATTTTTTTTCTGGTCCGGTTAGTGAGCTGCACGACTTGCGCACTTCGTCACTACGGGATTCTTCACTCCCTCATGCCCCACACATCCTCCGTTCAGAATGACGGTCTCAGCGTACGTGCCTCCTTACTACTTACTTCTTTCACCCTCCATAGCTTGCGATGGCATCAGCGCAGGACAGCGAAGGTGGGTTACTCCTCCTTCTGACTCCTGGCTCCTGACTTCTGACTTCTTTTTACTCATCCTTCAAACACTGCGTCGGATTCACCCTCGCAGCTTTCAAAGACTGCGTCCCCACCGTAATCCACGCAATGACCATGGCAATGGCACCGGCGCCAGCGAAGTACCACCACGCCAGCGTGATCCTGAAAGCAAAGTCGTTCAGCCATTGGGTGGTGATGAAGTAGCTGACAGGCAATGCGATGACAATGGCAGTGACAACAATTTTTGTGAAGTCCCTGGACAGGAGCAGCACGATGCCCGTGGTGCTGGCGCCGAGCACTTTGCGGATGCCGATCTCTTTCAGGCGGCGTTCTGCGGTAAAGGCGGCCAGCCCGAATAGTCCCAGGCACGAGATCAGGATGGCCAGCGCTGCGAAATATTCAGAGAGCGATGCCACTCTTTTTTCAGTGATGTATTGTGCCTGGTATTCGTCGTCCAGGAATCCATGATCGAAAGCGAAACCGGGATTAAAGGCCTTGTAAAGTTTTTGAAGCCTGGCGATGGTTTCTTTTTCCTTGCCGCCTTCTATTTTGACAAGCACCCGGCTGAACTCGTTCGGCGTCAGGCGCACGAAGAAGGGTTTTACATTTTCATGAAGCGATTTGAAATGGAAGTTCCTGGCGATGCCGATGATCTCGAGGTCGTTTCCCCAAAGGTTGAAGATCTTGCCTACGGGATCTTTCAATCCCATCACTTCGATGGCGGCTTCGTTCAGAATAACCTTTTTAGTTTCGTTGGCATGATTCCTGGAAAAGGTTCTTCCTTCCACCATCTCTATTCCCAGCATTTCGAGTATATCATAGTTTACGCCGAGGTGCTCGAACTGTACGATCTCATCGTCGTTCCGGCCTTCCCAATCGAATGATCCTGTGGTGAAGCCGGTGAGGCCGCTCAGGTTTCCCCACATGCTCGAAGCATTGACAACACCGGGTACGTTTCTCACTTCCGTCAAAAACGTTTCGAGCTGTTCGGTAACCCGGCCCTCTGTGTTGAAATAAAGAATGTTGTCTTTGTTGTATCCGAGGTTTTTGGTTTGCACATAGGAGATCTGCCGGTTGATCACCAGTACGGATACGATGAATATGACCGACAGGGCAAACTGGAATACCACCAGTCCTTTGCGCGCCCATTGCTCACCCACCTGGTTGTGAAGTTTTCCTTTCAGCACAACGGCCGGGCTGAAGCGCGAAAGATACAGGGCCGGGTAGCTGCCCGCCAGGAGGCCTGTGAACAGTGTGATGCCCACCAGTGACAGCACCAGGCTGATGTTGGGACTGAAGGTGAGCTGTTTTCCGGTGATGGCATTGAATTGTGGCAGCAGGAGGTCTACCATGAAGATGGCGAGCGCCAGCGATACGAAGGTCATTAACATGGACTCGGCGAGGTATTGCAGGATGAGCGTCTGTCGTGCGGCGCCGATGGCTTTTTTGATGCCTACTTCCCTGATCCTGCGTGATGCTTTGGCCGTGGCAAGGTTCATGAAGTTAATGCAGGCAATGATCACGATGAAGATGGCGATCAGGGAAAAGAGTCTCACGTAGGCGATCCTGCCTCCAGCCACTTTACCGTTGTCGTAGTTGCCATACAGGTAATTCTCGGAATAAGGCTTCAGAAAGATGGTGAGGTTCGAATCTTTCGCTTTGCGCTTGACCAGCCCTTCGATCTTGTTGTTGAATTGCGCCAGGTCGGTGCCGGGCTGGAGCTGAACGTACGTGATGGCGTTGAGGTTGCCCCAGTGCAGGCCGCCTCCGAGAAGCTCCTTGTACGATTCGTAAGCCAGCATGAAGTCGAACTGGTTGGAGGAATTGACAGGAAGGTCCTTGAAGATCCCCGTGACGGTTACCTGTCTTTTGACGTGAGGCGCCTGCCATTCCACGGATCGGCCGATGATGTTTTGCGTAGTGCCGAACAATGCCATCGCGGTTGTTTCGGAGATGACAATGGCATGTTTATCCGTAAGCGCTTTTTTCTTATCGCCCTGAAGCAGGGGATAGGAGAAGATGGTGAAGAAGTCTTTATCGGCGAACTGCCCGAGGGCAGTGATGTGTTTTTCAGGATCGCCCGAAAGGGTAAAATAGTTGTCAATAGGAGAGGCGCCCACCGCATATTCGATCTCCGGCATTTCCTGCTGCAATGCTTCCGCCAGCAACGCCGGACCTTCACCCGTGGTAACGATGCCATCGGGCCTGTTCTGGTTGATCATCACCTGGAAGAGCTGGCTGTCGTTCTCATGGAATTTATCCACACCCAGCTCATCACTCACCCACAGCCAGATCAGCAGCGCACACGTTAACCCCGTCGACAACCCGATCAGGTTAATGAAGAACGTTCCCCTGAAACGCCTAAAATTTCTGTACAGAAGAAGGAGATTATGCTTGATCATGCTGTTACTTTTTTAATTCCCAATTTGTTTTTTTTTCTCTGTATTCGGGGCCGGTTAGTGAGCTGCACGACTTGTGCACTTCGTTACTACGGGATTCTTCACTCCCTCATGCCACCACACCTCCCTCGTTCCGAATGACGGATCTCAGACTATACCGCTCCTTACTCCTTACTACTTACTTCTTTCACCCTCCATAGCTTGCGATGGCATCAGCGCAGGACAGCGAAGGTGGGTTACTCCTCCTTCTGACTCCTGGCTCCTGACTTCTGACTTCTTTTTATTCATCTTTCAAACATTTCGTCGGATTAACCCCCGCCGCCTTCACTGCCTGCGTCCCCACCGTGATCCAGGCAATGAGCATGGCAATGGCGCCGGCAGCAGCGAAGTACCACCATTCAAGCGTGATCCTGAAGGCAAAGTTGCCCAGCCAGGTGGTGGCGAGCCAGTAACTTACCGGCAGCGCAATCACGATCGATACAAGCACTACTTTGGTGAAGTCTGCGGAGAGCAGGGTGACGATGCCGAAGGCGCTGGAGCCCAGCACTTTTCTGATGCCGATCTCTTTGAGGCGCCGTTCAGCAGTGAAAGCGGCCAGCCCGAACAATCCCAGGCATGAGATCAGCACGGCGAGTCCTGCAAAATATTTTGAAAGCGTGGCAACACGTTGCTCGGCGATGTATTGCGATTGGTAGTCTTCGTCCAGGAATCGGTAATCGAAAATAAAACCCTCGTTGTACTTTTCATAAAACTCGCGGATCCTGTCCAGCGTTTCTGTTTCTTTTCCCGCCTCGAGCTTTGCCATGATAAGGTAGGCATAGCTGGGCGCAAACCGGAAGAACACGGGCTTGTAGTTTTCGTGCAGCGATTCATAATGGAAGTCTTTTACAACGCCGATGATCTCCACGTTTTTGCCCCATAACTTTACTGTTTTCCCGATAGGATCGGTCATGCCCATAAAAGCGATAGCCGCCTCGTTAAAGATGATGCGTGCAGTGTCGGTGAACTGTGGAGAGAAGGAACGTCCGGCAGCCATTTTTATGCCGAGCGTTTCGATCATGCCATAATCTACGGCGAAGTTTTCAAATTCTGTTCTGTCATTAGGATCTCGCCCTGGCCATTCAACACCCCAGGTGCCGCTGTTGTGGCCGGTCATATCGTGGGTGGTGGCGGAAGCATTGACCACGCCGGGAATATTGCGAAGCGCCGGTAAGAAAGACTCAAGACCATCTTTGTTCCAGAGCTTTCCCTCGCGCTCAAAGTAGATGATATTGTCCTTGACGTATCCCAGCGATTTGGATTGCACATATTCGATCTGCTTGTATACCACGAAGACTGAAACGATAAAGATGACAGACAATACAAACTGGAACACCACCAGGCCTTTGCGCGCCCAGAGCTCTCCCAGGGAAGTGTTGAGCTTGCCTTTCAGCACTACAGCAGGGTTGAAGCCGGAGAGGTATAAAGCAGGATAGCTTCCCGCCAGAATGCCCGTGAGGGTGGCGATGCCAATACCGGTGAACAGAAGTTTGCTGCTGAGATCCAGCGCAAGCTGTTTGCCCGTGATGTCGTTGAACTGCGGAAGCAAAAGGTCTGTGATGAGAATGGCTATCAGCAGTGACAGGAAGCTGAGCAGCAAGCTTTCGCCCAGGTAGTGGAAGATGAGCATTCTGCGTCCCGCACCCACGGCTTTTTTGATGCCGACCTCTTTTATTCTTCGTGAAGCTTTCGCCGTGGAGAGGTTCATGAAGTTGATGCAGGCGATGACCAGAATAAAGACAGCGATCACGGAGAACAACTTTACATAAGTGATCCTGCCACCCACCAGCACACCGTTCTCGTACTGGCCATAGAGATATTTTTCAGGGATCGGTTTGGCGAACATGGTGCGGTAGGTGACCTCGCCATTGGTCTTTACTTTCACATAATCCGCGATTTTGGCGTTGAACTGGTTGAGGTCTGCGCCTGGTTTCAGTAACACGATGGTGCGGACGGCGGTGTTCCCCCAGTAACGAAGCCACTCCTTGTCTTCCACGTAGCTCTCAAAGGTGAGCAGATATTCGAATTGTTCTGACGAATGTTTGGAGACATCCCTGAACACGCCGGTAACGATATGCTGTTTTTTGTGGTCGACTTCCACCGCTTTGCCAACCACATTTTCAGTAGTGCCGAACAATTTCACGGCCAGCGACTCAGAGATCACCATGGCGCTCTTGTTCACCAGCACGCTGTTTTTGTTTCCCTGCACGAGGTCGTACGAAAAGATCTTGAAAAAATCCGGCCCCACAGATTTGCCCGAGGCCTTCACGTTATGATCGCCCACCGAGAAGGTGCTGTTGTTGGTCCATGATGAGGGCAGAGCATATTCGATCTCGGGTATGTCCTTGATGATGGTTTCCGCCAGTGGACCTGCCGTGGTCTCGGAGGTCCAGATGCCATCCGCTTTTTTCCGGTGCTCCATCAGGTGAACGATCCGGTTTCCTTTAGCATGGAACTGGTCCATCTGAAGCTCGTCATCCACCCACAGAAAGATCAGCAGCGTACAAGTGAGTCCGGTGGAAAGTCCCACCAGGTTGATCAGGAACGCCGACCTGAACCGCATGAAATTTCTATAGATAAGGATAAGGTTGTGTCTGAACATAGTGTTGTTTTTATTTCTTGTCTATCTTTTATTCACGACTATCAAGCTTTGGGTGTTAGGAAATTAGGGCATCAGCAATGCAGATCGGGTGGTCCCCAGTGCCCAATTCCCAATGCCCTGAATCTCCTGTAATTGAAAACCCTCCTGGTTCCTTTTCATTACCATGCCACAACAGAAAACCTCGATTCTATCTCAAAATCGCATCCTCTGAAGCAAACCGATTCCCAACTGCCCACCGACAGAAAAGTAACTGTCCAATATTGGGCACTTTTTATGGTTTTTTATAGCCCTCTCAATATTTTTACCAGCACCAAAGCCGAAGGGGCTTAATATTGATATGAGCAAGAGTTCAGGCCGCATTCTATTGGTAGATGATGATGAGTTTGTGCTGCTGTCGATCAAGCTGCTGCTGGAACCGCATTTTGCCTCCGTGAAAACCACTAACAACCCCGAGCGGATCCCGGCATTGTTCGATCGGGATCAGTTTGATGTGGTGGTGCTGGACATGAACTTCCGGCAAGGCGATACCACGGGCAACCAGGGCCTCTTCTGGCTCAAAAAGATCCTGAGCCTCAGTCCCGATACCCAGATCGTGCTCATCACCGCCTATGCCGATATCCAGGTAGCGGTTGAATCCATCAAGGAAGGCGCGCTGGATTTTATTGTAAAGCCATGGCAGAACGAGAAGCTGCTCGCTACGGTGAAGACGGCAAATCTTGTGAGCCAGGAGAAGCAGAAAGTACGACAGCTGAAGTCACAGCAGAAGTCACTGGTGTCTGCCCTCGATCAGCGTTATGAGCCGTTGATCGGCAAGTCAGAAGCGATCTCGGCCATCCGCAAAACGATCGAGAAAGTGGCGCCTACGGAAGCCGTTGTACTCATCCTCGGGCAGAACGGCACAGGCAAAGAGGTGATCGCACGCGAGATCCACCGGCACTCCACACGATCGGAAGGGATCTTTATGGCTGTGGATGTCGGCGCTCTCAGTGAAAGCATTTTTGAAAGCGAGCTGTTCGGCCATCGCAAGGGGGCATTCACGGATGCTAAGGAAGACCGTGTTGGCAGGTTCGAAGCCGCGGCAGGAGGTACGCTGCTGCTCGATGAGATCGGCAATCTCTCGCTCCCGCTGCAGGCCAAATTGCTTACGGTGTTGCAGCATAAAAAAGTGATACGCCTGGGTACCAATGAGCCCATAGACCTCGACGTACGCATTATCTGCGCCACCAACTGCAACCTCCAGGCTATGGTAAAGGAAGGAAAGTTCAGGGAAGACCTCTTGTACCGCATCAATACGGTGGAGATCACCGTGCCGCCGTTGTACGACAGGCCGGAGGATATACCACTGATCGCCGCTCATTTTCTTACACGGTTCAGCCAGAAGTACCAGAAGCCTTACCTGAAGCTTGCTGCGCCTGTGATCACTTACCTGCAGCAATACCGGTGGCCCGGCAACATCAGGGAGCTGCAGCACGCACTCGAGCGGGCCGTGATCATGTGTGAAGGGGAGCAGCTTACCGCCGAAGATTTCGGATCGTTTCAGAAACAGATGGCGGGCGACTTCATGTTCGATCACCTCAACCTTGAAAAGCTCGAAGCGTGGGCTATCCGCAAGGCCATCGCCAAACATAGCGGCAACATCAGCCACGCCGCCGAAGAGCTGGGCTTGTCGCGGGGCGCGTTGTACCGCAGAATGGAGACCTATGGCATTTAAGAACTTCCGGTTCCTGGTGATCGTCCGGGTGATGATCCTTACGCTGGCCGTGTCATTGCTGGCGTGGTGCCTGGTGCATGCGTTGTACCTGAGAAGCGTGTACCTCGCTGCCGGCGTTCTCATCCTGCTGGCGGAGCTCATCTGGTTCATCGACCGGTTCAACCGCGACTTCCGCACGTTTATGGTCAGCTTACTGCAGCGCGATTTCACCACACACTACCAGGCTTCGGGCAAGGGCAGGAGCTTCAACGAGCTGTATGAAGCCCTCAATAATATTTCCGGCGCCTTCAAGGCCATCAGCGCCGAAAAGGAAGTGCAGCACCGGTACCTGGAGATGCTGGTAGAACATTTGCGTGTGGGTATTCTCAGCATCGACGCCGATGGCAGGGTGCACCTGGCCAACCAGGCGCTGAAAGACCTGCTGCAGAAAGATGTGATCCTCAGCCTGCGGTCGCTCGAATCGTTCGACGAATCGTTTGTCAGGACCCTGCATGAGATCCGCACCGGTGAAACACAACTGGTGAAGCTGCGGGTGAACAACGAGCTGCTCCAGGTTTCCCTTCATGCTTCGGAGTTCAAGCTGGGAGAGCGTTATTTTAAGCTCATCTCCATGCAGAACATCCGCAGCGAGCTCGATGCCCGCGAGATCGAAGCCTGGCAGAAGCTCATCCGTGTGCTCAGCCACGAGATCATGAACTCCGTGGCGCCCATCATTTCGCTCAGTGGTACGTTGCATGGGCTGGTTAATCAGAATATGCGCGATGCGCCGCAGTACGATGCCTTGCACCAGGGACTGGACGCCATCAAGATCAGGAGTGAAGGGCTTTACAATTTTACGCAATCATATCGCAAGCTCTCTGGTATTCCGGAACTGTCGTTGAAGCAGGTGAGCGTAAAGGACCTTGTAGGGAGGGTGCACACGCTGATGCAGCACAGGCTCGAAACGGAGGCCATTCATTTTCGTGTGTCGGACGTGGAAGTCACCATCGAGGCGGACCCTGAGCTGATGGAGCATGTGCTGATCAACCTGGTTTTGAATGCCATCGACGCGCTCGCCGGCAAACCGGATCCCGCCATCCTCGTCCGCACCTCCCGGCATGCCAAGGGAAATGTTTGTATTCACATCGCCGACAATGGTGAGGGCATGGACGAGCGCACCGCCGAAAAGATCTTCATCCCGTTTTTCACCACCCGCAAAAGCGGCTCCGGCATTGGCTTAGCCATCACCAAACAGATCCTTCAGCTGCACCACGCGGATATTCAGTTTCACACCGAAAGAGGAAAGGGGACGGAGTTTGTTATTATACTATAAAAACGTTCGAGTTCAGTTGCCAGTTGCCGGTTGCCAGTTCGGGTGCGGCTTCGGCCATCCCTATTCGTGTGTGGATCTAGTGAACAGAAATCGGACGTGATTTTCAACACCTCCCGAAACCGGCTATCCGGTAACCGGCAACTATTCCCGAGTCTTCGTTTCCTGAAACTCGGTATCCTTCCTCGGATTCTTGCTCAGAGTCGCTTCCGGGAATCGCTCCTCCTGCACCTGTTTATTAATATCCCGGTTAAGCTGCGGATCCGGTGTCTTTTTACCCTTGCCCGGTTCCCCCGCTTCCTTCTCTGGCCTGCTGCTATCTGTGCTCATAACTTTCATCTTTAAATGCTGCTTATCTCTAACTATTTCCTTCTGTTTATCGGGCAAAAATTATTCCTCTGACAACCGGCATTTTTTGATTTGCGGCAGTCCAATGTCAGCACCTAATTCTGATCGGAGCTCTTTCAGTCATACGCCATGAGGACATAAGCCAACCTTTGGCCTGGCAAGGGAATGCGCGGGTTGGGTTGAGTCCGAATGACGTATGACGAGGCCCTCGCCGCGGCCTCGGAGCGGCACCGGGTCTTTTTTCACCACACAAAATCTATCTTCATAAACACTATGACCCAACCGGCAACTATTTTTTTCTACCTTCCGTCCGCAATTCAAAAACACAAAACTTCATCATGAAACTATTTCTTCGCCTGCTAGTGGCGCTTGTTCTTATTCTCGCTTCAGCATATCCCCTGATCGCGCAAAGCAAAAAACTGACACTGAAAATCCTTTGTTATAACATTCACCACGCAGCGCCGCCGTCAAAGAAAGACAGCATCGACCTGGATGCCATTGCCCGCGTGATCAATTCACGTCAGCCTGACCTCGTTGCCCTGCAGGAAGTAGATGTGCACACCGGGCGCTCGGGACCTTTCAACCAGGCGGAAGAGCTAGGCCGCAAAACTGGCCTCACGCCTTATTTCATCAAAGCCATCGATTACGGCGGAGGTGAATACGGTGTGGCCATATTATCGCGCTACCCGATGACCAATCAAAAACGTTACGCGTTGCCGACCAAGGAGGGAACTGGCGGCGAGCCCCGTGTGTTGGGAACCGCTACTATCACGCTACCCGGCAAAAGAGAAATGGTCTTCGCCTGCACACACCTGGACGCACAACGTGATCCGGTGAACCGCGAGCTGCAGATCCACGCCATCGCCGAAGCGCTTAAAAGCTCAAAACTTCCTTTGATCATCGCGGGCGATTTCAATGCCCACCCCGGAACCGGTGTCATCGATGTGCTGGACACCCATTTCAAACGTACCTGCGATCCCTGCGACTTCACCATCCCGGTAGAGAACCCGCAAAAAGCGATCGACTTCATCGCCTTCTATCCGCAGAAAAAATTCAACGTAAAAAAGCACGAGGTCATCCCCGAGCGTTACGCCTCCGATCATTTGCCGGTATATGCGGAGCTGATACTTGAATAGTCCACAGTCGACGGTCCACAGACCACAGACGTGTAGTGTTATGTCAGCTAGTCGTACTTTGTAAAATCGCACCTCGTGCCTTTCACGAGGCACGATCAACCCCTTGAGCGCTATTCACGTGGTACATCTTAAGCAGAGATTCTGCCTCACGAAAAACGCTCAAAGGGTTGCAGACACGCTACTGCCGTGGACTGTCGACCGTGGACCGTAGACTATTTCTATTCCAATAAAAATAAAACGGCAGCCCACTGGCCATCAGCGCCAGGCCGATCAGCGCTTCACGGGGTTTGCCGATCAGCGTAATAGTGATCAGCGCCAGGCAGAAGAGAATAAAGATCACGGGAACAACGGGGTAGCCCCACGCTTTGTAGGGACGGTGGGCATCCGGCATCTTCTTGCGAAGGATGAACACGCCCAGGGTGGTGGCTCCGTAGAAGATGAAGGCCGCGAAGATCAGCATGTCTGTGAGCTGATCGAAGCTTCCCGAAAATACAAGCAGCGATGACCACACCGCCTGGATCACAATGGCATTGGAGGGCGTATTGTATTTGGGATGGATGTATGATGCTGACTTGAAGAACATACCTTCTTTGGCCATGGCGTAGTATAGGCGCGGCGGACCGAGCAGTGTGGTGTTGGTGCAGCCGAAGGTGGTAAGCAGGATGAGGATGGAGATGAACAGCGCTCCGCCAGAGCCGAGGAAATGCCTGATCACCGTAATGGCGGCGATGGTGTTCTGCGATTTTTGAGAGTTGACGATCTCATCGATGGGCAGCACATACAGGTACGTGAAGTTGATGAGCACATATACCACCATCACAAACGAAACACCCAGTACCAGGGCCAGCGGAAGGTTGCGCTTCGGATTTTTGATCTCCCCGCCGATGTAACCTGTGGCGCTCCATCCTTCGTAGGCCCAGAAGGCTGCGAGCAGCGCTGCGAAGAAGCTGGTGATGAACGAAGGATCGGTGATCGAGCGTGACACATAGTGGGTGCTCGAGGTACTGAAATTTTCCAGGCTGCCGCCGCCGATAGTGAGGCCGAGCACGATGATGAGGAAGATGCTGGCTACCACGATGATGAGCACGCCCTTGCTCAGGCCTTCGCCGAACTTGATGCCGATGTAATTATTGTAGGAGAGCACCAGGATCAGCAGCACGGTGAGGCACTTTACGCCAAAGTTGTCGAAGGGTGTGAAGACCCCCAGCAAGGTGACCTGGGCCCACGATTCAGACAAGGTAGGCACCGGTATAAGGGCGTTGAACGACTGTGCGAAAATATAGGCGATGGAGGCCACGGCCGCAGAGCGGATCACGGTGAAGGTGGTCCATCCGAAGAGAAAAGCAAAGAACTTGTTGTAGATCTTTCGGAAGTAAACAAACTCACCACCCGAGTCGGCCAGCAGACCGGCTACCTCTGCGTTGCTGAGCGTACCACATAAAGTGATAAGCCCGGCCACCACCCAGGCAATGAGCACCAGGTCGGGAGACAGCAGTTCGGCAGACATGGGCGCTACCTTTTTATAAACGCCCGATCCGATCACGGAGCTTACGGTAAGGGTGAAAGCAGAAAACAATCCTAGAGTCTGAATGAGTTTTCCCTGAGATTTAGGTTGCTGAGACATTAATAGGTTAAGTTGTAAAAGGTAAAAATATACTTTTTACCATGGTTTAAAAAACCGTTTATCAGGATAATGGACTGGTACAGGAATAGCAGTATTGCTCGTAAAAGGACAAGTGCTATGAAATTGTTGAAATATCTCCTGATCGTCCAGGCCGCTTACATTTTCCTCACGGCGTTGTGGCCCATTGTCGATATCAGGAGCTTCATGGCTGTGACGGGTTACAAAACGGACATCTGGCTGGTGAAGACCGTCGGGGCGTTGCTGATCCCGGTGGCGCTGACCCTTGTCATGTATCTGTATATCCGCACCGACCGAAGACCGGCGTTCTTACTTGGCAGTGGCACCGCAGCTGCCTTCATTTGCATCGATTTTTACTACGCCCTTACCGACGTGATCTCCGATATCTACCTCGCGGATGGTTTCCCAGAGATTGTCTTCCTGGTTTGCTGGCTCTACATCGCCATAGCACATCCCCATGCTTTGAAAAGAATTTAGAATATAGAATTTACCCCGCTCCCCTTGGAATGGTTTTGTTCGAGTGACACTCAACTAAACACGAAAACTATGTCTCAAACAGTAATTGGTATTTTCGAATCAAACAGCCAGGCAGAAGCGGCGGCAGAGATGCTGACAGCGAATGGCCTTAGCAGGGAAAAAATTGATGTTTCAACTCCGGATGCAACGCGGGGCAGGGGAGATGTAACCGATGAAAAGAATACGCTCGATAGCAGCATGGGCCGTTACTTTCAGCGCATTTTTGCCGATACCGATCTGGCGATGAAGTATGCGGCTGTGGCCCAGCAGGGTGCCGTGGTGGCAGTGCAGTCAGACACCTGGCCCGATGCAGAAAAGATCGCTGACATTCTCGACCGGTGTGGCGCCATTAATGTTGATGAACGGGCTCGGTTGCTGGAAGATAGCTGGACCCGCGACGACCGCACCAGAAGATCCGCAGGCGAAGATGCACCAGCGGTACGGACGTATCCCGGTGTTGCAGAGCACGAGCAGCCTGCAGACTCAACGTTGGAAAGATCCACCACCATTCAGCCACAGCAACGTGAAAGCCTTCGCCTTCACAGTCGCATCATCGAACGCCCTGTAGATTCCGGACAGCCTGTTCAAAAAGATGGAGTAGACGAATACGCTGATCTCAAAGATCCCAATTCCTGATGCGTACCTGTTACTTCTTACTCATGACTCCTCCTCCTGGCTCCTGGCTTCTATTCCCTCGCCATTTTTTCAGCCATGGCGCTCCCCACCAGCAGCTGTAGTGCGTGGTAAAGAACCAATGGCAACAGGATCACGCCCAGGGTAACAGGATTCGGGAACAGCAGCCTTCCCATCAGCGCTCCCTGTACCAGCGATTTTTTGGAGCCACAGAAAAGAATGGTGATGCGGTCTTCCCTCGAAAAACCGAGGTAGGATGCGCTCACCTGCATGAGGCCGAACATGACCAGGAAGAATGCCAGCATGACGGCTGCCAGCAGGGCGATCTCGGTAAGGGAGTGGGTGCTGAAAACATTTCCGTAGAACGATTCGCAGAAAGCCGTATAGATGATGAGCAGGATGACCGCCTGATCAAAGTAACGCAGTTTCGTTTTATGCCTTTCGGAGAACCGTCCCAGCCATCGGTGCATGAGAAAACCGGCGATCACCGGCACCAGCACCTGGAAGCAGAGCTTGACAATCACGTCGGTAAACTCCGCAGCGCTGGCGGACTCTTTGATAAAGAAGCTCATCCACAGCGGTGTGATAAAAATTCCAAGCATGCTGGAGAGGCTCGCGTTGAAGATCGCTGCGGGCAGGTTGCCGTGTGCAATGGAGACCATCACCACCGACGAAGAAACAGTGGAAGGCAATGCCGCCAGGTAGAATGTACCGAGCCACAGCAGTTGGTACTCCGGATCGTTCCGCAGAAAGGAAAACAACAATACAATCAGCGGAAAGAGCACGAACGTGGTGCTTTGCACGATCAGGTGCAGTTTCCAGTTGCTGAGTCCCGCCCTGAGCTGTTCAGGACTTAACCGCACACCATAAAAGAAAAAGATAATCGGAATGCCGTATTGAGTGATGAGCCCCAGCGGAAGTGGACTTTGCGCCGTGCCATAAAACGGAAACAGCCAGCTCAGCCCCACGGCAACGAGCATAAAAAGAAAAAAGCCATTCAGGCCGGCCTTTTGGAAATGGAGAAGCAGCTTGTTCATATCGTGGCTACAACAATACGCAAAAGTCGTCAGACCACTGCGCACGGGCCTTGCGCCAGGCAGTTGGTCCGACGACTAATTGGTCAGGCTTTCTTTTCAACAAACGCAGGCAGGAGCGAGCCAATAAGCGCTGTCCATCCGGCAACAAAGTTCTCTTTTGCAAAATCGGCAAGCGGAGGGAAGGTCTCGAGCCCGGTATGGGTGAGCTTTATTTTGGTTTTCCCGCTTTCTTCAGACAATTCGAAAGTCACAAATGAGTTACCCTCATGGCCTTTGTAGCGCCAGCTGTACGTGAGCTTTTTCCTGGCGATCACTTCCGTAACCTTGCACAGGTGCACGAAAACCCTGCCTTCATTCTGACCTTCAAACTGGAATTCGAAACCTACTTCCGGCTTGAATTCAGCAATATCAAAATACCATTGCTTCATGTCGTCCTTATCTGTGATAGCTTTCCAAACCCGCTCTACGGGAGCATCCAGGAGCTTTTCAATAACAATAGGTTTCATCATGTTTTGAGTTTTTGTTATAGGATATAAGTTTTTCAATTGCTGTACCGGCCCGACCTCGCGATCAAGGCGAGATAGGTAACCGTTAGGTTACAAATATAATGAAACCGTTCAGTTACGCAAACGCCCCCGTCTCTTCCCGGGAGGGGCGGTTGAGGCCTGCATTTCAGCTCCCAATACCTCCATTTCCACACCCGATCACGCTGTTTGAGACCCGTGGGTGATGCCACGGAGCTGCTCATGACTCAATTTGCCGCAAAAAATCGCTACTGATTCTATGACACATGTATTTAAAGGAAAGGGACCCTGGATCGTCCTGATTACATTTTTTGTTCTGGACTGGGGCACGGCGCTCGCCCAACTTGGGGTAAAGCCAGTGAATACAGCCTCGGATAATATCATTCCTCCTTCCCCCGAAGCTGCTGCGCTCGCCCGGTACGCTGCTGTACCGGTAGGGCTATATACAGGCACACCCCAGGTGAGTATTCCCCTCTGGGAATTAAAGGAAGGTGACATTACCGTTCCTGTCTCACTGTCTTACCACGCTGCCGGTAATAAAGTGGAGGAGATCGCATCGCGGACAGGGCTCGGATGGACGCTCAACGCAGGGGGTATTGTTACCCGCACCATCATGGGAGAGGCCGACGAGTATGGATACAGTGGCTTTATCAATTTTTCCATGCACCATGCCCCCATGGATATCCTTGCCGGAACTGCTGCCGAACGTTTTCCGGTGTTGCATGGCCTGGAAGACTGTGAAGCCGACGCTCAGCCCGACCAGTTCTCTTTCAATTTCGGCGGGTACACAGGAAAGTTTGCCTTCAACTGGAACCAAACGCTCGACATGGCGCAGAAGATCGACGTCAGCTCAGAGCGCAGGATTACCGTCAGGCCTGTTGGACTGAATACCGACCCAATGTCCACGTCGTTTATCCAGGCATGGGAGATCACAACGGACGATGGAATGAAATACCTGTTTGAGGCACAGGAGAGCGTTCGCATTACGTCGCAGTCGGGCATGTTTTATCCATGCCGGTATGATCGGCCACGGGTAACGGGTTGGTATCTTACGCGGATCACTTCGCCGCTGGGCCATGTGGTGATGTTCGAATACACGCCTTATGACCTTCAATACATGTTGAGGTCATCGGAGACGGCGAGTCACCGGGAAGGGTGGGAGCCCGCGAACACGGATATTTCATACGAGACGATGGCCACCAGCGGAAAATATCTCAGCCGTATTGTGACCGGGTCGGGCGCCAGCATTCTGCTGAAAAACAGCAGCCAGCCCCGCACCGATCTTCCCGGCTACAACACGCTCTACAGCCTGGGGGAGATAGAAGTGCTGGACCGCGACGGCAAACGGATCAGGGCTTTCGCGAACAGCTACACGAATTCAACGGGAAGACTTACATTGGAAAGCATCCAGGAGCTCGGTTCCGCAGGTACACTCACGGTAAAACCTCCGCACCGTTTTGTTTACACAGGTACACTTCCTTCTCTTGGCGGTCTTCCGACTGTGAAGATCAACAACCAGGACCACTGGGGTTTTGCCAACAATAACACGGAGCCAACACTGCTTCCTACCTATCGCTTCACACGTTGGGATGGCACTCCGGTAAATTATGCCGGCGCGAGCCGTGAGCCTTCCGGTGCGGTGGGCGGCGGTATCCTGACAAAGATCATTTATCCTGCCGGAGGCAGTACAACGTTCGACTATGAGCCGCACGTTTATAGCTATGTTGGCAGCACCAGGATTGAAAAGACCTATGAGACCGTTACGAAAGGGGTTTCCGTGTCCCATCAATCCACAACCTCATCCGAGGCATCTGTACGACAGTTTACGCAGAAGCTCTTTACGGTTCCGCAAGAGGCTATTGCCGAAGCGGGCCACAAACCGTTTACCTTCACTTTCACGGGAAGCTACTGCTCCTTTCCTCCCGGTATCAATGAAGCGGGTCTCGGACCATCTGCGTGGATCGAAGACCTGTCAGGCAATGTCATCCGGCATTTTTCCTATTCTTCGAGCGCTCAAACGAAAAGCGCTGAGCTCAGCTTCACCGATCTGAGGCCCGGTCAGCAATATTACCTGGTAGCGTCCACGTTGGGAAACCCCTGTACGAATGGAGGAAGAGATGGCTCCACAGCCTCCGTCACCTGGCTTGAAAAGACCGAGAACGTTCTCAGCAATTCGAAGATCGCGGGCGGGCTCAGGATCAGCAAGATCACCGACCATGACGGGATCAGCACCGCCAACGACATTGTGAGACGGTTTGACTACACCATGCTGGATGGCCAGGAAGTTGTTTCCAGCGGTGTGATTGCCGCTATACCACAGTATGAGTTTGAAACGCGGGTCCACGAAGGTGATGACAACAGTCCCGTGCTGAATCCGAAAGATTATATATCCCGGATCTCGAACAGCGTCGTTGCTTTAGGGAACACCCAGGGAAGTCACATCGGCTACAGGCAGGTCAACGTGTTCCATGGTATCAACGGTGAAGGAGGGAAGACCGAGTCATTTTTTACCTCCTTTGATACATCACCCGACAACATCGTCACGCAGGTGCCCTTTCCGCCGGCCAGCTCCTATGATCATTCGCGCGGACTGCTGGTGAAACAGATCGACTACAAATATGAGACCGCGGGCGTTTTCAAAGCGGTAAGAATGATCGAGAACAAATACGACTCGGTACCGGTGATAAAAAAGATCCCGGCTTATAAGATAGGCCTTGCCATCACCGGAGGTGGCCCTTTCGGCGAGGGATTTATAGAGCGTTATGCCATTGGAGGATATACGTACAACCTTGCATTCAGACCGATGGTGTCTTCGCGTGAAACGCTTTTTGATGAGAATGGCCATACTTTTGTCACCAGGAAAGCACTGGCTTTCGATGCAGCCCGCCAGTTCGTGATCTCCGAGACGGAGCGGACCAGTGAGGGCAAATCGCTTGTTACGGAATACCGGTACCCCTGGCAATACACACCGGGTGCGGCGCCATTCATCCAGCAGCTCGTGCAACGCCACATTCTTTCACCGGTGATAGAATCTGTAACGAGGGAAACGTCACAGGATGGAAGCCAGCGTGTGGTCGCGGCAAAGTATTACCAGTTCGACACCTTCGGAAACAACATTCTTCCTTCCCGGCAGCTGACATTCGGTGCTACCTCGGCGGTAACAGATTTCCGTGCCTCCGTCAGTAACAATGGCGCCTTCGATGACCGGTACTATCGTGAGACAATCAAATATGACCGGTATAACAATGCCGGCAAGCCGGAGCAGGTCACCACGCCGGGTGATGTGGTAACAGCTTATCTCTGGGGATATGACAACAGCCTGCCCGTTGCGAAGATCTTTAACGCCGCTATCGATCGATGCGCCTATGCAGGATTTGAAAGCGCGAACAAGGGTAACTGGTCTTACATCGATGCTCCTGACAATTATTCAACTGACGCCCGCACGGGAAAACGTTCCTTCAAAGGTATTGTTTCGGCTTCGCTGCAGTCGGGCAGTTATGTGGTGTCCCTGTGGGCCAGGGGCTCAGGCAGCATTAAAGTGAATGGCTCATGGCAGGCAGTGAGCGCCACCTGGACACGTTATCAGTGGACCCTCTCAGGCCCCCGAGAGCTCACCATAGAGGCCAATGGTAACCTCATCGACGATGTACGGCTTCATCCCGCGGAAGCGCACATGAAGACCTACACATACGATGCGTCTGGCAGCATGACCTCGGCCACGGACGAGAACCACATCACTGCCTTTTATCAGTACGATGGCCTGGGAAGACTGGTCACCGTCAAAGACGAAGAGGGCAATATCGTGAAGCACAATCAGTACCAATACAAGAACTAGACGGTTTACAAAACTATTCGCATTACAATTCAAAGATACTTTATGAACAGTTCAAAGGTTATCAAAGTTATGGCCGTGCTGATGTTAGCGATGACGCAGGTTGTCATGGCACAGCACATCAGCGGGGCCGGGCAGGTTTGCGCAGGGCGTGCCTATACGTACACGGCCACCGGTATCACGGGTGACATCATCTGGAGCGCCCAGGGCGGCACCTTTGTGGATGAGCCGATAGGATCAAGGGTCACTGTGATCTGGAACTCGTCGGGAAAACTGACCGCAAGCGGTTCTGTAGAAGTACTCGCGAAAGATCTTAATACGGCAGCGCCACCGCCGACGAAAAATTTTGCCACCATGTCCGTATACAAGATGTCGGGCGGAACAACGTCCATCGGTCCCAGCAGCAGCCTTACCGGCGGGCAGCAGGAGCAATCGTTGCAGCAGGCTGAAAGCAGTGAAGGCGTGGCAGCCATGACGGTGCTGAGTGCCTGCGGTAGTTATTCAGGAATGGTCACGCTCAGTTATTTTTCCGGGCCGATCGTACGCTGGGAGAAAAGTTATGACCAGGTGAGTTGGCAATCCATCAGCAACACGTCAAGCACATACCAGTTCTCCGCGACACAGACAACCTATTTCCGTGCTGTTATCGGCAATGTCTATTGTGAGCTGTACTCCACTTCCGCGGCGATCTACATCACACCGCCACCGGTTGTATCCGTTACTTCAGCAAGCGGTTGCCGGGGTGATCAGGTCATATTGCGGGCATCCTATTCCAACGCCGAGGGTTACCGTTGGTATACATCGCCGTCAGGGGGCAGTCCCTTTGCTTATACGGAATCCGTAACAACACCGGCGCTGTCCGGGAATATCACGTACTGGGTAAGCGCTGTAAAGGGCTGTGAGGGCCCGCGTGTGGCGGTGACGGCAACGATGCACCCGGATGTTACGCCCGCACCACAGCCAACCATCGTTCAGGAATGTGGTTACACCATGCTGAACTACTGGCCCATAGGCGGTCCGTATTACTGGCAAAGCTCGCCCGATGGCAGGTCGACTAGCCAGGAGACTTCGTATTACAGGGCCGATTACAGTGATGCGTATTATGTGCGGCGAAGGGATGGCACCACGGGCTGCTGGAGCCCTGCAACCACGGTACAGGTGAGTGTGAGACCCGCTCCGCCCACGCCTTCTGTATTCGACGTGGAAGAGTATCTTTACTGCAAGTGGGTCATGCTGGCCGTTTCGCGTGACCTTCCCACCTTTGGAACCGAATACTACTGGCAAAGTTCCGCTGATGGCACCGATATGGTAAAGGCGCGCTGGATCGAGGTGACCGCTCCGGGAACATACTACCTTCGTGCCAGGAGCAGCGACGGATGCTGGAGCACCGGAAGCGCTGCTTATGTCGTGACCAGCATTCCCCAGCCAGTCAGCTGCCTGGGCAGCCAGAACATGAACTATGTTGTTACCAATAACATCCGGAAGAAAGGTGTGCGGTTGGAGTCGGAAGTACCGATGCTGGCTGCAGGAGAGAACGCCCAGACCATTGCGTATACCGATGGCTTTGGACGCACCATGCAACTGTTAACGCCGCAGGCATCACCTGCAAAAAAGGATGTGGTTCAGATCCATGCCTATGACCGTTTCGGGCGCGAAAGCAGGAGGTACCTCCCGTACGTTGCCGTTAGCGATGATGGAAAATTCAAAACGAACGGCCCGAGCGAGCAACTGTCCTTTTATAGTTCCACCGTTGCAACCGCTGACCGTCGCGCCGGCACCGCTGTGCCCTGGGCTGAAACCGTGTTTGAAACGTCGCCGCTCAACCGCGTGACCGAGCAGGGCGCGCCTGGAGAATCATGGCAGGTCGGCAGTGCTACAGTGAAGAACAAGGTTCAAACCAACGAAGCCAATCAGGTGAGATCGTGGAGCTACAACCTTTCCACAGGCCAGTGCGCATCGCCAGGTTATTACGGCGCTGGAGAACTCACAGTGGAGGAGATCACCGACGAGAACGGATTTAAAACCTGGAACTTCAGCGACCGGCAGCAGCGCACGGTGCTCGTAAAAAAGGAGGTCAATGCAGGAGAACAAACATTCACCTATTACGTGTACGATCTCTTTTCGCAATTGCGGATGGTCATTCAACCTGAAGGTGTGAAAGCATTGCCGACATCAGGCGCCTGGACACCCGATGCAGCCTTTATTTCGAAGTGGTGCTTTACCTATCAATATGACCGTTATGGAAGGGTGAGCACGAAAAAAGTGCCTGGTGCTGAGCCGGTTCACGTGGTCTACAACAAACGTGACCAGGTGATCCTGAGCCAGGATGGTAACCAGCGTCTCCGGAATGAGTGGGCATTCACCAGGTTTGATGCCCTCAATCGACCCATCATGTCGGGCATATACACACATGCGTCGGCTGTAACACAACAACAAATGCAGCAGGCGGCCGATGACCATGCGGTGCAGTATGAAACACGTACCGCCGCGAATTATCCGGCGCAGCATGGCTACACGACCACTGGCTTTCCCGTGTTGAATGCGGGCAACAGTGTGATCCATACCGTGCAGTATTATGACGATTACAACTTCGATAATGATCCGGCAACGACAGAGCCCAGGTTCGTGACGTCCGGCCTGGCCGTTGATCCTGTTCCTGATTACCGCGTCACCGGTAAGGCCACAGGTATGAAAGTGGCGGTGCCGGCTACAGGCCAGATGCTGCTCAACGTCTACTTCTATGACAGGAAGGGAAATTTGATCCAGCAACAGCAGGATAACCACTTGCAGGGAATCGATATCATTACCGACCTGTACGACTTCGCGGGCCAGCGCCTTCAGTCGAGACACGTGCACCAGGGCGATGGTACCTCGCTTGCGCAGAACAGATTTTATGAGTACGATCACGCCGGCAGGCTCACGGCACTGAAGCATCAGGTGAACACAGGTGTGCCGGTTACACTGGCAAGCTATGTTTATAATGCGCTGGGCCAGCAGGTGGAGAAGAAACTGCACAGCGTCAGCGGGAATAACCATCTTCAGAAGGTTGACTATCGTTACAACATTCGCGGCTGGCTGAGATCGATCAATGACCGCACCCTGAGCGAACCTTCGGACCTGTTCGGCATGGAGCTCGTCTATAACGAACCTCCGGTGATCAGCGCTTCCACACGGCAGTACAATGGTAACATAGCAGAGCTCATTTTCAATGACAGGGTACTGAACCGGTTCAGTGGATATGCCTTCGAATATGACAGGCTCGGCAGAATGCACACAGCCACGCACAATGGTGTGAACAGTGCGGGAAATTTTATTTCAGGTGCCTATAGCGAAAACGGCATCAGGTATGACCTGAATGGTAATATGCTGTCGCTGACCAGGAATGTTGCCGGGAGGGCGGAGAGCTTTGACTATACTTATGCTGGCAATAGCCTGATGAGGCATGATCTTGTTACGGATAATGATGCCGGGGAAGCGGAATTTACCTATGATGCCAATGGTAACATGATCGCCAACAGCAACAAGGATATCGAGTCCATTACCTACAATCACCTGAACCTGACAGATGCAGTGGTGGTCACAGACAAGGGAGAGGTCCATTATAGCTACGATGCGCTGGGCACGCGGCTGAGCAAGACGGTGGTTGATTCCACAGGCGCGATCACTACACGACACTATGTTAAAGGTATCGAGTATAATGAGAACGGGCAGATCGAGCACTTTTCCACGGAAGAGGGCAGGGTGGTGATGAAGACGTCCGTGCCGGAGTATCAGTATTACCTGAAAGACCACCTTGGCAACATCCGTGTTACTTTCACATCGGCACCGGAAACGTTTAGCGCTACGGCAACGCTGGAGAAGCTCAACGCCAAACAGGAGCAGGGAAAGTTCCTGCACCTGGACGAAGCTGTTAAGGTGAACTACGCGCTCTTTGATCATACGCAGCAAGGTGCTTCACACTATGCTGCAAGGTTGAATGGAACACAGCAGGAGCGTATCGGGCTGGCAAAGTCGTTGAGCGTAATGACGGGTGATGTGATCCGTATGCAGGTATTTGCCAAATACCTCGACCCGGAACAGGCAAACTGGACTACTGCTTTGAATAACTTCATGGCTACTGTTGCCGCAGGTACAGCGCCGGCCGGAACGGTGGTTGACGGTGGCGCCGCTGGAAGCATTGGTGACGTTGTATTTCCTTTCGATGGACTGATGGATAAAAGTGGCAGCACGGGCGCAGGTCCCAGGGCCTACCTGAACTATATTGTCTTCGACCGGTCGTTCAACTACAGAAACGCCGGATTTGTGAAGCTTTCCACCAATGCGAAGGAGAATGGAAGTGGCGTGGCTCACGAGAGACTCTCAAAGGAGCTTGCCATCACCGAGCCGGGTTATGTATACATCTACCTGAGTAACGAGAACGATACACCGGTGGAGGTGTACTTTGACGACTTCACCGTAGAGAACATCAATTCAATGATCGTGAGCAGTGATGAGTACTATCCTTTTGGTCAGGCTTTCAATTCATTTTCACGCGAGAACAGTGTTGATCAGCATTACAGATTCAATGGAAAGGAAAGGCAGACGGAGCTTGGGCTGAACTGGGATGACTTTGGCGCGCGGATGTATGATCCGGAAATGGCGCGGTGGAATGTTTTAGACCCACAGGCAGACAAGGCCCCGGCGTGGACACCGTTCAGGTTTGCGTTCAACAACCCGGTGCGTTACGGCGACCCGGACGGAAACTTTGAAATGAGTACGACAATCTATAACAGATATAGTATATCGAACACGATAACGAACCTCCCGCATATCTACAAAAACAAGTCATCGGAATTTAAAGCGATACTGCAAAAACACAGCGGTTTGAATGAAAAGCAAACACTTGCAATACTTGAACCCGGACAAGGGCCGAGGATCGAGTCGTCGGGAGAGAATTCCTGGAGCCGGGGGCAGTCAACTTATGCGAGGTTCAGTGGTCTTCCGAGCGCAGACGCCAAACCGTCTATTGTGATGAGTGTGAGCGAAGTTTTAAGTGAAAAAAACGTTGCCTCAAAAGATGTGGGTGCGAACAGGCTGTTTTATGAAGCGATCTTATTTGCACAGGCAGTGAAATATGGGATCTTGAAAAAGTGGTCGAATGGAGACGCTGGTTATTTTAAGAAGACCAATGATCCGCTTTTGAATGCGGTTCTGGGTATGCATCAGACGATAATTCTGAATACGTATGAACAAGAGCGAGAAAAGGAAGCCGAAGCTTTTTTGGAGGAAGCCTATGGAATCAGGACCAGAGATGGAAACGGAAAATCTCTTTTGAATGACAGGGAAAAAACACTTGAAGACATTAAAAAAAGCCAGGCAGAGGGCGCTCATCCTGGAACCCAGCCAAACCCACCCGATGATGAGAAGATCAAGAAACCGTAAACGATAAACAATAGTCATATCAGGCCCATCACGCTGGTAAAACAGGGTGATGGGTTTTGTTTTATGCGGTACTGTTTCGATTGCGATGAGGTATTTTCCGCTCGTGTGAACCGTCAGCGCCCCAATCTTGTTTGAAAAACATCAGACCCCTAGATTGCATTCGATCCAAAAATGATTAATGTCCCGACAATGAACGAGATCCAGTTAAAACTCAATGACGCAGGCAGGGGTGCCTTTGTTATAGAAGAAAATGGCGTAAGGATCGCTGAAATGGAGATCAGCATCGCTGGCGGCAACCTGATCGTGTATCACACCGAAGTGGCCGAAAAGCTCAAAGGGCAGGGGGTGGCAGGCAAGCTCCTGGAAACCATGGTCGCGTATGTTCGTAAGCACAACCTCAAAGTGGTTCCCCTGTGCCCCTATGTTCACGCCCAGTTCAAACGCCACCCCGAACAATACACCGACATCTGGAATAAAGAGTGGCATACGGCGAAGCCGTAATTGGTTACCGGTTGCCAGCTGGCAAGTTGCGTATAGCCCCAATAAACCTGAGTAAGCTTCCGAAATGTCTGCAGTGACTGGTCCTTCGCGCAAACTGGCAACCGGAAACCGGCAACTGGCAAACCATTCTCACATCTAATTCGATAGTCCTTTCGGACGAAATTCTAGTCAGAAACAGCGTTTTCAGGCACGCTGGCCGTTGTGTGATTCGGGGTTTATTACAAGTGTATTAAAAGCCGCCCGGTGGCTTTTTCAGGGCCGGAGGATTGGAGCAACTTAGATAAAAAACTAACCCAATCCAGTTATGAAAACCCTTCTGAGAAATCTCTTTGCAGTAACTTTTTTCGTTTTTTGCAGCGTCTTATCATTTGCCCAGAGTCTGATCATCAGTTCACAAGGAAACACGAGTTGTGCCGCACCGAATGGTTCCGCATCGGCTTCCGTTGATGGCAGTACACTTAACTACACTTTCAGGTGGTATCAGGGCTTCGATACCACGGGACCACTGCTGGCGGTACAACCCACGGCTGTGAATCTGCAGCCCGGTTTTTATACCGTGACGGCTACCAACAATTCCACATCCGCGGTGGTGGGGCCGATGTCTGTCATTGTGCAGGATGAACGCGTGATCCCGTCCGTCTCCGTTAACGTGCTCTCGAACGAAACTTCGTGTGCTTTTGGATCGCTGCAGGCCGTGGTTGCGCCGGGCCTTGCTACAGATTACAGCTACTCCTGGTTTGCCGGCACAACAACCGGTGGACCTGTATTGTCGACAAGTGCAACCATCAGTGGGTTGTCTGCAGGTATATATACGGTGGTGGCGGTGAATAATTTTACGCAATGTGAGTCGCAGGTCAGCGCCATCGTACAGTATGAACAGATATTGATAAACCTTTCTGTAACGATCGTGTCTGATCAGACCTCCTGTGGTCTGCCAAACGGTTCATTACAGGCAGTAGTGGCAGGATCATATTCCGATTATACATTCGTATGGTATCAGGGAGCAGGTACCTGGGGCCCTGTGCTCGGCACCAGCCCTGCGCTCGGCTCTTTATCAGCAGGTATGTACACCGTTGTGGCCACGCACAAAACATCCCAGTGCCAGGCCGTTATAAGTGCCATGGTGCAGGATCAGATCACGCCTGTAATAGCCTATGTTGAAGTGCTATCGAACAATACTTCCTGCACGGTGCCAAACGGCCAGCTGAGGGCAGTGCCGCAGGGTTTGGTGGCAGACTACACCTATGAGTGGTACGCTGGTGTTACGCCTTATATAAGTCCCATACTTTCCGTCAGCCACTGGGTTGGATCATTGCCAGCCGGTACTTATACCGTTGTGATCACGCATAAGACCACCGGATGTGTGCTCTGGGTAAACCAGGAAGTGCTGGATGAGTGTCAGCAAAGCCTCATGAGCGCCGCGAGAACGGACAGTGGTAGCCAGGAGCTCTCGTATTATCCCAACCCGGTAAATGGAACGCTGTGGATCAGTGGTGAAAGTACAGCAGGTTATGTTTCGCTCAGTGACCGGAACGGAAAAGTGATCCTCAGAAAAAAACTTTCACCTTCCGATGTGCCCCTGGCTGTTGACCTCGCAGGCCATCCTGCTGGTAATTATGTTCTGACTTTTACTTCGGCGGTAGGAACATCGCGCTATCATATTGTGAAGCAATAGAGGATTTATATTTAAAATTAAAAGTTTAAAGTTCAAAGTTTAAAGTTAGGGTGCCGTGAAGAATTCGAGAATACACAACCTAACTTTAAACTTCAAACTTTTAACCTTAACACTTCAAAACAGAAGTTGAGCGATTCCCGTGTCTCCGTTGGTGTCGTGTTCACACTTATTTGATGGTTCTTTTTATACCGGCGCGTGAAGATCCGGAAACTTCAGTCGTTTTTACCGGTAACAGTTTCTTTACAGGCTCCGCAACCGCTCACTGTCATCTCCGGAATCTCATAATAAATAATACATTTTGGCAGGCGGCGAAATTTTATTCTTGCGCTGAACGACAGGACGTGTAGGTGCAACGTTGCACCGTTTTGTGGCGAGCATGTGTTTAAACGTATTCTTTCAGGCAGGCCAATTTTCCTGTAAAAACGTATTCAGTTGTTCGGGTTTCTTACATCTTTTTTTGTACTCCTTTTTCGGTATGCAATAATTTCACACCGGTAAACAAAAAAATAATAGGAGTAAACCTTTGCAGAATTGCCGCTAAAAGAATTTCCTTTGTCGCACGTAGTTTTTACCTGAGACCCTAACCCCCACCCTGGATGTCAGACGTCTATCGTCATATCCTTGCGCATACTACGCAAAGATTTTCCCTTGGATCGATATACATCGGTCGTTTGATCAAATCGTTCGCTGTACTGCTTTGTTTTTCCTCCACCGTATTTTTCACTGCCTGCAATTCGCCATTGTCCGGCGATGCTTACGTGAAATGGGTCAGGGATTATGACAACGGTCTTCATGTGAAAAAACAGGAGGCCGGATACGAGTTCGACCTTCAATACCAACCGCCTCAGTACATCACGCTTCAACGCGCCGGTATAGCACCGGGCCTGGAGAGCGGAAGCGCACTGCAGCACTATGTACTTTCCATCAGTCCCTCGGGCAGCGCTGCAGACCTGGTCAGCCACGGTGTGGCTAGTCACACGGAGCATCAGCAGAAGCTCTACTATTTTTCATACGAATTTCAGCAGGATATCTCCCTCGAAGAGAATGGCAGGAAGTTGCCTTGCGCACTTTTCCACTACCAGAGAAGCAACGGCATCACCAACATCAGCACGTTTGTGCTGGCATTCGAGACTTCGGACATGGAATCGAAAGAGGCCACGCTGGTGATCAGCTCCGGTCACTTCAGCGCCCTGCCCGTTCGTATCAGGATCTCAAAAGACAATATTCCCTCTTTAGCCATATGATGAAAGCATTTCAGCAGCGAAGAAGAATAATCGCCTTATTTTTCGTTTCGTTATTCGTGTCTGAGCTCGTGGCCCCAACAGCGGTGTATGCGCTCACCAGCGGACCTGCGCAACCTGAAACGCAGGCCTTTCAGCCCGCCGGCACCACAGACATGGTAGACCTTTTCTCGGGTGACTTTTCATACAACATTCCGCTGTTCGAGCTGCCGGGACCCAACGGCGGCTATCCATTCAACCTCGCTTACCAATCGGGCATCAGCATGGACCAGGAAGCAAGCTGGGTAGGACTCGGCTGGAGCCTGAACCCGGGTGCGATCAACCGCCAGATGCGCGGCTTGCCGGATGAGTTCAAGGGCGACAAGATCTATACAAAAATGTCGATCAAGCCCAACATCACGGTAGGGATAGGCGCCGGTGTCGGATTGGAAGTTTTCGGTGCGAGCTCTGGCGCATCCCTCTCGGTAGGTTTCAGCGTTTATAACAACAACTACAAAGGCATCGGGTACAGCATCGATGGCTCCATCGGTTATTCCAAGTCGGAGGGAGGCATGGCCAGCGCCGGCGTAGGCCTTGATGTCTCCCTCGATTCAAAGGAAGGCGCTACCGTGAGTCCGTCGCTGAGCCTGGGCACGGAGATCGGTGAGTTCGGGCTCGGTGTCGGTTACAATTCCAAGACCGGTCTGTCCAGCATCTCGTTCAGCCACAGCTATTCATTGGCAAAGACGAGCGAGACCATGACGAACAAGAAGAACGGCAAAACAAAAGAGTACAATATAAGCTCTGCTGTAAGCCAGTCTTCGTCGCTTTCACTGGCACATCCCGGCTATACGCCGCAGATCACCATGCCCATGACCAGCACCAACATCTCTGCCACATTCAAGGCGGGGGGTGCGTGGTGGGGCGTATTTGCGTCTCCTTACATCAATGGTTTTTATAATGATCAGCGCCTGAAGCACGATAAGAAACGGGTGCCGGCAGAAGCCTATGGGTACCTGCACTATCAGCATGCCGCCACCAAACCAACGGCCCTGCTTGATTTCAACCGCGAAAAAGATGGGATCGTATCCAAAGAGTCTCCCAACCTCGGTATTCCTTCCCTGTCGTACGATATCTACTCCGTTGTAGGGCAGGGCATTTCCGCCATGTACCGCCCCATGCGCAATGACTACGGGTATGTGCGCGATCAGCAGGTCACTTCGCAATCGAAGGGCGGCTCTGCCGGTGTGGACATCGGACCCGCAGCCCACGTCGGCATCAACCTCAGTGTGAATCACTCGAAGTCAACTTCGGGCGCATGGACTGACAACAACGATATGGCAGGCGCCATGGCCTTCCGGAAAGACAGCCTCGACAACCTCGATCAACCCTGGTACTTCAAGGTGCACGGTGAACCTTCGGCCCAATCTACCAGCATGCTCGATGACCTGGGCGGAGAGCGCGCCGTAAGGGTCGAGATCATAGATCCCAAGGTCAACGCCAGGGCTACAACAAAGTTAGAAGCCAGAGGCCTCGCGCCGAAGCAGCTTCCGGCACCCAACCTGGAACGCAGACCCCGCAACCAGGTGATCCAGCCCATCACCAATGAACAGTTGCTGAACGGTGATGTGGAACAGCTGACCCAGTTTGCCGTGAAGTACAAGGATAAGAATGGCGTCGAGCATGATTATAAACGTACCGCCTGGCCGTTGCACCATACCGCGGGATTCACAGCGCTTACCCCTGAGGGCCTTCGTTATGTGTATGGCATTCCTGCTTATAACCTGAAACAGGAAGAAGTTACATTCAGCGCAGGCGACCCCGAAGGGAACCGTACACGTGTTCATACGGAGGGCAATGAGGGCGACCCGGATTTTGGCCGGTACGATTATACCGACAAGTTCCTCAAGCGTGTGGAAATGCCTGCCTATGCGCATTCGTACCTGCTCACTTCCATCATCGGGCCCGACTATGTGGATGTGGATGGAAACGGCGTCAGTGAAAAAGATCTCGGTTACTGGGTAAAGTTCACTTACAAAAGGATCGCACAGAGCGGCGATAGTTATAAGTGGCGCGACCCTTTTACAAAAGCACACTACCAGGAAGGTTGGAAGACCGACCCGCGCGACGACAGGGGCAGCTTCGTTTACGGTGAGAAAGAGATCTGGTACCTAGCGCAGGCTGAGACCAAATCGCACATCGCGGTTTTTGAGACCGAAGAAAGAGACGATGCCCGCGGTGCGGGTATGAAGCTGCAAGATGACAATCTTAACGATCATATAGGCAAGGCACAGCATAAGCTTACGCGGATCAAACTGCACACACGTTCTGCCGGCATCGGCAACCCGATCAAGACCGTACGTTTCGATTACGACTCATCGCTTTGCAAAAACGTTGAGAACAGCATCGTGCAGAATGCTGGCAAGCTCACCCTGAAGCGACTCTGGTTCGAATATGGTACCAGCGCGCGGGGTTCGCTTAACCCGTATGTTTTCAAGTATCACGACAACAATCCGAATTACGATATCGATGCCTACGACCGGTGGGGAGGTTATAAACCTTATCCGGGCACGGACCGTCTTTACAACCATGACGCTCCGTATTCCGAGCAGCGTGCAGAGAAGGAAGAAGAGATCCACCGAAATGCGGCAGCCTGGAGTCTCACGGAGATCGAGCTGCCTTCGGGAGGAAAGATCATCGTAGACTACGAAAGCGACGATTACGCCTATGTGCAGCACAAGCAGGCGATGCAGATGACGGAGCTGGTGAACCCCTATATGTCAGGCGACCCCGGCGCAACGGCAGTGTATGACTACGAGCTTACCGACAACACAAAGATCAGGTTCAAGCTGGAGAAGCCGATCAAGGATGTGCCCGGCCTTGATCAAAGGGCTGAAGTACTGAAATATCTGGATCAGCAGCGCGGGCAGGTTTACTTCAAGCTCAACATCAATCTACGCAGTCCGAGCGAGGATTTCCATGAGTACATCTGCGGATATGCGGATATCAAATTTGACGACCCCACGGGCAGTCCCATGCGCCTTGAGAAGAAGCACCCTGACTCCACGAGGTTCCATTATGGTTCATTCTTCGTGCAGAAAGAAAAGAACTACCACCCGTTCTCCATGCGTGTATGGCAGCACCTGCGCACCAATCAGCCTGAGATCGCCAATGCCGGTAACAAGCTGCGGCAGACCGACAATGCCAAAGACCGTGTGAGGCAGATCCAGGGCATGAGCGGCATCATCGCCGATATCAGGAAGATGTTCGGTGGCTATTACAATTTCTGTGAAGGCAGGAAATGGGGCAGGGAAGTGACCGCGGGCAGATCATGGATCCGTCTCAACTCGGTAGACAAGATCAAGTATGGCGGCGGCCTCCGGGTGCGGCAGATCACCATGAAAGATCAGTGGAGCAAAGACAAGGAAGGCATCTATGGCCAGGTCTATGAATACCGCACGGTAGAACAGGGCAAGGAGATCAGCAGTGGTGTGGCTGCCTATGAGCCCTTGGTGGGTGGCGACGAAAACCCGCTGCGCTATGCCAAGAAGTATACCCAGTCGGTGCCGCTGCGTACCGATAACAACCTCTTCTTTGAATACCCGATCAACGAAACTTATTATCCCGGCCCGCAGGTTGGCTATTCGAAAGTTACCGTGACCAGCCTCGCGGCGGCGAGCCTTGCAGGCAAAAAAGTAAAGAACATCGAGCTGGAAGGAGAGAACGCCACGCTGTTCCCGAAAGGGCCCGGCATCACCTACGGTACTTCGGGCATGACCGTGCACGAGTTCTACACTGCCAAAGATTTTCCGGTGATAACCGATGAAACCGAAAAGGCCAACAAAGCTTACAAGCTGCCGCTGATGATCCCGTTCATCGGAAGCATCAACATCATGAAGCTCACCACAAGCCAGGGATATAGCATCGTGACCAACGACATGCACGGCAAGCCGAAGAAGGTGAGCAACTATCGCCAGGACCGGCAGGGCCAGATCGAGCCGGAGCCGATCTCATGGGTGAAATACAATTATGCCTGCGAACCAAAGATCTATGAAAAGGAAAAGGTGTTCACACTGCTCAACCAGTTCAAGCAGAATCCAGACGGAACGCTGAGCCTGCTCAAGCCGCAGGAGCGGTCGGCATCGATGCCGAAATTCACAGTAGGGCAGGAGAACGAGTTCTTTGCCGATATGCGTGAGTACGAAGACAAGGCATGGACGGGCGGCGTGCGTTACAACAACGAGTTCCTCTTCGTGTTCATCGGGATGATCGTGGTGCCGGTGCCATGGCCGTCCATTACCAAGAGCACAAGTCACTTGCGTTCGGCCGCTACCAACAAGGTGATCTTCAAGACCGGCATTCTCGAAAGCACAGAAGCTTACGATGGCGGCTCGTTGGTGAAGACCGATAACATCAAGTGGGATAAGCTCACGGGCGCGCCGGTGCTTACGTCGGTGAACAACAACTTTAACAAAGCCGTCTACAGCTACTCCATCCCGGCGTATACCCAGTACCAGGGAATGGGCGCGGCCTATCAGAACATCGGCTTCAGGTTCTCGGTGAGCGGCGTTCAGAAAGACACTTATAAGAATACGTTATATCAGTTCAACTCGGCTGCGGCGCCTAAGCTGATCCCGGGTGACGAGCTGCTGGTCTACGGCAAAGATGGTAAAATGGCAAAACCGATCGCCAGCGTCGTATATACCGGCGAGCTCAATGGACGCCATGTGTTGTACAGTGAAGTGGCCCTGACGGAAACCGAATACCGCTGCATGATCGTGCGTTCCGGTTACAGGAACCAGCTCAGCGTGATGGCAGGCACCGTCACAGCGCTGGAAGATCCTTCGAAGCCAGGAGATCCTGTTACACACCCTAAAACGATCACCATCCCTCAATAAAAAAGAAACCTCAGACCCCCATGAAGAAGATACACCTTGCGGCCCTCCTGTTGTTTATTTCGGCAGCGGCCCTCGCTCAAAACTCCCCGGTTATTTTGTCGGATCTGAGAGCAACGCCGGTGATCGACGCCGCAGCAGAAAAGAACAGCTTCATGATAGAGATGACGGTCAGTGATCCCGCGAGCCTGAGCCGGCTGGAGGTCGCTGTGCAGGATGGCAGCACGGGGGGTGTGGTTGTGAACCTGTATCCTGTGGTGCAGAAACAGAACAAGGTAGAGCTGGTCTTCGACAAGTATGCAGTGCCGTTCGAAGGGCAACGCATCAGTTTTTTTCAGCCCGCGCACGATCAGATGAAAGCGCTCTACTATACGCTCACGATCAAGGCCTACGACAAGTCAAACAAGACCACTAATTCATTAGTGTATGATCAGTCCAAATAACCTCTCTGCACCCATGATGGTATTGAAAAATATCAAATCCGCCTTCTTGCTGGCATTTGCGCTTATAGCAGGGGTTGCCAACGCACAGACAACACCTGATCTCGAGATCGATACACGGTCGGCGGGTTCTGTGGTGGTCTGCGGCAACGCGCTCGAGTTCACGGTGATCATCCGCAATACATCGGGCAGTCCCATAACAAACGTGAGACTCTATCCGCGCATGCCCGAGGGTATGGTATACGTGGCCGGATCGGCACAGAATATGAGCGAGGTTTTGCCGATCGATCATGCAAACCTTTACTTCACGGTGGGCAGCCTCCCGGATGCAGAGCCTAAAACAGTACGCTTTCAGGCCAAAGCCAACTGCGGTCTGATCGAAACTTTGCGGGCTACCGGTTCAACATCAAACCTGGTGAACAATGAGACACTGGTGAAGTATAATTTGGGCGGAGAGAAAGAGCTTCCGGAGCCTAATGGATCTGAATCTTACAGCGTGCTTTATCCTGAGCTGGAGCTGTTCATTCCCGAGAACGAAAAGAACCAGGCTGTGCCCTTCATCACCAAGACGGTGAGCCGGCATATCGGTGTCAAGAACTCGGGACTGGGAAGACTGAGCAGCCTCGATTTTTACCTGAAGTCTGATATCGAGCTGACAGTAGACAAGCTTGAGCTGGTCACTGCTTCGGGTAACCAGGTGATCACATCCACCATCAATCACCCCACGCTGGGTAAAAAATATACGATCACCAATTTTTCAGGCACCGGCAACGGTGATGCCTTCCTGGACGAGAATGAAGTGCTGCAACTGGTAGACTATGTGAAAGCCAACACCAGCAAAGGTGCTATCGAGACCATTTATACGGCACAATGGGGATGCCTTGCAGCGGTGTGTAATGCTGACGACCGCCAGGCCCAGTTCACGGCCTACATCGAGGCGATTGGCGGAGAGCCGTCCCTACCGAGGATCAACACACAAGTGCTTACCCGTACTGATTTTTGCAACGATCCGGGTACTGTCCGCTGGAGCTTTGCAAACGACGGATCCGGTAATACACCCGCTTCTAAAGACGCAGGTTTCAACGTTGAATTCTTCATCTATCAGAGTTCACCGAAAACTACCGACAACCATAACTTTTACATCAATCATTCCAATGGCACGCTGGTACCCATCGGAAGTCTGTTGAGCTATTCGGAGTTTGTTTACGACAATCCCGGCTGGCCAACAACCTACCAGAAACGGTTTAGTTTTAATTTCAAGGATCGTTTCACCTACGACCCGGACGGCGCGGGCGGGTTGGACGATGTTGATGAAGATGGATTTTATGACGACTTCCCGGTAGGCAGCACGGTAACATATACAGGAGTATTGCTTTCATCACTTGATCTGCCCAATGAATACAATCTGAACTATGGCTTCAATGCCAACCTCTACTACCAGAAATGGTCGGGGCAACAGACCGGTATTGGTATCCCTTCGTATGGTATAGGTTTTCGCACACTGTCGCAGAAGCTGTTGAATGCTTCTGACCTCACCAACGGCAAACGTGAAACAGTTCGTTTTGAACTGAAGGAGTACAATTACTCGAGTCTTCTCAAAACCCAGGATGCTGTGTTCAAAGTCAATGTAGGGGTGCCCCAGGGCGTGGCACTGAGAGCAGCCCGGTGGAACAACAAGGACCTGTCCTTTACGAAGGCCGGCAATACGTACACCATCGTGGATCCGTTTTACCAGCAGCCCCAATTCTTAAATATCGATTTCGAATTCGAGCTGAATTGTGCGGAGGCTGCCCCCGGTGTGCTGGTGGATGACATCACGGTGGACATGTTGTATTATTTCGATAAAAATTGCGCTAGCTTCTTCAAAGTAGCTTCAGCGTCGAAAGAAATGTACCTGCATTGCGGCACCTGTTCTTCTGTTGAGACCACGCTCTTCACAGCAGAACGTACAACGCTGGGCTGGGTACAACCCTCGTTCTACTTCCATCGCTACGGCACGCTTTACGGAGCCAATCCACCGATCGTAAAACGCGATCCTGCGCAGCAACGCCTCGACGCAGCCTATCCGAAAGACGATATGGAAGTAACTGTGCAGGGACGGGTGGCTGGTGGAACAGCAAACAATCTCTCGGCGGAGATCAAATATACCGCGCCTATCAACAGGGAAGTGCTGCACTTTGTATCTGCTTCGTTCGTGCTGGGCAACACGGCTTACAATATTCCTGCCAGCGAAATGTCGAAAGTCATTGTGGATTCAACTTTCAAATATACGTTCAACGTGCCGCTGGGTACGGGCGGCCTGCCTGCACAGCTGACCTCAGGCGGAGTGTTCGAGCTGAAGGTCAAATACAACGTAGATGCGCTGGATGGCGTTGTACGTGGTGAATATCCATTGGTGGATTTCAGGGGACAATTCTACACCCGCATCAATGGTAACCCTACCAACTGTCTTGGTTTCGGCGACGACTTTTTGCTGCTGCGCCCTTCGTATACAAGCCAGAACGTAAGCTTTACGCTCACCGAAAAAGACCAGATGGCCATCAGCTATTTCAGGTTTGAAGGAGGTAACGATAACTACAACTATGGGATCCAGGATTTCCCCAATGAGTTCAGACCCATGTTCTATCCTGAGAGACAAACCATCACGCTGCCGAAAGGTTACATCTTCGATGACACCAAACCGGTGCAGTTCAGCATCGGCACGCCGGGCAATGGCAACGTCTTCACCTTTACGGGCGCCACTTTCTCGCCAGACAAGCGTACCATTATCATAGCGCGCAATAATGATCTGCCGGTGATCAATTATAACTACACGTATTTCCTGGCATCGGTCAAGATAGACTGTACAAATCCAAACAATCTTTTTGTTCCTGTCACTACCTTCTATGATCGCCGGCTGGGACATAGCAACGACTATATACTGGCCAGCAATGCTCACCTGCCGGTTGCTGCCAATCACCAGATGAGTGGGGTAACGCGCCTCGATGCAGATATCTATAATTACCGGCGCCCAAACCTGCAGCTTACCGCGAACAGCGTTCAGGAGGGATACAGCGACAAGGTCACCTGGCCCGTGCAGCTTTGTAACCCCAACAGCGTGGACCGCCGGAATTCGCTCAACACATGGGTAGCCTTCGAGCTGAAGGGCGATGACAACAGCACGGTGCTTCAGCAGGTACTGGACCATAACAACAACGCGATCCCTGAAACGGATATTTCCTACTACGGTCCGCGCGATGCCGCTCACCCCAAAGGCAGGTATATGATGGTGAGGCTTGGAACCATCGATCTTACCTCGTGTGTCACGTTGAAAGTGGTGGCCACTTACCAGAACTGTGAAGACGATCGCCTCCAGGATGTGAACGTGTTTACCAGCTGGGACTACAATACGTACCCTGACGTGTCTGGTTACACGGGCTCCATCGTTGACCGCAAGGCGTCGTGCGAAGGGTTTGTGATGGCCGAGACCATGAGCATCAAGTACAAGACAGCAGACCTGCAGTGGCAGGTGCGCAAGAATGGTCCCGAAGAAGTTGACCTCTGCGTGGCCACACCTTTCGAGATCGACCTGGCCAGCACCAAGTTCGGCGATATGAAACAGCTGATGGTATGGGTGCAGCTTCCGCCTTCCGTATCATTCGATGCCGCCACCGTTCCGCAGTTCAATTATCCCTTCAACGCCAACGCTGCGCCTATCCCTGCCGATGCGATCCGTCAGCAGGATGGCAGAACAGGCATCGATATCTCCCGCATCGTTGGCGGTAACCTCCCGGGCATTTACACCAACGACAACAAGATCAGGCTTTCTTTCAGCCTCACCACCAGCTGCGGTTTTGATCCCGGATTGCCCATCAAATACACCGTGAATGGTTACACCAACTGCGGCGACTACATGGAGACGGTTGACCAGCGCAAGATCAAGCTCAACGGGATCTCTGCCGAAGATCTCGATTCCCTTGAATTGAAGCTCACCGCGCCCCAGGCCCTGACCTGCAACAGCGATAACGATATGCAGCTGCGCATCAGGAACATCGGTAGCATCAATACACGACTCAATCAGCTGGAGGTAACACTTCCGCCCGGCACCCAGTTCAAAGAGATGGTGGAGTCAGGTGATCTGCCGGCACCTGTAGTAACCACGGAGAACAACCGCGTGAGGCTTCGCTGGACATTGCCCGCGGGTTATCTCGCGCCCGATTCGTCAGATGTGCTCACCTTCCGCACCTTCCTCAGCCAGACACCGTCCGGCACCACCAGCGTTATGTTTACGGCCAGAACCTATATCACGGCAGACGGTCATTGTGCGGATGCGAATGCGGCCTGTAACATGCAGGTCACTTCGGCGCTGGATGAGCTGTCAGTTCCCGTCACGGGCCTGACAACCCTGGCCATTACACACAAGCGTTATATCTGCGCTTACCAGTTCACCGCTTCCACAGGCCAGGTGGGCGACTGTATGATCACCTCTTACGCATGGAGCTTTGGCGATGGCGGAACCTCGAGAGAAGCGATGCCTTTCCATTCGTTTGGCGCGGCAGGAACGTATAACATCTCCGTTAACGTAAACTTCAACTGCGGCGGTTGCAGCGGCTCCCAGTCGAGGCAGATCCAGTTGGTAGTGACCCCTGAAGATGCCATCTGGAAAGACACTACCATAGAGGTGCTCACGGATATCAAGAAGCAGGTGCTTCAGGTGAGCGCTTCCACGTTCTCTGATTCGTGGCCTACGCAGCACATCGATCCCACCGTGGATGAGAAGCACAGCTTCCTGAACGGAACACTGGGCGTCTGGCGCAACGACGGCGCATTTGTATACGAGACGGCGCGCAAAGCATCGGAGCCGGTGAACGTGGCCACTGACGGTACGTTCACCATGGATCAGTTCAACTGGCAATATGCTGACCTCGAAGCCATCCCCGGATGGGTCAAGGCCAATTCCATGACCCAGTACAGTCCTTACAGCTACGAGCTGGAGAACCGTGACGTGCTCGGCATATACTCCTCAGCCTTGTATGACTATGGTGGTCACCTGCCGTCAGCCAACGGTGTCAACATGCGCAATGCGGAAATGGCGTTCACCAGCTTCGAGTACCTGGACGACAAATCTTCCGGCAACTGGATCTTTGGTAACCAGCCTCTTCCCAGCTACTACCTCTACAACATCCGGAGCGCCCATGGCAACATCGCCGTGGTGGAAGCGAGCCTGAAGGATCTTGACCAGGTTGTGCAGGTGGATGTGTCGGCTTATGGCTTCCTGCACTTCCCGTTCTTCCCGTTCCGCTACAACTATACGCAGAACAACGAGATCGTGTGCAAGCTCGCCTATGGACCTAATCCTGATTGGTCTGTGGTGGTGCTGAAAGAAGCGCCCCACCGCGGCTTGTGGAAGGGCCGTATGAAAGTTACCAATGAGATCCTTCCCGTTATCAGCCCTGACATCGACCCTGCGTTTGCTCACTCAGGTACCCACAGCCTGAAGATCAGTACGGAGAAAACATTCAAGCAGAACCTGCTGCAGCTCGATTCCGGAAAGAACTACCTGATCAGCGCATGGGTTTCCGTAGGCAATCCGAGCGTTCCCAAGCCCGAGCTCGCCGACATCATCGGGATAGACGTGGTGGTACGCAACAAGCAGGGCCTCGAGAAGTCGCGGTTCCCTTTCGAGCCCTCCGGGCCTGTTATCGAAGGCTGGCAGCAGCTCAAAGGTACCTTCACTTATTCGGGTGAAAAAGGCGCCACGCTCGAGCTGATGTTCAGGCCCGCAACCACGGGAGGCGTAGCGCGCACCGCATGGTATGACGACCTGCGACTGCACCCCGAGAAAGGGAACATGAAGAGCTACGTGTACAACCTCAAAGATTACAGGCTGCAGGCCATACTCGACGAAGAGAACTTTGCATCGTTCTATTTCTACGACGCCGAAGGCAATCTCTACCTGGTGAAAAAAGAAACAGAAAAAGGAGTGAAAACCATCTCCGAGAATGTGAACAGCCTCTACGAACGTCCCGCCAACCGGTAAAAGACGTTCTGCTGAAACAAAGAACATGAACGCGTTTTTAAAAATAAAGAAACTGAAGAACGATATGAACAGGAATGTTTTCTGCCTTACGGCGATGCGCATCCGGCTAAGCCTGTTGCTCATGCTGGTGATGGGCATGCAGGCAGCGTATGCACAGCAAGACTTCGCCCAGGTGCTGCTCGGCATGAAAGAGAAGTACCAGCAGATGGAAAGCGTTCACATCGTGATGCAGGTGCAGGTGTTTGAAGATGCCGGCGCGAGCGTTCCGTTCTATAATGAAAAGGTGGAGATCCGGAAAGACGCACAGCGGTACCGTTACCGTTATGCCGACCAGGACATGCTCATGAATGAAAAATACCTGATCATGGTAGACCGTACCGCACGTGAGATCGTCTGCTCTAAAAGAAACCCGAAGGCGGAGAACCTCGACAACTTTCAGCCGCCCGGTTTCAACATGGACAGCCTGTTCTCTTTTTATGGTAAGCCCCAGTACATGGGTAAAAAGGATCAGGCCCACCACTACAAAGTGGCCCTGAAAGATGCGGTGGTCAACGAGGTCAACCTGTTCATCGATGCAGACGCTAACGTGTTCCGCAAGATCGACTACAAATACCGGGATGGACAGCACGCAGTGATCGCCTTCCAGGTCTTTGATGTACATCCGCAGTTTGAACCCGGCACGTTCGACGAACAGTTTTACGTGACCGCATCCAAAACCGATATCAAACCTTCAAAGAACTTCCTGAACTATCAGGTGGTGAACATTGAAACCGACAACGAAACCGCTAACTGAAACCTGGCCCCGATATGAAAAAATCCCCCCTCAGTTCCTGGCTCCTCGCACTCTTTCTCCTGACGAGTTCACTGGCCCAGGCGCAGCTTACCCTTCAGGATCGCGATCCGCAGCTGCCTGTTGAAACGGCGCAGCCAAAGATGGCGATGCAGCTATCGGCGCTCAGTGTGTCGGCACTGGCAAGCCCGGAGCTCACATCTGACTCGCTGGCCCTGGTGGATCTCTACAATGCCACCAATGGACCGCAGTGGACCAGGAAAACCAACTGGCTTACAGGAAGAGTGAGCACCTGGCAGGGCATCACCGTGAGTGGCAACCGCGTTACAAGGGTGGTGCTGAACGGCAACAACATGACGGGAACGATCCCTGCATCCATCGGCAACCTGACAGCGCTCAACTGGCTTCACCTTTATCTCAACAACCTCAGCGGGGGCATTCCCTCCAGCATAGGGAACCTGACGGCGCTCACGCAACTGATGCTGTATGACAATCCGCTTGGCGGAAGCATTCCTTCCAGCATCGGCAACCTGGTAAACCTGACTCACCTTTACATTTACCGTAACAACATGACGGGCGCTATCCCGGCGTCACTGGGTAATCTTAACAAAGTTCAGATCCTGGCCCTTCACCAGAATAACCTTACCGGTAACCTTGATTGGGTAGGAGGACTGAGCAGTGCGTTACAACTGTGGATCTACAGCAATCCCACGTTGCAATGCCCCATTCCTTCAACGTTGGGTAACCTTACACAACTGCAGCAGTGTTACCTGTATGGCAATAACCACACGGGGCAATTGCCGGCATCACTGGGCAACCTTGTGAACCTCACACATTTCTGGATCCACTTCAACCCTGCGATCACCGGCGCTGTGCCCGCCTTTATCAGCAACTGGACCAAGATGCAGGTGTTGTCCATCGGTGATACGGGCCTCACGGGACCGCTGCCGTCCAACATCGGCAACATGACCGGGCTCCTGCAGCTTTACATCCAGAATTCGGCTATTGATGGTAACCTTCCTGCAGATCTGTCAAGGGCAACCAACCTGAACTATGCGGATATCAAAGGCATGCACCTTACCAGCCTGCCTTCTCTTTTAACCGGTTTCACCAAAATGGCGTCAGTGGTCGCCAACAATAATGACCTTACCTCGATCCTGAGCTTCACTACCCACGTGAACAAGGCTAACCTGATCTACAATGTTGAGAACAACAAGCTGGATTTTGCAGATCTCGAGCCGCACTTTACAGGCGCGGGAACACATCCTTATAAGACCTTCACGTATGCGCCGCAGGCCGACCTGGGAGCACCACAAACCGTGAGCTGGAATTTTGGCGCTGCACATTCCCTGCAGGTGCAGACTCCGGGGACCTATAATGTTTATCAATGGCAGAAGCTGAATGCAGGTATATGGCAGAACCTTTCCGGTGAAAACACATCGCAGCTGCAGCGTGCCGTTGTAGCGGCTTCCGACAGCGGGCGGTATCGCCTGAAGGTCACCAACCAGCGTGCCACAGCGCTGACGTTGTATTCGGGAACTTTCAACGTAAAAGTTTTATCGCAGGGTGTTGCCTGGACAGACCTTGTGAACATGGCAGTGAATGCAGACAATTCGCTGAGCAAGGTTACGCCTGCCACAGACTGGAACTCAGGTGCAGCCTCCTATAATGTGCTGGAGAGCGGTAAGGATGGCTGGATGGAGTTTGTGCTTAATGAGCCCACCAGTCGTTTTATGGCCGGACTTTCCAGGGGAAATGTTGATATGGGTTATACGCAGATCGCTTACGCGATCTATGTGCTGGGCAACGGCGACATCAGGATCTTCGAGAGCGGCTCATTGGTCGGATCGGTGGCCACCGCCAGTGCCGGAGATGTTTACAGGATCCGGCGCGAAGGAAACTCGATTATATATACGAGGAACGGCACTGTATTGAGGACCGTGACCACGTCGCCGGCCGATGCGTTGCTGATCGATGCTACACTCTATTCGGGTACAGTGCCAGCCGTGACGAGCTCTTTCAGTTCGTTGCACGCGGAAAATGTCACCGTACAACCCCAGAGCGGATCGATCTCGCTGACCGCTGCTGGTGGCGCGCCGCCGTATACCTATAGCTGGAGCAGCGGAGAAACAACGCCGTCTGTCAGTGGAAAACCCGCCGGCACCTATACGCTCACCATCACGGATGCGCTGGGGGCAACGAGGACACTCCAATACAGGCTGGGCCAGCCCATCGCCTGGACAGATCTCGCCAATGTGGGGGTAAATGCAGATAACTCGGTCACCAAAACCGGGACAGCCAGTAACTGGGATGCGGGCGCTGCATCGCACAACATGCTCGAAGCCGGCAAGGATGGCTGGGTTGAGTTTGTAATAGGAGAGCCGGGCAACCCCTGGATGGTCGGATTATCCAATGCTAACATAGACCTAAACCTGACCAAGGTTCAATATGCTTTTTACTTTACGTCGGCAAAAGCAGTGATCATTTATGAGAACGGCGTTAGCCGCGGCCAATTCGCAATAGCGCGGAAAGACGATGTTTTCCGCATCAGCCGCCAGGGTGACAACATAAGCTATTATCAGAACGGCCGCCTTATGCGCAGCGTAACGGGATCATCGGCTGAATCACTTCTCATAGACATGGAAGTGTATACCGGAAGCATACCGGTGATGACCAGCTCGTTCGGCTCACTGCACATCGATTCCGCCAGTGTTCATGCAGTGTCACCCGGCGCAAGCGATGGTTCTATCGCAGCCGTGGTAGCAGGTGGTGTGCCGCCCTATACCTACGCCTGGACCAGCGGGGAAACCACACCCGCTATCTCTGGAAAGTCGGTAGGAACCTATAGCCTGACCGTGACCGATGCATTGGGCGAAGCGCGTACAAAGACCTATTCCCTGGGACATAAGATCGCATGGACCGATCTGTTCGATATGACCGTGAATGCAGACAACTCCCTCTCTGAAGTGGAAGGCGCTGGCTGGAATTCGGGCGCAGGCTCTTATAACATGCTGAACACAAGTGAAGACGGATGGGTAGAATTTGTGATGAATGATGCCGGTACACCTTTCATCGTCGGATTGTCGCGTATCAATACCAATCTTTCTCTTGTAACAGTCGGGTATGGGCTTTACATGACCGTCACAGGCGCCGTGCTCATATACGAGGGCGGTACCAGTCGTGGACAGTTCGGCAGTGCCCGCAAGGGAGACATCTTCCGCATCAGCCGCGAAGGCACAACCATCAACTATTATCAGAACGGCAGGCTCATGCGTACCGTAGCAGGTATATCTGAACCGTTGCTCATTGATGTTTCATTGGAGTCAGGTTATGTACCGGTAGTGACCAGCTCGTTCGGATCGCTCCACATCGAGGCGACCATCGCACCACCGGCCTCAGGCGTGGCCAACGGTTCTATCGCAACGGTGGCGCAGGGAGGGGTGTTGCCGCATACCTATAGCTGGAGCAGCGGTGAGAATACGCCGGCATTGAGTGGTAAAGCTTCCGGAACCTATAGCCTTACCGTGACAGATGCTTCCGGGGCGACGAAGACCAAAGATTATCATTTTGGTTACAGGGTGAGCTGGGCTTCGCTGCAGAATATGGTGCAGAACACAGATCAGTCGCTGATTAAAAATGGTGGCGTGAACAGCAACTGGGATGGGGGCTCCATTTCCTATAACAAGCTTGCCGCCGGGCAAGACGGCTGGGTGGAGTTTGTCATACAGGATATTGGGAACCACTTCATGCTGGGATTATCCGGTACCAATACAAACGTATCGTACAGCACCATGCGATATGCGTTCAACATTGCCGCCAGCGGTACATTCCTTGCGTATGAAGATGGCAGGAACGAAGCCCAGTTTGGCTACCTCCGCAAGGGAGATATTCTCCGCCTGGCCCGTGAAGGCACATCCTTCAAATATTATGTAAATGGCTTGTTGCTGCGTACGGTAGCAACAGACCCGAACGTGGATTATTGGATCAAGACCAACCAGTATATCGGAGGCTCCCCGGCGATGACCGCATCATTTGCCGCGCCTGCCGCCATCTTGCAAACCGTGGTCACCGGCACCGGGCGTGCCGATGGTACCGGTAGCATTTCGCTCACCACAGAGGGCGCAGTGCCTTATACCTATCAGTGGTCAAGTGGAGAGCAGGTTGGTACGATCAGCAATAAGGCACGCGGCACGTATACCGTCACCATCACGGGTGCAGGTCAGCCACTGACGCGTACTTATCGCATCGGTTACAAGACCGCTTACATTTTCCACACCCAGGTGACGGAAACAAACGGTGTACTTTCCAAAACAGCGGCGGCAGGTTGGAATGCAGGTGCCAATACGGCCAATTTCCTTGCGCCGAATACGGATGGATGGCTTGAGTTTGTGGCGGGCAGTGCCAGCGGCTACGCCATCGGATTTGGAAACAACTTCGGAAGGTTTTTACAAACAGACTTCAACAACGCCTTCGTGATCAACAGCGTTGGCCAGGTCTTTTCTTACGAAGGCTCAACCAACACACTACTTGGCACCTGGACGGCGGGAGATGTTTTCCGCATCGCCAGGGAAGGATCCTCTATCAAATATTACCAGAACGGAACGTTGCTGCGAACAGTGACAACGGATGCGTCGCTGGAGCAGTGGGTGAAGACCGCTTTGTATACCGGTACCACACCACCGGTGACTACTTCTTTCGATTCGCGATTGGTGATCAATGCCTCGGTGATGGGCACGGGTATTACCAATGGATCGGGAAGTATCTCGCTGCAGGTGACAGGAGGTACAGCACCGTACACTTACAGCTGGTCAGGCGGCGAGCAGACCGGTACCATCAGCAACAAACAACGCGGCACCTATACGGTTACAGTTACCGATGCGGAAGGAAGGACTCAGAACAAGACCGTCAGCCTCGGATATAAGCTCTATTATGCCGATCTCTACCAGACCACAGACACGAACGGCGTGCTCACGAAGTCAGCGGTGGCAGGTTGGAATGCGGGTGCGAACAGTGCCAACATGCTTCCCGCCAATACCGATGGATGGATTGAGTTTGTTGCCGGCAGCATCAGTGCGTATGAGATCGGGTTTGGGGCTAACCTTGACGGACTCTGGTATACCCATTTCAGGAACGGATTGTTGCTCAACCTGCTGCACCAGGTATCATATTATGAAGGCTCTACCGGCGTAGCCATCACCACCTGGCTTCCGGGAGATGTCTTCCGAATAGCACGCGAAGGCTCCTCCATCAAATATTATAAGAATGGCACGCTGCTCCGGACCGTGGCCGCAAACCCGGGGCTGGACCTTTATGTAAAAACCCTGCTGTACAGCGGCGACACGCCCACGGTAACGGCATCGTTTGATTCGAAGCTGATCACCACCGCTTCTGTTACGGGAACAGGCCATGCAGACGGCACCGGTTCCATAGCGCTCGATACGAAGGGCGGCACAGCTCCTTATACCTATCTGTGGTCGGGTGGTGAGCAAGCCGACTCGATCGGCAACAAACTACGGGGTGCCTATACGGTGACGATCACCGATGCCGAGGGCCGCACCGTCAACCGCCGATACAATGTAGGGTACAAGATCGATCACGAAGAACATCAGCAGGCAACAGAAACTGCCAAAGGTACGCTGACCAAGACCGCAGCAGCCGGATGGAACGCGGGGGCGAACAGCACCAACACGATACCGGCCAACACCGATGGCTGGATGGAATTTGTGGTAGGCCGTGGAAATGTGTATGAGATCGGTTTCGGAAGTAACCTGGCAGGTTTTGGCGTTAGCGATTATAGGAATGCCCTGGTCATAGACGAAAATAACAACGTCGCCACCAGTTACGAATCTACGGCCACTACCTCGCTAGGAAGCGCGTTCCCGGGCGATGTTTTCAGGATCTCGCGCGAGGGCACGTCCATGAAGTATTATCGCAACGAGACCGTGTTGCGCACGCTGACAATTGATCCGAAGGTTGAGCTCTGGGTGAAGACCCTGCTGAACAACGGCGAGACTCCCGTAACAACAGTCTCTTCCGATGCCAGCGTGGTGGTGAATGCAGTCGTGACCAGCCCGGGTATTACCGACGGCACCGGCAGCATCCTTGCAGATGCGAAAGGTGGCACAGCGCCCTACACCTATAGCTGGTCCAGTGGCGAGCAGTCGGGCACCATTGCGGGCAAGTCACGGGGTACCTACACGCTGACAGTGACGGATGCGGAAGGGCGCACCCGGAGCCGCAGCTATGGCATCGGCTACAAGATCAACTATATAGGTCACAGCCAGGTAACGGATGTGAATGGCGACGGTGTGCTCACCAAAAGTATCGCCGCGGGATGGAATGCCGGTGCTAACGGCGCCAACATACTGCCCGCCAATACCGATGGCTGGGTTGAGTTTGTAGCTGGCCGCGGAAGCATGTACGAGATCGGCTTCGGGGGCAACACCTCGGCATTCGGTTATGAAAATTTCAAGCAGGGCCTCGCCATCTACTCGAGCAATTCACTGGTGTACTATTACGAAGGTACGGCCGGTACTTACCTGGGCTCATGGGAGCAGGGTGATGTTTTCAGGGTTGCGCGCGAAGGATCCAATGTCAATTATTACCGTAACGGCACGTTGCTGAGAAATGTGACCGTCGATCCCAAGATAGAGCTCTGGGTTAAGACAGCGTTGTACAGTGGCAGCACGCCGAAGGTCACCACCTCGTTCGATTCGAAGCTGATCGTGAACGCCGTGGTCAGGAACACCGGCAGGGCAGATGGTACCGGAAGCATTGCGCTGGATGTTACGGGAGGTACGGCGCCATACACTTATTCATGGTCCGGAGGCGAGCAGGTCGATTCAGTTGGCAACAAGTCGCGGGGAGCATATTCTGTTACCGTGACCGATGCAGACGGCAGAACTTTGAGTCGCATATACAACATTGGTTATAAGGTACACCATAACGATCATTATCAGGTTACAGAAACAAACGGTGTGCTGACCAAGACCGTGGCGGCAGGCTGGAATGCGGGCGCCAACAGCTTTAACGTGCTGCCGGCCAACACGGATGGATGGCTTGAGTTTGTAGCGGGGAATGCCAGCACCTACGAGATCGGTTTCGGTATGACCATTGGCACCAACAGCGCTGCCAATACCTTCAGCTATTCTGACTACAGGAATGGCCTTGCCATATACCATAACACCAGCCTGGTCTATTATTATGAGCAGACCAATGGCACCTACCTGAGCTCATGGCAGGCGGGTGATGTTTTCAGGATCGTTAGGGAAGGTATCAACATTAAGTACTACCAGAATGGCACCCTGCTGAGAACGGTGACTACCGATCCCAAGCTGGAGCTGCAGGTGAAAACCACGCTTCACAGTGGCGTGAGCACGCCGTTGATCGCCACTTCTTTTGATGAGCAGCCGGTGATCAACGCAGATGTAAGGAGCCTCGCGAGCACCGGTGGCGCCGGAAGCATAGCGCTGACTCCGGCAGGTGGTACATCGCCGTATACATATGCATGGAACGGGGGAGAGCAAACCGCTTCCATCACGGGTAAGGCCATTGGAGCCTATACCGCTACCGTTACAGATGCCGAGAGCCGTGTGCAAAGCCGCACCTATGGTATCGGTTACAATGCCGTTTGGACCGATCAGCTGGGCGTGACCGAGAACGATAATATATTGACCAAAAACGTTGCCGCAGGCTGGGGCAACGCTGGAGCTAACAGCTCAAACTCGCTTCCGGCAAATACAGACGGATGGATCGAATTTGTAGCCCCTGCCGGCCCTGCAGGATACATCTTCGAGATAGGCTTTACTACCATCGCCAACACAGGAACCTTCGGTGCAGGCACTTTTGCCAACGGGCTGCGACTGGATCAGGCTTACAGGAATTTATATACCTATGAGGGCTCGCCCAATACGCCGCTGGGAAGCTACAGGATTGGCGATGTGTTCAGGATCTCGCGTGAAGGAAGCAACGTGAAGTATTACCGGAACGGAACTGTAGTGCGCACCGTGGCAGTGAATGCTAACCAGGTGCTCAAAGCAAAAGTTGCATTGTATTGGGGAAGCATACCAAGGGTGAGCACTTCATTCTGGGTAGCCCCCAACGAAGGCAACACGCCCGACATGACAGAATTTATGGCGCTCAAGCAGCTCTACGACAGTCTTGGTGGCAGCGCATGGACCAATAAAACCAACTGGCCCGCTACCTGGCCTGCTTCTGCCACCAGCGCCGAGTTCGGCACGTGGTTCGGCGTCACCGTTGTGAACGGCGACATCGATAACATCACGCTGCCGGCAAACAACCTGACCGGAAAACTGCCTGCCAGCGTTGGCAACCTGGCCAGCCTCACCGCGCTGCGACTGCAAAACAACCATATCAACGGAAGGATCCCGGCCAGCATCGGCAACCTGGGCAAGCTTACCACGCTTACGCTGAATGACAACCTGCTCACCGGCGTGATACCGTCATCGATTGGAAACCTGAGCCCGCTTGTTTACCTCTACCTGAACGGAAACGATTTATCGGGAACCATTCCGGCCACCCTCGGCAACCTCGCCAACCTCGAATACCTCTACCTTTTCGGTAACGAGTTGAGCGGAAACATTCCCGCGCAGATCTTATCGCTCAACAAGCTGAAGCAGGTGCAGCTCCAGGACAATAACCTTACCGGCAACATTCCTGCCTTTGGAAGCCTGCCGGCGCTGACACTGCTTTACCTCGAAGAGAACCAGTTGACAGGAAGTATCCCGCCTTCCATTGGCGGACTCACGAGCCTGCAATACCTCAACCTTTCCAACAATAAGGTCGCCGGAAATGTGCCGCCTGAGCTGGGGCAGCTTTCAAACCTGGAAGACCTCCGCATCGCATCCACAGATGTCACCGGTATTCCTGCCGAGCTGGGTCAGCTTGCGAAGCTCAAGGTGCTGAAGCTTAACAACAACAAGATCACCGGCACCATACCGCCTTCGCTGGGCAACCTGCATGACGTTATCACCTTTACCCTCAACGATAACCAGTTCACGGGAGCCATTCCGTCTTCGCTGGGTGCGCTGAACAAAGCCCAGTACTTTTACCTGAACAATAACAAGCTCAGCGGCCCCATACCCGGTGAGTTGAGTGGCCTCACCAGCGTACAATATCTGTATTTGTCCAATAACGAGCTCAGCGGAAGCATTCCTGCATCACTGGGCACCCTGACGTCGCTCCGTCATCTTTTGCTGGAATTCAACAAGTTAACGGGCAGCATACCCGCATCGCTGGGAAGCCTGAACAATCTTGAGCAGCTCTTCCTGAATAGCAACGAGCTCACGGGCCAGGTGCCAGCCACCTTCAGCAACCTTGCCAACGTCACATACCTCGTGCTTGCGCATAACAAGCTGAGCGGAGCCGTGCCGTCGCTCAATGGAATGGTGAAGCTGGCCAACCTGAACCTCTACAACAACGAGATCACGGCCATCCCTAATTTCACGGCGTTCATTAACAAGGCCAACCTGACCCTCGACATCCGCAACAACCGGATCGACTTCGGCAGCGTGGAGCCGAACTTCACAGCACCAGGAGTTTCGGTGTTCCAGAGCCTTTTGTTCGCGCAGCAAAAACCTTTCAACGAAGTTACCGAAGCCATCATCCCTGAAGGGCACCTGCTGAAGATCGACGCCCGTAATCCCGGGCAGTACGGCACCGTTACGTGGGAGTATCGCGCCAACGCATCCTTGCCATGGACAAGCTTCAACACGCAGAACGAAGATGCCACGCAACGTTCGCTCAAGATCTCCAATTTTACCGACAGCAAGGCAGGCCAGTACCGCTACACGCTCACCAACACAAGGGTAACCGGTGTCACACTCGAGAGTGTAGCGATCAACGTGAGGCTGGGCGGCCACCTCGCAGAGTGGGTGAAGCTCAAGAATGTAACTAATAACGGCGGGGTGCTGAAAAAGACAATTCCGGGCGGGTGGTTGAACGCTGGCGCGGATGCTTCTAACCAGTTGTCGGCCCTGGAAGATGGATGGATCGAATTTGTTGTCGACTCATTGACGGGCACTTATATCCTTGAATTATCACCTGAAGAAAAATTCTCACATCCCATAGTGGGCTACGGCTTCCACGTTGATAATAATAATCTCCACGCTGGAGAGAACGGTTCATTCGCGAGCATGGGCACGCTGCAGCCTGGTGACATCCTGCGCGTATCCCGTACCGCAGGAAAGGTCCGGTATTTCAAAAACGGCATCGTGCTGCGAACTGCGAAAGTCGATTCGTTATTGAGTCTCAGGGTCAAGGCGGTAGTCAATACGGGCCGCGTTCCGAAGGTCTTTGCATCTTTCGATGTTAAACCGTGGCTTCAGCCTGCCTTTACACCGGTGCAAGCCAACGGTACCGGTGGTGCTATCACGGTCACCCCTGCGTATGGACAAACGCCCTATACTTATGCGTGGTCTGACGGTACAACCAATGCCACCGTATCGGGCAAACCGCTGGGAACCTATAGTGTTACCGTGACGGATAACCTCGGAAGAGTTGCCACCGCTCCCTACGATCTGGGCCACGCGGTGAAGTGGGCTGATATCACCAATGTCAATGTCGTGGGCGGTGCGCTGGTTAGACCAGGTGCCGGCGAATGGGGAACGGCAGGAGCCAATTCGGTGAACGTGCTGCAGGGCAAGGAAGACGGATGGATGTCTTTCGTGGCAGATACAACAACAAGTGCTTACATTCTCGGGCTGGCTACCGATGACAGGAGCTTCGGTTTTCAGAATGTGGTCAATGCCTTTTACATCGATGCCAACAATTACATCTACATGATGGAGGGAGGAGGTACGGTGGGGCCGCTGGGTTCCAAGGTAGCGGGTGACGTGTTCCGCATCGCACGTACAGGAAATGAGCTCACCTATTACAGGAATGGACAGGTGTTGAGAACGATCACAGTAGACTCGGTACTTACACTGGGTATAAAATCAATCGTCCGTGAGGGACGAAGCCCGCAGGTGCTGGCGTCCTTCGATCTTGACCCTGTGCTTCATGCGGTGATCACACCGGTGCCCGCCAGTGGTGTGGGCGGTGCCATAACCCTGGAGGCCTCAGCAGGAGATGTGCCTTATGCATACCAGTGGTCTACAGGCGTCAACGGTGCCACATTGTCTAACCAGCCCGTTGGCACTTATACGGCAACGGTGACAGATGCTTCTGGTCACGTGATCTCGAGGCCTTACGATCTGGGCTATCAGGTAAGATGGGCTGACATCAGAAACGCCAGTGAAGATAACGGCGCGCTGTTAAAGACCGCAGTAGAAGGCTGGGGTAATGGCGGGGCCATGTCATCGAACTATCTGAAGAGCAACGAAGACGGCTGGATCTCTTTTATCGCCGGCGCCACCCCTGACGAATACATTCTCGGGTTTGACACCGATGACCGTCATTTCAGCTACCAGTACATCAAGCATGGCATATACCTGACACGTGACGGGCGGTTTTACATTGCCGAGTCCGGTGCCATCACACTGGCGGGAGCGAAAGCTGCGGGTGACGTCTTCAGGATCGCCCGCATCGGCAACCAGGTGATATACTACCGCAATGGAAATGTGGTGAAGACCTCAGCGACTGAGTCAGTAGTTACGCTCGGCGTGAAGGCGTCTATCAACAAAGGACAGACCCCCCGGCTACTGGCATCGTTCGATGCGAAGCCATTGCTGACCGCAGCCATAACACCTGTGAATGCGGGCGGAACCGGGGGAGGCATCACCATCACCGCATCTGCGACCCAAACGCCATATACCTATCAATGGTCTACAGGCGCAACCGGAGCGACCCTGGCAAACCAGCCTGTAGGAACGTATATGGCTACCGTTACAGACGGAGCCGGAAGGGTACTGACGAAGCCTTATGATCTTGGCCACAAAATAAGGTGGAGCTATATGAGAAATGCCAGCGAGGTCAATGGCGTGGTGAAAAAAACGGCCGTGGATGGATGGGACAATGGCGGCGCAGGCTCATTCAACTACCTGGCTAATAACACAGATGGCTGGATCTCTTTTATCGCGGATACAACCGTGGGTAGTTATGTCGTGGGCTTCGCCACGGATGATCGTCACTTCGGCTATCAGCATGTAAAGCATGGTATTTACATTGCGCCTGATAACCTGCTCTACACGGCTGAGACCGGTGCCATTACACTGGTAGGTGCCAAAGTACCGGGTGATGTGTACAGGATCGTCAGAAATGGCAACCAGGTAGTATACTATCGCAACGGCGCGGTGTTACGAACTACAACCACAGACCCTGCACTTTCCCTCAGTGTTAAAACTTCGATCTATTTGGGCACAAGCCCGCGGGTGTTTGCATCCTTTGATGTGAAGCCATGGCTCGCCGCTACCATCACGCCGATCGGTACTACCGGTACAGGAGGCGCTGTTACCGTGGCAGCCTCGGGCGGAGATTCTCCTTACACGTATCAATGGTCTGGCGGCACAACGGGTGCAACGCTTTCGAACCAGCTCATGGGCACTTATCCGGTAACGGCCACCGATGCGTCTGGAAGAACAGTTATCCGCCCTTATGATATCGGCTACAGGGTAGGATGGAAGAACCACAAGAATGTGAACGAGATCAACGGCGCATTGGTAAAAACCGCTGGTGAGGGATGGGGTAATGCCGGTGCCAATTCAACCAATCTTTTACTGCCCAATGAGAACGGATGGATTTCCTACGTAGCCGATACTACTGCCGGATACTATTCATTGGGATTTAGTACCGACACATTGAACTTCAGCTACGAGCATGTTACGCATGGTTTTCATGTAACAGGCGAGAATCTCGTATACGTGATCGAATCGAATACTTATACGCAGATAGGTTCGAAGATGCCTGGCGATGTATTCCGTTTGGTGCGTACCGGCAACCAGATGAGCTATTACAGAAATGGCATATCACTCAGGACAATAACGGTCGATCCTTCATTGACTCTCCGCGTCAAGTCGGCCATTCACTCCGGCAGATCACCACGTATCTTTGCATCTTTCGAAGGCTCGTCTTCGCAGATGAGTGGCAATAAAGTGCAGTGGGTCGATCTGTCAGGCGTATCCGATGCAAACGGCATCCTTACCAAACAGGGAAGCACTGGCTGGACAGACGGCGCCAACTCCGCCAACCTGTTGCATGCCAACGAAGACGGATGGCTTCAGTATGTCACATTCAGCAACACGAGCCGGTACCTGATCGGGTTCACAACCTATTCAGGACCTTACAACGAGACAACCGTTAACTATGGACTGGAAGTTGTTCCCGGCGACTCTTTATCTGTATGGGAGAACAGCAGCCAGGGAGTTGCACTGATGCCCTGGGCCATTGGCGATACGCTCAAAATAGAACGTGTCGGCGCGCAGATCACCTATTACAAAAATGGACAATCGATCAGAACAGTGGCCACCGATGCGGCAACCGAGCTGAGGGTGCGCGCAGTGCTCCATACGGGCAACAGCCCGGCGGTGTTCGCCTCGTTCAATCCTTACCTGCTTGTAACCGCCAGCACCATTACACCGGTGAAGGCAAATGGTACAGGTGGTGGCGTTTCTGTGCTGCCGATCCATGGCAAGTCACCTTATACTTACAGTTGGTCAAGCGGTGAAACTACTCCCGGCATTTCCGGCAAGAGCACAGGTGTGTACTCAGTTACCGTCAACGACTCGAAAGGACTTACCCGCACCGTTCCTTATACCCTGGGATTCAGGGCTTCATGGACAGACGTGACGAACGCATCCAACAACAACGGTGCGCTCACAAGAACCACGGGCGAAGCCTGGAACGGCGGCGCCAATGCTTACAACGTGCTTCACGAAGGCGAGAATGGATGGGTCGAGTTTGTGATCGGCACCGTGCCGGGCAACTACATCATCGGCTTCTCCAGTGGTGGTGTGGGATTCGAGCAGGAGCGTTTGGACCATGGTTTGGCCGTGCTGGCAGGGCAGAAGATCGCCGCCTATGAAAAAAGTACGATAGGCGTTCCGTTGAGCAGCTGGCAACCCGGCGATGTGCTCAAGATCGCGCGTACCGGCAACACCGTGAAGTATTACCGCAATGGCATTGAGCTGCGCTCGGTAGCTACCGATGGCGGCAAGGCGTTGCGCGTAAAGGCACTTGTCTACAGTGGCACGGCTCCATCGACCACCGTGTCGTTCGATGTTCCGTTGATCCTCCAGGCGAACTTTACACCGTTGAAAAGTTATGGCCTCGCGGGTGGCATCTCCATTGTTCCCGTAACAGGCACACCACCTTTCACCTACAGCTGGTCGAGTGGCGAAACCGCGCAGACCATCACAGACAAAGGCCTTGGCACTTACACTGTAACAGTGACCGACGCAGACGCGCGTACCATCACCAGGCCTTATGCCCTGGGATATAAAATACTGTGGACAGATCTTGTTAATGCTGCAGAGAATGGTTTTGTGTTGTCCAAGACAACCACGGACGGATCCATCGCCGGCGCCAACGGCGTGAACGTGCTCAAGCCCAACGAAGACGGGTGGGTGCAGTTCACGGTTGATAACAGCATCAGTCACGTGAGCATCGGTTTTGCAACATACAGTGGTGTGTTCAACACGGCTGCCATCGATCATTCACTCACCGTAAAACCCGGTGAGCCCGTGATCGCCACAGAAAGCAACTGGACCGGCTTCAGCATGGGCAGCTGGGAGATCGGCGATGTTTACAAGATCGCACGCGTGGGTAACCAGGTAACCTATTACAGGAATGGAACAGCCATGCATACTGTGGCAACGGACCCCTCCAAAGAGATGATCGTCAAAACGGCGATCTACGGTGGCAGGATCAGCCTGGTACAAACATCCGTCCCTTCCAACGAGCGTACCGTCACACCGATAGACGAGACAACCGTCACCTACAAGATCCCGAAAGGTGTGAAGATCACCCGCGACGGCAGGTTGCCCGTAGCCGCCGCAGGACCACCCGACCGCTACCTCAGTGAGATCACAGCGGGAGAAACAAAACCTGTGTTCCCCGGCTGTCCTACCGGAAATTATTATGTAGGCTTCCAGTTGCTCTATGATCTCGGAGACCGGAACACTACGGAAGACTGGTCTGCTTTTGTACAGATCACCATGTTCCACAACGAAGACTCGCTGTGGACAAGGCCATTGCGCCTGAAGATGATCGACCAGACCTTTGTCGCCACGGCGTTCTACGATACCACCATCTCTTGTGATGGCAACTATTTCTATCACATCGACTTCAAGAACCTCGAAGGCAACGTGCCCGATGATAACATCTACCTGAAAACGCTGCTCTTTAGAGGCGATACAGATCCATTCGATGTGAATGGTTCCATGACTGTGTATTGTCCTCCCGCAGGACGTGAAAAAGAGATCCGTTGGGATCATTCCGGCAGGGGAACCATAGAATATGACCTTGAATGGGTGTTCATTGAAGCCCATGAAAACTTTACGGAGCAACCTGCTCAGCCAGACGCGCCCTTTAAGTTCAAGGAGCCCGTGCGCATTACCACCCCATACCGGAAGTATCTGCACCAGGCTTACTATCCTGACGGAAAGATCTGGTACCGTGTTCGGGCAGTGGGTTATAACCCCCAGTACCCTGCTCACCGTATTCCTGGCAAATGGTTCTACCCGTCATGCGGTCCTACACCGATTGACAACCACCAACCTGATATGAACTGGCAGGAGCAGACCGTGTTTGCCGAAGAAGGTAAGAATAAGATAGTGATGAACTACTTCGACGGAAGTCTGAGGCAGCGCCAGGTGCAGACCAATCTGAGCACCGAGAAAGTGACGCTAGTTGGGGAGACGTTATATGATTTCGAAGGACGGAGCGCGGTGAATGTGCTCGCGGTGCCGGCTACCGACAATTCCCTGGTATATAAATCCGGGTTCACTGTATTCGAGAATGCCGACCCTGTTATCACAGCAAATACAAGCATGTTCCGTCACAAGTTCCACTATGACAACTACAAGGTTGAGAACAGCAAGATCTCGGATGATAGTGGAGCAGGACAATACTATTCGGCAAATAACGCCGTTGACAGTGTTCATAAAAGTTATATCCCGGACGGTAAGGGATATGTTTATTCACAAACGGAATACCTCAACGATGGCACGGGCCGCACGGCGAGGCAATCAGGTGTAGGGGAGGAGTTCAGGATGGATGGCCCTCACACCACACGTTATGGCTATGCGGAGGCAGCGCCGGAAGAACTGATCCGCCTGTTTGGTAGCAATGTGGGCAAAGCCGAACACTATAAGAAGAACGCAGTGATTGACGCAAACGGTCAGGTAAGCATCTCTTATATCGACCAGGAAGACCGTGTGATCGCCACAGCCCTGGCCGGAGAAAGTCCCGCCAATGTGGAATCGCTGGACAGCTATAAAGCTCTCGATCCGACGCCGATCACCATAAGCCTGGGAGCTAAGAACAAGAGGGGTGACGGCGTAAGCACCATCAGTCACAAGATCATGAATGTGAAGCAGAATACGCAGCATACTTTTAGGTATGATCTGTCTGCTTTCGGTTCAGATACCACTGGCTTCGGCTGCAAGACCTGCACATTCGAGCTGAAGATCTCGCTCACAGATCCTGATGGAAAGCAGATTGATCTTTCAGATTTTGCAGGAAGCGATCCTTCTAACACCACAAAGGATTATCTGCGCCGGAACATCACGGCCGCGAGTTGCAGCGACCCGACAGTGGTCAACGATGTGCAGTTTGCGGTATTGTTCACGGAGATCGGCAATTACACCATCACCAAAACGTTGTCGGCGTACGACCGCAGCTTCGAGGAGATGAACACGCTGCTGCGGCAGAACGAAACAGTACAGGAAAAGATCGAGCAGGTCGAGAACAGCGTTGTAGTGGATGAAGGTAACTGCGAGATCTGCACACAGGCCTGCCCCGAGGCAGAGCAGGTGATCAACGAGGCGATCGAGGAGATTGCCGAGCAGGATTGCGATAACATTTGGCGCCAGATCGAAAATGAGCTTCAGCAGGATTATGAAGACTGGTTTGCACAAACCTATCCGGATTCGACCAGTGAAGAGATCTATGTCGTTCCTGACAGCCTCATCCGGAAACATCCGATGTACTGCCAGTATGAGCTATGCGTGAAAGATAAGCCAAGTGCTGTTTTCGAAAAGCAGATCGCCCGTGCTGCTAACTGGAGGGCTGCTGATTCATTGGGTTATGCCAACCTGCTGGCAGTGGATCCCTTCTTCAACGATCCCAACCTGTCAGGCTATGGAGATCCGAAGAACGATATGCAGGAGCTGCTGAATAATATTTACGTTGCCAATATCCGTGGCCATACGTATTCCGGCCCGATCGGCGAAGTCACCGACCCGGCCAATACAGATTATTATGTAGACGCGAATGGTTTCCAGGACTCCGACGGAAGGCACGTGCTGTACCTTGACCTGATGGGCAAGAGGGAGCAGGGCATGATCAGCGAGTCGGTGTACCAGGCAGAGATCAGCCATGCGCGCTGGGCATTGTACCGCGGATTTTACACCGAAGCCAAACGCCAGCTGAAGCTGACCCTGACGGCTTACCTGGAATGCGATTCGGCGAAGAAAGAGCTCGAGCAGGTGGCCGACATGCCATCTACAGAAGAGGAAATGCCCGAATGGGGAGACAAGCATTATGCGGTGATCGGCGATGACGCTACCCCTGACCAGATCGAGTCCAGCATTATCAGCCTGAAGATGGGTTGTAAAGCGGAATTCACGCCGGCAGACACTGCGTTGCTGAAAGCGCATTTGAAATTATACTTCAAGAGCAGTAAGAAGAACTTCTTCAGGCTTATTCTGAAGCGCGACCGGCTGTCGAACAACCCGCACCTGAATGCCATTCAGTCGGTGCTGAACAAATACGGTTGCAACATAGACAGCCTTGCGCTGGATGATCCGATGGAATGTGCGAAGGATACATTGATCTACGTGCCTGAGCCCATTATTGACGATGGTGAAAATACATTTACCATGGCATCGGCAACGTCGCCCGATGATCAGGGAAGCGCACCGTTCTTCAGCGAGCAAACCGTGGTGATGCAACCGGAAGATGATACCGTATCGGTTGGCGAGGAAGCTCCGAAGTCGGAAGCGAGGGTCGCCGCCAGTCTGATGAGCACGCTCGCGGTGCCTACAGTACCTCCAACCCAGGACGAGTATAACGCGCTGCTGGCATTTTATACTTCGACGCAGGGACCACAATGGTCGTACCGTTATGGGTGGGAAGATGCCGCCAATGATCCGGATAAAACAACACGGTTCGTACATACCTGGTATGGCATTACCGTGGATCCGACAACCGGGCACGTCACCAAGATCAGGCTACCAGACAATCGCTTGAACGGGCCGATCCCCCCTGAGCTCAACAAACTTATAGAGCTCGACGAGCTGAGCCTGAGCAATTGCCGTTCTTATTGCAACTCGTATTCATACAACAGGATTACGGGATTTCCCGCTGTACTTGACAAGCTTACCAAGCTCAAGAGGCTCGATCTTTACTCAGCAGGGGCGCTCGGTTCAACCGACGGAGTGTTGAAGTATATCACGGATGCGATCTCTAAAAGCAAAGACCTGGATTTTCTGGACCTGACCGGTTGCGGCGTCAGGGGGCCTTTTACCAGAGATATTGGCAACTTCAATAAGCTGACACATTTGTGGTTGCAGAGCAATCCCCTGATCAGCGACACCATTCCCCATTCCATCGGAAAGCTGGTGCTGCTCAATGATTTGAACCTGGGCTCCTGCCAGCTCGTGAACCCGATACCTGACAGCCTGTGGACCATTAATACAATGGAGTACCTGGCGCTGAACAACAATAAGCTGAGGGACTCTATTCCCAGGGACGTTGGAAAGCTTACGAACCTGCGGTCGCTGAATCTGAGCAATAATCCTTTCAATGACTCGATCCCTTATGTGATTGGAACGAAGCTCAGGAAACTTCAGTCCCTGTACATTTCCAGCGCCCAGCTGCAAAACCCAATACCGGAGTCGTTGTGGACTTTGCCGGCCCTGCAACTTTTGTATTTGAATAATAACAATCTGAAGGATACAATACCCCATTCGATTGGAAAGCTGAAGTCCATATGGTACCTGAACCTGTCGGGCAATCCTTTCAACGATACCATCCCCATGACCATTGGCAGGTTGAAGACCTTGCGCCAGCTTCACATGAGCAATTGCAAGCTGGTGAAACCGCTTCCGGATTCGTTGTGGCGACTCGACATGCTCAGCACCCTGAGCCTGTCGTATAACCCTTTTGTCAATGACACCATTCCTTCTGCCATAAAAGGCTTAAAGAATCTTTATGAGCTTGATTTGAGCGGTGACAGCATCAGGGGACCAATTCCAAAAAGCATTGGAGAGATCAGGTATCTTAGCCGCCTGTTCCTGTCGGGTAACAACCTTACGGTGATCCCGGAATCCATAGGCAAACTGAAATCGCTCACGTACCTGTACCTTCAAAATAACCGCTTCACAGACATTCCGGATTCGTTGGGGTATGCGACCAGCCTTAACACTTTATATCTGAGTGATAACCGGTTGAAGGATAGCATCCCGGAAACGTTCGGCAACCTGAGGTCACTCCAGTATTTCTATATCCAAAATAACAAGTTAGGCGGACGTCTTCCGAAGTCGCTGGGAAAGATGACTTCGCTGACGTTCTTCTACTTTTACACGAATAAGATCAAGGGGGCAATTCCTGAATCTTTCGGTAAGCTCGGCTCGCTTCAGTACTTTATTGGATATGATAACCTGCTGGAAAAACTTCCGGACAGCCTGGGTTATGTTTCCCCCAGTCTCACGCAGCTTGACCTTCATCATAACAAGTTAAAAGGCAGGGTTCCGGCATCCTGGAACCGCATCAGGTTCGGTTCGATACGGTTTGATGATAACCAGCTCAGTGGTCACATACCGCATCGTCGTATCGATCAGTATACGCCGAATGTCAACTTTAACAACAACAAGTTTACATTCTCGGACATCATTGATATCAAGAGATCATATGATTCACTGGAGTGGCATTCGCAGCTCAACTATTCGCCGCAGGATACCGTCGATGTTCCGAAGAGCCTGACGGCAAAAGTGACCCAAAGCCTGACCCTTATTGCTGATGTCGACAGGAATACCAATCCGCCAAGCACCTTCCAGTGGTACAAGTCCGTCAACGGTGGGTATAATGGCGCAGTGGCGGTCGGAACACCAGGCCCCGTGGTGGCGATCAATAACATTGCCGAGGCCGACGACGGTAACACGTACTTCTACAGGATCATCAACCCTGCAGGAGCACCCGGACTTACCTTGTATAGTGACCTCCAGCGATTGACCGTCATCAAACCCAAAACGATCTCGCTCTGTACGGAATTCGATCAGAACAACAAGACCATCGACCTGTTCACATTCAAAGTGAGCTGGGATTCGGTGATGGCCAACTGTATCAAGAACGCCCGGCTTGAGCAGGAGATCCTCCAGCAATATGCCGTTGAAAAGCTGATCGAGGAGGAGATGAGCACGTTCTACAACAAATTCAGAACAAATTGTTTCGAACGTGCAAGCGAGAACCTGAAGTATTCTTACAGGAATATCGAGCATCATTATACGCTTCACTACTATGACCAGGCTGGCAACCTTGTGCAGACAGTACCGCCGCAGGGAGTAAGGTTACTGGATCAGAATCAGATAAGCGTTGTCATGAGTGGGGGTGTCGCTAATAATTCGCATAGTCTGATCACACAGTATAAGTACAATTCACTTAATCAGGTAGTATGGAAACAGACACCGGATGCCGGAGTATCACAATCCTGGTACAATGAAAAATCACAGCCCAGGCTTTCGCAGAATGCCCAGCAGCGCAAGGAAAATAACTATTCCTATATTAAATATGACGAACACAGTCGTATCGTGGAAGTGGGGGAAATGCACACGACAACTAGTGTTGTTGCGCTGTATGACTCACTGGAGACCCTTAGCTTTCCGCGTGCTGAAGACTATGCTCTCAATGATGTTACGCGCACACGCTACGACATTGCCGACCCTGTGTTGATGGCGGATGCAGGATTTACCCAAACCTTCCTTCGTGGCCGGATAACCAGTGTTGAAGCAATCACGAAAGACATAACGGACACAGTTGTCACGTACTACAGCTATGATCCGCACGGCAACGTGAAATCACTGCTGCAGCAGCTGCCGGGCCTTGGTTTCAAGCGTACCGACTATGTGTATGATCTCATCAATGGTAAAGTGAACTACCTAATGTATCAATATGGAAAATCCGACGAGTTCATTCACCATTATACCTATGATGCAGATAATCGCATCCGTGAAGTAGGCACTTCGTCTGATGGCTTTATCTGGGACAGTGATGCAAGTTATAGTTACTATCACCATGGAATGCTAGCCCACACAAGAATTGGTGAATACCACCTTCAGGGGCTTGATCATTATTACACGCTGCAGGGATGGATCAAGGGTGTAAACGGATTAGGATATGATCCCGGAGAGAATGGAACTGTTCCCGTGCCTGCCGACGTGTTCGCCTATAACCTTGGGTATTACCATGGTGATTATACAGCCATCGGATTGGGTGCGGCCAGCAATGTATTTCACCAACCGATGCAGGCCTACACGCAGTTAATGGGCAACCAAGGGCTCTATAATGGTAACATTTCATGGATGGCGACAGACTTGAAAAAAATCGGTGATATCAAAGGCAATCGCCAATTCGGTGCTCAGGCCATGCTTTACAGATATGACCAGCTTCATCGCATCATACAGAGCCGGAGCTTGACCCAGCGTGACGGTGTGACAGGAGAGTTTACATCCCGCACGGCTGATCCGCAAGCATACGATGAAGATTACAGCTACGATGCTAATGGCAATTTGCTTACCCTTCGTCGATTGAATGAGCAGGCTTCTGTGGAAGACGATTTCAATTACAGCTACTATCGGAATACCAATAAACTAAGACAGCTAATACCGGTTCTCAGAGATACTACCTATGAGGGAGGCGCCATTACTTCCAATCATAAAGTATACAGGAATATAACGATCAATGGAACGGCTTATGTGCCGGCAGGGAGCGATGTAGTATTAAAAGCAACTGACAGCATTATGGTTCACAATGATTTTGATGTGGCCGATGACGCTAACTTCCATGCTTATGTGCTTCCCGAAGAAGAAGGTGTTTTCTTGTATGATGCCATTGGGAACCTGGTATGGGACCAGGAGGAAGGCGTGAAGATCAGTTGGAACGCAAATGGTAAGATCCGCACGATAATGAAAGGTGACACCACCATCGTGCGTTTTCGCTATGATGGCCTGGGTAACAGGATCGAGAAGCAGGTTGTGCGCCCTGATAGAACTACTACAACCCGATACGTTCGCGATGCCAACGGTGACGTAATGGCAGTGTACCGTGATAGTGTTCTGATTGAACACTCAATCTATGGCAGCGATAGGTTGGGATTGTATCACGGAGGAAGGACAGCAGGGCATCGTACGTTGGGATCCCGGCGCTACGAGTTCAGCAATCATCTTGGTAACGTACTCACTGTTATTTCCGATAATATTTACATGAATGCCGATAGTGCCTGGACAAACATCATCAGTGCCAGTGATTACTATCCATTTGGATTGGCGATGGATGGCAGGACCTTTAGTGATACCACCTATCGTTATGGGTTCAATGGAAAAGAGAAGGATCAGAATGGTGAGTTTGGCGGTACACATTATGACTATGGGTTCAGAATTTACAATCCAAGAGTAGGAAGATTTTTGAGTGTGGACCCGCTGACCAAGGAGTATCCTGAACTTACACCATATCAGTTTGCTTCAAATACTCCTATCTTAGCCATTGATTTGGATGGCCTGGAAGCCGTCGTTGCAAGTAATTTAAAAATAACTGCCACTTCGGCGACTTCCGTAAAGCTTACCGGAGATGTGACCGTTAAAATTAAATTGCTGGACCTTACTTCAAGCGGTTTTATTAATACGAGTTCTGCGGCTGTTCAAAAGGTTGCGACTTTTGTTAAATCTCAGATGTCAAAGTCGGATGTTCAAAAAGATGCGTTCTTCTATTTATTTGATGCGAAAACCGGAAAATTCAACCCGCAGAAAAACGCTAAAATTACCATAGAAAGACAATTCAATGTCAGCAGTGTGGTTTTTGAGCAGGTTACATCGATGTCACAGATTAAGCCTAACGATATTGTAATGGTGGTCGTTGATGACATTGAGGGTAAGTGGAAAGATGAAAAAGGTGGTCAGCATGGCTATGGAGGCTTCGCTACCGAAACAGGCGGTCCGATATCATTTATACCTTTAAGTGAATTCAAAGGAAACACGCCCTCTCATGAATTATTTCATCAAATGGGATTGGGCGACATTGAAGATCCTAAGTTAAAAGACAATCTGATGTATCATCTGGACGGACAAAGCGGGTCCAACCTGACCAATGAGCAGATAACGCAGCTTTTTGACACAATGCTGCCAAATACTGGTGTTTACTTTAACAATCAGACTTCATTTGTAACACCCAGTCTTGATACTAAGAATGAATTGATCAAGGCGATTGATGATCACCAAAGTGGTTCGCCTAAGATCATATTTAATAAGACCAAATATGAAAACCTTAAAAGGTAGTTTTATTATCGTCTATGTTATCATGATCTCCTGCACGTTGTCCGATAATAAGCGTCAGGCAGATAAAGAGCAACAATATAATGTTAGCAGTAAGTGCAACCAATGTCATATACTGAGAGGAGATAGTATCAGTGGAATAGCGAAATGGCCTACGCTTGCGCGATATGATAGTAGTAGAGTTATAACAGGACTTTTTACAAAGCATGATACTGTTTTTGAATTTAATAAACTGAGTCAAAAAGAAATAGCGGAGATTTTAAAACGCCTGGAAGCCGAAAATGATAAAAGCATTAAACCGGACTAAGGTTCGCATCGACTCCATGTAATATTGCTGAAACAGAATATACTAAAGAACGAATTAACTTACTATATGAAAAAAATGCTCAAGCCCTTGTTGGTGCTCTTCACCAGCAAGACCTTTACCAACAAAACCTCATTACTGCTTCTGCTCACGAGCTTCCTCACCACAGCAGCCCTCGCGCAGGTACCCTCCACAGACGGTACCTTCACCGCTGTTGCACCTTCCGATCTGAAGCTGTTCACCGGTACAAATCAACGTCTCACCATCCTGAACACCACAGGCTTCGTGGGCATCGGCCTCGGTGCAACGTCGCCCACGGAGATGCTGCACGTGAACGGCAACATCCTGGCAACAGGAAGCTTCTCGACCTCCGGTAGTGTTACGTCTTCCGGCAACATCGCGTCGGCAGCTACGATCTCTGCAACGGATTTTTCCGCATCCACCGGTAATTTCAGCAGCGCGGGCAACTTTTCATTCCTCACCAACGGCACGCCGCGGCTCTCGGTGCTCGGCTCCAATGGTTTTGTGGGTATTGGCCTGGGCGCAACGTCGCCATCAGCAATGCTGCATGTAAACGGAGATGTGTTGTCGACTCAGTACACGGCTGCGAATGGACTCTTCAACAGCAGTGGCAACCTGTCACTCGCCACCAATGGCAGCGCCCGCCTGTCGGTGCTGAACAGTAACGGCTTTGTGGGCATCGGCATCGCCAGCCCTGCACAGATGCTGCACATCAATGGCGGTAATATTGTTCTCGACAACGGCACACCTACACTCTTTACCGGCGCCGGTGATGCAGACCACCACCATTACCTTCGTATTGCAAACTCAACCGAACGTGCCAACCCTTCGGGACTGAAAACCGGCGGCATTCTGATCGCGGATAACTTTGATTACGCCGCTCCCGGCCAGAACGATCTCATCGTGAAAGGAAAGATCTCCGTGGGCACACCGCTTACCAACACCTATGAGCTTGCCGTGAACGGTAAAATTGGTGCAAAAGACGTGAAGATCGAAAGAAGCAGCGCTGCCTGGCCCGATTACGTGTTCGCTACATCGTACAGGCTGCCATCCCTCAGCGAAGTGGAAAAATATATCCAGGCAAACCATCACCTGCAGGATGTTCCTTCCGCAGAAGAGGTTGAGAAGAACGGTCATAGCCTCGGTGACATGGACGCGGTGCTGCTGAAGAAAGTGGAAGAGCTGACCCTCTACATCATCGAGCAACAAAAACAGATCGATGCGTTGAAGCAACAATTGGAGAAAAAATAAAAATACAGTTCCCGCAGTCCCGATACCTATCGGGATCGCAGAAAGGCGCAGATACTATCATCGACACATCAGCGTAAATCTGCGTGATCCGCGGGAAACCTGGCGACAACTGAAATGAAGAACCTGATCCCCCTGTTCCTGGTCTGCCTGGCGGTGTTCACAACACATGCCCAGCAGCCTATTGAGCAGCAGGGAAAGGAGACCGCGGCGAGGGTTCAGCAGATCGTTAAACGCGATACCACGAAAGCAGACACCGTTAAAAAGCAGAATGGTATCGTAAAAGAAATCAAAAAGGATGTCAACGACCTGAAGCAAAAAGTGACGGGCACCGTGCAGCAGACGAAAGATATTGTGAGATCGAACAGGAGCACCTTATCAAAAAAGCCGGAGCCGCCGGCAGTGAAAGATCCCGAAGCGTTGAAGGCCGAAGGGGAGAAGAAGGTGGATGCGATGGTTGACGAATCCGTGGCGGACACAGGCATCGGTGAGGTCAGGAAGATCGACGATGACCTGAAGAACGAGGGGAATGGCTTAAGAGATGAAGGCGAAAACCTGAAGGACGAAGCCAGGCGCGAAGCAGAAGCGCTGAAAGACAGTAAACCCGACAGCACGGACCTTAAGAAGCTCTCGCAGGGCATGCACCGTAAAATGCTGGATGAAAAAATGTCGCAGATGCAGTACAGCTCTGACGATCCCGAGAATGCCCCGTGGAAGAAAAAGATGTTCAGCAAAGATGACCTCAAAGACCTCGGCGACCTGGAGGCACCCTCACTGTCGAAAGACAAGCTACCGTCTGCAGAGGGGAAAGCCGACGTTTATGAAGACAAGCTCAAGAACCTGAAGGTACCCGGTGCGCCCGATGGCAAAACCCCCGATATAAAAGAGGCAGCGAGCAAAAAGCTGAGACCGGCAAAATTGTCCAATCTCCAGGACAGCATCGCCGGCCTGGGCAATAAGATCGACGCCGATAACCTGAAGCAGAGTCTGCTGGGCGCCAAAAGAGTATATTCTGATAAGTACATTAAAAAGATCTATGATTCGCTGGGGGCGGCGAAGGCAGACAGTATTCTTAAAGTAGCTTCTGCTTTTGCAAAGACCGAAACGCCCAAAGACGAATTGCTGAAACGTATCAACAGCTCCATCTCAGGCAAATCCGTGGATGGAGCCAGCTACGATCCAGAGAAGGGTATCGGCATGAAGGACGAGGACAAGCTGAACACCCTCGAGAAAGACTTTGCCGGCACTGACCTTTCATCGCTGAAGAAGGGTAATATCTCCGACCTGAAGTTACCACAGTCAGTGCTTTCGGAGTTGCCGCCACTCTCGGGCACGGCGCTCGACTCGAAGTACCTGCCCCTGGTAGACAGCATGCGTGAGGTTACGCTGAAAGCCAAAGGTTATTTGATGGAAGATGAGAAGATCACGGAAGAGCTGAAGCGGTCTGCGCTGAAGAAGAAACCTTCCTTTATGAACAAGAGCTATTTTGAAGGCATCATCGGGTTCTTCAACGGCGACACTGCCGTGAACGTCATCCAGGTGTCGCCTTCATTCGGTTATCATTTTACAGATTTTCTCTCTGCCGGCCTCGGCCCAAGTTTCCTGGTACAGCTCCGGGAAAAGAAGCTGAACGTGGAGACCGGGTTCAGGTCGTTTGTGAAAGGAGAGGTCTGGAAGCAACGTGCTTACCTCCAGGTGGAGGACAACGTAAAACCTTCGAAGCTCGACCGGGAGATCTCGAAGAATAAGATCGTTCACGAAGTGCTGGCAGGGGGTGGCGCATTGCTGCCCATCAGCAAATCGATCGGTATTAACTTCCAGATATTGTACCGGGTCAACAAGCTGGCCGGTAATCCTGACAAGTCTCCCTGGGTTTTCAGGATAGGCCTCAGTTCAATGAAAAAGCCAAAAAAATAACCACGCATCATGAGCTATAAAATAATGAACCATTCAGCATTTGCCGTTGCCCTGATCGTTGTATTGAGCAGTTTGTCGGCAGTAGGGCAGGGGTTGAAAAAAACACCGTACTATATAAACCTGAATGCCTCCGATGGCGCCAGAACGTACGAGGTCACAGACGAGACCCTCGCCCTGCAATACACTGATGCTTACGGGCGCTGGCCGGAGATCCCATTGAAGATCACGGATGCAGAAGACAAGCCGGTTGCCACGGTAAGCCTCGGCAAGGTTTACGGACTGAATAGTTTTGTGGTGGCGCTAAAAGATATTTACAGTGACTGGAAGAACGATCACACTTACTTCTGCACGCTGAAAGATGAGCAGGGTAAAATATACGAGCTGCCCTTCAGGCTGGTGGAGGCCCCTGAGAAACCGGGCCCGGCGGTGAGCATTGTGGTAAGCCCGGAGCAGATGAGCTGTGACGAGCTGTCGTTCAGCGTTGTAAAATTCTATGGCGATATCAAGGGCGGCAAGGCCCCTTACCAGGTGAACTGGTATGTGCTGAACAACGAACGCACTGATTTCCTGTACCAGCCCCGGGAGCAGATCCTGGAAGCTTCCGGAAAAACGCCCGTCATCACCGTCGACAAAACACCCGACTACTATGTGGTGCTCTATGTGAAAGATGCTTGTGGCAACGAAGAGCAGAGCATCGTTCAGCTTGTCTGTGAAGATAAGCGCAAGAAGATCAATACCATCTTTGTAGAGCAGCTCGGCAGACCGCTCACCCGACCGCTAACAGGCAACTGACGCCCTGACGCCCGTGTTGGTGTTCTTCACCAACACGCTCTCTCGCCGCCCCACGCCCTTGTTGGTGTTCTTCACCAACAAGCTCTCACACACCCAATGCCCACACCCCGAGCTGAACATAACAAAATAAATCCCATATTTGCAGGTGAAGTCCGTTAACCAAAACGTTATCCCTTGAAAAACATCCTCCTCACGCTCAATTTCCTCCTGATCATCGGTCTCGGCATCTACGTCATCGCCAAACCCGGCAAGAAAACCGCTTTCATCCTCAACCAGCAGGTCTTCAACGCTTTTGAAGGAAAGAAGGAGCTTGAAAAGAAGCTTAACGATGTGAAAGCCCGCCACCAGCACGTGCTGGATTCAGTGGGGGCGTTGATCGGCAACAGCAAAGACGATCCGAAACTGTTATTGTATCAGCAATACGCGCAACACTTCCGCATCGAGCAGGAGCAGACCACCGAACAATACACCGCCGACATCTGGAAACGCATCAACCAGCACGTAGCCGACTACGGCAAAGAGAACGGCTACGACTTCATCCTCGGAGCCTCCGGCGATGGCAGCCTCATGTACGCTGAAGAGGGGAATAATATCACGGAAGAAGTGATTGTTTATTTGAACGAGCGGTATAAGAAAGGCGTGTAATTAGTTGCCGGTTGCCAGTTGCCGGATGACAGTTTTCATTCTTCTTACTCCTTAATTCTTACTCCCCCTTCTGACTCCTGACTCCTGGCTTCTGATTTTAAGGATACTCCGTCTCCGCATACTTCTTCCGATATTCCAGCGGATTATAATGGGTCACCGTTTTGAATTGTCTGTTGAAATTGGAAAGCGTATTGAACCCACTGTCGTAGCACACCTGCGAGATATTCATTTTTTTCTCGATCAGCAGCTTGCACGAATACCCGATGCGGATCTCGGTAAGAAAATCAGAGAACGTTTTGTTGGCGTGTGTTTTGAAATACCGGCTGAACGATGTCGGTGTCATGTTCGCGATGGCGGCCACTTCTTCCAGCGTGATCTTCTCCCTGAAATTTTTCATCACATAGGCGTGCACCCTGTTCATCCTTTCCGTATCTGACTCCTTCAATGAGTTGGTGTACCCCGCGCTGGATAAAAGGTTGTGTGATGAGCCATTCGCCAGCAGGTTCAACAGGTTGAGCAGCATGAGCACACTTTCAAAATCACTGGCCGTGACCAGCTCCGTCATCAGGGCCGCTGCTTTGTCTGCCGTGTCTCCAACGATCTCCATACCACGTTGCGCTTTTGTAAAAAGTTGCCGGATGCGATATGCTTCTTTTTTCTGGAGAAACTCATTTCCTAAAAAATGTTCGTGGAAGTATACCACAATGCCTTCTGTCCACAGGTGCTCATCGCCTTCAAAGTACTCCGGATCGCTTCGCCACAGGTGCGGCAGGTCAGGCCCCGTGAATACAAGGTCTCCTTTCTTAAATGGACTCACATGATCGCCGATGAAACGCGTACCCGTGCCCTTCAGCACAATGAAGAGCTGATACTCCGGATGAAAATGCCAGTTAGGATCAAAATGCGGCGCCCGCAGGAATTTAACCTCAAATGCATGCTCATGCGATATCGGCGACTTCTGAAGCGCGGCTTTCATATATAATATAGTGTTGTCTTGGCAAAGTCAAATTGTGTTGGAGTCCACGGTCACAGTCGATAGTCGGGGAGCAACCCTTTGAGGGTTATGCAGGTGCATATGAACTTAAATAATAGACTGCCTCTTGAAAAGCCCTCAAAGGGTTGTGGACCGTCGACCGTGGACTGTGGACCAATCTGCCCGGCTTCCATAACCGGGGCTATCATATGGTACTCATTTATCTTAAAAATCGACCCCCATCCCCATTGCATGCTAAAATACAGTCAAAAGCTGATAAAATTCAGGAATCGATTGCAATTTTTTAGATCGAATTTCATGATATCAATGCCGAAGGTTTATGAAGACGAAGATTACAAGCGTTTCGTGCGCCACCCTGCTGATCATGATCGCAGGTTGCCTGTTTTATTCCTGTGAGAATCCACGCGCTACCAGCCTGGGCACGGGACCGCGAAAGATCGAGATCCTGTTCCTCGGACACGCCAGTGAACATCACAACTCAGCAATGAACCTGCCCATGCTGGCTTCTGTGCTGTCGAAAGAAGGCATCAACTTTACGTACAGCGATCAGCCAGACGTGCTGAACGCGGAAACACTCTCGAAATATGACGGACTGATGATCTACGCCAACCATGAGAAGATCACGCCGGAGCAGGAAAAAGCATTGATGGATTATGTGGCAGCAGGCAAGGGATTCATTCCTGTGCATTGCGCCAGCTTCTGTTTTCAGAATTCACCGGAGTACATCAAGCTTGTGGGCGGACAATTCCTCAAGCACAAGACCGATACATTCACTGTGCCGATAGTCAACAAGGAGCATCCGCTTGCTAAGTCGCTCAGGGAGTTCACCACATGGGATGAAACCTATGTGCACGACAAGCTCACTGACGACAGGACCGTGCTGATGGAACGTGTGGAAGGAGATCATCGCGAGCCCTGGACGTGGGTAAAAGAACATGGCAAGGGAAGAGTGTTCTACACGGCTTACGGACACGACGATCGTACCTGGAATAATCCCGGGTTTCACCAGCTGATGAAAGACTGTCTCTTATCCACCTCT
>NZ_JAHESF010000021.1 GCF_018598225.1 Chryseosolibacter histidinae | reverse complement strand
CTTACGGGGCCGCTGCTGAACGCCGAAGACGTGGAGGCCTGGTTAAAGAACAATCGCGCGATAGACGACAACCGTGCGCGCAAGATCGTGCAGCTGGCCGACGGCAGCCCGAACATGGCGCTGAAGCTGCTCGAAAACGAAGAAGACAACAACACGCAGCGCTTCACAGAATGGATGCGGGCCTGTTTCAAAAAGAGCTACGGTGCCCTGGTGACTATGGCCGATGATTACCATGGGCTGGATAAGCTCAGCCAGCGCAACCTGATGGCTTACAGCATGAACATGATGCGCGAAACATTGCTCTTCACTTCAGGCGCAGGAACCATCAACCGTGCGCGTGGAGAGGAGCTTAAGTTCATTCAGGATTTCAGCAAGGTGATGAACGTTGAAAAAGTAGAACGGTCTTTTACGCTGCTGAACGATGCCAGCTATCACCTGGAGCGCAACGGCAGCGCCAAGATGATCTTCCTGGACCTCTCGCTGAAGCTGGCCAAGACCCTCAATCCATAACGGTGTGGATACTCACGTGAAGTAATTTATAAAGATCAACCAACGCCTAATATCATGAACAAGATCATTCGTATCGGGACAAGGGGCAGCAAGCTTGCTTTATGGCAGGCGAACCATGTAGCAGATCTGATCAAACCTTCGGGCTACCAGACGGAGATCGTCCCGATCGAAACACGGGGAGACAAGATCCTGAATGTGTCGATCGCCAAGATCGGCAGCAAAGGTGTTTTTACGGAAGAGATCGAAGAGAAGCTCCTGGATGGCTCCATCGATATTGCCGTGCACAGCGCCAAAGACCTGTCATCTTCGCTGGCCGATGAACTTGAGCTGATCGCGTTCACGGAGCGGGAGCCGGCAAACGATGTGGTGCTCACCACCAAAAAGGGATTCAGCCTGAAGAACGAAGGCATCCGGATCGGTACATCGTCTACCCGTCGCGTGGCGTTTCTCCGGCATTTTTATCCCCAGGCCGAAGCTGTTTCCATCCGCGGAAACCTGCAGACACGCATCGAAAAGCTCAACGCGGGTCAATGCGACGCGCTGATCCTCGCTTACGCAGGTGTTCACCGCATGGGATACGACAACCTTATCATGGAGCAGATTGAAACCAGTTACTTTGTTCCACCGGTAGGCCAGGGAAGTATTGCCATTGAGTGCCATAAAAAACTGAGCTTCGATAAAAAAGAGGTGATCGAGCGCTGGGTGAATCATGTACAGACGGAAGATTGTATCCGCGCCGAGCGGGCTTTTCTCAAAACCCTGGAAGGGGGCTGCAGCATTCCCTCGTTCGGTTATGCGTGGATGGAAGGCAACATGCTCACGCTAAAAGCAGGCATCATTTCCCTCGATGGCAAACAAGTGGTGAAAGTGAAACGCTCTTCATCGCCGGAAGAAGGAAAGGAATTAGGCAAAGGTATTGCCAACGAGGTGCTGGCCAACGGAGGCGCCGACATCCTCCAGACGATCAAGACCGCCATCAAAGCCTGAAGTCAAATCACTGAATGATAAGCCCCGTGCCTTATTCCAAGAATCGTTAAATTTACAGCCTTATTGGTATAATATTTTATGAAGAAAAGACAATTGCTCATTGCCGCCTGTTTTGTTTTTGCCGTACTCACAGGTTGTGCGCAAAAAAAGGATCACGTTGTGACCATTAAAACAAAATTCGGCGACATGGTGGCGATCCTGTACGATGAAACACCCAAGCACAAGGAGAACTTCATTAAACTGGCCAGGGAACATTACTTCGACAGCCTGCTCTTTCACCGCATCATCGAAGGTTTTATGATCCAGGGTGGTGATCCGGAATCGAAAAAAGCGAAAGCGGGTCAGCGCCTGGGCAATGGTGGCCCTGGTTATACCATCGATGCCGAGTTCAATCCCAAGTTCTTCCATGAGAAAGGCGCGTTGTCAGCAGCCCGTCTTGGCGATCAGATGAACCCTGCCAAAGCCAGCAGCGGAAGCCAGTTCTATATCGTTCAGGGAAAAAAATACGATGAGATGGAGCTGCGCATCGACCAGCAGAAATTCGGCATGGCGCTGCAGCAATTTTTTCAGAAGCCCGAGAACAGGGTGTATTATGACAGCATCGCCAAACTTTACCAGGCGGGAGATCAGAAAGCCTATGAAGCTTACATCGTGAGCCTGAAACCTGTGGTTGAGACCCAGCTGGGCATAAAATTGGAGAAGGATCTTTCGCCCGAGCTGGTGAAGGCTTACACCACAGTAGGCGGCACCCCCATGCTCGACGGCGCGTACACCGTATTTGGGAAGGTGATCAAAGGACTTGATGTTGTAGACAAGATCGCGGCACAGCCCAAAGACGGCGCCGACAGGCCTACGGAAGACATTCGCATGACGGTTACCGTCGAAGAAATGTCGAAGGCGAAGATCAAAAAACTATACGGATACACGTATCCGGATGAAAAATAAGAACTGAATGAAAATTCTTGTAACAGGATCGAACGGATTACTTGGCCAGAAGCTCACGCCTGTCTTGCTGAATGACAAGACCATTACACCTTGTTTCACTTCGCGTGGCAAAACGGTGCTTCCCGGCCTCGATTCTGTTTTCAAGCCGATGGACATCACGGACGCCGACGCCGTAGACACCGTGTTCAATGCCTTCAAACCCGACGTGGTGATCAACACCGCCGCCATGACCATGGTAGATCAGTGTGAAACCGACCGGGATGCATGCTGGCTTGCCAATGTAACGTCTGTGGAGAACCTGGTCAGTGCATCACGGGCCGTGAACGCCCACTTCATTCATATTTCAACTGATTTCATTTTCGATGGAAGCCATGGCCCCCTCGATGAACAGGCGCAGCCCAGACCCGTGAATTTTTATGGCGAGAGCAAACTGGCCGCCGAAACGGTGGTGATGAACAGCGGTCTTAGCTGGTCCATCCTGAGAACGGTGCTGGTGTATGGGATCACCAACGATATGAGTCGCTCCAACATCGTGCTGTGGGTGAAAGATAATCTTGAAAAAGGAAAAACGATCAAGGTTGTCAACGACCAGTGGCGCACGCCTACGCTGGCCGAAGACCTTGCCATGGGTTGTTACCTGGCAGCGAAAAAGAGAGCCAAGGGCGTATACAACATCTCAGGAAAGGACTTCCTCTCACCGTACGACATTGCCATCAAAACGGCAGATTTTTTTGGTTTGGACAAAAGCCTGATCACCGCCGTAGACTCGAACACATTCACACAACCTGCGCGCCGCCCTTTGAAAACAGGGTTCATCATCGACAAGGCACGCAAGGAGCTTGGTTACGAACCACACAGCTTCATCGAAGGCATCAAACTCTTATCGGAGCAGATCCTGGTGCAGGCTGCGAAGTAAACCGGTCCACAGACGACGGTCGACGGTCCACAGTAGGTAGGGTTGAAGGTACGATTTACGAGGTACGAAGTACGATCGGTTACGTTATCGCGCATTGCTGTGGACCGTGGACAGTGGTCTGTGGACTCTTAATCCTTCTGCTTCTTCTTTTGCATGGCCAGATAATAGATCGGGATACCGATAAGGGTAATGATCAGTCCTGGCCAGGTGAACTTGGGCTTATACACGATCAGCAGTGTGCAGAAGGTCAATCCCATCAGGATATACACCAGCGGAAGCACCGGATAACCAAACGCTTTGTACGGACGCGGTGCTTCAGGGCGCTGCTTGCGCAGGATGAAGATGCCGATGATGGTAAGCATATAGAAGAGCACTACCACAAAAGAGACCATATCGAGCAGGTCGCCATACTTTCCGCTGAGACACCAGAGTGAGGCCAGCACACACTGGAACCACAAGGCCCACTGGGGCACTGCAAAACGGTTGAGCTGACCCGCCTGCTTGAAGAACAACCCGTCTTTGGCCATGGTATAATACACCCGGGCGCCGGCCAGGATAAGACCGTTGTTACATCCGAACGTTGAGATCATGATCATCACGGCGATGATGAACGTACCGATGTTGCCAAAAATTACATGTGATGCCGCCACGGCAACCCTGTCTTTTTCAGCGGTAGCGATCTCGTTCAAAGGCAACACCGCGGTGTACATCAGGTTGGCCGTTACATAAATGATGGTTACGATCAGCGTACCGAGGAACAGGGCCAGGCCGATGTTGCGCTGCGGATTCTTGATCTCTCCGGCAATGAAGGTCACGTTGTTCCAGGCATCGCTGCTGAAGATGGAGCCTACCATGGCTGCGGCGATAGCACCAATGGCCGCGATGGTGGTATACGTTTCTATGGATCCGTCAACATTCAGCTTATGCAGATCCCATGCGTTGGTCCAGTTGGCGCTCCACACATCAGGATTCATCATGATCAGTCCTGCGATGATGAGCCCGAAGAGACTGACCAGTTTGGTTACGGTCAGCGTGGTCTGAATGGCCTTGCCGCCTTCAACGCCCCGGCTATTGATGTAGGTAAGCAATACAATAGTGGCGATGGAGAGCACCTGCGCTGGCGATATGGTCAGGAAGCCCAGGTCGAGCAGCACGAGGTCTTCACTCACACCCGGGATCAGGTACGCCGTGAACTTCGAGAAGGCCACGCCCACCGCCGCGATGGTTCCGGTCTGGATCACGGCGAAGAAGCTCCATCCGTATAAAAAAGCGATCAGTGAATTGTAGGATTCCTTGAGGTAAACATACTGGCCCCCGGCTTTGGGAAACATACCACTCAACTCACCGTAGCTCACGGCCGCGGTAATGGTCATGAACCCTGTGATCAGCCAGACACCGATAAGCCAGCCGGAGCTTCCGACGTTGCGAACGATGTCTGCGCCTACGATAAAAATTCCGGAGCCGATCATGGAACCTGCCACGATCATGGTTGCATCCCAAAGACCCAATACGGGCTTAAATTTTGTTTCGCTCATGAAAATCCTGATCTAAATAATTTTTGAAGATAAGGATTTCGTGATAAAACAAGCCACTTTTTTACACGAGTTGAAAAACTAGTCCTCGAACAATTCCGCTACAGGCTGACCTGTGCAACCACTGGGGAATTTGATATGAAGGATAGACGAGATCGTGGGCGCGATATCCGTGATGGGATGATACCTGACGGAAGATCCTTTACGCACACCAAATCCATAGAACAACATCGGCACATTGGTATCATACGTATACGGAGAGCCATGTGTGGTTCCCTGCACACGGCCTGCGCCATACCATCCTGATTCCAGCACCACCACCACGTCGCCTGAGCGCTTGGCGTGATGTCCCCTGATCACCATACCCTTCACGCCGGCCTCATCATATCTCCCCTGCCGCAGCACGTTCTCGGCGTAAGCGTTGGCAACTCCCTCCTGTGTCATCAGGAAATTCACCACCAGCTCGGCGGCCACCATCAGCTCCACACCCGATGCTTTGGGATCGTTCTGGAAGGCGTCATGATTGAAAAAGATCTGCTCTCCGTCAACATACTCGATCACGTCTTTGCCGGGGAAATATTTTTTCAGGAAGTCGTTCAGTGTTGCCTTCATGTTAGAGGCGCTGAAGTAACCTGCAGGAACCTTGTTGTCTTTCAGGTATTGGGCTACATCGGCCACAGCATGATCTGCAGAAAGGAACACCGTATATTTTCCGGCACCTACTTTTGAATCGAGGTTCTTCAACAGCTCTTCAAGACTCTTGTCGAGGCGAAGGTAAGTGTCTTCGATCTCCACGGCATTGGGCCCCACACCGTGCCCGAGAATATCGGGTTGTGAAAACGAGATGGTTAAAAAGTCCGTTATCTCGTCCTGACCCATCTTCTCGCCATCGATGGCAGCCTTCGCCATTTCAACAAGGAAATCATTGGCAAAAGGCACGTTCACCAGCAGGTCATATCCACCACTTTTGGCACGAAGCTCTTTCAGGTTATAAGGGAATGTGGGTTTGTCTTTGCCGCCCAGCTTGTTCTCGTACGGGGTATCATCAGCACCACTTTCCACATATTGCTCGATCGGGTACAAGGTCTTCCATTCCTGCGAAAGGTATTTATCGGGTAGCCCTAACGCGTTAAACTTCTCCACCCATTGCGGAAGCTGGCTCATGTACCAGGTGCTGCTCACGAACGTTCCCGTTTTGCTGTCATACCAGTATGCTGCGTCTGCCATGTGACCCGCCGGCAATACAGCACCCCTGTCTTTAATAGAGACGCCAACTACTTTTGCACGTTTCTGCGTGAACAGCTTGAGCTCGTCTGTCACCGTGGTGGTGAGCAAACGCCATGGCGAGATGTCGCCTTTGCCTTCGGGGCTACCCACTACTTTTTGCGTGGGGTCGTTCACACAGTTCACTTCTTTTTTCAGGCTTTTGTCGTACCATTCATTGCTGATAATGCCATGGTAGGCAGGCGTGGAGCCTGTATAGACGGAAGCATGGCCCGGACCTGTTACGGTAGGGGCATAGTTATAATGTGCATTCTTCACCATGAAGCCGTCGTTCATCAGCTTTTTGAAACCTCCGTTACCGAACTTATTATAGAAACGGTACAGATATTCCTGGCGCATCTGGTCAACTACAATGCCTACCACAAGTTTAGGGCGTTCATTTACCTGCCTGGCAGGCTGGGCCAGCACATTGGCTGACACAAAAAATGCTAAAATGATTATACTGGGCTTCATACACACTTTTAAAATTCCGGCTTTAATATACTGAATAACGGCACAGTGAAAATAAATCCTATGTAAATGGTTCATTAATTATCCGGACAATATATTTTCTCGTAGTCGTCAGCATTGTCGTAGACCTCGCGCCGCAGCAGTTTTCCGTTCTTATCATAATAGATCACCACAAAAATGGAGGCCTCGGTCACATGCTTTTCTGTAAAATACATGGGCTCCTCTGCCGAGCCGATGTTCACCAGGTCTGAAAAAGTAATGGGAATGACGGTGCCGCGTTTGTTGCTCAGCACACCATACGCATTGTCGCGCTGAACGATGGCCACTTTTTCATCCGGAGCATCGCGCACCATGTGGATGTTACGGATGCCCGGCATGGAGACCTCTTTCGAGCGGATATCGTACAGTGACCAGAGCTGGTTTACTTTGATCAGGGCAGCGGTGTCGTTCCAGAAGCGGATCTCCTCAAAGGTTGTTTTGTCGGCAGGTCTTCCGTTCCAGTCCACAAGATGATACTGCCCATCGCGATACACGGCAACAAGATCCATGAAGGGGATCAGGTTCTTGTCAGACTGGGGCTTGATCAGCTTCTCGCGTTCTGTATGATACAGTCCGAATTTCATAGCCTTCAGCAGCGACACAACGTTATCGGTAACGCTTCCGATGGCATCGTACTCCACGGGCAGCACAGTTTTTCCTTCGGCGTCGGTGAGTCCTTTCTTCTCCTTTTTATGAACGATGAACAGGTCGCGGCCGGCATGCTGTACCTGGTCAAAAGACGCTGTAAAAAGTTTCTTTCCCTGGCGGTTATACAGTGATTTTACAACCTCCGTGGCCTTCCTGTTCCGGCTTGCTTTTCCTGACGCCGGAGCCTCCGCCGTTTCTACGCATAAGAATGACGTTGAATCTTTTCCAGGAATGAAGAGGGCTTTCGCGGGCCGCGGAAATCCGATCGTGGTATGCTCGTTGAAATAAACGGAGAGTGTATCGGCCTTCACGCCCACGGCAAAAGGTCCTTCGAACCTGATGCTGTCATACGCGGGGCTCTTATATTGCTGCAGGCTGGTGTCGAACAGGTGCCACGCTCCATCCTTCCGCACGGCTGTCCAGGGTTCAGAAAGCTTCACCTGCTCGAATGCCGAAGCTTGTTTTCCCGCACGATCATAGATGCTGTATCCTTCATAAGAGCGCCCCATGAAACCGAAGAATGTAGGAACGATCTCCTGCCTGCTCCGGGAGATGATCTCGCCGAGGGTCTGATTCAGGATGATGCGCGAGTCGCCGGCACTGGCTGAGACCAGGCCACCGGGCAGGAATTTGATCTCGTCATAAGCATCGGACGTCACAGTTCTTTGCTCGTCGGCCAGCGCCACTACCTGTTGCAACGTGAGCAGATGCCACTTGTTCTTTTTCTTCAGCGCAAGCACGTTATGGTCCATCATCACAGCATCCCATCCCTGCTGCAATATGGGCCGGCCTGTGAGACTATAAATATACCATTGGTCGTTTCGCTGCAGGGAAAGAAACCGGTTACCCAGGATGCGGGCATCAGCGGTGCAGGGGGTGAAGACACGCCCCGACTTGTGAACCACCACACGGCAGTTGCCCGAGGTCAGCTTCAGGAACCCGGCCCCGAGGTCGTCGGCTTCCTCCACTTCTCCCGTATACACCACGTGGCCGTCACGGGCCAGCACCCTGCCGGGCAGCACCAGGATGTCTTCGGTGATATTGCCACACTTGTAGTCGTCGCCGAGTGCTTCGATGGTGGGGGGAATGATCTCTTTGCCTTCGTGATCCATGAACCCGAACCGGTCATTGCGTAAAAAAGGTACGATGTAGTTTTCCTGCAGGCGAATAATGTTCTGCAACGAATCGGAAAGATAAAGGCCTGGCGTCTGCGGGTCGTCCCTCTCCTGCAGGAGGTGGAAGAGGATGTCGTTGGCCCGCTTTACCTGTGTGCTCGCCGGATAAAGCTGAAGGAACGAAATGTAGCGTTCCACTTCTCCCGACAAGGTGAAAAGCTCAAAAATGTTCTGCTCGATCTCGCGGCGGAAAGGTGTCTCAGGATAGTTCCGCAGAAAGTTCTCAAAGCTCACCAGGCGTTTGTCTTTGGTGAGGGTCTCGTACAGAAGTCTGTCGTACTTGGTCCTGGCCATGGGAGCTTTGGCGGCCTGCGGATACTTTTTCAGGAATTCGAGAAAGGCCTCGTAGGTGTTCACGGTGGCGGCATGGAGGTAGGCTACTTCATCGCGCAGGTCCGTGGCTGCCTGGCGCTGCCGGGTAAACGGGTGCTCTTTCAGGTACCGGATGAAGGCTTCTTCGGTATTGACGAGGCGCACGGCTTCAAAGGCGGCACTGTCTATGGAGACACGCAGGTTCACGAGCACGTTGCTGTCGAGCGGCATGCGCTTCATACGTTCACGCTCTTTTAAGGATGTGAGCGGCAGGTCTTTTAACGCTCCCATAACATAGCTGTAAGCCGAGTCGAGGTTGTAGGCGGGGTTCTCGCGGTTGAAGAAACAGGCCGACAACAGGTACCGCGAAGGCACGTTGACGCTGTCTTTACGGATCGATTTACGAAGTTGAGTTTCAGCTTTTTCCCAGCCTTTTTTCCGGAGGCTTTTCATGGCGGCCCGTTCCGGCGCACCAGCCACCTGGGCAAAGTTTTCCCCTATTAAAAACAAGATTGCAACGACTAAAGCTATTTGTCTGACCACGACGCTCATTTACTGGATGCGAAACTACAAACTTAATTCAAGCCGCGTTACTTTAACAGAAGCCCGGAAAAATGCAATTTTACGCTCAAAGGCTTATCCGGGTATTATTGTATACAAGGATAAATTTTGTAAATTTTCACTTTGTAAAACCGCTTTCATGGCCAAGCTAAAGAATATCATCAAACAGCTATCTGAAAAAGACTTCACCGCAATCTACAACTCCCTTATCGAAAGTAACGCAGAAAAGTCAGCTTACCTGCTGAAGGCCCTGCGCGAACGTTCGCTGTCAGACAACAAGATCATGACAGAGCTGGACGTTAACGCCAATGCCTATTACACCCTGCGCTCGCGGCTGAACCTCAAGATCGAAGAATACCTGATGGAGCAGCTGGAAAGCCCGCGAACGGACGTGTTGCGGAAAGTTGCCAATATCAACGAGGTGATCTTCACCAAAAAGAAAGCCATTTCCATCGCCACGCTCAAGAAACTGGAGAAAGAGCTGCTGGATTACGACCTGGCCAACGAGCTGACCATTATTTACAAGTCGCTGAAACGGCTGAACATCAATTCGCCCGATTATTTCCAGTATTCCCAGCTTTACAACAGGCACGTAGCCTATATGCTGGCAGTTGACAAATCGGAGGACCTGCTGGCCGACTACTTCAAAAAATTTGGCGACTACCTGCTGAATGGCGCCGAGATCGAAAAACTGGGACTGAACCTGGTGATGAAGGAGATGCAGAACGTGGCCAAGCTTTACGAATCACACCGGCTTTACGTTTACCAGAGCTGCATGTACGTATTCCACCGGCTGTTTGTGGAAGTGGACGACAATATGCAGCAGGATGGTGAGTCGATCGAGGATATCTTTGACAAGGTTCAGAAGATCTTCGAAAGCTACCACCTGGATGCCATTTATTACCACCTCAACCTGGTGTTCGAGTTCCTGAAACTGGAATACTACAACCATTATAAGGTGTACCGGCAGGCCGAGAAGTACTTCGAAGAGGTGAACGACGCCTGCGCCAACCTGATGGTGAACTACTCCACTTTCACGTTCCCTGCCCAGTTCCTTATTTCAAAGATCGAACGGCACCTGCGGAACGGCACCGAAGCTGAGCTGTACATCGAGAACGAAAATGTTTTCGAAGACTACGAGGTCGATTCGATGGACGTACCCAAGCACATTGTATATACGGTTTACCGCTCCATCTCCTGCTATTACGCGGATAAGTTTGACGAGGCTGCGAAGCTGATCAACAACCTGCTGAACGAGGTGAGCCTGAAGAAATATCCTTATGCACAGCTCGAGATCAAATCGCTGCTGGCCCTGCAGTATGTGCTGGTGAGGGATTACGAGCTGTTCAACCAGCTTTCCAACAGCATTCAGCGACAGATCAGGCTCTTCGGAAAAGACAGCTGTGAGAACATCATGCTGTTCCTCAAGATATTGAAGATCGCCACCAGCGAAGCCAAAAAGGAGAAAGCCAAAAAGATCTCGGCGCTGATCCCCCGGCTGAGCACTACCACGGTAGGTTATTTCGCCCCCACCAAGCTCATCAAGCTCGACGACAAGTTCGTACGGTTGCTGACAGAAGTTTAAGAACTACAAATCCCGTTAGGGGCGACATATGCGTATATGTCATCCCTAACGGGATCCTGATTGCCTGCGCATCAATTATCTACCAATATTTCGTCTCCGACGACTAAAGGTGTGACGCCTGCCGCTCCGTAATTCTGTTATACGGTTATAATTCCAGCTTCACGATGCTATCGTGAGAAAGGGGCTTGTTAAGGTAAAGCTTAACATTCTCGTATTTCTTTGAGCGGTTAAAATCCTGTGGGTTGATGGACGACGTGAGCATAACGATCTTGCATTTTTTCTTTGCTACGTTGCTCAGCTTTTCGAACTCATCCAGGAACTGGAACCCGTCCATGAGAGGCATATCGATATCCAGGAAGATCACATCGGGCAGCACTTTATCGGCAACATCGAGCTTCTCCATGTTGCGTAAGAATTCAATGGCGCTTTTTGCCCCGGTGTGTGTATAAATGTTCTCTGTAATGGAAGCCGCTTCTATCATTTTCTGGTTAATGAGGTTGTCAATTTCATTATCATCAATGAGCATGACGGTGCGGTATTTTTTTCCGGGCATAGGCTGTTTTTAGAAAGCTGTATAAAAATAATTGTTTGACGCTTATTTCCAAACTTTGTTTCAAATAGCAAATTTTATTCCCTGCGCCAGGGGAAGGGTATCGCCATAGTTGATGGTGTTGGTTTGCCGGCGCATGTAAACTTTCCAGGCGTCTGATCCTGACTCCCGGCCCCCACCTGTCTCTTTTTCGCCTCCGAAAGCGCCTCCGATCTCAGCGCCGGAAGTACCGATGTTAACATTGGCAATACCGCAGTCAGATCCATCGGCAGAGAGGAACAATTCCATCTCGCGCATGCTGCCGGTCATGATGGACGACGACAATCCCTGCTTCACACCGTTCTGCATACCGATGGCTTCCTCGATGTCGCTGAAGCGGATAAGGTATAAGATCGGGGCAAACGTTTCCTGCTGCACGATCTCGTATTCGTTCTCCACCTCGGCAATGGCGGGCTTCACATAACAGCCTGATTCGTAACCTTTACCACTGAGCACGCCGCCCTGAACCAGAATGCGGCCTCCTTCTTTCTTCACTTTGCGCAGCGCGTCCTCATACATTTTTACAGCCTGTTTGTCGATGAGCGGACCCACATGGTTGGCTGGATCGAGCGGATTGCCGATGGAGAGCTTGCCATAGGCATTCACCAGCCTCGACTTAACTTCTTCATAAACGTTCTCGTGCACGATGAGCCTGCGCGTGGTTGTGCAGCGCTGGCCCGCGGTACCCACCGCACCGAAGAGCGCGCCTCTGATAGCGATGTCGAGGTCAGCGTTCGCCGTAATGATGATGGCGTTGTTACCGCCCAGCTCCAGCAATGGACGTCCCAGCCTTTCGCTCACCGTTCTTGCAACGGCCTTGCCCATACGCACCGAGCCCGTAGCCGAGATCAGCGGAATGTTCTCATCGGCAGACAGCCACTGGCCCACCTGCGCGCCACCGTTCACCACACATGATACACCTTCGGGCACACCCATGCGCTCAAATACTTCGTTCACAATATTCTGGCAGGCAATGCTGCAGAGCGGAGTTTTTTCTGACGGTTTCCAGACGCACGTATCACCGCAGACCCATGCCAGCATCGCGTTCCACGACCATACGGCTACCGGGAAATTGAAAGCCGTGATGATGCCTACAGGCCCGAGCGGGTGCCATTGCTCATACATGCGGTGCTGCGGGCGCTCAGAGTGCATGGTGAGGCCATGCAGCTGTCTTGAAAGGCCCACGGCAAAATCGCAGATGTCGATCATCTCCTGCACTTCACCCAACCCTTCTGTATAGGATTTGCCCATTTCGTAAGAGACCAGCTTACCCAGGGGCTCCTTGTATTTTCTCAACGCCTCCCCCACCTGACGAACCACTTCGCCACGTTTGGGTGCGGGCCATTTACGCCATTCCTTGAAAGCTTGTGTTGTTTTTTCTACGACCTGACGGTACGCCTTTTCATCGGCTTCGTAAACCGCACCGATGAGTTTTCCATCTACGGGAGAAAATGATTCGATCAGCGCGCCGGTGGACTTCAGCCACTTGCTGCCGGTGGAGACACCAGGATTTTTCTTTTTAACACCCAGTGATGACAATGCCTCTTGTATGCCGAATTTTTGCATGGGAATTCCGGAAATTGAGGCACAAAGCTAGCTTTTATTTAGGTAACGGAACAGGATTGGGAGCAATTTCACTGTTTACAGTGACGAAGAGGTACGAAGTGCGAAGTACGAGGTACGATTAGCCGTTACCACGCATTGGGTCTCGCAAAAACGGAAGTTCACAGCTCGTACGGTTACACCTACCAGTCTACACCGTAGGTTCCTTTTTTCCCATCGCTGTAGTAACCTTCTATGAGAATACCACCTTTCTTGTAGTCGAGTATGCGGTTGAGGTCCTCCACGTTATCTACGGGCACCTTATCGATGTAGCCAATGACAAAACCTCTTCTCAATCCGGCTTTTTTCCACTTGCCATCATCCACATCTTTTACCTTCACACCACCTTCCAGCAGCAGCTTGGCAAGCTCGCGGTACGGCACATTTTCAAAGGTGGCACCATCGATGCTGTAGCTCACTTCCTTCTTCTCCATCACCTCGTTGCCGTTGCTGTTCTTGAGCCGTGCCTTCACGGTACGCTTTTCACCTTCCCTGATGAACGTGACCTGTATCTCTTTGCCGGGGCGGTTGCGGGCCACCCACTCCTGCAGCTCTGACACAGAATTTACAATGTGGTTGTCGATCTCAATGATCACATCACCACGCAAAATGCCCGATTGTTCTGCCGCGCTTCCCGGATTAACAGTACTCACCAGCACGCCCTGACTCACCGTTAAGTGTAATGTTTCTGCGATGGAGGCATTCACATCGCCGATGCCGATGCCCAGCAATCCGCGCTGCACTTCGCCATACTCCAGCAGGTCATCCATCACCTTCCGCACCAGCGCAACAGGGATGGCAAACGAATAACCCTGGTAACTTCCGGACGATGTTGCTATGGCCGTGTTGATGCCGATCAGCTCGCCCCTGAGATTCACCAGGGCGCCGCCGCTGTTTCCGGGATTCACTGCGGCATCGGTCTGAATAAAAGCTTCTACCTGGTAATTATTTTTTTCACGCAGTATACCGATGTTCCTCGCCTTGGCGCTGACGATGCCGGCTGTCACGGTAGAGTTAAGATCGAACGGGTTGCCGATGGCCAGCACCCACTCTCCCGGCTGAACGTTGTCAGAATTTCCATATTTCACAAAAGGCAGATCCTTCGCTTTGATCTTGAGCAGCGCCAGGTCTGTGGTAAGATCAGTACCCACCAGCTTGGCATAGAACCGCTGGTTGTTGTTCATCACTACTTCAATGTTGGTGGCATCTTCGATCACGTGGTTGTTGGTGACGATATAACCGTCGTCGGAGATGATCACCCCTGAGCCTGATGAGTGAATGGGTCTGTCATAGTCGAGCAGCGGATTGAGACTGAAGTTCCCGGGGCCGTAACCGGTGCGGATGTGTACCACAGCGGCCGTTACCATTTTGGCGGCATCGAGAAAATCGAGGCCCTCGGGGATCTTATACGCCGTATCTACTGTGTTGGAAGCGAGCACAAGCTGCTGTCGTTCATCGATCGAATTGTAAGGGGCCGACTCGATGTCGAGATACCGGATCGTAAAAATTGAACCTAACACGCCACCCAGGCAGGCAACTATTACCAGCACCAGAAAAATAAACAGAGAACGCTTCATATCAGACCCTTTAGGATAAGAAAGTTAACGTTAATTTCTAAAAAACGATCCTGGCCAAAATAAAAAAAGCGCCTCCGGAAGACCGGAAAAGCGCTTTAACCTTAACCTAAACCTAAAACCTATATCTCTTAACCAACCTTGATGGTGGTCTTCAATGTTTTCTTCTCGTCTTTAGGCACCAACACTTCCAGGATGCCATTGTTGTACTTCGCGCTGATCGCAGAAGCATTTACATTGTCAGGCAGCGAGAAAGAACGGCTGAAAGTACCGTACTGGGTTTCGATGGTGCGGTAGTTGTTCTCATTTTTTTCGCGGCTGAATTTGCGCTCGCCGCTGATGGTGAGAAAATTGTCGTTCAGGTCGATTTTGAATTCTTCCTTGTTCATGCCAGGAACGGCCACATGGATCTCAAATGCCTTCTCATTTTCAACAACATCTACCTTGGGAACGAAGGAGTAAGCGGCTCCGCCCGAACGGCTCAGGCTCTCGTTGAAGAAACGATCGATCATGTTGCTGAAGGTTGTGGGTACAAAGTCATTCAGCGAGGTGTTATAACGTACGATGCTCATAGTATTGTTTTTTTTAGGATTATACATTTCAGTTTTAAATGTTTCGAGGACCCTATCAGGGAAAAACATGCCGGAAGGCTTTTTAAGCCATAATGACCTGTTTTTGATTATTTTGAATGAATTTCAAGACATAATGACCTGAAATAGCCCTGATTTGGACCGCACGAAGTGGCATTATTGCATGGCTTGGTCTTCGGATTTTAAAAGGAACGTTTAAGGACCGATTGAAACCTCCGGCTATCCTGCCACCGGATGAGCCCAAAAGCCAGCCATACCTTTTTCGGGCTGCTTCCCCGGTTTTGTATCGTATTTTGCGCTGCCTGTTCATAACCTGTGCGGGCAAAAAACATTAACCCAATCACTACACAGATGCAGACCCTTCTCAATACCCTTGACAAACACCTTCAGGAAAAGCGCCCCGATTATTACAAGGATCTCAGGCCTCCACTTACCGACCAGCAGATCGGAGACCTTGAGAAAAAGTATAACCTCCAGCTACCATCCGATGTCAGGCTGCTCTATCAATGGAAAAATGGACAAGACGACTATAAGCGCTTTGTCAATAACTCGACGTTTATGCCGCTGGAAAGTGCTTTGGAAAGTTATGAACTGCTTACCGGCATGATCGGCTACGACTTTGAGATCAAAAACTGGTGGAACGAACACTGGATTCCACTTTTCGAGAATGGAAGCGGCGATCACATTTGTGTTGATATGGCAGGGATCTTTACAGGCGATGCAGGACAGATTGTTGATTTCTGGCATGATTCACCCGGCAGAAATGTTACGGCACCAAGCCTCGAAGCTTTTATCGGCTCCCTGAACAAATATTACGAGACCACAAAACCGGAAGATTTCGACGAATTCTTCATCATAGAAGGGATCAAAGGCTATCCAAAAAGGTTCGAGGTGAAATAGTTCTTAACCCGCTATCAATCAAACTTGATCGACCGGATGGGGTTGATGCTGGCGATGGCCATGGTAGGCAGCAGCAGCACCAGGGTGACAATGAGCAGGATCACGAGGTTAAGCATGAGAACGATGTCCCAGTGCCAGCTGATGGGCACAAATTCCATGTAGTAGTCCCGCGGATTAAGGGTGATCAGCTTGAACTTGTATTGAATGAAGCACAAGCCGAGTCCCAGCAGGTTGCCCAGCAGCAGTCCCTTCAGGATGAGGGCCACGCCATTGTAAACGAAAATAGATCGCACAAGCCCGTTGGAGGCGCCCACCGCTTTGAGCATGCCTATCATCTGGGTACGCTCCATTACCAAAATCAGTACGATGGAGATCATGTTAACGCAAACCACGGTGAGGATGATGCCCAGCAGGATGTTCACCTGCCGGCTCAACAAATGCAGCCACTCGAAGATCTGGATGTAACGGTCGCTTACCCGCTCGATGTTGAGGTCATAGTCCATCATTTCACCGATCGATTCTGCCGCAGCATCTACCTGCTCTGGATCCTTCACAAAAACCTCCAATCCCCCGGCCACACTATCCGCCCAGTTGTTGAGCCGTTGGATCATCCGGATGTCACCGATGATCACTTTGCTATCGAAATACTCCGAGAGGTTGGTCTCATAGATGCCCACAACCTTCAGCTTTCGGAAACGCGGCGGGTTCTGAAAAAAATGCACCACCACATCGTCACCAACATTCGTCTTCAATGTATTGGCGATGGTCTTGCTCAGCACTACCTGGTTAGCGTAGCCGGAATCAGGGAACTGGATGAACTCACCCTGGATCAGGTTCTGGCGGAACGACTCCGTATCGAAACTTTTGCCCACGCCCTTGATCACCACGCCCAGCACTTCATCGTCTGTTTTTACCACGCCCACCTTATGGGCATACTCCTGCACATGGCTGATGAGCGGTAACTGATGTTGTGATTTGTAGAGGTCAATGTCATAATCCATCGGCTGCTCTTCCGGTGAATTATTCATGCTGAATTTTGTTACGATGATGTGGCCGCTGAAGCTGTAGATCTTGTTCTTGACAGTTTCCTGGAAACCTTTCATGATCAGGAAAGAGACAATGGATGCCGCGAGACCGATGGCGATGCTGGCAATGGCGATCTTATGGATGATAGAAGAAAAACCTTCTTTCTGCCCTTTGCTTATCCGCTGCGATATAAAGTAGGAAAGGTTCAATTTTTGTAACTTTTCGGCCGCAATGTTGTGCAAAATAAAAATAAGTAGTTCAAGTCCATTCCCCACGAAAATAAATATGCGAAATATTAATCTGTTCACCTGGCTTTTGCTGGCTTCGGTATGGTTTCAGTGCGGCAACACACAACCTGTTCTCACGGAACCACCAGCCCGGACCACCGTAAAAACTTCGCCCCTGGTTGGTGCAGCACAGCTGGATGTTTTTTTACCGAAGCTCAAGGGAAAGAACGTGGGCCTGGTGGTGAACCATACAGCACTGGTGGGAAAGACACACCTGGCCGATACCCTGAAGGCGCAGGGCATTACCATCAAAAAAGTATTCGCGCCTGAGCACGGTTTTCGTGGCGCTGTTCCCGATGGCGAGACCATCAAAGACGGTTTCGATACCAAATCAGGCCTGCCTGTTATTTCGCTTTATGGCAACAACAAGAAGCCCACACCCGAACAACTGGCAGATGTTGACGTGCTGATCTTCGACATCCAGGACGTGGGCGTGCGTTTCTACACCTTCATCAGCACGCTTCACTACGTGATGGAAGCTGCCGCCGAGCAAGGAAAAAAAGTGTTGGTGTTAGACAGGCCCAATCCCAATGGAAGCTACACCGATGGTCCCGTGCTGGATCCTGCATTGAAATCGTTCGTAGGCATTCATCCGATACCTGTGGTTCATGGAGTCACGGTCGGGGAGCTTGCCCGCATGATCAATGGCGAAGGCTGGCTCGACAAGGGTGTGAAATGTGACCTGGAGGTTGTGCCGGTGAAGAACTGGAGCCACCAGGATCCGTATTCGTTATCGCCCAAACCATCACCCAACCTGCCCAACGATCAGGCCATCAGGTTGTACCCTTCACTCTGCCTGTTTGAAGGCACCGTGATCAGCGTAGGCCGGGGAACACAAACACCTTTTCTGATCGTAGGCAATCCGCTGCTGAAGGACCTTCCTTTCCAGTTCACACCGGTAGCCATTCCTGCCATGTCGAATACACCGCTGCACCAGAACAAATTGTACTATGGGCTTGATCTGCGCCAGGTGAAAGTTGAGCCGAGACTGGACCTGAAATACCTGATAGACCTTTATCAACGTTATCCTGAAAAGGAAAAATTCTTCACCAGTTATTTCGACAAGCTTGCCGGCACCACGGCTTTGCGCCAACAGATCACAGGCGGCATGACCGAAGAGGCGATCAGGAAAACGTGGCAGAAAGATCTGGACACTTACAGAACCATACGACAGAAATACCTTATGTATCCATAATCTCAGGTTTATGAATGCGGGATTGAAATCGTCACTCAAAAAATCTGAACTCGTAAATTCCAGATGACTAAAGCTGAAAAAGTAAACGACATCTTATCGATCCTGGAAAAATATTTCCCGAACCCGGAAGTGCCGCTTCACCACAAAGATCCTTACACATTGCTGATCGCTGTGCTGCTGTCGGCACAGTGTACGGATGAACGTGTGAACAAGACCACCCCGTTGCTTTTCAAACGTGCGGATAATCCTTACGATATGGTGAAGATGAGTGTGGAGGAGATCCGCGAGATCATCAAACCGTGTGGTCTTTCGCCTATGAAATCAAAAGGCATCTATGGTCTTTCGAAGATCCTGATCGAAAAATACAATGGCGAAGTTCCGCGCACCTTCGAGGAGCTCGAGGCGTTACCTGCGGTGGGACACAAAACGGCATCGGTAGTAATGACCCAGAGCTTCGGTTTCCCGGCCTTTCCTGTGGACACTCACATCCATAGGCTTGCATACCGGTGGGGATTGTCGACCGGTAAAAGTGTGGAGCAAACAGAGCACGATCTAAAACGCCTGATCCCCGAAGCGAAGTGGGACAAGGCTCACCTTCAGATCATTTATTTCGGCAGAACGTACTGCCCCGCGCGCGGGCATGTGTGGACGGAATGCCCGATCTGTTCCAAGTATATGCGAAAGGAATTGAGAGATTGAGTTTGACACATCGGTTTTCCGCAGATCACGCGGATAATCGCTGATTTTTAGCGCAAAATGAATCTGCGTACATCTGCGAAATCCGCGGGAAATGCATTTTTCTGCCGGTTATTTATTTACTTCACGTTTTGATTCCCAAAAGATCAACTCCCCATTATGGCTGATTTAAGGATCATATTTATGGGAACGCCGGAATTTGCGGTACCCAGTCTCGAGATGCTCGTTGCCAACAAGCTCAATGTTGTGGCTGTGATCACGGCGCCTGATAAGCCCCAGGGGCGTGGGCAAAAAATTGTTCACTCACCGGTAAAGGCCTGCGCGCTTCAGCACAACATCCCGGTGCTGCAACCTACCAATCTGAAATCGCCTGAGTTTCTGGAGGAGTTAAAAAGTTATAACGCCCAGCTCCAGGTGGTGGTAGCTTTCCGCATGCTGCCGCAGTCCGTGTGGGACATGCCTGAGATCGGCACCTTCAACCTGCATGCCTCGCTCTTGCCCGATTATCGGGGTGCAGCCCCTATCAACTGGGCGATCATCAACGGCGAAAAGGAAACGGGTGTCACTACTTTTTTTCTGGAGCAGGAGATCGATACGGGAAGTATTATTTTCCAGGAGAAGGAACCTATCGATGCCAACGATACCGCAGGCTCGTTGTATGAGCGGCTCATGAACCGTGGTGCTGCGCTGGTACTGAAGACGGTAACAGGCATTGCAGCAGGAAAATATCAGTCTACTCCCCAGCCCAAAGGTGCTGCCTCGAAACCTGCGCCGAAAATTTTTAAAGAGACCTGTGAGATCAATTGGAATCAGACCAGTGAACAGGTGCGGAATTTTGTCAGGGGATTGAGCCCCTATCCCGCGGCCTGGGCTACGATTGAAGGCAAAACTTACAAGATCTTCAAGGTCTCCATTGTTTCGGACAACGAAAAGAAATCAGCAGGCGAGTACACCACGGACCACAAGCGTTATCTTTATTTCAAAACCGAAGACGGGTGGGTCTCGGTAGATGAGCTTCAGCCAGAAGGGAAACGCAAAATGGGAATTGAAGATTTTTTCAGGGGCAACAGGCTCTAGCCGCGAGCTTTTAGTTTTGAGGCGCCAGAGATTAAAAAAGAGAAATTGATTTATGATTATATCGCTCATTGCTGCCATGGCGCAGAACCGTGTGATCGGAAGGAACAACGATCTTCCGTGGCGCCTGCCCGACGACATGAAGTTTTTCATGCAGCAGACCAAGGGACATCATGTGATCATGGGAAGAAAGAACTATGATTCGTTGCAGGAAAAGTTCAAGCCACTGCCCAACAGGACCAACATTGTGGTGACCCGGCAAAAAAATCTTAACGCCCCGGGTTGTATTGTAGTGAACGCCGTGGAGCAGGCGCTGCAAATTGCGCAGCAGGCCCACGAACCGGAAACGTATGTGATCGGTGGCGCTGAGATCTACAAGATCGCACTGCCGATGGCGCACCGCATATACCTCACAGAGATCCATGCCGATGTGCAGGGCGATACGTATTTTCCCGACTTTGACAAAAAGGAGTGGGAAGAAGTATCGCGTGTGCCGCACCCGGCGGATGAACGCCATCCATTCGCATTCGACTTTGTGATCTACGAAAAAGAGCCAGGCTAACCCGATATTGTCTCATCCCGATAGCTATCGGGACTCACATCTCATATCTGATTGTATGACTTACCTCACCAACAAAGTTATCTGGATCACCGGCGCATCGTCTGGCATCGGAGAAGCGCTCACTTACGAGCTGGCAAAGAAAGGAACCAAGCTCATTTTGTCGGCCCGCAGAAAAGAGGAGCTTGAACGGGTGAAGGGCAACTGCCCCGCGGAAGCCCAGCCCAACATCCGTGTGCTGCCGCTGGACCTCACGCAGACGGCCATGCTGCAACTTTCTACAGAAGCCGCGATCCAACTTTTCGGACATGTCGACATCCTGGTGAACAACGGTGGCATCAGCCAGCGCAGTCTTATTAAGGAAACGTCAGCAGAAGTTGACCGAAAGCTGATGGAGGTAAATTATTTCGGCGCGGTTTCGCTTACCAAATACCTGCTGCCGCATTTCATAAAACGAAAGCAGGGGCACTTTGTAGTGGTCAGCAGCCTCACCGGCAAGTTTGGAACACCCTATCGCTCGGGCTATGCGGCATCGAAGCATGCTTTGCACGGTTTTTTTGATGCCGTGCGTGCCGAACATTACAGCGACAATATCAAAGTGACCATGATCTGTCCCGGTTTCATCCATACACCCATCACCTACTCTGCGCTCACGGGCGATGGCTCTGTGCTCAACCAAATGGACGAAGCACAATACAAAGGCAAACCCGCCGACTGGTGTGCCGCCAAAATCGCCAAAGCAATGGAAAGCAAAAAAGAGGAGGTATACATCGGCGGAAGAGAAGTGCTGGGCGTTTATATCAAGAGATTTTTCCCTTCATTGTTCTCGAGGGTGATCAGGAAGGTTGCCGTGCGCTAATAATAGGCAGTAGGCAAACCCCGATAGTCATCGGAGCAGTAGGCAATAGATAGCCCAAAATTCTGTGGTTGCCCTTCGATCGAAGGATGCAGATGACCGGTTCACACCAAATTTTGCCTACTGTCCGGGCGCTTGCGATCGTGTTTTGCCTACTGCCTACTGATAGCTATCTTTCGCCGGCTTTAATCTACTATGCAACGGGTAGTATTTCTCCTATATCATGGCATGAGTCATTTCAATGCGTGCTTTCGCATGGCCCGTTTGCTGGAAGAGAATTACGAGGTGACCTTTGCGGGATTCGGGTTCTTTCAATCGCATGTGAAGGCACAGGGCTTTCCATTCTACCCCTTGAAAACAGTGCCGTTCGGACTCGGTTTCGAGCACTGGGTAAATACCACCCTTGAAAAGAAAAAGAATGCATACTGGCATTCATTGAAAGATCGCTGGAGTGACCGGCTCTTCCACTTACGAGATGCAGAGCTGCGCCAAATGCTTACAACCTTACGGCCCGATTATCTGCTGATCGACGCCTGGCAGTCAACCGACTTTATTGTGCTGTATCCATATCTGCGTACACACGGCATTAAAGCAGCCTTCGTTCAAACAATGCTATCATCAACGCTTGACAAAGGTGTTCCTCCGTTGAACAGCCTGGCTCCGCCACAAGCCAGCCGCAAAGCACATTGGCAGTTCCATGCCGATCAATCGATGTGGACGCTGCTTCAAAAACTGAAATTCATCGGGAAAGACAATACGGCGCAGATCAACTATGGTATAAAAAAGAACAAGATCCCAAGGCGCTATCTTTCGAAAAAAAAGTCGCTGCTCAGTCCTGCCTTTAATGATATCGATGAATTTATCCTGGCTCCGATCGAGATGGATTTTCCAGGACGGCCACTGCTTCCGCATCAGCATCCCATCGGGTTTATGATCGATGCACAGAGGACAGATGCCGTTAGCAAATCGTTCCGGGAAATCGAAACCTTGTTATCCACGTCGACACAACCGGTGCTCTACTGTTCATTCGGAAGTCTTGCTTACGAGCATACCGGTCCCATCATCACTTTCCTGGAAAAGCTCATCGCAGTAGCCAAAGCCAAAGCGTATGTGCTGCTCATCGCCTCCCCTATCCGCGCCGTGAGAGACAATTTTAAAACACTTCCGCCCAACGTTGTTATTGCAGATTCAGTACCACAGCTCGATGTACTTTCGCGTGCCAGCGTTTTTATCACCCACGGCGGATTCAACTCGATCAAAGAATCCATTGATGCCACGGTGCCCATGCTGGTCTACCCGGTCTACAAACACACCGATCAGCGCGGAAATGCCGCCCGCGTGCTTTATCACGGCCTTGGACTCATTGGCAATCTGCAACGTGACACAGAAGCACAGATCGAAGAAAAGCTGCAGGAACTGATCACCAATTCCGCCTATAAAGAAAAAACAGCTCAACTGAAGCGATCAGGATCTGGTTATCCCGATTCACTTTTCCTTGAGCTGTTTAATATAATCCGGCCGCTGGCGTAACATTAACCGGTTACTAGTTGCCGGTTGCCAGTTACCGGTTTAGTGAGGTGTTGCAGAACTACTGATTACAATAATCACATGTCGAGTTGAAACGCTGTACTCGAATTTACTCCATCCAACAGGCCATCCGGCAACCGGCAACTGGCAACTGATTTTAGGCTTTCACAGGTTCGCGGTGACCCACCCAGGTAAAACGTTTGGTGACATATTCCGGGTTTGTGAACGACGCGTTGCCCGCAGGATTTCCGCCTGTAACATGGAAGTCGGAGAACGCGGCGTGCTGGTTCATGTATATTCCGCCCACCAGGTTGAACGATACCGGTGTTGCTACCAGCGACATTTCATCGGCGATCTTCTCGCGTACCTGCGGATCGGTGGTGTACGCACCGCATGAGATGGCACCATGATCTCTCGCCATTTCCTGCGCCAGCTGGATAGACTGGTCTGTGTTCCTGGTTTTGATCAGCAGCGCTATGGGACCAAAAAGCTCTTTGCCGAATACATCTTTCTTGGAAGCATCGACCTCTACCACAACCGGCGTGGAGATCCGTGCATTTTTGAACGTCGGGTTTTCTACACTGCGCGACTTCAGCCACACTTTTCCGGGCAGCTTTTCAGCTTCTGTTACCCGGTCGCAGGTCTTTTTATTCTGGATGGTTCCCAGCACAAACGGTCCGGCCTTCGGGTTATCCACCAGCGCATTGATGTTGTCTGCAAACTTTTGTGCGAACTGATCGAAGGTAACTGTTCCCGCAGATGTTTTGATCCCACCCTCAGGGATGTAAAAGTTCTGTGGTGCCGTGCACATTTGTCCGCTGTAAAGCGTAACGGCAAAAGCGAGGTTGGCTGCCACCTTATCGATATCCTCCGTTGAATCAAGGATCACAGAGTTGACACCTGTCTTTTCAGTGAACACTGCTTTGCCTGGCAGTGCTTCGAGGTAACTGCCAAAAACAGAATTGCCGGTGAAGTCGATCAGCTTTACGTCAGGATGCTCTGCGAGCTCTTTGGTGATCATCCTGTCGAACGTATCGGCTGCCAGCTGGCAAATATTGGGGTCGAGGTTATTTTCAGCCAGCACTTTCTGGATCTCCGCCACAACGATGGCGATAGGCAAAATGGCGCCCGGGTGTGGCTTCACAATCACCACGTTGCCGGTGATCAGGCTTCCGTAAATACCTGTCACGGAATTCCATGTAGGAAAAGTAGAGCAACCGATCACGACGGAGATGCCTTTGGGCACGGCACGCCACTCCTTGTTCAGCTGGATGTTGAATTTACCCATGGGCTTGTCCCATACCGCGTGGGTTGGGAACCGCTGAAGCTCTTCGTATCCGGCAGCGATGGCCTCCAGCGCGCGGTCTGCAGCGTGAGGGCCTGAAGCCTGGAACGCCATCATATAACCCTGGCCGGTAGTATGCATGGTAGCGTAGGCGATCTCAAAAAAACGTGCTTTCATTCTGTCGAGCGACTCGGTAAGAATGCCGGCGCGTTCGTGAACATTCACCTTGCGCCACTGATGAAACGCACGCCCGGCGCGTTCTGTCAGGGTCTTCACAGAGAATGTAGGATATGAGATCTTCAATGGCTCCTGCAGGTAAGGAGACTCTTCCTCTCCCGCCCATCCTTCAGGGCTGGCCTGCTTCAGCTCTTCAAATTTTTTTCCGAGGGTGGCCTTGAACTTGTTTTGTCCGTCGGCATCCGCGGTCTCGCCATAAACAGCCGGGGCGGGGTGTTCCGGGAAAGCCGCATAGAACGTCCGCTCATGCAGCGCCTGGACGGCTTTGTTGATGGTGGTGTCGTGTTTTTTGTAAAGGCTCATGTTGTTTAGATTGATTGAGTTCTCTTTAGTTGGTTGCCAGTTGCCGGTTACCGGTTGCCAGTGCCATATCACAATTAGTGTAACCCATCATAGGTACCGAATTGAAACCAGAAGGTGACATTCAACGCTCATCGGAGCCGGTAACTGGCAACCGGCCAGCCGGCAACTTATTTCGCTCCAAAAACCCGCTTCAGCAACTCTGTGGTTCTGGCAACAGGGTTTTCACGAATGTTCTTCTCCTCTTTGGCGATCATGATGAACAGTCCTTCGATGGCCTTGTCTGTGGCATACTCATCCAGGTTTGGATTCACCTTCTGCACAAGCGGGATCTGGTTGTAACGGTTCACAATGTCACCGTAATATTTCGTAGCGTTGACCTTGTTCAGCGATGTCTGGATCACCGGTTTGAATTTTTCTCTCAGCTGTGCAGACGTGGTGCGTTTCAGGTATTGCGTGGCGGCATCGGGTTGTCCCCGCAGGATGGACCACGCATCTTCAATGGTCATCGACTTGATGGCCGTGATAAAGATGGGCTTGGCTTCCTTGGCAGCGTCTTCCGCGCCGCGGTTCAGGGTCATCACAAATTTATCCACTTCGCCGCCCAGGCCGATCTGGCGCAGCTTGTCTTCTACTTTTTTCACTTCAGGTGGAAACGGTATTTTGATCTCGGGATTTTTGAAGTAGCCGTCCAGTTGTGAGGCCAGGTCTGCGCCGTTCGAAATACCTTTGATCAGGGCTTCCTTCAAACCTTCGGCCACCTCAGCAGTGGTCACAGGTTTTGCGCCGCTGCTACCGAGCGTTTTGTTCACATCACCCAGGGTCTGGTTGATCTGTGCCGAAGTACAGGCGGTGAGGATGAATATGTAAAGGATGGATAGTTTCTTCATAGATAGTTATAACGAGATTTAAAGATAGGTCTTTTTCGGTTGCCAGTTGCCGGTTACCAGTTGCCGGTTTCGTGCGTGTTGCAGAACGGTTGAGTTTTACAACAAAATATTGAGTTGAAACACTTGTGCGAATCTTGGGGCCACCCAACTGGCTATCCGGTAACTGGCAACTGGCAACAGATTTCTATTTCGATCCAAACACTTTCTTCAGCAGCTCCGAAGTGCGCGCACCGGGGTTCTGGCGGATGTTCTTTTCTTCTTTGGCGATCATGGTAAACAGACCTTCGATGGCTTTGTCTGTAGCGTAGTCGTCGAGATTGGGATTCATCTTCTGCACCAGCGGGATCTTGTTATACGTGTTGATGAGGTCTGCATAATATTTTGTTGCGTTCACCTTGCTCAGCGAGTTCTGCACCACCGGTTTGAACTTGTCTTTCAGCGGCGAGGAGGTGGTGCGCTTCAGGTATTGCGTGGCGGCATCTTGTTCTCCTTTCAGGATCCCGGCAGCATCCTGGATGGTCATGGATTTGATGGCGGTAACAAAGATCGGCTTGGCTTCCTTGGCAGCATCTTCTGCTGCGCGGTTCAGGGTGAGCACAAACTTGTCGACCTCGGCCCCCATTCCCATCTGGCGGAGCTTTTCTTCTGCTTTTTTCGCCTCAGGGGGGAAAGGTAACTTGATCTCGGGATTTTTAAAATATCCGTCTACTTGTGATACAAGGTCAGAGCCCTTAGATATGCCATTGGTCAATGCTTCCTTGAGGCCTTCTGCTATTTCTTCAGACGAAAGTTTGGTTCCGCCTGAAGTAATCGACTTGGCAGCTTTTTTAAGCGACTCCAACTGCGCAGAAGCGGTGCCTGCGATCAACAAACACAAGGTTGCAATTAAAAAGATACGTTTCATTTTGGATTGGTTAATGTATTGAATTCCGTGCGCCGTCAGCGAGCGCAAAGTAAGGGCCAAAGTAAAAAATTATCTATTCTCAATGGAGGGGAACCGGAACTTAAAACGCAACTTTCATCGATTTCTGATCGATTTCGTAGAGATTCTTACAACCGGCCAGCCCCATGGTAAGCTCAAAGTCGGCCATAAAATTGCGCAACACCTCATAAACGCCTTGCTGCCCCGCCAGCGCAAGTCCATAGACATAAGGCCTTCCGATGCAAACGGCTGTGGCTCCTAACGCGAGGGCTTTAAATGCATCGGCACCACCACGGATGCCACTATCGAGCAACACGGGAATTTTTGAATCCACAACACGGATAATATCGGGCAGCGCTTCAAAAGTACTAACCGCTCCATCTACCTGCCGGCCTCCATGGTTGGAGACGATCAATCCATCCACACCATGATCGAGGGCTTTACGCGCATCATCGGGATGAAGAATACCTTTCAGCACGATGGGCAGGCGCGTGCAGGTTCGCAAAAACCGGAGGTCAGACCAGGTAGTGCAGGGGTTGGAATACGTTGCGATAAATTTACGCACGGCTTTCACAGGGCGGCCCGAGCGGAGCTTGCGGAAAAAACCATCGCCGGGATAACGGTTCACCATGCGGATCAACCCACGCACGGTACGCCAGGTCACTTTCCGTTTCAGGTCAGGAGCGTCGTCCGGCTCATCCAGCATGCGCTGAAACACAGGGTCTGAGGTATATTGAGCGATACCTTTTCCCTCGAGGAAAGGCAGGTAGGCTATCTCGAGATCGCGGGTACGCCATCCCAGCATTGTTGTGTCAAGCGTTACCACAATGGCGGAGCATCCACATTTCTCGGCGCGTTGCACGAAGCTCGCCACCAGGTCATTCGATTTGCTCCAGTACAACTGAAACCACCGGGGCTGGTCACCCATCACGGCGGCACACGCTTCCATCGGCCGCGATGCCTGGTTCGAAAATATATATGGTACACCAAGCGCGGCAGCAGCGCGGGCAACAGCAACGTCTGCATCCGCGCTCACCATTTCCAGAACACCTACCGGTGAAAGCAAGAATGGCGATGGAAGTTTCTTCCCGAAAAGGGTCAGTGTTGTATCACGCGCACCTACATCGCACAACATGCGCGGTACGATCCTGAACTTTTCGAAAGCAGCACGATTCGCTGCCATAGTATGCTCATTTCCGGCACCACCGGCGATATAAGCAAACGCTTCAGGTCGCATCACGGCGCGCGCGTGGTCTTCCAGGGATTGAAGATTGATTTCAACTTTCGGGAGGATGCCCGCAAATCCGTTGAGATAGATCTGCTTTTGCCAGTCGAGCGCGGAAGAATTCATTTTTACCGGTGTTATCGTGATCATGCGCTTCCATCATGCAGGAACTTTCTCCTGCACATGGCGCATGCACCGTTAAAAATTACTAAAAATCCGGAACATTAATTTTTTTTATTCATCATCCTTATAGGTATCCAGGGTGGCGAGCGACACCAGGAAGTGGACCAACGTCACTTGTAAATAAGCCAGCTTCCGTTTTATCGCCGCCACACCTGATCTGATAACTAGAAATGATACAACAGTCCGAATCCTAAACCTGCACGGTAAGGTTTGACCGTAAAGGGTTCCCGCAATACTTCATCAGCCACGAGCGAATGAACGAACTGCGGTTGCAGGAAGATACTTGTTCTTCCACTGAGACTGTATTCCATCCGGTACAGGAGCTGGTAATTCAGGTAAGACGATGACGCATTGTTGTAGCTGTATTCGCCCTGCGATCTGACCAGTCCTTTCTGATATTGCAATCCCGCGCCCAGCTTGTGCATCAGCTTTCTTCCCCTGATATGATAGAGCACGCCTGCGGATGCGCCACCGTTCTTCATCGCATACCTGAACGTGCGTGTAGCCTCGCCCGGTGAGAGCTCGAAGCTCCATTTTTCGCGTGTACCGTTTACCGTCTCAACATCTCCGTCCGTCACATAGCTGTAAGACACCAGCAGGTTTTGCTGATAATACAAGAACCCGGCATACAATTCAAAATGATTGCTTACCTGCATCTGGAACCCGGCCTCCAGGCTGTAACCAAGGCGATCTGCGGAAACGAGTCCTGCGCTGTTCAGCTTCTGGATATTGATGTTGTCATCGCGCCGGGGGACGATCTTCTGATAAGCAAAGGAAGGCGTGATGACGGCATACACCGATGGCCGGAACTTGCGCCGGGTTTTTGACTTTTGTTGCAAAATCGGTGGCACCGCAAAGAAAACGGTATCAGCTTTAGCAGCCACAACGGTCTGCACACTGTCAGTGGTATCCTGGGATTCTTCTGGGCCATCGATATGAGCAGAACGTGTGTCTCGCCCGTTGGTTTTTGCGTCGTTGTCCAATTCAGGCAGAGACGCCTGTTGCTGGGATGCGTCATTGTGTTCCACTTTCTTAAGTACATCACCGAATCTGTTGCCTTTGCTTTCGGTTTCTTTGGTCACTGGAGGCAGGCCCTTCTCATTTTGTTCGACTTTATGCTCCTTCAGTTCGCGCTCATTGTCTTCTTTCAATCTGTCTGCCTCCTGGCCATTCACTTTTTCAGTTACAGGCGGAGTGGAAACGTTGGCTAACGTCCAGATGCGTGCTGCCGGAGTAACCGCACACAATGTCCACACCAGCATAACAACACTGGCGACCGAGAGCAGGTCAGCGGCCAAGTTCACAGGCTTGTTCCCCTGTCTCTCTCCTGCTGCCGGGATGGCGCCGGCAATCTTCAGCCAGTCGTCCTGCGGCTCTTCCTTGTAGTTTTCAAGGCGGTTCCTGATGGCGTTCCAAAAATCTTTTTCAGGCAAGCTTTTCATAACGTTTGATCCCCAGTCGGCTAAGTTTCTGTTTCAGCAAATATTTGGCGTGATGAAGCTGCGACCGCGATGTTCCTTCGCTGACCTTCAGCAGCTCCGCTATCTCTGTGTGTGAATATCCTTCCACTTCAAAAAGATTGAATACCATTCTGCATCCTTCGGGCAGATCGTTGATGATGCCTACCAGGTATTCGTCAGAGACGCTCTCGAGTATTCCTCCATAGTCCAGGTCGGCAACATCATATTCGTCAGTCGTAAAGGCATGATGGTCCGTACGCTTCAGCTTGTGATAATGATCGATGGCCGTGCGCACCGCCACTGACTTCATCCAGCTTTCAAATTTATCGGCAGATTCCACCTGGTGCATTTTGGAGAAGATCTTGATAAAACTTTCCTGAAGCATATCCTGTGCGTCTTCCTTATTGCGCGCATAACGCCGGCAAAGTCCCATGAGCGTTGCCTTGAACTGATCGTACATGGCACGCTGCGCCTGGCCTTCGTTTTTTCTGCATCGTTCAAACAGTTCGTTGTTCACCATACATTGGTAAAAGCCTTCGCTTCGAAGCAGAAGGCTCTCCGGGTCGTTTAATGCATTTATGATTTCAATTTGATGCGCGCTTTGGCGGTCTGACACTGCTGCCTGTAGCACATGCGGTAGCGCACGCTGTCGATCACCATGTACGTCTGCTCCGGTAACCGGTACCCCAAACCTCCGGCACTGTCATAGAATGCAGTTCCAGCACTGCCATCATCGAGTATTTCAAATTGGTAGTCTCTGACCGGGGTGGAACAAAGCTCATCGTTCTGGAAGACGTTCAGCCACACCGTATCGCTCCTGAGCGTGTCTGTCCCAAAAACAAAATCGTCATCCACAAGCTGGAACCAGCATGATGGCGCCGGAGCGATCAGCACTTTCGCGATCCCAAACTTCGACGGGTCTGCGAGGCTGAACACTTTGTAGAAGATGGAATCGTATCCATTAACAGCACCACGGGGTGAATACCAGATCATGTTTCCACTCGTCACTGTCGCAACCCCTGCATGTGGCGGGAAATCAGGGCCGGGCCGGTAGATCTCAATGCCTACCTGTGAGCGGTTGGCCCCCAGCACATCATTAGCCAACACATCGATGGTGATCTCGCTGACGATATTGTAAGCGATATCATCCTGAGGATAGAATCCCTGCGGAAAATGGGTCGTATCGGGTTCAACAACAATGACGACGCTGTCTTCCTTCAGCAGCGTATTGTTTTTCGAGTAGATCTGGAATGTAAAAGCATCCGTTCCCTTCCGGAAATCAGTGCCCGCAGTGTATTGGAACAGTCCTTTGCCCATCTCGGTGAGGTTTCCCCTGCGCGGCTGTGACACGATATCGAGTCGCACAGTACCCTGCGTCTTCACCATCGAATAAAGGTCGATGTAGCCGGAACCATTCGGAGTCACGTAGAGTTCTTTATCAATGATCTGCACCTGGGGATTGTCGGGATCAACATCCGGTTCGAGCACATCACAGCCATACAGCCACAAGCAGGCCGGGATCATCAGCAGGTATGCAAAAACTGCTTTTCTTTGGCGGGTTGCTAACATAGGAATAGTTTGTTTATTTGCTAAGACTGGCTTCCTTTGCAGAACGTTGGAAACAGGAGAGATTTTTATTTGACTGAATATGACGAAGATTGTTCTCGCAGAGCTGCTCACCATTGGCGATGAGATCCTTTATGGGCAGATCGTAGACACCAATTCCCAATGGATGAGCGTGGAATTGAGCAAGGCAGGTATCAAAGTGATCAGGAAAACCACGGTGGGCGACCAGGAGGATGAGATCATGACCGCTTTCGCGGAAGCGGAGAAACGTGCCGACATCGTGCTGATCACCGGCGGCCTCGGTCCCACCAACGACGACCTCACCAAACCATGCCTGGCAAAATACTTCAACTGTGAGCTGAAAATACACGAAGAGGCCCTTGCCGAGGTCACTGAATTTTTCAAAAGCCGGGGCCGTGAGCTCACGGAGGTGAATCGTCAGCAGGCGGCACTGCCCGTATGCTGCGAGAAGGTGACCAATGTGATAGGTACCGCTCCCGGAATGTGGTTCGAGCGCAATGGAAAAGTGTTTGTGTCGATGCCGGGGGTGCCGCACGAAATGAAACGAATGATGAGCGACATTGTTATTCCCAAGCTGCGCAAAACATTCAGCCCGCCTACCATTCATCACAAAGTGATCCGCACCATAGGACTGGGCGAATCGTTCCTGGCCGAAAAGATCGCCGACTGGGAAAAAGCGTTGCCCCCACACATCAAGCTGGCGTACCTGCCCGGTCTCGGCGAAGTAAAGCTGAGACTTACCTCCATTGGCGATTCGCTGCCCGCCCTGGAAGCAGAAGCGAACATGCTCACAGAGAAATTAAAGGAGCGCGTAGGACAGTTCATCTATGGTTATGGTGAAGATCCGATCGAAGTGGCGGTGGGCAACCTGCTGCGCGAAAAGAAGCTCACCCTTGCTGTTGCCGAAAGCTGCACGGGCGGATACCTGTCGCACCTGATCACCAGCGTACCCGGCAGCTCAGATTATTTTCTGGGCAGCATGGTGCCTTATGCTTACGAGATCAAAATGCGTCAGCTGGGTGTGAAACCCGAGACCCTGGAAAAGAACGGGGCCGTGAGCGAGCCCACCATCATAGAAATGGCCAACCTCGTGCGCGCCAAGTTCAACACCGACATCGGCGTAGCCACCAGCGGCATCGCAGGACCGGGCGGCGCCACACCTGAAAAACCCGTAGGCACTGTGTGGATCGCATACTCTGATAAACATCAGACTGTGACGCGCAAGCTTCAGCTGTCGAAAGACCGGCAGATCAATATTAAGGCAGCTTCGATAGCTGCGTTGAATTTGATCAGATTAAATGTACCGAAGGTTTGAAACGAAGACAGCTTTCTTCGCTGCAACCACGGGTGGTCAAGGGGCAAGAAGTCAGGAGTCAGGAGCCAGGAGTTAGGAGTCAGAAGGAGAGTTCAAGAAAAAGAAGTAAGGAGTAAGAATTAAGGAGTAAGTAGGCGGTGATAAAAAAAGGCTCCGCTTATCTGGAAGCGAAGCCTTGAAACCGAATTTATGTTTTTAGAATGCCCTGTGAATTCACACTGACCTGCTGTGGTCCGTCGACTGTCGACCGTGGACTACTCAACGTAATCAAGATCCTTCCCAAACGTCTCTTTCATTTTCCATAGCGCGAGCAGGGCGATGATGATGGTGGAGGCGCCGACGAGCCAGGCGCTGGTGATCATGTCGGTGCGGGCACGCAGAAATTCAAAAGCGAACGTGAGGGGCAAAACTGTGCCGCGAACGAAATTCGGAACGGTGGTGGCTACCGTAGCCCGGAGGTTGGTGCCGAACTGTTCTGCCGCAATGGTTACGAACAATGCCCAATAGCCGATAGCGAGGCCCAGCAGGAAACAGGCGAAATAAAACGTTCCCAGCGAACTCCCTGCACCCTTCAGGTAAAACGCCATCGTTGCGCCTGTCAGCAGCACGAAGAGGAACACGATCTTTTTCCGGCTCCGGAATAGTTGGCTCAGGCTGCCGCTGGTAAGATCGCCCACAGACAAGCCCACATAACCGAACATCACTGCTTTGCCGGCGTCCACAAGACCAGGGAGTGAAAGTTTTGTACCGAACTCAGGTGAAAAGGTGATGAGGATGCCGATCACAAACCAGATAGGCAAACCGATCAGGATACATCTAAGGTAGTTAACGAGTCGTCCACTGTCAGTGAACAGGGCGAGAAAATTCCCTCGTTCCACATGCTTTTTCGCAACGGATGCAAACATGCCCGACTCGGCAACACTGTAACGCAGCAACAAAAGGCAAAGACCGAGTCCGCCGCCGATCCAGTAAGCCACCTGCCAGTTGGTGGCGTTGGCCACAAAATAGGCGAGCACCGCACCGAACAAACCCACGGAGGCTACCAGCGTGGTGCCATATCCCCTGATCTCTTTCGGCAGGATCTCGGCCACCAGCGTGATGCCCGCGCCAAGCTCACCCGCAAGGCCAACCCCGGCAATGAAACGAAGCACGGCATACTGCGGTACATCTGTTACAAAACCGTTGGCGAGATTGGCGAGTGAGTACAGCAAGATGGAGCCGAACAGCACCGAGAGCCTCCCGCGTTTATCGCCCAGGATGCCCCAGAGGATACCGCCCACGAGCAAACCCGCCATCTGCACATTGATCAGGAAGATGCCCTTCTCCAAAAGCTGATCGCCGCTGAGCTTAAGTGCCTTCAGACTCGACACCCGCACAATGCTGAACAGCAACAGGTCATAGATATCCACAAAATATCCAAGCGCAGCAATAATCACCGGCGCCTGCAAGACCTGCCTCAGGGTACTCTTCTTTGATAAGGCGGTCTCTACAACATTAGTATCTTTCATTCTGTAATGTGGTTAAAAAAACAGGCATTAGGAAATCAGGCATTGGGCATTAGAAGCTGAGACTGTCTCTCCAATGCCTAATGCCCTCCCGATAGCTATCGGGATTCCCGACGCCTAATTCCCAATGCGTTCTAATGTGAAGAAGCATTCCTGTTATCTGGTGCCGTGTTGGTATAGATGCTTTTCAGCACTTCGCTGCGTGTGGTCTTGCCAGCTTCGTAGCTCAGTTTTTTTCCTGACAACTTTTCCCAGGCCATGGCAGTCTGCTGATCGATGGCATCGTTCAACCTTGCTTCCCAGTCGGGCAGGTATCCGCGCAAGCCAAGCTGCTGCACCATTTCGAAATTGGCATCGGCAGGATTTACATCGCGGTAGTAGATCAATGTAGCCTTTTGTCCTAACAGGATCTTCTGAAGTTTTTCGCCGTTGATGTATTTAACTTTCACCTGATCGTCAATGGCAAGTGATGCCGCCACACCCGCAGCCTGGCCCAGTGCCATCCAGCAGGGTTCCATACGCAGGGTAGAAAAACCGATATGACTTCCGGACACCGGCACAGGGATCAGCAGGTTATCAACCACTTTGGGCACCATTACGCCAAAAGGAACGGTGTAAACGGCTGACGGATAGCTGAGAAATCCATCGAGGTGAACTTTGCCGGGCTCGCGTTTGCGAACGGCATGCGAATCGAGGGCATAGTGGCTGGCGGTGACACTCGAAGTATGAATCACCGGTCTTTTACCCGGGGCAACTGCGGTAGCATCGTTGGCCGTAAAGAAGTACATTCCTTCAAAACGCCTGCCTTCACGCACATAGACCTGCCGTGGAAAGTTACCATTGTCAGTATACTCGTCTTTTGCAAATCCCCACTCCTTCGCGGCCTTCCTGAAATGTTCCGGAAGCTCTTTGTCGTTCTGGGCGAACCAGATCAGTCCCTGGATGTAGTCTTTCAGTCGCTGGGCGTAAGTGTCACGCCATGCCCAGCTCGAAGTGGGCCAGGGCCAGTTCTCTTCCGGAAGGTCTGTAGAAATAAACGCCATGTGCTGGTTGTTCGCATCCGTTTTGTCGTTGGGGAGCTTCACCATGTTGGTGATCCTGGCAATGCCCCATACGTCACCGGGGATCTTGCTCACGTTTCCTTTGGCGATGTGCTTGCGATTCTCTTCCAGCATCGCTTCCGTCACCTGCAACATTTGTACACCGGTATGGCGCCCCGTCCACACGTCTTCGATCATCGACACATACTCATCGCGGTTATACTTCAGCGGCTTCTTCACTTCCAGGCGAATGGCCGGGTTGTTGGTAAGACACAGGCGATAGTTGTATGATTGTACGGCATTATCGGTCTGAAAAGTGCTGCCTTCGCCTTCTGTGCCTCCCCAGTATTTATACACGCGTCCGGCGCCTACCTCATTGAATTCATCTTTGCCTTCGCGGCCCAGGCGGAACGGCACATTGGCAGCCGCACCCAGATCGCCTTCGTAAGTGGCATCTACAAAGATCTTTCCCGTATACTCCTCGATCTTGTTCGACTCACGGTTGAGGATCCTGATCTTTTCGATACGATCGTTGCGCATAGAGATATTCTGCGACTCACTATCAAACTGTCGCATCTTCAGTACGGTGACCTTGCTTTTTTGCTCCGCCAGCATCTGCTCCAGCACCATCTCCCCTACTGAAGGTTCGAAATGGAAACCGTCTGAGCAATCCTGCACCTGCTTAGATTCCGCGCCATACTTCTGGATGTAGTGTTGCTTTACACGGTTCACAAATTCTGAGAACAAGCCTGTTGTAGCGCCGCGTGTAGCAATATCGGTAGCACCCAGTCCGTTGGCCGGCAGTCCGCCGATATGACTGGTACGCTCCAACAGCACCGAGGTCTTTCCCTGTTTTGCCGCAGCGATGGCCGTCATGATGCCTCCGGGTGTTCCTCCTACAATCACTATATCGTATTGTGAATAGGCCGAGCATGCGATGAAGAATGCTGCAACCAGTAAGCTAAATTTTTTCATCATGTTCTTCATTCAAGATTACATTGATTGATCTGTTATTGGGCGGGCACCCAGATCACTGCGTCAGCGATCACTTTCCCATCGGCATTTTTTGCGGACACCTCAGCAAAGCCTTTCTTTCCCTGCGGCAGCTCATACGTGCCGAGCGATACCCACTCACCTGAGGTTTGTCCTTCCACACGAACATCCGATTCTTTGATCACAACCTCTTTGCTTTGTTTACCGTCGTGTACCGTTACCGTAGTGCTGGAAGCGCTGCCCTGTGTTTTCGGGAAATAGATATAAGCGGTGTACTTACCTTTTTTTGGCACCTCGGGAGTGAACCTCACACTGGCATCACCTGCCTGGCTTACGAGGAATGAAGGACCGTAACCGCCACGTTTCTCGGCAGTCCAGTTTCCTTTTACCTGCACCTGCTGTGCATCGTCATTATCCACCAGGATATCGAAGACCTTTCCATCAGACAAAGGATCTGTCTTCAGGCGCTGCTGAAGCCTGGCTACATCGATGCGTTGAACGTCAGTTTTTGCATCGATGGCCATGACCGCTGCCGTGGCTGACGACTGCGCAAGCACCATGAACACCGGCTCCATCCGGATGGAACCGTAGGCAATGTGCGTGGCCGACAAACAAACCGGCACCAGCATATTGGTGACCTCGGAAGCTTTGGGCACGAGCGACCCATAGGCAATGGGATAGGGACCGAAGCCGCCTACTTCCACGTTACCTTCATTCTTCACCTGGCCATTTACCACCAGTCGCTGGATGTTGTGCGAATCCATGGTATAGGCCGCCATGCCAACGCCATCTTTCACCACTTCTTTACTTTCACAATTGGCCTGGGTCATCACATAGCTGCCGATCATTCTTCGCGCCTCGCGTACATAGAGCTGCGGAGACCAGTTGCCGTTGTTCACATACTCGTCTTTCGGGTAACCCCACCTCAGCATTTCATCCCTGAGCTGTTGGGGAACGCGGGGATCATGACCGTAGAAATACAGCAGCCCCTTGGTGTAGAGCTCATGGTCACGGATGATCTGCCTGCGCTGATCGTAGGTGCCATCGGGGTAACCGTAATTCATGCCGATCATGTCGGTCGAAAAACCGCCGCGGTTGTTGATGTCTGTTTTTTTGTTCGGCATGTGGCTCAGGATCATGTAGTCGTTGAGTGTACGCTTTTGCGGAAACGCATCGAACAACCGGAGCAGCAGCTCATAACGTGTGGAGTCATATGCTTCAGGGCGTGTGATGGTAACCTGGTTCTGCGGATCGGAAGAAAGACAGATGCGGTAATTGTAAGCCTGCACTTTTTTGTCGCCGGTGCCGTTGGGTGGCAATGTTTCTTTGCTGATGCCCCAGAGCAATCCGCTTTCCGGTTTGCCCGGGATCTTGTAAGGATCGATGCCATCGGGAAACTGGTGGCCATGCATCAGCTGCACACCGTTGATGGTCTCGTTGTAATCTTTATTGGCTTCCCTCCCAACCGTATACGATACGCCGGCTTTTGCCATAAGGTCGCCTTCATAACCGCAGTCGATGAACATTTTCGCTTTCACGATGATGTCCGTGCTGCGATCGGGGCGATCTGCATTTTCGAAAGTTACTTCCGTAATTCGTTTGCCATCCTTCTTCACCTCCTTCACACGGGTGGTGTACAAAACCTGGTAGCCACCGCGTTTCACATAATCGTTGAAGAGGGCTTCGGCAACTTTCGGCTCGAAGATCCATTGTTCAAATTTTCCGTAGTGTTTGCCTATGCGCCTGTAGAAATCACGCGCAAGACCGGTGATGGCGTATTTGTTGCCGATATCGGTGTAGCCCAGTCCGCCCGAGCTCATACCGCCAAGGTTTTTTCCCGGCTCGATGAGGACGGCTTTTTTCCCAAGCTTCTGCACTGTATAAGCCGCGATAACACCGGCTGATGTTCCGCCATAGACACACACATCCACCTCCACCGTCTTCTGGGCTAGAACGGGATTGACAACGAGGGCGGAGCAAAAGGTTGCCACCAGTAGAATTCTGTTGATACGCATGATTGCTGTATTTAGTAAAGTGTTTTCAAAAGGAAGACATCCCTCCGGCCGAGGAGATGTCTTCACCAACCTAACCCTAATGGGTGTCTTTAATATCCTAAGTTCTGGTCTGCCGCCGTGAGTGCCTTGTTATACAGCATCTCCGAATTCGGGATCGGCCAGTTCATGTGCTTATCGGCTATATCGATGCCCTTCACTTCCTTGATCCGCTGCTTGGCAATGCCGAGGCGTTTCAGGTCGAGCCAGCGTTTGCCCTCGTACATGGTCTCATAACCTCTTTCGCGAACCACAAGGTCTACAAAAGTTGTGGCGTCGTAGCTGGCGATATTGAAGTCGACGGGTGAAACTGCGTTGGCATCGTAGCCATAAGCCCTGCGGTGTACTTTGTTCAGGCTCTCCATGGCAGCGGCTGTAGGGCCACCGTTAGCACGGCTTGCGGCCTCGGCGTGGAACAACAACACATCGGCGTAACGATACCAGGGATAATCGTTACCGGCAGCAGTTGCAACAGGATCTCTGAATTTGCGGTACAGACAGGTGTTGGGACCTAATCCTACATCAACATTATAAAGAATGTGTGATTTGCGAAGGTCTTTCTTGTCCCAGGTTTTGATAAATGAGTTCGAAGTGGAGTCTGTGTATTGCGCATACACACCGCCACCGCCGAAATATTTATAAGGACCGATGGCACGGTGTGCGTAGCCCACCAGTCCGAAGCCCTGCTGCCGTGAATATTTCAGGTAGAACACTTCTTCGCTGGTGGTAACAACTTCGGGGCCATAGATCTTCTGAAAATCTTCAGACACCGTTACAGGCACCAGCGAGAACTTGCCGGAGCTGATCACTTCCTGAGACTTCACACGGGAGTTCTCCCACTGACCGAGCGTAAGGTATACTTCTGCCAGTAATGTTTTGGCTGCCCACTTCGTAGCCCTGCCGGGCGCTGTCGGATCGTTAGGCAGCGTTGTCTCGGCAAACAATGCATCCTCCAGGATCTGCGCGTACACTTCCTCCACGCTGGCACGTTTCATGTCTGGCTCCGTCATGTTCAGCTCCGTGCGCAGCGGTACACCTCCCCAGTTGCGTACCAGGGCAAAGTACATGAGGGCACGCAGGTATTTGGCTTCACCTACAAAGGCATCGGCGGCAGCCGGCGTGATCTCTTTGCCGTTGGGCACATTTTTGATCACGATGTTGGCATTGCGGATCGACTGATACAGACCGTCCCAGATGGTACCTACCCGCGACGCATTGGTGTTATCCAACCCCTGGTATAGACTCACGTTCGTCTGGCTTCCTCTCGAATTACCGTAATCGGGAAGACCTTCGAGCTGGGCGGGATAATTGAGACCTAATGCACCATCACCGCGCATCGGTCCGTAAATAGCGTTCACTGCAGCCAACGCTTCATCGTTAGTGTTGTAGAACACTTCGGCCGACAGGGACTTAGGCTTCTCTATAAGCTCATCGTTACAGGCGGTAAAGGCCAGCACTGCAGCGATATAAAGAAATGTTTTTTTCATGATGTATATTATTTTGATCATGGATTGAATTAAAAACCAAGTCTGATACCCACCGTAGTGGTTTTCGCTGTAGGGTAGCTATAGTGATCAATACCCTGACGGATCGATGTCGAGCCTCCGTAAGTGTTGATCTCGGGATCATACCACGAATAGTTTGTCAGCGTGATCAGGTTCTGGGCGCTTACATAGATCTGCGCTTTGGTCAGCCACTTTAGGTCTAACGCACTCACCGGCAGGTTATAGCTCAGCTGGATGTTCTTGAATCTCAGGTACGAGCCATCTTCAACCCAGCGATCTGAAACCTGTGTAGACGTAGTACGACTGATCACAGGATATTTTGCGTTAGGCGTTTCCGGTGTCCAGTGATTCAGAAATACTTCCCTGGGCATGTTCAACGCCTGACCATAATCCAGGGTCTGGTTCACGGCACTCACATTAAAGATGTCGTTGCCTTGTGATCCCTGGATGAACACATTCAATTCAAAATTCTTGAACGACATGGTTGAATTGAAACCGTAGATGAAATCAGGGAATGGATTACCGATGAGACGTTTGTCTCCGTTATCAAGCGCGCCATTGGGGTTGTAATCTTCGTACGTGATCTTACCAGCTGCATCATACCCCTTCTCTACATATCCGAAGAAAGATCCAATGGGATATCCTTCACGTACGATGTTCACAACGTCGTTGATCACAGAGATATCGACGCGATCGCCCAGTATATCGGCTCCGTCATACAATGCGATCACCTTGTTCCTGTTGGCGGAGAAATTAGCAGCCACATTCCATTTAAAAGGACCTTCCAACACTACTGCGCTGGCACCGATCTCGATTCCCTTGTTCTGCACTTTACCTATGTTCCGGATCGTATACGCATATCCGAACGATGAGGGAAGCGGAACCCTGTTGAGCAGGTCACGGGTATTTTTGACGTAATAATCCACTTCAAGCGAGAACCGGTTTTCAAGGAAGCCCATCTCAAGGCCGATGTCTGATTGAGCTGTCGTTTCCCACTTCAGCGGCCCTGCCAGCTGTGTTCCCGGAGCGTATGCTGTAGTTAACGCGTCACCGAAGACCACTTTACTTGAAACCAATTGATTCAGCGTCTTATAAGGATCGATGGCTGTGCTTCCCGTTTCACCATAACCAGCCTTCAGCTTCATGTTAGAGATGAACGGAATATTTTTAATGAACTCTTCTTCAGAAAGTCTCCAGGCCACAGAGGCAGAAGGGAAGTAGCCCCACTTGTTTCCTTCGCTGTAACGTGAGGAGCCATCTGCACGGAAGCTCACGGTAGCCAGGTACCTATCATTGAAAGTATAGTTAACCCGGCCGAGGTAAGACATCAAGGTCCACTCAGACAAATATGAGCTTGGCACACCTTGCGTGGCTGCTGCGCCGATATCGTATGACTCCTGCACATCGCTCACAAATCCGTTTCCGGAAGTGCTTAACCCAGTCTGGCTCCACTTCTGGTAGGTAAACCCTGCAACCGCGGAGATATTATGAGCACCTGTTCTCTTAACATAGCTGATGGTGTTCTCATTCAGCAAGCTGCTGGTCTGCACCGTCGATATCTTGGCAGAACCAAGGGAGTTGATATATTTTTTTGTCGTGTATTCGTCTGTGCGATCATCTGTATTTTCAATACCACCCAAGACCTTGATAGACAGTCCCTCAATGGGTTTGAAGGTAACCGCGGCATTGGTCAACACTTTATTGGAGCGAATATGATTCGATGTCTGCTCTATATAGTTGAGCGGGTTGGTGATCACGTTCGATCCCCAGCCGTAAGCCGCAGAAAGATTACTGTAGGTTCCATCGGCTGCGTAAACAGGTTGTGTAGGATATCCCGACAACATCGCAGAGATCAATGAGCCACCCCTGTTTCCCCGATCGGAATTTTGGCGATCTGAATCCACCCGGCTCAGGATGGCATTCAGGTCAAAGGTGAATTTTTTGCTGATGTCGCTGCTCAGGTTGGCACGGATGGAGTTACGCACGTAATTACTGCCGATGATGATGCCCTCCTGTTTAAAATTGCTTCCTGAAACTGACAACCTGGTGTTGTCCGATCCCGCGTTTAGTGTAACAGCATGATTCTGGATGGGTGCTGTTTGCAGCACCAGGTCCTGCCAGTCTGTACCTTTGCCAAAAGAATCAACCTCTTCCTGGGTGAAGTGAGGTGCCAGTCCATCATTCGCGGCCTGCTCATTGTAGAACTGTGCATACTCATGTGCGCTCATCATGTCGATCTTCTTCCGCGCCGTCTGCCAGCCCATGTATCCATCGTAGTCCACGGTTGTCTTTCCCTTTTTGCCCTTCTTCGTGGTGATAATCACAACACCGTTAGCACCCCTGGAACCGTAGATCGCGGTAGCGGAAGCGTCTTTCAATACTTCTATGGATTCAATGTCTGCGTTGTTCAATAAGGTGGGATTGCCAGAATACGGAAAACCATCCACCACATAAAGTGGCTCGTTCGATCCCATGATAGAGTTGGTACCCCTGATACGCACGCTGATGTCGCCTCCTGGCGATCCATTGTTTTGCGAGATCTGAACACCGGTTGCTCTTCCGGAGAGCGCCTGCATTACGTTGGTAGTAGGATACGCGCTCAATTCCTCCGCCTTCACTTTTGATACAGAACCGGTGAGGTCTGATTTGCGCACTTCACCATAACCCACCACCACAACTTCTTCCAGTGCCTTGATGTCAGGGTTCATGCTGATGCTGATCTCTGTCTGAGCACCTACTATAATTTCCTTTGTCTCATAACCGATAAAGGAGAAAACAAGAACGGCATCCGCGTTCGGTACGCTGATCGAATACTTACCGTCGACGTCGGTAGTGGTACCCTCTGATGTTCCCTTGAGGATCACATTCACGCCGGGCAAGGGCAGGTTATCTTCGTCAGATACTTTTCCTGACACGGTGATATCAACAGCTGCTTCCTGTTTCATCAAAGCTTCTTCCAGCAAACCCAGCGCTGCCTTGGTAAGAATGATCTGGTTGCCATCAGCCTCGAAGCGGATGTGACGCGGGCCGAGGATCTTGTCCAGCACACTGGCCAGGCGCTCGTCGCTGAAATTGAAATGAAGGCGATCCTGTGAGGCGATCACCTGCGATTGGTAAAGGAACTTCACATCTGCGGCGCGTTCGATCTTTGCGAGCGCTGAACGAAGTGTGATGTTTTCGAGTTTGAGACTCACTCTACGCTCCAGTACCTGGGCACCCAACTCATGGGCACTGGCCATGCTGATGATGGCGAAGGAAAGCAGGAACTGAAGCAGTGAAACTCTCATAATGAACAATAGCCGTCCATGAACTTGTAGTTCTTTTTTCATACTTTTGAATGGTTTTGTCTTGACGTTAACTGCGGATAGACAAACGCCCCGCATCCCGCACGGATGGTCCATCGGGGCATTCCAGGCCGGTGATGTTGGCGCATCACCGGTTCTTTATTCGGGTAATTATGTTCTCATAGGTTTTAATTTGGTTTTGTTTGGGTAGTTGAATTCGTATCGTCAACGGGCTCGCTACAACCTTTTCCATAGATGATGATATGGGAGTCCATGATCTCATAGGTTGCGTTGATACCCTTGCATATCAGTTTTAATTTATCATAGAGCGGCACATCGTCAAGCGACGCATTGAGATAGCAGCTCGCCAGCACCTCCTCGTCGTAAACAACATCCACACCGTACGCTTCTTCGATCACCCGGAACACGTCGCCAATGGGCGCGTCGCTAAATTCAAATTCCTGCTTCGCCACGGGAATGAGCACACTCGGATTCTCCACCAACGATTTGGTAAGCTTCATCTGGTCACGCTCATACACCACCTGCTGGTTGGGCATCAGCACCACACCTTCCACGCTCTCATCCTTGGCACCTTCTTCGTTGCTTTTTTCTTTGAACACCGATACTTTGCCGGTCTTCACCTGCACCAGCACCTGTTTTCCGCCTTCGGAATTACGCACCGTAAAACTGGTTCCGAGCACACGCGTCACAATCTCATGGGTGCGAACCATGAAGGGCCTGTTCACGTCTCGTTTTACTTCAAAAAAACCTTCACCCGTGAGATACACTTCGCGCACATCGGGTTTAAAGGTGCGGGGATACTCCAGCACACTGTGCGGCTGCAGCACGATAGACGAGCCATCGCTGAGCACGATGGTCTTCGCTACATCGGCGTTGTTGATGTATTTCTCCAGCGCAACGGCTTCTTTTTCTACCTCAGCAAGCCGGGGGGCATCGTTCTTTGTGCCGATCAGGAACCAACCCGCGCCGAAGATCATGAGCACCACCGCTGCCTTGGAGTACCAGCGCTGCCATAACATCACTTCCTTCGGAGCATCTTCCATTTCAAGGATCGATTCCTGCACGCGGTGCCACACGTTCTGTTGGGTCGCATCGTCAGGCATCAATTGTTTTTCTTTCACTACCGCCAGGATCATCAGCCGCGCCTCTTCCACCTCCTCTTTTTTATGGGGATAATCCCTCAGAAACCTCAGCCACCGATCGTGCAGCAACGGATACTGTTCCGGGTATTTTACCCATTTCAAAAACTCCTCATCCTGAGCAAAATCTGCAGCACTGAAGGTTAAATAATGTTTCATAACAGGGGGCCAACGTGGTCTTTTTGAACGGCATTCAAACGTTTCCAATACCAAAAGCAACGTTTTCGGAATTTAACTCACCTTTTCTTAAAAATTTGCAGTACGGAATTCCGATAGCTATCGGGAGCGGTTGAAACCCATTGAAAATCTGGAATATCGAATATTGAACAAGAAACGCCGAATTTCGAAGGACCTACGTTCGAAATTCAGCCTTCGACATTCCTTGTTCGATATTCAAAAGGAGAAGAAACTAAAAAAGAAGCATGATACACGCCAGGGTGATCACATGTTTGGCGTATTGCCGGAGCTGTACCAGTCCGCGCTGAACGAGGTTGCGGGCAGATTGTTCGTTGACGTGCAGAATATCGGCGATCTCCTGGAAGCTGAACTCATCGTAGAAACGAAGCACCAAAGCTTCATACTGACGAGGGGCTAGATCGTTCAAAAGTTTTTTCAACCGGTGGATACGCTGGTTGCGTCCTTCTTCGTCAATGATCTCCTGCTCGAGGGAGGGTGAGACCATGGCCAGCGCACCTTCAATGATAAGTCCGCTTTCAGTGAAATAATTCTTAGCGGTATCATTTCGTAATACCCGTCTGCGCAGTGATCGGTAAAGATAGAAGCGCACAGAGCTGGTGGACGAAAGATTGTCACGCATGCGCCAGAGATCAACAAACAGGTCATGAATAGCGTCTTCCAGTGCGGCACGCTCAACACCTATTTTCTTACCATAATTATAGAGCAGTTTGAAATAACGATCATAGATCCAGCCAAAAGATGACTTATCCCCTTTCCGCATCGCTTCCCAATAGCGCAACTCCAAACCAACCTCCGGATCTTCGTGCATAGTCTGATTGTTACAGACAAGTAAACTTATTTTTTCCACAAAAGCGAATTCAAACGATTTAATAAGTCGTCGGACCACTATCTACGGTCCACCGTCCACAGCTGGATTAGTCATGGTGTCATCATTTCGGTGCGTTGAAAAAGGCATTGAGAATTGGCATTGGGAAATTGGTAAAATTACCTTGAGTGTCAAATATAGGTTTCCTTCGGTTTTAATGAATCTTACAGATGGGATAGGTAACAATCAGTAACAAGATTTACCAAAAACGACCGTAAGTGTTCGTGAAGCTGTTTAGTGTTCGTCTGGTATATTAGCTGTTTGTCCGTCTTTAAACACCGGCAAATTTCAAAGAAGTCAAATACAATATAAACAAGATCAGTCCGAAATCTATACTTGGCATTGTTTGTGTAGTAGAGATTGTGGCCATACTATGTGATTCGCAATGTTTAGTAGATTATCACATCCGATAATCTCCTTGACTTTTGAAGGAAAAAATTCAACACAGCCTGAATTGAAGTAGTTTTAATCGAATTAGAATCATTGGAGGTTTCCGGAAAAAGAGTTTAATTCCTGAGCGACTACTCATTCAAGTTCCAAATCCCCGCTTTTGACTTCGGCGGAGTTCGACCACACAAATGTAGCCTTGCCAATAATATGATCTTCTGGCAATAGGCCCCAGTGCCGCGAGTCGATCGACAAATCTCTGTTATCTCCAAGTATAAAATAATAGTTTTTTGAAAATTCAAATGAAGTAATTAAGGAGTCTTTTACATAGATTCGGCTGTTTGTCAAAGTGACATACTGCATGTCTTCATAATTTTTAAGTATTTCGTAGTAGAGAGCACTGTTAACTGAATCTAGATGTATAATTTTACCTTTTCCGGGTACCAAGAGGGGACCGAAATTGTTAAGATTAAAGGAATATTTCGGTGAGTGAGGATATATGTCCAAGTCCTTTAAGCCAATAGAATATTCATAACGATCTATATCCTTGATTACCAAATCGGATTTAATTCTTTGAAAGGTTGTTAAATTAAGATACAGGTAATAGGTATTTAACTCATTCATCTTACGTGAGTTCCCAGAAAAACCGCTATAGCTTAAATCAAAAACGGTAAGTGCACGCAGTTCTGATTCTGATAATGGTCGGTTAGTGACTACTTTGTACAAGTGAATACAAGAATTTAATTCGGTGCTTATTTTTCCGTTCAGCAAGACAGTGCCATCAACTAACTCTATTTCGTCACCTGGAATTGCAATGCATCTTTTTAAATATTTATCCTTCAATTCATAAGAGGGCTTCTTTTGGTGAGGCGCATTAAATAATAAAATATCATTCCTTTCTATTGATGCTAATCCGGGCAATCTCAGGTATTTGAACAATGGCGGAGTGTAGAATGGAAACTGACGACTGAGGAGTATGCGATTGTCCTTATCAATGAAAGGCACCTTCATCACATTTGGTATTCTGGCCCCATAATGTACTTTTGAAATCAATACTCTGTCGCCTGCAAATAGTTCTCCCTGCATCGATGCACCTGAGACATTATATAATTCAAATAAAAATTCCCTAATGAATAAAGTACCAGCAACGAAGATTAGCAAGGTCTTTAAAAACATTTTTAGATTATACATCGTTGAATATTTATCAAGCTCGATTTCGAACAAATTTTTCCTATATATACCCTCCTGAACCATATTTTGACCGGAGCAAATCCAATTTTGAGATCATTCGATTTTCCAGTTTCTTCAACATCGAGGAATTGGTTAAGCTAAACGACGCATTTTTTAATTTACTAAGCTCGCGTTTAGCGCGATCTATGCCGGAAACAGAACTATTGCCGACAAACCTTTTTTGAACAAATTGTGACATATTAAAATCCCCGTTCTCTTTACTGTCATATTGCGACAATTTCCCGTTGCTGTGTTGCAGATCATATAAAGATGGCATTTCAATTGGAGTGTAGTCCATGAAAACCGAATAACACCAGTCATGCCATTTCAACTTATTAATGTGATCGTAACATCTCAGCGCCACCCATGGTACTCTAAATGCGTCGGCTATAATTGCTCCATGCATAGCTTCTGTAAGTAGCCTTTCACTTTTGAGTATTTCCGTTAAAAGTTGTTCTACGGGTAGCGATGGACTTAGATATTTTATATCGGCATCCTCGCATATTTTTTTCCAATCAAAAAAAAACTCAGTACACCAATGAGGCATAAATGAATATTTATACTTTTTCTCCTGGTTAGCCAACTTCAGTGTTCTGATCAATAGCGCACTATCTGTAATGACATTTTCCTTTTCCTCCACCTTCAGAAACTTTGCTGAGATAGGTCCTCGCAAAAAAAATAGATCATATTGATTATCCAATACAGGGGGATTCCCATACGCATATCCGGATCCAAAAACCACGATCTTTTTTATGGAGGGAGGTGCATAGTTCTGATGCAACCCTAGAAGTGACCCGATGCCTAAAAACCCAATCTCGGGGTTTACAGGCTTTATAACGTCAGAAATAAGCGCATTCCACAAGTAAGCATTTAAAGCATCACCAAAATTTTTTCCTTTGAAATATATAAGCTCCATTTGAACGCAAGTTTATTCCGTTACTCATTTTAGTACTTCTATTGCCTCTAAGCCCATAACAAATCGTTTTAAAGAATACTCGGAATCTATTGAAGACATTTTAGAAATATTGCCCCTATAGGAACCATTATTCAACACCTCTTTAATTTCACGAATTAGTCTTTTTCCACCTGCATCCTTTAGATCACCTTGCAATCCTAGCTTGTGGAAAGTAACCCGAGAAGCATTGCCGTATTGATCGTAATTTCGATTCAATGGATAAACAATTAAGGGCACATTGTAAAGAATCGCTTCCTTGATAGAATTCAACCCTCCATGAGTTATAAAAACAGCCGATTTGGAAAGAATATATGTTTGTGGTTGAAATCCAAAGACATGAATATTTTTTGATCCGAAAGAAAAAACTGGTCTGCCGAAATTTTTAGCGCAGGTAATTATAAAATTGTAATCTGTGAAATGTTTAGCCGCAAAATCAACCGCTTTAAAAAATTTATCCAATCGTTTCAAATGTTCAAAGGAAAGAGTTCCAAAGGATATATAAATCTTACCTCCCTCACCATTCATTATTTCCTGTAATTTTTTGAAATCAGCATCATCTACTTTAATCCTACGTTTTACATGAGTTAAAAAACCGATATAATGCCTGTCACCTCTCGGCTTGGCTACAGGGAAATCAAATTCAGAGGGAGCTATCACGAACTCTTTGACATTTTCAAAAGAAATACTTAAGGGCAGGTTGCAAATGACCTTAAACTTAGAAGGCACTTCCATTTCTTTAATTGCAAGGGCGAGTAGTTTCGATGTAGTATTGCCAAAGCAAAATAAGTATTCTAAAAACCGCTTATAACGAATTCTTATTCTTTTGAATACGTTCGAAATCTTCATGCTGTCAATAATTTCCGAGTCGAAACCAGACTGCTCGATCATCGTGTTTATTAGCGCAATCTTTACAGGTTTATGGATAACAAATGGATAAAGACACAGGAAGTCACCACCAGTAAATGAGTCCAATAGAATTATTGTAGGCTTAATCTTTTGCACCACCTCGCCCAAAACGTTCACTCTGTCATGCAAATTGGAATTATTTAACCTATCAAGTATCAGCTCCTTCTTTCCCTTCTTTTGAGTCTTATAGTTTTTCAATTCGTCTGAATAGCTAAGTGCAAACGGAATGCTATCTGCGACAATTACTTCAAATCCATGTTCTATTACTATTTTGTTTATAGAATTATTAACTGCCCCAAGAAAAACAACTCTATAGCCGCTATTTTGCATTGCATTGGCCAATCCAAGTACTGAATAGAAATGGGATAGCGTTGGATAAATCATGAAAAGTACGGTCATGATACAATGGTTTTAAGATTTCAAACAGTTAGTGTTAGCAACCAAGAATGTTAGTACGCTAATGTTAATAACCTCCTGTAGATCCCTTCGCTAGCCTCCGGTGTGATTTCCTCAACCGATGTCAATTCACCGTCCTTAATAAAGAGTACTTGTGGGTATCCTTTAAGAAATGGATCTCTGTTGAAGTACTTATCCAGGTCCAAGTACACATCTCTTGCAACAACCGATTGTCCTAATCTAAGTTTCGCCTCCTTGATCGACCTATGCCCTGAGACTATGAAAAATAGTCCGTTCTTTCCCTTTTCTAAATATTTGTTCACCAAAAAATCTTCCGCACCGTTGATACAACCTGTGCATCCACTTGATGGTACCAAAACTATAGCCTTATATTGATTCGAAATGTTTCTATTGGTAATCGTTTCAATTTCGTCCAACATGTTCTGATCAACACGTTGAACGCAAGACGATACAATGAAGGAAAAAAGCGACAAAAATAGGATGTAGTAGACTTTGCGCATAACACTTGAAAATTATCTAAACAATTGTACCAATCGATTCCGTAATAATTGGAAGAAAACTTCTATTAAAAAACCTAGCACGTACTAGCAGGCTCCATCAATGTGATATTAAACACCTTCAAAAGTTACTATGTGAAAAACTAATTTATCGTCGGAACGATCGTTGAATTTTAATCCTAGGCCTTTTTCGGTAACAACCATGTTATTGAGATCATATGCTCTCTCGGGTAATAGTAATTCACCCAGCTTGTTAAACTTCTCGTCTAATATTATCAAAGCCTCGGTTTTTCGATTGCTAAACAAACGACGGTCGAACGGCCCTTTAAGTGGCAATTCTGCGACGCGATAGTACAGCTTCCTGTATTTATCATAAAGGATCATTCCATAGGTTGGGTTTTTTAAATAATGAGTATATATCTCGTTGTCTGCAATTAGATCAGAATAGATTCTATCGTATTCCATAGACACTATTTCGTCAAAGTAGTAACTGCTTGCCTCTTTGCATATGCTTTCCTTCCCACTTAAATCATAAATCCTTATAGCATGATCCGCCATGAAGCTTACAACTAGGTGCTGAGTTGAATCATTATAATCAAAAAAAAACTGGCGCATAGTCCCGCCCCCCCAGACATTTTTATTATAGAAGTCCGGATAATTGATAAAATGTGACACTAGTCCATTGTCCATATTTAAAGATGTAAACGACGTTACTCTGCTAGCTATTTCCTCGTTGACAAATTCATTCAAAAAATGCCCGCCGAACAAAAACATTTTTTCTGGCTTGCAATATATTATCGGTGTCCTTGTGCTGGCAACGGGGTAGGTTATCTCCCACGGTGATACTGAGTAGTCCTTTTTAAAACTTTTCTTCAGTATAGGGTTCCCAGTGGCATTGTGAAGAGTCATTTCAGAGGGGTAAGAACAATAAAGCAACAGCGTATCAAAGCTGATTATTTTGTACCCCGATACGCGCTTGCTTCTATAGCCTAAATCTGCTAAGTGAATTATCGAATCAATCTTTTGCGAACAAAAATCATAAAAGTATATCGTATTGGCTTCTTTATTTAGAAATGTCAACAACTGCCGCTTACCGTGGTTATATAGCTGGAAATAGTTTAAAGTGTATGGTGACGTCGCCGAATCCAAATGATAAGTTTTAGTCTCAACAACATTAATCTTGACATTTCTTCTTACCGTTGCTCCATCTAAAGATTTCCTATTGACAAGCTTTTTTTCGTACTTGAATCGATGAAAACAAAAAGCCCCTATCAATAGTATTGATACTATTGATAAGACATAGATGTATCTTTTTTTATAATTCATGCAAGGGAGGAAGTTTTTACTGATTTGGCGGATGTGTTAATAGTGGGAAAATAAATATTCCCACTATTATTGAAGTTCCGGTTTACACTGGATCGCAATTCCACGCATCCCAAAATGGAGTAGGCACGCAATCATATCCATAAGGATACATTATACACTGACCATCTGGGCCAAATTCAGGGTATGCGCAACCGTAACTTTCCGAGTCACCTGGAGCTAACCAAGAAACCGCAGCAACCGTCAAAGCAGCAGCTATGTGCAGCTTTGGATTTTTGAGCTTTGCTTTTGTTTTTTGTTTCATAAATTTTAAATCTTAATAATGTAATATTAGGAGAATGGCATATTTAGACTTTAGTAATTTTTTACTAATTTTCTGCATACCATTAATTAATTTGAAATGTCCAAAAGGCATGAAAAATGAATTGGCAAGTATCGAGGATGTGTTGAAGGATGAGTCCTTTATTTATTGGACTTTACACAAAGAAAAATGACCTACCACTGAGACATTCTGGCATCAGTGGTTAGATAAAAATCCAAGCTTGAAGGATAAGGTTAAAGAGGCACAAAATATTCTTCTGGAGGCTTCTTCCGAGATTACTGATGTACCTGAAGTTATAAAGAAAATGTAGCGATAATAGTCGCTTAATGAGACAATTGTTTCAAGCGCCTTGCAGCTACCTCAATTTTAATTAACTCTACTCGCTAATTTTCTTCAAATCACAAGTGGTCGCTTTATACTTTTAATGGTCTTCACTTTAGAGCTGACATTGCGTCATATGCACAATCTTGCTAACGATCACAAAACCAGGTGGAACTTCATGGCATTTGTCAGTTCAACGAGTTCGCTACAATGATTTAGCCCAATCTTTCTTACGATGTTGATTTTATGGTTCTTAACAGTGTGATAGCTTCGCGACAAAAAATTAGCCAGTTGATGATTAGTAAACCCCTTAGAAATCAGATATAGAACACCTATTTCGGTAGTTGTTAATTTTATTATTTGATTGAAATACGGATTGGTGACGTGCGACATGGAATTGGTTTTCGTCTTTGCATCCTGGTCTATGACGTCCTGCACCCCTAATTGCTTAACAAACCGTAGCCCTTCTTCACTAATGCTTTCAATCATCAATAAAACGGTATGAGTCCTGCGTTCACTAATTATAAGATAGAAAATGTCTAAAATGAAAAGTGAGGGCAATGAGCATTTGATTATTAAATTTTCTTTCTTGGGCAATCCTTCTGAATATGTTTGAGGCACCCAATTAACTGAAGATGTTATTGACTGCATCGCCAACGACATCTGGGATTTCCCTTGAACAATATTCGTAAAGTCTATTAGAAGGCCATTGATATTATCATTTTCATAATTAGTTAAATTGAACCAGAGGTTGGAAGAAAGTAAGTCATAAGCGGAAGTTACACTATTCATAGTTCGGGTCATTTGATACCCACACAATTTAATCCTTAAATCAATCTCTGTTCTTCGTATTAAGCAGTATAGTTGGCTATTTTATCACTTCGACTATTTAAGTAAAAACACTGTAAATTAATATCGAGTACCTACTTAAAGGCTTGAAAAGCCAACAATCAATCACATTTCTTACATCTGACCAATTTCCTTATGAAGGAAATCGAGCTCGCTTCTATACATCTGGGGTCTAATCCGTAGGCCTTAAATTTTTCCACTCTTAGCTTCATCACAAACCGCTAGTGGAAAGTTCTATATCGCTTGACATTTCGTTGGGGTAACTTATCCAATAGTCATACAGTAGTTCAAGCGTTATTTTTTAAACTTAAGAAGGATGCGAAACTTAAACATTTTAATAGTCGACGACCATCAGTTGTATAGAAAGGCAATTGTAACAGAGCTAAGCGAAACGTTAAGCGCTACATTGTTTGAAGCAGCTAATGGTGCCGAAGCAGTACACATGACCACAAGAGTCTTTCCTGACGTCGTATTAATAGATTACAAAATGCCGATTATGAATGGCATGCAAGCAACAAAGGAAATATTGCGGAAAAATGCGGCCGTGCGGATAATTGTGATCAGCCTTTATGACGAATTGGATGTAATTATGAACTTCTTGCGTCTTGGCGCCAGGGGATTTGTATCCAAAAATACGGACGGTACGGAGATAAAGGAGGCAATTAGAACCGTTTTAGCGGGCGACTATTATTTTCATTCACGGTTTCACCATATGTTATCAGTTAAACCTGAAAATGGGGCAAAAAAAAATAGTCCTTATTTTAATTTCACTCATAGGGAATTGCAAATAATAAAAATGATTACCGCCGGTAAAACAAGCATAGAAATAGCGCATGAACTAGAAATAAGCCACAGAACTGTCGAATCGTGTAAATTTAATTTAATCAACAAAACTAACGTTAAAAATACAGCTCAATTGATCGATTTTGTATATCGCAATGGCATTATCTAATCCTAGACAGCATATTACAGTTAACGAGATGCAGTATAACTCGACAGCAAGAACTGAATATTTGATTGCTATTTCTTAAGACAAAAGAACCTCGTCAGTTATCAAAGTTAATGATTCATTGAAATTGCTAAAAGTGGCGGTTCTGTCAATTGAAACTGCAAAGTCAGTCACAGCAATGAAGCATGCTTTCACTCTTTAAAGAACCTAACCAGTTAGAGTACCACATCCGGACGCATCGGAACAAATCCCAAATTATCAATGTGCGGACCGTATTTGTTCGTGTTTATGCCGATCTCTCGGAATTCCTAATCTTCATTAAATAATATTCACTTGGCCAGAATTAAGCTAAAGAAACTCCATCCGAAAATTGTTGTTTGACTTAACACCAGCCTATGTCAAATCATTTCTTCCTTCTCACTCAAAATCCTTTCAAGCAAAGCATTTTTTTCGCGCTCACTTTTCAACAGGGTTTCCTATAGCTTTTCATTCTTCTATAATTTCTCCACATAAGTCCATTAACATCGCTTCAGCGCAGGCCAGTGAAGCAAGTAAGGAAGTAGGTCTGCTTAAACTGTGGCTCAATATTACAAGGCGTATCGTCTAATGTTTGTAGTTGCTCCAACGTTGGCAGTTGTGGGCCTTGGTCTTTAGATACCCTCGAAGAATTTAATAAAATCTGCAAGTTTCTTTTTTTTATCAATCAGACTTTTATCCTCCACAATCAATTCATGCTTACGCTTGGTTTCTGATCTCACTGGCTAGTTTCTTTTTCCTTGTCTTCCTCAGTCGGCTTTCTCCGGTTGATGCGGATATTCAGAAATTCATACCATCGCCTTTGATTGTAGTAGATGTCAGGTAAAAAGCACTTGGCCGTTTGGCAGTCTTTTTCCCATAAAGTTTTACTGCCATGTTACTTTTCGTGTTGGGTTTATAACCCCGACCTCCCGAAAGCAAGTTATAGCATTGCTTTCGGAACAGTCGGGTTCATGAACTTTCAAGTAGCCTCAGTGATATTTTGTGGATAACAGGGGAGTAACAGAGACACCTACAAACTAATAAAACACAGAAACAGGTCGAGACACGGAAGCCTGTGAAATGTGGGAAATTTAGAAATTCTAGGTTTTTTTATAAACTTAGGCCAGATTTGCCCGATTTCGCATTAGGCATAGGCATTCCAGATACGGACACATCAATTGACTCATTGATGAGTCTTTGACCGAGGGTTCCCAATGCCTAATTTCCCAATGCCAATTGTGTGACCTAAATTATCGTGATCGCGGGGAACAAATGATCGGGCGCGGCAGTTCTATAAACAAATAATTTACGTAAAAGGGAAACATCAGGAATAATATTCCATCTTTGCGGCCCGATGGGTATTTCCGCTTCCGTCCTGTCCTTTTACATCTCGGCCCAGAATACCAGTACATTAACTTTTACCATTTTATTCAGAGAATGAACATCTATGTAGGAAATCTCAGCCGCCAGGCGGGTGAGAATGAAGTGCGCGCGCTTTTTGCAGAGTTCGGCGAAGTGAAATCAGTGAAGATCATTAAAGACAACGAATCCGGCGAGCCCAGGGGGTTTGCATTCGTGGAGATGCCTGACGGCGATGCCGGCAACCAGGCGATCCGGGAGCTGAACGCGAAAGAATTCCAGAACAGAAGATTAAAAGTAAACGAGGCAAAACCCAAAAGCACCGGTCCACGGGTTTATAACAGCTTCAGCAGCCCCTACGGCTACAAGAACCGGTTCGAAAAATATTAAAATAGTCCACGGTCCACAGTCGACGGTCCACGGACGGGCAGTGCTACCCTATCTATCGTACGTCGTAATCATACCTCGCACCTAAGCAGTGGGCAGTTAGCAAGGAACAGAAGGCAGAACGGTGACGCAACACCGCACGGCCGTGGACTGTGGACCATCGACCGTGGACTCTTATTGCACTTTCAGCGGCACCACAAAACGTACGTCTGACCACTCGAAGATCATGTTGATGCCGTCACCAGCAGGAGCCAGCGAGATGGTGTATTGTTCAACAGGTGCGCTGATCTTTTCAACAGGTACTTTTGTATGCAGCACATCCAGATCGTAATCGGGTTCCCTTGCCCCCCATCTGTCGGTTTCGCTGTTCAATGCCACCTCAAAGCTCTCGGGTCCGGGAATGGCGTACATGGTATAGGTGCCTGCCTTTACGGGTGAGCCATTGAACAGGATATCACGGTTGAAGGTCACTTCCGTTGCTTCATTGGCGCCAAGCCTCCAGTATTTGCCGTAGGGCTGAAGCGCATTCTGGTCCTCAGATCCGAAGATGACCCTTCCCCGCACGGAGGGCCTGCTGTATGAAACAGATACGGTTATTCCTCCGGATGTGAGCGTTTCATTTCCCGGAGGGCTCAGCGTGCGGTTGCGGTAGTTGAAGTAAAAAAAGGCCGCAGCCAGCAGCAGAACGATCGCAAGAATGCCGATCAATATTTTCCTTCCTTTCATGACGATTTTTAACTTTAGGTAGTTAAAGGTAAGAAAAAGAAGACACGTGGTATTCTTCCAGGCGTCGATTTAAGCGACTAATTATGGCCGGTTCGTGGGGCAAAAACTGCACACTATTTAGTCGATTAATTTTCTTTGTCATGGCCCTATATATTTTCTTTTTTTTGGAGATTTATGTTCCTTTAACCGAATTAACAGGAGGCAGCTATGAAAAAGAATATAATGTTGGTGGATGACGATAAGATCTTCAATTTCTTAAGCGAAAAAACGATCACTTCCCTGGGATTGGCGAACGAGATCCATTTTGCGTCAAACGGCGAACAGGCGCTCAAGATCCTCAAGCTTTACAAGGAAGGAAAAGTGCAGAAGCCTGACATCATTTTCCTGGACATAGACATGCCCGTGATGAACGGCTACGAATTCATCGAAGCCTTCGCCAGCCTCGATATTCCTGACAAGCACCTGATCACCATCGTGATCCTCACCTCATCGCTGGACCCCGGTGACCTGGCCAAAGCACGCGAGCTCGGCATCAAGTATTATTTCAACAAGCCGCTTTCAAAAGAAGAGATCAGGAAGCTGATAGGGATGGAGTTCTCGTATCCTATGAACTAAGAGTCGACATCGATTAATAAATATTCTTCTGTCGATTCTCAGTGTGGATAGTTGCCGGCTGGCCAGTTCGGGGGAGTTAGTTTCAAGTTTCAAGTTTCAAGTTGTACGCCCCAAAATGTGGGGCACTATAAATGATACACCTCACGAAACCGGCAACCGGTAACTGGCAACTTGCAACCTTAAACTTCTAACTTCTAACTTTAAACCACTACCGAACCTCCCACTCCCCTTTGTCATTCTTGGCGTACGACAGGCCGTTGCTCATAACATGCACTACGCGCCCTTTGTCGTCAGTGAAACTTTTTTGCTCATACACACGGATACCATTATTCTCACGGGTAAGAAAATGGATCAACGCAGGAACCGTCGGCTGAACCTCATTCAGCCATTGATCATCACCTTCTCTTACAAATGCTTGACTCATGTACGAAGTTAAGCTTTTCAGGTTTAAAAAACTTGAATGGTTACCGGATGCCAGTTACCGGGGGGAGTTGGTTTCAAGTTTGAAGTTTAAAGTTTAAAGTTGTGGAGCGTCCCATGACTCAACATTTGATCAGCAGGGACACGGTGATGATAGACCCCTCCCAAAACCGGCAACTGGCAACCGGCAACTTGAAACCTTAAACCTGTAACCTGTAACTTGAAACTTCAAACTTTAAACTTCAAACAGATCCTCCTCACATCGCGCGACAGCGTGTAGATCATGGACAGCTGGTTCAGGGTCTGGTGGGGCAGGCGTACCTGAGGCTCATTCGATGAGGCTATGCCGATGGATGCGTTGTGCAGATGATCTTCGGCGTGTTCCAGTTGCCATACCGTTGCTTGCTGCACCGCCTCTAAATCGGCAGGGTCTGCCTGAATGCGTACATTCCTGTCGGTTGACAACGCCGCGATGTGACTGGTGAGCAGGTGATTGGCGATCACAAACTGATGGAACGCTGCCGATTCACTGGTCTGCTGAGGTTCCGCCAGCGTATGCTGAAAAACTTCCGAGAGGTTGGTCAGTGCCACCACGGCATCTTTCCGGGCCGACTCATACACCGCAGTTTCTGTATTGCCCGCCTTGAGCGCCTCCCACGCCTTGATAAAATATGCCCGATTGGCCGCGAGCATCCGGGACATAGACGCCCGGATCTCGTTGCTTCCCCACGCCGGAAAAATGAACCGGGCGGCCAGTGCCGCGATCACCGAACCGATCACCGTATCCACGAGGCGCTCCATAATGAGGGTCTTGAACTCCAGCGGATCGAGAAAGTGGAACGTGATGATCACAAAGATGGTGAGGAACACCACGAAGGCAAAGTAGTTCACCCGCAGCAGGCTGTAGCCGATGAGCATGCACAAAACAAGCGTGACCAGCAGCACCGTGTTGTTGGAGACGAAGTAAAGGATCACTGACACCAGCACCACACCTGTGAACGTGCCCGACAAGCGCTGGATGTTCCTTCGCCGTGTAACCGAGTACACGGGCTTCATGATGGTGACGATGGTCAGCAGCACCCAGTAAGTATGTGAAAGCGAAAAGAGCACGGCAACACCATACGCAAAGAGCATGGCAATGGTGATCCGGAGGGCGTGCCTGAACGTGTTGGATTGCAGTGTAAGATTTTCCAGGAACAACCGCGTGCTCAACGGCTGCGATACTGCCACGTTGCTCACCTGCTGCGCCACATCGGGAGGCAATTCACTATCCGCCACCTCCAGCCGTGTATACAACACAAGCTTGTTCATACGGTTGGCGATGTTACGGATGTTGTCAAGCGTTTTTTCGAGCGCCTGCAAACCAGTGATCATTTCCGGGTCTGTCGCCTGCTCCTGGTGATGCCTGATCAGCTGCCCGAGCTTATCGATGCGCACATTGAGGTCAAGGTCTTTCTTCACAGCAACGCCGCGCTGAACAGAGATGCCGATATACTCCAGTCCGGCGGCAAGCTGCAGGATCAGGCCGTAAAAACCGGTGAGCAGGTTGGTTCTGCCGAGTGCCTTGTGAAGCAGTCCGTAGTCCTGGTAGGCGTACATCGTTTGCTCGAACAGGTCCAGCGAATCGAGGTAGATCATCATCATGCTCCGGCTCTTGGGGCTTGCGTCGGCCACGAACTTCCGCGTCTTGAAAAGCAGCTCCTGGATCTGGTCCTGGATGCTCTTGACAGCGCGCTGCTCATCCATCACCCGGTTATAACATTCAGGAAGGTCTGCGTTGTCTTTATAAAAAGATGCACGGGCACGTACGTAATCGGCGATGGCGATCAGGTTTTCTCCAAGGCCCTGCTCCACAAGACGGTAAGGCCTGAGCCTGTAGAGCAGCAGGCTGAGTACCATATACCATGTTCCTCCGGCAGCGATGAGCACGCTGTCGCGCAGCGAATTGTGTTCTGCGCGTATCGTCAGCAGGTTGAGCAGCATGATCACCAGTGCCAGTGAGCCCACCGCGCTCGCTCTTGAGCCGTAGATGCCTGTCATGGAAAGTAAAAATCCCGCTACCATGATCTGGGATACAAGCAGCACTTGGTGGTCGCGGGTGAAACCGGTGAGCATGACCACCACGGCGTTGAGCACGATGGCGGCCATCATCCCGTTGCGCCGGTGATGGATGGGGCCGGGTGTGTCGGTGAGACTTACAAACAGCGCGCCCCAGAGAAAAGGAATGCCCTGTGAAAGATAATCCGTCTTCACCAGCACAAGCAGGGGCAGCATAACACCCGCCGTGATCCGTGCTCCGGAGTTCCAGTGCTGGCTGGTGGTGAATTTCTGAACCTCGCGCAGGTAATCTTTGCCTCCTGTCATGCCGGATAAAAATACGAGAGAATTGTTTTCCAACACGGAAAATAACGGCCTATCCATAAAAAAATCGAACCGTGTGGCACTTCCTGTCTCCAGGATTTGTTGAGTGAAGGTTTAGCGCCCAACTTTTTTTATGAAACTCAGACTTAGCGTTCTGGATCAGACCCCCATTCGCAGGGGAAGCAATGCCGTGGAGGCCTTGCAGGAATCGATTCAACTGGTAAAAATAGCCGAAGAGCTCGGATACAAACGATACTGGCTCTCGGAACATCACAACATTGCAACCCTGGCGGGAGCCGCACCCGAAGTACTGCTGGCCCGGCTTGGCAGCGAGACCCGCCACATCCGCCTCGGTTCAGGTGGCATCATGCTGCCCAACCACAGCGCGCTCAAGGTTGCAGAGAACTTCCGTTTGCTGGAGGCGCTTTTCCCCGGGCGTATCGACCTGGGTGTTGGCCGCGCTCCCGGTGGCGACAGGCTTACCGCTTCACTGCTCAACCCTTCCAACACCTTCGACCCGAAAGAATACATGCAGCAGATCATGGCGCTCAAGGCGTATTTCTCAGATGATTCCACGCCCGGCACTGTGCATGAAAAAGTAAAAGCCATTCCGCGCATCAGCACCAAGCCCGCGCTGTGGATGCTAACTTCCAGCGGTGAGAGCGCCTACCTCGCAGCACGGTTCGGCATGGCCCTGTCATTTGCCACCTTCATCAACCCCACCGGAGGCCCCGAAGCCATCGATGCCTACCGGAAGCTGTTCACGCCTTCGGAAGAGCTTCAGCAACCTGAGGCCAGCGTCGGTATTTTTGTATTCTGCGGCGATACCGAAGAGAAAGCTGCGCGTATGCAGGCCGTGATGGACTACCGCCTCCTGAGCATCTCGAAAGGTAAAGTGGATGAAGCGCCCTCGTATGAGTCGGTGAAAGATTATGTGTACACACCGGAAGAATGGAGGCACGTGCTGTTCAACCGGAACAGGATGATCGTGGGGACGCCCGACGAAGTGAAAGAAAAATTATTCGCGCTGGCACAATCGTACGAGGTGGATGAAATTGTTGTGGCCACGTTTGCTGATACTTTTGAAGACCGCGTGAGATCATACGAGCTGCTAGCGGAGATCGCGCAGCTCGAAGCTTTGAGCTATGAGCCACGAGCTTCGAGGAGGTAGCCCTCTCGCAGCTTGCAGCTAAAAACTGGAAGCTTGACACGATCTGTTTTTTCCCTCGGTTTTTTTTAGCTATCGTTGTTCATGATTAAACCCGGGGAAGATCATCGAGACCGTGATTCCATCGTCGTTCCTCCGGGATTTCAACTGGACGAGGACCTGGCGGCTGCCTGGCACCTGATGGAGCATACACACGAAACGCTGTTCCTTACAGGCCGCGCCGGCACAGGTAAGTCGAGCCTCCTGAATTATTTCCGCAAGAACACGCTTAAAAAATACGTCGTATTAGCACCTACCGGACTCGCTGCCTTGCAGGTGGGTGGCAACACGATCCACTCGTTCTTCGGTTTCCCGTTACGCGCGTTGGTGAAGAACGATCCCGAGATCCGCGCTTGGGGAAAAGGTCACCCGCGGCTGAATATCGTGCACAAGATGGATGTGCTCATCATCGATGAAGTTTCCATGGTGCGCGCCGACCTGATGGATGCCATCGATCAATCGCTGCGGCTGAACATGCGTAACGATATTCCCTTCGGCGGCAAACAACTGGTCCTCATCGGCGACATATTTCAGCTTCCTCCGGTGGTCACAACCCGCGAGAACAGCATGTATGCCGAGGACGACCCGTACTACAATCCTTACTTTTTCAGCTCCGATGCGTTCAGGGCCTGTCATCCGAAGATCATCGAGCTCAAAAAGATCTACCGCCAGCACGACGAAGACTTTATTTACCTGCTCAACCGCGTACGCATGGGCATCGCCACACACGACGACCTCTGTGAGCTGAACAAACGTTATGACCCGGATGAGTCTTCAACCGGCGACTTCGCTGTTACACTTTCATCCGTCAACGCCATCGCAGACGCAGTGAACCTGAAAAAGCTGATGGAGCTTCCTCATGCATCGTTTACTTACAAGGCTGAAGTAGACGGCACCTTTCACGAGCACCTGTATCCCGCGCCGCCATTGTTGAAGCTCAAGGAGGGAGCGCAGGTGATGATGGTCCGGAACGATCCGCATGGCCGATGGGTGAATGGAAGCATCGGCAAAATCGTACAGCTGACAGACCGCGCCATCATGGTAAAGTTTGCCGATGGCTCATCGCACAAAGTGGAACCAACAATCTGGGATAACAAAACATACACCTGGGACAAATCTTCGAACAGCATCACGTTCGAGATCCAGGGCACGTACACACAATATCCCATCAAGCTCGCCTGGGCCATCACCATTCACAAAAGCCAGGGCCTCACCTTTGACAGGATCATTATCGACATGGGGAAAGGAGCCTTTGCGCACGGGCAACTCTACGTAGCCCTGAGCCGGTGCAAAACACTCGATGGCATTACACTGAAGACCATGCTCACCGCCAGAGACATGATCGTGGATGAAGCGGTGGAACATTTTGCGGGGAAAACAGGAATTGGATAGAGAGTCCACGGTCGACAGTCCACAGTCCACGGCAGAGCAAGCGTGACATTAAGGAATCGTACTTCGTATCCCGCTGGCTATCTAAAAGTAATAGGCAAAAATGCAACGCACACTCGGCTGTGGTCCGTCGACTGTGGACCGTGGACTCTTAAACTGCTTTGATCATCCGGAACGGGAACAAAAGAATGGCGCCGATCACTTTGAACACCAGTCCGATGGTGAGCCCAACGATCCGGAATGGGAGAAGGATCAGCCAGATGAGCGGGAACAGGAAGAGTGCCGCTAATGCCAGGGGCCAGCAGATCACAAACAACAGACACCAGAGAATAATTGTCAGGAACGTACGCATCGCAAATTGTTTTGATCAGGCTTTGCAAACTGCCGGCCAGTTTTTAAAACACATCATTTTAGATCAGATCCGGGTTCTTTCCGGGGGCGCTATTCATATGCGTACATACGGCTGTCCGGAGTTGTACATCGGCTCTTCTACTGAAGCCTAAAGCGTACTTTTGAAAGACGGGAACAGATAACCAAAAGAAAGCTCTATCCTATAAAAATGCTTTTCATCTTCGTGGAGATGTGAATAGGGAATTCTGGCACTTTTGAACGCATCGAAATTGCTCAGCGTGCCACCACCCAGTCCACCAAGAATTTCAATGGCGATGCGCCTCGCTTTGAATTTATAACCTGCATCGATACCGTAATTGAACACGTTGCCCTCGTTGGTGTCCTTGAATGTTCTGGAAAAGGGATCAGGATAATATTCTTCCTTAAAAGAAGCATAACGGAAAGCTACGCCCGTAAAAAAACCAAGTGGTGCGCCGCGCCGCTTATTGAACGGATACCATCTTACTTCGGGGATAATACCAAAGCCTGAGAGTCTGTAATCTGTAGAACCGTTGAGGGAAGTGGTGGCATAATCGCCTGCCTCAACACCCAGCTGCACAGAAAGGAATGAGCCCAGCTTTCTTTCATAGGCCAAAGAATACTGACCGCGCAACGGCCTGATCAGGTCTGTTTTAATGGCGTTGTTCTGAGCAGCGGAAATTGAAACTAAACCACAATACAAAAGAATGAGCACACCGATCTTGCGCATGGGAAGGACTTTCGTTAAAGATGCATCTAAAACCAGTCATTTGCAATGACATAGCAAGAACGATCAGGTTGCTGATCCTTTCACAGCCTCCTTATGGAACGCTCCCCATGTTGTCATCTGTTCGAGCATAACCTCCATGGACCTGCCGAGATCAGTAAGCTCATACTCCACACGCGGTGGCACCTCGGCATACACCACACGGCGAATGAGCTTGTCCGCTTCCAGCTCGCGCAGATGCAACGCCAGGATGCGGTCTGAGATCTCGGGGATCACTTTTTTAAAATGACTATACCTCACTTTATCATTCCTGATCAATGCCCACAAGATGCTGGGCTTCCATCTTCCACCGATCAGTGACAAGGTATAAGCCATACCACATTGGTCCAGGATGGCTTGTTCATTCAACGCGTTGGTAGAATTGTGTTTTCGCATGACTTACATTTTTGTTAGTGGCTAACAACACTTGCCCTATCTGTTTTGTAAAAGTATAGGCCCGTAGTTTTGGAACAAAAATTCAAAGTCAAATAATCACAACATGACCACAAATATTTTGCATGCCTTGAAGGCCACTACATTCGCCACCATACTGCATTGGAGTGCCTTTGCAGTGTTCACCTACATTTTCGGATATGCAGCCCTTTACAAGATCCTGAAAGTTCCGGGCATGATGAACGGCATGATGGCAATGGGCTTTAATGAATCCTGGACCATAGCCATCGGTGTTGCAGAAACTATCGGTGTGCTGGCGCTCCTTGCGGGAATATTCTTTCCAGCCCTTAAAAATGCAGCAGTGTTGTGGCTGATGCCTTTTGCCATCGGGGCTTTCACAGCACACATGTGCTACCAGCACGGGTTCGGCCATTATTGTAACTCGTTGTTGGTGTGTGTGCTTTCGGTTGTTATTCTGTTGACTGATAAACGCTTCAGTCTCAGCCTGTAACCCCAGTGCTGCGGGCACCGGTTCAAGCTCACCCCGTGAAAACAAAGGATTCCGAAAACCGCTGGCATGTTTTTTTACATACCCAGAGAGGAAGTAAATGGGTCAGCTATGAGTTATCTTTTGATCACGCAGAACGAGGCGAAAAAATTCAAATCCTTTCTTTCGGGCAAAGAGATCGAGGTGAGTGTAATCATGAGTCCCTCAGCCAACCTGTTCAGGAAAGGCGACGAGGTAGAGATCTTCTACGGAAACGATAACAGTGACACTTATAAGGCCAGGATCACACGCCAGCAGCGGGAATCGGGCAATACACAGAACAAGACCAAGCTCCAGGTGATGCTGGGACTGGTAAGACAGTAGATCCGGTTTGCTCACACCGCGCCGAAGCTTCCCACTAAGCTGATCCGCCTGGGCTCAGTATCCCGTCATCCTGGCCAACTTCCACCACATCCCTTTGATCCAGTAAATCCTATAATCTTATAATCCTGGCTATAAATCCTGACCCTGCAACTCATTCTCTTCAAAATACTTTCGTGCTATTTCGCGAAGTCCGGCCAAAGTCAGTTGTTTGGCCCTGTCGAAAATATAGGCCTTGAGATCTTTTATTTCCGCTGCATTGGCCCGCACACTCCTGAATACTTCCACAACCAAGTCAACGCAAAGGTCGCGCGACTTCAGCAAGCTCATGGCCGCGGAGAAACAAACATTCGCATACCTGTCAAACGTTTCACGAAAGGCCCGGTCATCGCCCTGTTGGATCAATCGAAGCAATTCGTCATCACTCCTGCCTGACTTGGTGTGCAGCATGTTCATTCTCTGAGGGAAGTTTGGTTGTTTACTCTTGGCGCCTGATTTCAAACGCACTTAACCAGCCTTAAATAAATGTGCCACAGCTTACGACCTGGAGACGGATACCTTTCGCTTTTTATTCCGGTTGATCGAATCGGAGACTGCATCCAGTAAAAGCTCCTTGCTCAGCGCCAGGTGCGAGAGCAGCTCATACACTGCCTTAAGGTCTTCTTTGAACCCTGGCTTACATTGGTCGATCTCGATCTTGCCGAGGATCCCAAGAATGCCTTTTTGATACTTCTGGACATCTTCTACCCCAGAGACCGGAATTACGATCTTTTTGGGGTTTTGGCTGTTGTCATACTCAATCATATTGGTGGGTTTTTATTCCGATTTTAAGAACAATTATACCTAAATTCAATCTAAATGCAATACTTTCGTTCATATTTTATGATCAGTCTTCCAAATTGTCTAACTTAATGTTCACAAAAACATTATAAATGACCAGAATAGGCGAGTTTCTTTCGCAAAAATCAGTTAACAGGGCCAGCGTATCGCGAAAAACAGGCATTGGCAAGACCAGGCTGAATGAGCTCTCTAATAATGAAACCACCAAGCTGAGGGCGGACGAGTTATACCTGATCGCCCTGGCCACCGGCACAAAACCTGCAGAACTTCTTGAATTCGTTTGTGGCCACCTGCAGCTTCAGGAGGACACAAAAGTGGATGGCCGGAGAAAAAACAAATAATACATGGCCGCCACAAAACTGACCGCGCTGGGAGGCCTGTTTGTAAAAAGGTCTGTCAATAAAGCAAGCATCTCACGCAGAACCGGCATCACCAAACAACGGCTGACCCGGCTGTCGAGAGAAACGAATATCAGGATCCTCGCAAGTGAAGTGTACCTGATAGCGATCACCATAGGCATGGACCCAGGTAAACTGCTGGACCTGCTATGCAAACACCTGAAAAGCCGCGTGAAGGCAGACACCAGGGCGGATGGCCGGAAAAACAAAAAGAAGAAAAGAAAGAAGAAAAGTTAGTTTAACCTTTCACTGATCTTGCCGCAAGGCAGGTTAAGGGTCCGTTGCAGCTACTGGAGGGAAACACAGCTGTGGCGGGCTCTTTTCTTTTTAAAGAATCATCCGCACACAAGAATGAATTCCATTTACACAGGAGCTGCTCCATCGCTATTTTCCTTGCGCGGGTCATTTAGTTGACTTTGTCAACCATTTGGGATATCTTGGGCTTATGGATCACGATCAGATCAGGGCCGTACGCGAATTCAGCAGGTTTTATACGAACATCATCGGACTGCTGAACCAACATCTGCCGGAAAGTCCTTTTACACTTCCGGAAGCACGGATCCTGTATGAGTTGAACCAGCATCAGCCCTGCACCGCCAGCCATCTGTTGGAGAGCCTGAGCATGGACCGCGGATACCTGAGCCGGATCGTGGCCCAGTTCGAAAAGAAAAAGATCATCGCGCGCAAAAGATCGAAGGAAGACGGACGCGCCTATTTTCTCTCGCTTACGGCAACCGGCAAAAAAATGTTCGCCAGACTGGATGCCGCAACGCACAGGCAGGTGGAGACGCTGCTGAAACCGATGACGGAGGCACAACGCAAAAAATTGCTGCATCACATGGGCGAGATCAGAACCCTGTTTATACAACATCAAGCCGATAACGGAAAATGAGCGCAAAACTTTCACTGGAAGACATCACCATCCGCACCGAGCTCCGGCCTGGAGACATTGGATACATTACTTACCTGCATGGCTCTTTGTACAGCCGCGAATATAATTACGGACTCTCCTTCGAAGCGTACGTAGCCAAAGGAATGCTCGAGTTCTATGAACAGTATAACCCCGCCACCAACCGGGTATGGGTTTGCGAGCACCAATCGAAAATGATCGGCTTCCTGCTGCTGATGAACCGCGGCACCGCTGCACAGCTGCGCTATTTTCTCATCCTGCCCGAATATCGCGGCATCGGCCTCGGCAAAAAGCTCATGGACCTGTATATGGACTTTCTCCGCCAGTGCCAATATCAGTTGAGCTACCTCTGGACCACCCATGAACTCTACACTGCCGCCCACCTTTACCAGAAATATGGCTTTCATCCCGCCGAAGAAGTAGAGTCGTCAGCCTTTGGAAAAACGTTGAAGGAGAAGAAATACATACTCTCTTTAGAAGTAGCAAGGAGTAAGAATTAAGGAGTAAGAATAAAAGCCAGGAGTTCCTCCGTCGCTACATCGCGCTAATGCCATCGCAAGCTATGGCGGGCAAGGGAAGTGTGAGTAAAAACACAATCTGTATATTTGAAACCAGGTTGTGAACCAAACAGCTACAAACCATACCTGCGCTAAAGCTTCGGCATGCAAAGCCGGTAAATGGTAACCGGCAATGAACTTTAAACTTTTAACTTTAAATTTTAAACTTCAAACTCCAAACTTCCCTCCCGTGCGTCGACTGGCAAGACTGCTGCTGCTGAATCCGATTCTCTGGTTAACGAGAACATTCTCCTCTGATCCTGACCGTGAGCGCATATTTGAAGCGTTGACGAAGCTCAGGAACAAGATCGAAAGTCCCGAAGGTAAAAAAGGCTTCGTGATCCCGTTTGAGCCCAGTGTGCATCGCTACATCATTTTTTCTGATCAGCACAAGGGCAGAAAGAACGGTGCCGATGATTTTATGACCGCTGAAGACAACTACCTTGCTGCGCTGGAGTTTTACAACCGGCAGGGTTTTCACTTCATCAGCCTGGGCGATTGTGAAGAGCTTTGGGAGAACACGCTGTTGCAGGTAAAAAAACACAACGAAGCGTCTTTTGCCGTGGAAAGAAAGTTCGCCGTACGTCACGCCTTCACCAAGATCTTTGGCAACCACGACCTCGACTGGGAGATCGATCCGCTTTCTCCTAAACACCTCGAAGATATCTATACCGTGAAAGTTGCCGCGCTGGAAGGCATCATGCTCCAGGCCACCGTTTCAGGGCAACCACTCAACATCCTGTGCACGCACGGACACCAGGGCGATCTGCAAAGTGATGGCAACTGGTTCAGCAAGTTCTTTGTTTCCAAGATCTGGGCGCCGCTGCAGGCTTACCTGCGCATCAACCCGAATACACCCGCCTATGACAAAGAGCTGAAGTCGCTCCACAACAGCATCATGTATGAATGGTCTTCGCTGCAAAACAATCTGCTTTTGATCACGGGGCATACCCATCAGCCCGTGTTCGAATCGCTTACCCGCATCGAACGTCTTTACCGTGAAAAAAAGAAGGCGCTGCACGATCAGAATCCACAATGGGCCGAATCGCTGGAAGATGAGATCCAGTGGCGAAGCAGCGAAAACGAAGTGTCACCCGATTACCTGAACATGAAGCCCACGTATTTTAATTCCGGTTGCTGCTGTTTTGCCGATGGCGACATCACCGGCATCGAGATCACTGATGGCAACATCCGACTCATCCGCTGGAAGAAGGTCAACAACATACCACAACGCCAGGTGCTGGAAGAAACGCCCCTGGAAGAGCTCGTAAAAAGGATGACATCTTTTTAAAAGATGTCATCCTTGATCAGCGATAGCAGATCTGTGTATAAGGGCAGGTTTTGCAGTTCTCGAGCTCGGTTGTCTGATCGAAAGGGATTGCCGGGTCGAACAGCTCCTCAAAAAGCAGACGAAGGCGCATTTCAAATTCGGGCAGAAACACTTCTGCATCTGTTACGGGATCTTTGCCCGCTTTAAGTCCAAACGAAAATCCGTCATCGAAGAGATTCATGCGGTTGATCAGTCCCGGGATCAGCTTCACATTGGCCGTATGCTCGGAAGGCTGCATCAGGAAATTCTTTTTATAAAGCAGCGCATAAAGCATCGTCTGAAAGGCAGCTTTGTTCCTATCTGACTCGCGTGAGAAAAGTGAGGCAACACTTTCGAAGTTCAGCTTATCCTTTCCCGTTTTGTAGTCGATCACCCGCAGCTGATCACCTTTGCGGTCTACACGGTCTATCTTACCACTCACCACGGCCGTGTGCGGCGGGTGTACGATCCGCAGCGAGAAGGTAAGCCCTTCCTGTTCCAGCGCCTCCATCGTAAACGGCGCGTAGGCCTTATCCATCTCCACAATGCGGTGCGCAAAACGTTTTACGATTTCTTTCACCACGAGCCGCTGCCCTTCATACTTCACTTTTTTTGCAGGATCCAGGCGATAGGCTTCAATGAACACTTCGTCGATCAGCGCATCGATCGCAGCTTCGTAATCATTGAAGTCGGCCACTTCGATCTGGCGGCTTTTCTTCCGTTCCCCGATCCGTTTGTAAAAACGTTCCATCACATCGTGAAGGAAATTTCCAAGCACCCGGGCATCAAGCTCTTCCTCTACTTCGTCTGCCTCTCTGATCTTGGCTACATGCCGGAAATAAAATTTAAGGCGGCACTCGATGTAGCTGTTCAGCGCCGACGGAGACATACCGCGGAAGTACGTGTTGCCCTCATTGAGCTTCATGAGGTTTTCCATCACCTGCTCGGTCTTACCGATCACGATGGGTTTGATGCCCTGAGGTTGTATGGGATTGTGAAGTACTTTCTTCTCTACCGGCAGCCCTGATTCAAAGAGCAGCTGCTGCAGGTAACGACTCATTTCACCCTGGCCGAGCACGTCGGTCTCTGAATTATAAAAGATGGAAATATTTTCGGCCCGCTGCAGCACCCTGTAGAAAAGGTACGAGTAAATGGCATCCTGGTGCTCAACGGTGGGAAGTCCGTATGCCTTGCGTATAGTGTAAGGGACATAAGACCCCTTGCCACCCATGGATGGAAACGCTCCTTCGTTCAGCGAGAGGATGAACACATTTTTAAAATCGAGGTTCCTTGTTTCCAGCACCCCCATCACCTGAAGGCCTTTCAGCGGCTCGCCGGCAAAAGGTATCTTGTGCGAGCGGATCAGCTGGCGAAAGAGTCGCAGAAAAGATTTCATTCCCGTAACGTCATTCTCAGGCGTTGCTTCAGCGTGAGCATCCTTTTCAAGAAATACTTCTTCCAGACGGTTGAAGAATTTCAGGAAATGAAAAGCGTATTCTTTGTCCAGGTCACCCAGCGCAGCCAGCGAACCCACCTCGATCACCACAGACTTAAGATAATTCACGAGTGACTTCATTACATTATCGGAAGGTGGGGTCAGCTCGCTCAGCTCACGAAAGATGAGCCTGTGCAGCGGCACTTCCGTGGCAAGATACCCTTTCGGGATATGCACCCAGTTATGCTTGAGGATCTCCTTGCGTTTGCCATTGGCAGAAGCGGCATCGGCAGCAACCACGTATGGATGCCCCATCAGCGCAAGCACCTGCCGATGATTGAAGTGATCGTCTTTGCGGCTGATCTGGAGATCCATGAGCAATTCGATAAAATTGAACATGGGCGTGCTGCTCAGGGGGAACCCCATGGTCACGTTCATTTTCTCTACGCTTGAAGCCAGGCCGTGCAATACAGGCAGCAACAGTTTTTCATCCGGCAGCACCACCAGCGTTTCTTCGGGTTTCATACCCTTGGCAAGCTGTTCTTTCAAAACCTGCGACATGAGCTTGGCCTGCCCCACTGGCTGGGCCGCGCCGAAGATGCTCACCCGCGGGGCTTCAGAGGACGACGCGCTCAGTAGTGAATGAGAAGGGATCTGTTGCGGAAAGGTGTTGCGCAGCACGGGATGTTGCTGATACTCCCGGAAAAATTTCCCTGCTTCCTGCGCCGCGTTGTTCACGTAATAGGCATCCATGTCCCAATGAACTTCTGCGCCACGCTCCACAAAAAAAGAAATGATCTTCTCCTCCGCTGTGGTCAGCGCATTGAAGCCCGCAAATTTTATGAATGCCGGGTTCCTGGGAAAGGTGGTGATCTTTCCTTCGGTTAAACGTTCGGCAATCCACCGGTGAAGCATGCCTTCATAGGCCATTCCCAGCTCCGCAAGCTTCTGCTTGAACGCCGTATAGACCTGGGGCAGCTGCCTCCACAGATACAGGAACTTCTTCTTGTTGGCCGACTGCGTTTCATCAAAATTCCCCCAGAAGCTTCTGAGAAACTCCTTTTGCTCGTCGGTGAGGTAATCAAAGGTTGAATCGAGCTCCTTCTGATGGCTCAGATCTTTAAAAAGCTGCACGGCGTTAACGTGATACTTGTCGATCTCGTCGAAATCGCGCAGCAGCATGTCGCCCCAGAAATAGAACTGCTCCACCCCACCCTGGCTGGTCTCAGCGGATGGAAGCACCGTGTTGTATACTTTGTAGAGCTGATAGATGAGTTCGAGCTTGTCGGGCACCTTCAAAGACGTGAAGCTGCCAACGAAGTCTTCTATGGTAAGCAGCGCTGGCGAAAAGTGTGGCCTGTTCAGCAGGTTGCTCAGGTGCTGCCGGAAATACAGGATAGCCCGGCGGTTGGGGAATACCATGGTAACCTCTTCCAGCGCGGGGTGCTGCTTATATACTTTCTCTGCCAGTTCCTGTAAGAATGTCTTCATCTTTATGCTGCCGCTTAAAACAGCGACATCTGATCTTTATCTTCAACTTTTTTAACCACCTTCTGTTTTCCGCCAGGCTTCACTTCAACCACTTCCTTGTCGCGCAGGTAAAGCAGGTAGCCGGTGACGTCCAGAAAATTCATCTGCCGCAATGTCTCGATGTAAGCCAGCACCTGCTTGTTGTCATCTTTCTTCTGGTCGCCGGTTTTGAAGTCGATGACGATCGCTTTTTTATCCTTCCAGATCAACCTGTCGAGTCTGCTTTCACCGCCACCGGGCAACAGGATTGGCACCTCCGTCTGCACTTTCCACTGACGCGTGAACCACTGCCCAACCTCGTTGATGGCAAGCAGGGCAATAAGCTCTTTATATAACGTGCTCTTTTCCGCAGCGGTGATCAACCCTTCGAGAATGATCTCATCGAGCCTGCTCTCGATCTCGTCGGCGTACTTCATGCGCGAAAGCACGGCATGCATGTGAATACCATAGGTGACCTTACCGCGCTGCTCCTCGTCCACACCATTAAAATAACTAGCACCCGACTGACGGATCACCAGCTTCTCGCGCCAGGGTGAAGAGAGGTAAGCCGAAAGACTGAGGTGGCCCGTTTCTTCATGCTGCTGGGCCACACCTGCCTTGTGCACGCCGGATTTATACATAGCTTCAGCTTCGTTCCATGCCGGCTGAAGCGTTTCACTGGCCCGGATGCTGTTGCACAACAGGGCGGCTACTGTATTTTTTGTGCTGCGGATGTCAGGGTGGGGTGCCGTGATGATCAGGCCGTACTCTGCACGGGTGAGCGCCACGTATAGCAGGTTCAGGTTGTCGAGATAACTGCGCGTGTGCTCTTCCTTATAATACGGCGCAAAAGAGGTCTGCTCCAGGATCTTCGAATAACGCACCGGCAGGTAGCCCGCGTTGGCGAACGGTTCCTGTTCTGACCGCACCCAAAGGTTCGGCGCCTGCCAGTTGTCATGGTCCATGCTCCAAGCACAGAAAGGAATGATCACATACTTGAACTGCAATCCTTTCGATTTATGAATGGTGAGGATCTGGGCAGCGTTCACATCGCCCGAGATCTGCACCGACTTTTTATGGCGATTATCTTCCCACCATTCCAGGAACGCGCCGAGGTCATTGCGCTCACGGTTATAAAAATCCAGCACAAGGTCCTGAAACGCCTGAAGGTAGACGAGCTCTCCCTGCTGGCTGCCGAGATCAAAAATGCCGATCAGCGATTCGGTGAGCTCGATCAGCGACAGCTTCTTCAACGCTGGCTTCCGTTCTGTAAAAGCTTCCGGCAAATTGTTCTCAAAGATGGCTTGATTAGCTACCGCAAATACCAGCGAGAGGTCGCGCTCCGGTTCATGAAGCCGCGAAAACTCGTAGCCAAGCTGCGCCCGGGCAATGGAATCTTCCGGATTCAGCAGGTACCGCATGGCACCCAGCAGCAAGTTCACCGAAGAAGCGCCATCGATCCGCAACGACTCGTTGGAGACCACATCATAGTGGCAGCCTGGTTTTGCCTTGCCCGAATTCTTGTGATGCAACAGGTGGGTTGCAATGCGCTGGCCTTCGTCGTTCTTGCGTACAAGTATAGCGATATCCTTGAGCGCTACACCATTTTGCTGAAGCTCTTCCAATGTGAGTGGCAGCTGATCGAGTGCCGCCGCATGCCACTTGGAGGCAACTGCTTCGGCATCGGGTTCTTCCTGAATGGAAAGTTGTTTTTCTTCTGGCGCCGGCTCGCGGATAAACGTTACCTGAACAAACCCCTCGTCCAGCCTGGATGTTTTTTGAACAACATCCGTATAGGCCTGTAGTGGTATCGATGCACCTGTCTCGGTAGCCACGATCTTTGACGCTGTGCCGAACACTGCGTTGTTGAAGCTCACAACTTGCTGGGCGCTTCTGAAATTCCTGTCGAGCGCCTTCACAGACACGCGCTGCTCACCTACGTGCGAGACGATCTCATGCTGCAGCAGGTTGAGGTCTCCTCCGCGCCAGCGATAAATGGCCTGTTTCACGTCGCCCACCACCAGGCCGGGATATCCCTGGTCAAGGCTGTTCATGATCAGTGGCTGAAAGTTCTTCCACTGCATGCCGGAAGTATCCTGAAATTCATCGATCAGGTAGTTCCGGTAAAAAGATCCCACCTTCTCATATATAAAAGGTGTATCGCTGTCGCGGATCACACCGTTCAAGAATTTCGGCGCATCGGCCAGCAGCATCACATTGTTCTCGTCCTTGTACTCTTTCAGCTTGCGTGCGATGTCGGCAATGAGCCCGAAAACGTAGAGATTCTTCAAGACCATCTCTGCGCTGAGGGCACTGGTGAAGTGTTCGTCGTACGCTGCGATGATCGAGAGCAGCCCGGGCACCAGTTTTTCTCCTGCCACACGCCTGATCACGGCGGCATGAGGTGATCTTTTGCCGGGCCAGTTTTCCGGTTCCGTGAAATAAGTGCGCAGGCGACCACTCGGAGGTTTGAACCGGCTTAGGTTCTTCTCGCCGGCATACTGGCTGAAGAACGTGATGATGCCGGAACCCTTTCCGTAGCTGAAATCCTCGGCGATCCATCCGTTGGCCTGAATGATCTCCAGCGCTTCCTGGGCAGGTTTTGAAACCTTACCGAGGAAAATATTTTTCTGCGCCCACAGCTGGTTCTTCAATCGCTTAAAGAATCCCGGCTGGGCGGTTGTGGTGTTCACGTCGTCTTCTATGGCCTTGAACTCTTCGCGAAAGATCTCACGGGCAAATTCGATCAGGCTGTAACGTACATCCCAGGCGCGCTCGTTCTCGAGGTTCTCTTTGGCGAACTCCACCACCCACTCGGTAAGCTCCCGGTTGTTGCCCAGCTCATCGATGAGGTTGTCGATCACCTCTTCCAGCACTGTATCGTGCTCAACTTCAAGCCGGTAGTCGCCTATGAGCCCCGATTCGCGGGTAAACGATCGGATCACCTTCTGGAAAAACGCATCGATGGTGCTGATGGAAAACTGGGCGTATTGATGGAGAATGGCAGCCTGTGCGGCCTGGCTGTATTGTTGAAAGGTCTGAGCGTCAAGGGAAAGCTCCGATTTCAGCTCTTCGGCCAGCTCGCTGGGCCTTGCCCGGGCAAAATCGTCCAGGTAGGCCAGGATCCGGTCTTTCATCTCCTGTGAGGCCTTGTTGGTAAAAGTTACCGCCAGTATATATTTATAGTAGTCAGCACGGTATTGCAGTGCCAGTTTAAGATATTCCTTGGCAAGGGTTCTGGTTTTGCCGCTTCCGGCGGAGCTTCGGTAAATGGAAAAAGTTCTGACCAACGTGCTTATCTGAAAATGGCAACAAGTTTAGCAACTATTCGTGACATGTGTTGTCAAGGTTTTTGTAAATAATGCCGGCCGTACCCAGCTGCCCGTTCACTAAACATGCTAAAGTGGTATACAGGTCTATTCGGGTTATTTGGATAAACCCAGGACCTCGGCACTAATTGCCCCCTCCTTTATACATGGAGCGGCAGCAAATGCCCCGAATTGCTTAAATTTGCTTAGCTCAAACAACCTTACCATGAAGAAAGTCAGTTTTCTAACACTGTCTGTACTGTTATGTCTTTTTGCCAGCCAGGCCGCTTACTGCCAGAACAAAAAGCTGGACAAAGCCCTGCAAAAAATTGACAACTACTATAATTCCGGCCGCCTTGAAAAAGCGCTTTCGTCTTTGGGCAAATTCAAAAAAGGAGCCCTGAAGGCCGGCGCGAACAGCAATTACATGGTAGTGTACTACCTGCAGGACGCCCGCATCAACCTGGCCATGGGTATTATCGAGGGATTTGAGACCTCCCTGACCAATGCGCTGGCCACAAGCCTTAACGTTTACGGAGAAAACAGCACCAGCTATGCCACCACCATGCTGGATGTTGCCGACATCTACCTCGATTATGGCAATTTCCGCATCAGCCGAGAGTATATCGAAAAAGCAGAAGCTGTTCTCAAAAAGACAGATCAGCTTAACGATGCCATGAAAGGCAGAATTGCCCTTGCCAAAGCAGAAGCGATGATCGGCCAGGGATTTGCCAACACCGCGCTGGACCTGCTGCGCGAATACGAGAAATACTTTGCAGCCCGTGCCGTGGAAAAAGAAACCATTGTTGAAGGCAACGAGATCAAAACCAAACGTATTCCCGAAGGCGAGCTGTTTCAGCGCTTCAACGACTATGCAAAATTAAAAACACTGATCGGCAGCGCCATCGCCAAAAAAGGCAGGATCTCCATTATCGGCGCCGATGCAGAAAATCCTGATGTTGACGCGGCATTCCTGGAGCTGGACAGCTGGCTCAAAGGCAAGCGAAGGTTCCTGGGTGAGACGAGCCTTGCGGACATCGAATACCGCTACGTGTGGGCTAAAGCTTTTAAGGAGAATGGGAACAAGGACCTCGACGATTCACGCCTCGAGTTCGACAACATGCTCAGCGATCTGAAAAAGAAAACGAATCCCACGAACGCCCTGGCGCATGAGATCTATATCAGCTACCTGGAATTGCTGATGTCTAAAGGGATCAATGCCCGTTACATCAATACAAAGCTGGAATATGAGAAAGTGATCGACAAGTACTATCCCAAGGCCAGCCTGCACCGCGTGAACCTGAAAGCGGTGGAGTTCGATACCAAGATGCAAAGAGACCAGACCCGCAATCTTGAAACAAACGCGCTGAACCTCATCAGCTCCAAATCGCTGCCCAAGAACTACAAAACCACCATCCGTATTTATGAGTTCCTGTACGAGGTAGCGCTCGCAGAGCAACGTTACACCAACGCCGAATCGTACCTCAACCAGCTGCTGGAGATCAAAAAAGACCTTTGCGGCGAAAACTCTCCCGAATATCACCTGGCCAGGGTGCACCTCGCCAACTTCTACCTCGACTACACCAACAAAATGGATGAGGCAGGAAAGATCTACGAGGAAAGCTTCTTCCGCATCGTGGTAAAGGAGATCGACAAGAACCACAAGGACATGATCACGATCCTCAACCACATTGCACAGTGGTATGAGTTCACCGACAAGTATAACCTCGCTGCCAAGACCCTGAAGGATGCCAGGGAAGCTACAATCCAGAAATTCAAGAACGACGACATCCTGCTGGGAATGGAATTGAACAACATCGCCAAACTTCAGCTGAAGCTCGGTGAGTATGACGAAGCCGAGGCCAACATCCTGAAAGCGCTCGAGATCATTGACCTGAAAGAGAACCGGGAGTATGCAGAATGGCGGCCATCATACATCAGCGCGCTGGAGAGCCAGGCCAAGCTGTATGGATTGAAAGGTCTGTTCGACGAAGCGGAAAGCAACCTGGAGCGTACACGCAAGCTGATCCAGAAAGCCGACGGTCCCATGGGAGATGAGCTTTCAACAGCGAAAGAGCTTTCATCCCTGTTGATCCAGCTGGGCCGTTATTCAGCCACCGATAAGCTGCTGAACAACCTGATCGAGGAATATGAACGCCTCTTCGGAAAAAGCACCCTGCGCCTTATCGACCCGCTGGTAGACAAAGGCCGCATCCTGCTTGCCAAAGGAGATTATACCGAAGCCGAAAAAACCGCGCTCCGGGCTTACCAGATCGCCAACAGCATCTATGGTGACAATTCAACCAAAACAGCGCCGACCCAAAAACTGCTCGGTGACATTTATTACACCCTCGGCGACTACGAAAAAGCGGAGGCCAACGTAACCAAGGCCATGGCCAGCCAGGAGAAACAGTTCGGGCGCAAGCACATTGAAGTGGCCAAATCACTGTCGCAGTTGGCGCTTATCAAATTCTACAAGGGAGATAACGCCCAGCAGGTGGAAAAGCTGATGATCGAATCGAGGGATGTGATGGCCGAAAAGCTCGGCAAAGACAATCCGCAGTATGCCGAGATCCTGAAGAACGTAGCGGTGCTCTACATCTCGGAACGCAGGTTCGATATCGCCTTCAACTCCCTCACCGTGGCTGAAAGCATCTGGAAGGCCAAGGCCGGAAGGAAGAACAACATCAACACCGCCAGCATCTACACGCTCACCGGAGACGTTTACTACCAGCAGAAGAATTATAAAAGAGCAGAAGAGTTCTACATCAAAGCCAAAAACCTGTATGAAAGTTTCTTCAGCACCACGCACCCCGAATACGTGAAGGTGCTGTCGAAGCTCAGCAAGGTGTACTACATGGAGCAGGACTTCAAACGCTCGAAGAAGAACATCGAAGATGCGCTTGGAAACTATGAGAACTTTATCAAGCAGTTTTTCCCTGCCCTGAGCGAGCGTGAAAAAGCAAAGTACTGGAATACCATCAAGGGCGACTTCGAGTTCTACAACACCCTTGCCTTCAGTAACCTCGACGATTTCAAGGACCTCACCAAAAAAGTATACGATTACCAGCTGCTCACCAAAGCGCTGCTGTTGAGCTCCTCTATTAAGATCCGTGAGCGCATCATGAACAGCACCGATGAGCCCCTCAAGGCGCAGTACAACACCTGGATCCAGAAGAAAGAGCTGCTGACCCTTGCCCTGTCCATGAGCGCCACCCAGCTCACCGAAAACGAGATCGACCCGAATCAGCTTCACCAGGAAGTAGAGCGCCTGGAGAAAGAGCTTAGCCAGCGTTCAGAGATCTTCGGCGAAAGCTTCGAGAACAAACGTATCACCTTTGACGATGTAAGAAAGTCGCTGAAGCCCAATGAAGCTGCCATCGAAATGGTGCGGTACCGTTATTTCAATCATAGCCTCACCGATTCCGTGATCTATGCAGCGCTTTATGTAAAACCGGAGCTCACCAAACCCAAAGCGATCATCCTGAAAGATGGACACCGCATGGAAACACGTTTCTTCAAATTCTATCGCAACGCTATCACAGGTAAACTCGAAGACAACATTTCTTATGGCGTGTTCTGGCAACCGATCATCGAAGAGATCGGGCAGGTAGCAACCATCTATCTTTCCGCCGATGGCATCTATAACCAGATCAACCTGGAGGCCATTGCCACCCCCGACGGCCGGTTCGTGATCGACAACTCCAACATCGTGCTGGTGAGCAACACGAAAGATATTTTCCTGCGCAAGGCAAAGACCCGGGCAGCTACAGACAACACAGCAATGATGTTCGGTAACCCCACCTTCTACCTGACAGCCTCAGCCGATAACAAAAACATCGCCTCCCTGCCTGGCACCGAGAAGGAGATCAACCAGCTTCAGTTCATGCTCAAGCAAAAAGGATGGAATACATCTGAATATGTTGAACGTTCTGCCGCCGAAGAAAAAGTAAAAGAGCTGAACAGTCCCAAGATCTTTCACATTGCAACACACGGTCTCTACAGGCCCTCCACAAACCTGACGCTCGAGAAAGAGATCGAAGGGAATGAGGCGTTGCTGGCCCAGAACCCTTTGATGCGCACCGGACTGCTGCTGAGGGGCGCGGGCGATCTGCTCGACAAAACTGACTACAACTACAACATGGAGAACGGTATCCTGACTGCCTACGAAGCCATGAGCCTCAACCTCGACAAGACTGACCTGGTGGTGCTGAGTGCCTGTGAAACCGGTCTCGGCGATCTCGAAGCCGGTGAAGGTGTGTACGGGCTGCAGCGTGCATTTCTCGTGGCAGGTGCGAAGGTACTGATCATGAGTATGTTCAAGGTAGACGATGATGCCACGCAAAAACTGATGCTGAAATTTTATCAGAAGTGGTTGAACTCAAACAACCTGCGTCAGAGCTTCATCGACGCCAAAAAAGAGCTTCGCGTGGAGTACCCTGAACCGATCTACTGGGGTGCCTTCATGATGATCGGAATCGACTAATACATTTCCGGTTAACAACAATACCAAAGACCGCACGAAGTATCCGTGCGGTCTTTTTTTTATTGTGGATGAGGATATGAATTGATAAATTGCTTGAAATGCTTTTATTATGGAGACAATAATTAAAGTAAAGCCGTCTGAACTAAATATTGAATTGCTTCAGAAAATAAAAGACTTCATCGGCAACAGAAAAAATATAGAGATCACCATCTCACTTAATGAATTCGATCCCAGATATAATGACGAGCTCGATCGTTCTATCAGGCAAGCCGAACAAGAAGCAAATCTGATCAGCTTTACGATGGAAGAATTCATGTCTTATACGCCTAAAGCTTTTTAGCCCTGAAAGGGCGTAGACTCAAAACGCAGGGTGTCAGCCCTGCGTGTCGCTAAGGTTATGCCCACAAGCCCTGAAAGGGCGCGATAACTCGATCACCCCAAATAAATAACCCCTCTCTCCTATGCCACAGTCACTGGCCAAAAACCTCGTTCACATTACATTCACTACTAAACATCGGCAGCCGTTAATACAGCCACCCTTCGAAGATGATCTTCATCAGTATATCGCAGGCATCTGTTATAACCTTCAATGTTATCCAATCAAGGTGGGAGGATTCACAGATCACATTCATATTCTGTGCGTGCTCTCGAGGAAGCTCTCATTATCAAAGCTCATCGAAGAAGTAAAATCACATTCTTCGAAGTGGATGAAAACCAAAGACGAAAGTCTTAGAAACTTTTACTGGCAGGATGGGTACGGTGCTTTTTCCGTCAACCCTTTAGGAATCGAAGTGGTTAAACGTTACATCGAAAGACAACACGAGCATCATACAAAAATAACTTTTCAGGATGAGTTCAGACAATTACTTACCAAGCACAAAATCGAGTACGACGAACGGTATGTATGGGATTGATGGGTGTGTCCAGGAGTATCAAGGCGCGTAAGAACGTATTACGCCCCGTTGGGGCTTTCACCGAGTTTCACGTTAGAAGCGTAGGGCTTACACCCTACGCTTCTTGCTTGGCGCCCTTTCAGGGCTGGCGTGACTGACTGCCCCCTCGCCTAAGGTATACTACTTGTAAGCCCCGGCGTTTCGCATCCAGACTTTTTTTGAAACCATACTGACATAGGGCTGTCACTGGTGGTGGATTATTTTACACCATCAAAACTATTCGTATGGACAAACTTGATCTCACAAAAAAGTACAAAAGTTACTATACGGCCAAGGCAAAACCCGAGGTGGTTGAAATTGAAAAAGCGCAATTTCTGTCGATCACAGGCAAAGGCGATCCTTCCGGCCAGGCTTTTGCTGAAAAGCTCCAGGGTTTGTACTCCATGGCTTATACCATCAAATTTATGATGAAGGAGAAAGGCAAAGATTTCACTGTTGCCAAACTGGAGGGCTTGTGGTGGTACGATGAAGAAAAATACGGAGCGCCTTCGATCTCAGAGGCACCCCAAAAAGTGCCCAGAAGTGAGTGGGAGTATCGGCTGCTGATCAGGATGCCTGATTTCGTTACCCGCCAGCACATAGAAACCGCCAGACATACCGTAGTTTCGAAAAAAGGCATTGCTCTTGCCGCGGAAACCGGTCTGTTTGAAATGGCAGAGGGAAAGACCGTACAAATGCTGCATGTAGGCCCGTTCGATAAAGAACCTGAAACACTGGAGCAAATGGCAGCCTTTATGCGCGACAAAAACTTCAAGCGCAACGGGCTTCACCATGAGATCTACCTTTCGGATTTCAGAAAAACGGCACCTGCCAAATTAAAAACCATACTGCGGGAGCCTGTCATGTAAGCGCCGAATGATGAGCGGTATTGGCAAAGTGTCGGGGGAATGCTAACTTTCAAGGCAAGATCCCCCACATCATGCTCAGATTTTACACTCCCATACTCATTCTGCAGATCTTCTGTTTGTACCATGCTTACAAAAGCAACTCACAGCAGAAATGGTACTGGCTCATCATTTTCTTTCCTTTCTTCGGAAGTCTTCTTTACCTCTTCGATACATTTTACACCAGGGGAAATATCAGAAATCTCACGGAAGGTGTAAAAGGTATGATGAACAGCAACTACAAGCTCGAGCAACTTGAACGGGACCTGAAGTTCAGCGACAACGTATCCAACAGGGTCAGGCTCGCGGATGCCTACATGCACTATGAAAGATATGACGATGCTATACCGCTCTACAGCGGCTGCCTTCAGGGGTTTATGGCCGACGATGTTCCGCTGCGGCTGAAATTGTTACGGGCATATTTTTTCAGCAAACATTATAACGAAGCCATCGCGCTGGGCCAGGAGCTTGAAACAGAGAAGAGTTTCAGAAATGCGGAGGAACGAACGATCTACGCCTGGTCGCTCCACTTCAATGGCAACACCACGCTGGCCTGGAAAGTGTTCAATGACATGGACAAGTCCTATACAAATTACTGGCACCGGACGGAGTATTGTAAATTTCTGATGGCCACGAACAGAGCGGAAGAATCCAAATCGAAACTTGCCGAACTGCTGGAGGAATTCAATTACATGCGGGATGGCGAGCGACGGTTAAACAAACCGGTGATCAGGGAAGTTACAGATCTCTATAACAGCACACTCAAACGAGCTCACCGTTAATGGCCATATAGACAAGTGTGCCGATACATACCGTAATCACTGTGCCCATGACCAACCAAAAACGTACGGGCTAACGCACATGGCTGTTGGCGTTAAAGACCTTCTTATCATTCCGTTAAATCGTACCTCATCTCCTCCTACTCTTCTTTTAACGTTTCGGCGGGATTCTGTGTAGCGGCGCGGATAGTCTGGCTTCCTACGGCAATGGCTGCCATCAGAAAAACCATCGCGAACGCAGAAACATACACGATGGCATCCACTGGGGTACGGTAAGCGAAATTGTTAAGCCAGTAGCTGGTCATGATAAAATATGCCACAGGGGCCGCCACCGCGAAGGCGATGACGATGAGCAGGAAATAATCACGGGAGAGCAACGCTACCAGCTGACGCAACGATGCGCCGAGCACCTTGCGGATGCCGATCTCTTTTCTGCGGCGTTCTGCGGTGAACATGGCCAAACCCAACAGTCCGAGCATCGAGAGAAAGATCGCCATGGCCGTGGCAACGGTAATGACCCTGGACCATCGTGCTTCAGAAGCATACTGGTTATTGATGTCATCGTCCAGGAAAAAATACTCGAATGGAGAATCAGCGTTCGTCCTTTTCCAGACGTCTTCGATCTTCTGGCGTCCGGCAACGATCTGCCTCGGCGCAAGCCGCACCATCAGGTAAGTATCGGTCAGCTTCCGGTTATGAAGGAACATCAAAGGTTGGATCTGCCATTGCAATTGTGAATGGTGAAAGTCTTTCACCACGCCAACAATCGTGGGATTGCTCACCCAACCGATGGAACGGTTTAGCTTCATGCCGATGGAATCCTGCAGGTTCAGCGTTTTCATCATGGTCTCGTTGATCATGATCGCTGCACTTCCCTCGGCCTGACCTTCCTGAAACGGCACTCCAAGCACTACTTTCATATCCATGGTGCGGAGGTAATCGTCATCAACGCTGATGGTGTAGATAGGCGCGCGCGAACCACCGGGCATTTCCAGGAATGTGATGTTGTTGCCACGGGTGAAAGCGCTGGAGCTTTTGGTCACGTTCACTACTTCAGCAAATTTTTTGATCTCCGTTTTGATAAAGTCCGCAGAAGCAGTGTCACGGCTATTGAACGAGATAACCAGCACCTGCTCCTTATTGTAGCCGAGGTCTTTGTTCATCATGTAGTGATGTTGTTTCCACATCACCACGGCGCACACGATCAGGATCACCGATAAACCGAACTGCAACGAAAGCACAGAACGGGTGAGCCAGTTGCTGCCACCAATGGTAAGATATCGTTTGAAGCTTTTAAGCGCGCTGAGCCCGGACAAGATCATGGCCGGATAAAGACCTGCCAGTATACCCACGATGATGGTGACGATCGCGAAACCCGCATACACCTCAGGATGGCTCCAGTCGAAAACAGAGACTGATACACCCAGCATATCGCGGCAAGCCAGCAGCACCAGCTCTGCCAGCCCCAGCGCCAGCACAGCAGCAAACGCGCTCAGCACAAGCGCTTCGATAAGAAACTGTCTGACAAGCTGCAATCTCCCCGCGCCCACTACTTTCCGTACACCCACTTCTATTGCCCTGCGCGAAGCCTGAGCGCTTGTGAGGTTCATAAAATTGAAACACGCCAGCAAAAGAATGATCAATGAAACACCGGCAAATACATACAGCGATTTAATGTTGCGTCCGGCCAGGAGGCCCGCACCTTGAAATCCTTCATGCAGATGATGGTCGGCCAGTGAACGAAGCACAAAGATCATGGACGGGGTACCATCAGGATTTTTCTTCCGTTGCAGGTGACGGTCAGAAAAATCCGGCAGCACCTCACGCACAGACCCGATCGTTCCGGGGGCCACCTTCACAAAACTTGTGATGTAAAAAGAACTCCAATCGCTCTTGGCTGCCTGATCATTGACATAACGATTCTCCAGCGGAATGAGGAAATCGAACGAGATGCTGGAGTAAGCCTCCGGTGAAGCAACCACACCTGATACCATGAAGTCAACCCATTCATTGTTCAGCTGAATGCGCAACACCTCTCCAAGCGCGTTGCGTGCGCCAAAATATTTCTGCCTGATCTCGTCGCTGATCACAACCTGCTTCAAACCGGTGAGCGCTTTGGCGGCATTGCCCTCCCGCAACGAAAAGGTGAAGAAAGAAAGGAAATTGGGATCAGAGAGCACAACATCATGTTTGAACCGCTCCGTGCCGATCTGCACAAACGTTTCTTCATTGGCCGTTCGAAGCGTGGCTGTGATGGCAGGCAGGTCTTTTTCAATGGCCTCCGCAAAGGGATACGGTGTTCCATTGATGTTCAGGTCCCGCATGCTGGCGGATACATGATAGATGGCGTCGATGTCGTGATGAAACCGGTCAGCCGAAAGCTCATGCCTGATATAAAGTCCCGCTACCAGACACGAAGCCAGTCCGAGCGATAGCCCGGAAAGGTTGATCACTGATATAAAGCTGTTCTTCCTGAAACTTCTGAGCGCGGTTCGGATATGGCTGCGGAACATGGATTATGATTTATTGATACCAGGCTTTTTGCTAAAATCAGGCCACTATCACAATGTTTTGAAAATCAGTTATTTAAAACAACAGAAACCCCTCTATTGTATCGCATCCGATACACCGTTGTGTTTGCAAGTGATACATTTATAACTACCTTCATATGACTCTTTACAAACATGATCACTGCTAAAATACTCATTGTAGACGACGACCGCGACATCCTTGAAACGGCACGAATGTTCCTGAAGCAGGAGTTCTCACACGTACAGATCGAAGAAAATCCGCAGCGTATCAACGCGCTGGTCAGGTCTGCCGAATACGATGTGATCCTGCTCGACATGAATTTCAAGATCGGTGTGAACGACGGTGAAGAAGGTTTTTTCTGGCTGGGCGAGATCCTGAAAGCCGATCCTCAGGCCGTGGTCATTCTCATCACCGCTTATGGCGAAGTTGATCTTGCCGTAAAGGCGATGAAACATGGCGCCACAGACTTCGTGCTCAAGCCGTGGAAAAATCAGAAGCTGCTGGGCACGATCATGGCCGCCCTGCAGCTCCGGCAGTCGAAGAAGGAAGTGGAGAAGCTGAAGCTGACGCAGGAGAAGCTGAGCAATGCCATCGACCAGCCTTACATCGACTTCATCGGCGACTCCCCTGCCATACAACGGGTACACGAGCTGATCGACCGCGTGGCTGCCACGGATGCAGACGTGCTGATCCTGGGTGAGAACGGCACCGGGAAAGAATTGGTAGCACGCGCCATTCACCGAAATTCATTGCGGAAGGATAAAGTTTTTATCAGCGTGGACCTGGGCGCCATCACGGAAACACTTTTTGAAAGCGAGCTCTTTGGTCATGTTAAGGGCGCTTTCACCGACGCACGGCAGGACAAGCCTGGGCGATTCGAGCTCGCTTCGGGTGGCACCATTTTTCTGGATGAGATCGGCAACCTGTCGATGGCCCTGCAATCAAAACTGCTGACCGTGCTGCAACACCGGAAAGTACAACGGGTTGGCGCAACGCAGGAAATTCCCGTGGACTTCAGGTTGATCTGTGCCACCAACATGCCGCTGAATGAAATGGTGTACGAAAAAAAATTCAGGCAGGACCTCCTTTACAGGATCAACACCGTGGAGATCCGTGTACCGCCTTTGCGGGAAAGAGTTGATGACATTACACTGCTGTGCGATCATTTTCTACAAGCGTATGGAAAGAAGTACAAACGGCCGGGAATGAAGATCGATAAAGCCGTGCTTCAGAAAATGAAAAAATATTTCTGGCCCGGCAATATCCGCGAGCTGCAGCATGCCGTTGAGCGCGCGGTGATCCTGAGCGAAGACCGTGTGATCGCTTCGCCGGAGCTACTGATCAGCGGAAGTGCCGCAAAACCCAAACAGGATAGTCCGCCACGAACGCTGGAAGAGATGGAAAAGATCTTCATCCTTCAATCGTTGGATGACAACGGCGGCAACGTAAGCCAGACGGCCCTTGCGCTCGGCATGACCCGCACCGCGCTGTACCGGAGAATGAAGAAACACGGAATATGAGTCCACGGTCGACGGTCAACAGTCCATGGACGATCGGTGTGAGGATCGACGTAAAGTCCTGGAACAAGACGCGATTTGAGAGGTATGCGCCGCTCAATTCACACTACCTGCCATGGACTATCGACTGTGGACCGTGGACCTTTCATCAACTGTCAACTGCTACAGAATGATCTACAAACGTTTCACCTTCCTGGTCATTGTGCGCATCGTTCTCCTGCTTGCGAACGTGATCGTCATCTCATTGATCTTTGGTGACAAACGTCTTTTCTTCAACCAGATCATTCTCGGACTGCTGCTGATCGTACAGGTAGCGGAGCTTGTGCGCTTCGTGAACCATACCAACCGCGAGCTGGCCAAATTCTTCTATGCCATCCGTCATTCGGATTTCTCCATCTCCTTCAAGCAGTCCATCATGGGCAGGTCGTTCAAAGAGCTTCACGAAAGCATGGGCGGCATCATCCAGGCATACAAGCAGGTGAAGATCGAAAAAGAGGCGCAGTTCCATTTTCTGCAGATGCTTGTCAACCAGCTTCACATCGGCATCATTGCCATAGAACAAAATGAAAGCATTTCGCTGATCAATCCACACGCCGAAAACATGCTGGGCATCCCCGGCCTGAAAAACTGGAAGCTCGTGCAACAACGCAATCCGGTTTTTGCAAGCGAGATCGAACACCTGGGCAGCAATGGAAAAAAGCTTGTGGAAATGCGGTCATCATCTGAAACACATTTCCTCACAGTGGATGTGCGCACGTTGCTTATCCTCGACAAACCCCTAAAGCTTATTACGCTGCAGGATATCAACTCCGAGATCGAGCAGAAGGAGATCGAAGCATGGCACAAGCTGATCCGCATCCTCACGCACGAGATCATGAACTCCGTGACTCCCATTTCGTCGCTCACGGAAACCATGCAAGGTTTTCTGAAAGACAAGGCAGGCAACGAGAAGCAGCTTCACGAGCTGAAACAGGAAACCATCTCCGACATCAGCTTTTCACTGAACACCATCCAGAAACGCAGCGATGGATTGCTTCACTTCATCGAGAACTATCGCAAGCTCACGCGGGTGCCGAAACCCAATCCTGAAAAGGTAAATGCAGAAGAATTCCTGGAAGCGGTCAGGAACCTGATGTCGAAAGAGCTGACACGCAAAAATATTACACTGACAGTATCCGCCACGTCCGATCTGGAGATCGGCATGGATCCGGCGTTGGTTGAACAGGTGCTCATCAATCTTATTACCAACAGCATTCACGCGCTCGAACATTCTTCCGCGCCGCACATCGGGCTCAGGGCTTACCGTACAGACAAGCAGACCGTCATAGAAGTAGCTGACAACGGAAAGGGAATATCCCCCAAAGAGCTGGGCGAGATCTTCATTCCATTCTTTTCCACCAAAAAAGATGGTTCAGGAATAGGATTGAGCTTATCCAAACAGATCATGAGCCTGCACGGCGGATCGATCACCGTACATTCGGAAGTCAACAAAGGCACTTCGTTCTTTCTCCACTTCAGGAACCAGTAGGCAGTAGGCAAACCCGATGGTCATCGGGGCAGTGGGCAATGGTGCTGTCGCTTTTCTTTTTTTCAAACAGAACTCAACTTTTCCAGTAGGCCTCAACCTTTGCCTACTGTCACGGTAGCGAAGCTATCGTGAATTTGCCTACTGCCTACTATTGAGTACGGTCGTCTACATCCTCCCTATTATGCAATAAAAAACGTCAAGGCACATTTTTGTTACCCGATGTTTTTCTTTTACAATTTCCACAATCTAAAAATAATAACTATGGCAGACTACAATCGCAACCGGGGTCCTTACCGCACCTCAAATCAGGATTGGAATGACAATCGCAGCCGCAGCAGTCGTTATGAAGATAGCGACCGTAATTATGGATCATCTGAATATCGTGGAAGCGAAAATCGCGACTATGATGAAGGTACTGCTGGCTGGCAGAGCCGCCATGAGCGTGAGCGCGATGACTATGGCCGTGGCGATATGTACAGCACTGGCAGGTATGGCCGTCACTACGAAAGTGATTTCAACGCTGGAAACTATGCGGGCGACCGTGACTATGGTTATGCATCATACTACGGAAGTGGATCGACGAATTATGGCGGCCTAAGCGGCGACTATAAGAACCGTGACCGCAACCTGTATGACCGTGACTTTGAAGGAATGGGCCGCAAGGGTTACTCCAACAGTGGCACACGCTTCGGCGCCGGCAATTATGGAAACTACGGTGACATGAGCCGTTATGAGAATGAAGGCCGCAGCCAGGGTCGCGGCGGATATGGCTACAGTGGCTCGGGTGGAGAATACGAAAGCCGCAACCGTGGAGACCGCAGCTGGTGGGACCGCACCACAGACGAAGTTTCATCATGGTTTGGAGATGAGGATGCCGAACGCAGGCGCGAGCGCGACAAGCAGATGGGACAATACAGAGGCAAAGGTCCCAAGAACTATAGCCGCTCCGACGAACGTATCAAAGACGATGTCAACGACCGTCTCGCCGACGATCCGTTCATCGATGCAACAGAGATCGAAGTGTCAGTATCGAATGGTGAAGTGACACTCACCGGAACCGTTGATCATCGCAGCACAAAAAGACGTGCAGAAGACCTGGCCGAAATGGTATCAGGCGTGAAGAACGTTGAAAACCGCATTCGCGTGGGGCAAACCTCCGATTACAGGAACCCTGAAAAAGAATCGCAGAGCACCGGCACACAAGCTACTGCATCACAAAGCACATCCGGTGTTGCCGGCTCCGAACGCACCCGGAGCAAAAGTTATGTAACAGGATAAAATGAAAGTACGAGGGACGAAGTACGAAGTACGAGGTGTCGGGATTTCCGTACTTCGTACCTCGTATCCCGTACCTAATATCAACTTTTTTCTATCACTTCCCCTGGAATCTGGGTTTCCGTTTTTCGAGAAAAGCTGCCACACCTTCCTTATAATCGTTTGATGATCCTGCGATCTCCTGAGCGTAGGCTTCGTACTCCAGCATTTCGTCCAGCGATGACGTGGCTGACTTGTTCAGCATCTTTTTGATGAGCCCGATGGCTTTGGTGGGTGCCTGGGCGTAATAATCGACATATTCTTTTACAGCAGCATCGAGCTGATCTGGGGCAACCGCTTTGCTGATCAGTCCCATCTCGGCAGCTTCTTTCGCTTTTACACGTGTGCCCATGCTGCAGAGCTCAAACGCCTTGGCCATGCCTACGAGGCGCGGCAGAAAATAAGACGAACCGGAGTCGGGCACCAGGCCGATGTTGATGAATACTTCAATAAGGGTTGCTTCTTCCGATGCCACAATTACATCGGCGGCCAGCGCGAGGGAGCACCCCGCTCCGGCAGCCACACCGTTGAGTCTGCACACGATGGGCTTCGGCAGCGTACGCATGGCGCGGATGATCGGGTTGTAACGTTTATGTAACGAATCGAGGAACGAGCGCTTCTCCTGTCCGGAGGCGGCTTTCAGATCCTGGCCTGAACAGAACGCTTTTCCTTCGCCAGTGAGCACCACCACACGAACGGATTCATCTTTCGCTACGGCCTTGAGGGCATCCTGAAGCTCGTAGGTGATCTCGTCGTTCAACGCATTATAAACTTCGGGACGGTTCAGCGAGATAGTGGCTACGCCCTGTTCCTGCCGGAAAAGCAAAAATTGATAAGCGCTCATGGAATTTTTTATGTTAGAACAAAATTAACATTCCTGCAATGCTCGTTGCCAGGCCCAGCACGCCTCCCAGCATCACCTCGTGTGAGCTATGCGCCGCCAGCTGCAGCCGCGACGACATCACCACACCCGCCAGCAGTATCAGGCCTATCGTGGCATAAAAAAGCGTGTTCACCTCTGCGATCTTGGTGAGCAGCAACGTGATGCCTACAAATCCCCAGATGGCTACACTGTGAACACTCACCTTGAAGAAAAAGGTAGCGATCGTAGAAACAACCACCAGCAGATCGATGATGATCATCAGCTTTAAGAAATTATGATCAGGGCCAAGGCCTGTTTTCACATACAGCAGGTAAGTCACGGCAACATAGATCGCCGAGATAAAAACAAAAGGTATCAGCCGTTCCTTCCTTTCAACCATGGCAAATGAGCGAATGGTACCGAAGATCCTGAAGATAACGATATTGGAAAGCGGCAACAGGAACGTGACGATGAAGACGAGCACGATGTAGGCAGGCTGCGACCCGGGCTGAAGCGGGGCAAGCGCCGATGGTAATGCCCACGCCAGCAACGAAAAAAGATAGGTTGCCATCAGCAGCGGGTGGAATATAACGGAAATGATACGGGCCAGGGCGTTCACGTCAGATCTCCTTTCTTAAGCGTGCAACAGGAATATTGAGTTGCTCCCGGTATTTTGCTACCGTACGCCGTGCAATGTTATAACCTTTGTCGTTGAGGATCTTTTCGAGCTTATCGTCAGAAAGGGGTTTGTTCTTATCTTCAGCATCGATAATGTCTTTGATGATCTGCTTCACTTCGCGGCTGCTCACTTCTTCGCCTGAATCGGTGGAGATGCCTTCAGAGAAAAAGTATTTGAGTGGATAAATACCGAAGTCGGTCTGCACGGCTTTGCTGCTCGCCACCCGCGACACGGTGGAGATGTCCATATTGATCATGCCAGCGATGTCTTTCAGGATCATAGGTTTCAGCTTGGTCTCATCCCCTTCCAGGAAAAAGTCATACTGAAAATCAACAATGGCACGCATGGTACGCAACAGGGTCTGCTGGCGCTGTTTGATGGCGTCGATGAACCATTTGGCCGCATCCAGCTTTTGCTTCACGAACGTCACCGCTTCCTTCAGTTTCTTGTCTTTCTTATTGCTCTTGTCATACGCCTTGAACATTTCGGTATACGACCGGCTGATGCGCAGCTCGGGAGCATTGCGGCTGTTCAGGGCCAGCTCAAGCTTGCCGTTGTTGTTGGTGAGGATAAAGTCCGGGATGATGTACTGGTTCTTGGCCATCGTAGCCATGCTTCCGCCACCCGGCTTGGGGTTCAGCTTCACAATGAGGTCTATGGCGTCGCGTACAAAATCCTCGTCTTCGGTATCGAGCTTCTTCTGGATCTTGTGGTAGTGTTTCTTGGTGAACTCATCGAAACATTCAGCGATGATCTTTTTGGCTACCGCCACATCGATATCGTGGCCATTGTCCATCCGGTCTAGCTGCAGCAGCAAACACTCCTGTAAAGTACGCGCTGCAATTCCGGGGGGGTCGAAGGTCTGGATCTTTTTCAGCACAGCCTCCACCTCATCTACCGTGGTTTCAATACCCTGTGAGAACGCGAGGTCATTCACAATGGCTTCGAGCTCGCGGCGGATGTATCCGTCACTTTCAATACTTCCGATCAATTGTTTACCGATGGCATACTGGCGATCGTCCAATCCCAAAAAGTCGAGCTGGCTCATCAGTTGCTCATGCAGGGAGGTGGCCATGGGGATCGGCATCTCGCGATCGTCGTCATCGTCGCCGTCACCCTGCATTTTGTATCCACTGTAGTCGTCGTCGCGGAGGTAGTCTTTGATGTCGATCTCCTCTTCGCTTCCCGATGACTCCTGGTATTCTTCTTCGTTTGTGCTCTCCGCCGGAGTTTCCTGGTCTTCCCCTTCTTCCAGCGCTGGATTCACCTCGAGCTCCTCCTCGATCCTGCTTTCCAGTTCAGCTGTAGGCACCTGCAGCAGCTTAATGAACTGGATCTGCTGGGGTGACAGCTTTTGTTGTAAGGATTGGCTTAAACCGAGTTTTTGCATTCTGAATCGCTAATTCGCACTAAATATTAACCGCAAAGTTATTAATTAAGGTCACTTAGTAAAACCTGTATTTGCTCAGAACGCCTCGAATTTTGCCTCTCACAGGCCTTTATCACTATTTTCAAATATCTATTATTGCCCCTCTATCAATCAATCTTTAGGCGCCAAACGGCCGCTTTGGCTATGAAATTCAACAAGTTTTTTCGTTTTTTGCGAACCTTCCGGTGGCCTAAAACCGGCAATAACACGTTCTCCTAACATGAAACGTACCAAAATAAAAGAACTTTTAACTACCACCCCTTCCGGACAACAGGTTACGGTGCAGGGATGGGTCAGAACTTTCAGGAACAACCAGTTCGTAGCCATCAATGATGGCTCTACCATTCAGAATATTCAGGCCGTAGTTGATTTTAATAATACACCCGAAACATTACTTAAAAGGATCACCACCGGTGCGTGCGTTTCCATCACGGGCGAGCTTGTGCCCTCGCCGGCCAAAGGTCAGCCCGTGGAAGTAAAGGTGCAGAAACTTGAGATCCTGGGCGACAGCGATGCCGAGAAATTTCCGCTTCAGCCCAAAAAACATTCACTCGAATTTTTGCGTGAGATCGCCCACCTGCGCGCCCGCACCAACACGTTTGGCGCTGTGATGCGGGTACGGCATGCCATGGCTTTTGCCGTACACAAATTCTTCAACGAACGCGGGTTTGTCTACGTTCACACGCCGGTGATCACGGGCTCCGATGCCGAAGGTGCTGGTGCCATGTTCAGGGTAACCACGCTGGATGCCAACAACCCGCCGCGCGATGAGCAGGGAAAGGTAGATCACAAGCAGGACTTCTTCGGCCGCGAGACCAACCTCACTGTATCGGGCCAGCTTGAAGGCGAGACCTATGCTCTAGCGCTGGGTGATATCTATACCTTCGGGCCTACATTCCGTGCTGAAAACTCCAACACCACCCGTCACCTGGCCGAGTTCTGGATGATCGAACCCGAGATGGCGTTCTACGATATCCAGGATAACATGCAGCTTGCGCAGGATTTTTTGCAATACCTCGTGCGGTATGCGCTGGAGCATTGCGCTGAAGATCTCGAATTCCTCAACAAACGCGCCCTGGAAGAAGAGCAGACCAAGCCGCAGGAGCAACGCAGCGAGCTGAGCCTGATCGACCGCCTGAAGTTCGTTTCAGAAAATGATTTCCAGCGACTCAGCTATACGGAAGCCATCGACATACTCCGGAGCTCTACGCCCAACAAGAAGAAAAAATTCCAGTACCTCATCGATGAATGGGGTGCCGATCTTCAGTCAGAGCATGAGCGTTTCCTGGTGGAGAAACATTTCAAAAAACCGGTGATCCTCTATAACTATCCGGCAGCCATCAAATCGTTTTACATGCGTCAGAATGAGGACGGAAAAACCGTAGCTGCCATGGATGTGCTCTTCCCGGGTATCGGTGAGATCATCGGAGGCTCGCAGCGTGAAGAGCGGTACGACCGCCTGCTGAAACGTGTACAGGAGCTCGGCTTACCGGATAAGGACCTGTGGTGGTACCTTGAGCTGCGCAAGTTCGGCTCGGCCCCGCACAGTGGTTTCGGCCTCGGCTTCGAACGCCTGATCCTGTTTGTTACAGGCATGACCAATATCCGTGACGTGATACCGTTCCCGAGGTTCCCGGGTAACGCGGAGTTTTAGAATGGTCGCCAGTTGCCGGTTACCAGTTGCCAGTTTGGTGACGTGCCATTTTCTATGCTTAGTGCAAAGAATAGGAGATCGATATGAGACTTGGTTTTTACGCTATCTCAAATTTGCCTGATCGGAGTTGAAGACGTTATACACGCGGCTCTAAACCGGCTACCCGGCAACTGGCAACCGGCAACTATCTCTTCTGCTTAAACGCCAGCAGCGGCACACTGCTTTGAAACGCCATTTTGCGGGTCATGCTGCGGTCGAAGAGCTTCTCGTAGAAGGTGAGGTTGTGGGTGAACATTGCCAGCAGGTCGGCCTTGCACACCCCCAGATACTGGTCGATCGCGCCTTCAATAAAATAGTCGACAAGCACGAGGGTCACCACATTGGTGTACCCGAGCCTCTGAACAATTTTATCAACTTTTTCTTCAAGCGCTTCAACATCTTTGCCGGAGGGCGCAATGTGCAGCAGGTGAATGGTGGCGCCGAAGTTCTCAGCATAGGGCATGAGCATCTTCAGCTCCTTTTCTGCATTCTTCAGATCAGAGGCGTAAACGATCTCTTTAAAACCTTTGAACTTCGCACGCTCCGGAACAGCCAGTACCGGAACCTGGCTGAGCTCGATAACCGATGCGGTGTTGCTTCCCACAACAGCTTTTTTCAGTCCGCTTGCTCCCTTGGTGCCCATCACGATCAGCCCGGTCTTTAACCGTTTTGCTTCCTTTTTTATGGCATCATGAAAATCAGATGCGCGCACAACCCTGCAGCTGATGGGTTCGGTGGTCTTCACGGACTTGCACACTTCTTTGATGAGCTTGTTGAGATCCCGTTCGGCAAAGGTGATCAGGTCGTCTTCCAGGTCTTTGATCTTGTCGTGCATGGAGTGGCGAACCGTTTGTGTAATGGTTACCACATGCAGGAGCGTTATATGACCGTCGAGCTGATTGGCGATCTTGATGGCGTACAGAACTGCTACTTTCGACAACGCTGAGAAGTCGGTGGGAACAAGGATGTTGATCATGAGAGGATAACCATATATCTCTTCTAAAGTAATGGTTTTTAGTGATCTTAGCCTTATTTTGAGCCCCAGAGTACAAGAACGATGACAAAAAATACGTTTGCCAGTGATAATTATGCGGGAGTTCATCCCGAGATCATGGAAGCATTGCAACGCGCCAACCAGGGCCATGCTGCCTCTTACGGCGCCGATGGATTCACGGACCGGGCAGTAAAAAAATTCAGGGAATATTTCGGGGAGACCGCTGAAGTGTTTTTCGTTTACAACGGAACAGGCGCCAATGTGCTCGGCCTGCAGGCACAGACCCATTCCTTTCATTCTGTTTTGTGCTCCGAGCTAGCGCATATCAATGTGGATGAATCAACCGCCCCGGAGAAGTTCACGGGCTGCAAGCTGATACCGGTGCCCACGCAAAACGGCAAGATCTATCCCGACCAGCTCGAGGCCAGGGTCATCAGGCTTGACGACCAGCACCATCCGCAGGCGAAGGTCATTTCCATCTCGCAGACCACGGAGTATGCTACTGTGTATACTGTTGAAGAAGTGAAAGCGCTATCGGCGGTAGCCAAAAAATATAATCTTTATCTACACATGGATGGCTCACGCCTGGCCAACGCAGCGGCAAGCCTCAATACCGACTTTGCATCCTTTACCCGTGATGCCGGCGTGGATGTGCTTTCGTTTGGCGGAACCAAGAACGGCATGATGTTCGGAGAAGCGGTGATCTTCTTCAAGCCCGAGCTGGCCGGATACTTTAAATTCATCCGCAAGCAGGGCATGCAGCTGCATTCGAAGATGCGTTTTATCAGCGCCCAGTTCGAAGCACTGCTCTCCAACGACCTCTGGAAACGAAGCGCTATACATTCCAACAAAATGGCGAAGCTGCTGGAGCAGGAGCTCAAAAAGATCAGCAGTGTGAAAATAACCCAGTCGGTGGACGCCAATGGCATCTTTGCGATCATGCCTCCAGCGATCATCCCGGAGCTCCAGCAAGAGCACTTCTTTTATATCTGGAATGAAAAAACGTCTGAGGTACGGTTGATGTGCTCGTTCGATACTACGGAAGAAGATGTGAGAAGCTTTTCTGAGAAGCTGAGATCGTTAACAGCGCGTTAACGTTTCAGGAATTTGTAGGTGCCGCGGAATTTGGATTCGGCATCTTTTACAGCGATGAAATAATATCCTGAAGCCAGGTCTTTAACCTTCACGCGCAGCTCGTGCTCGTTCACTACTTCAGATTCAACCTCCATCTGATTGCCGATGATGCTGTGCAGCGTAAGCTTTACTTTTTCGGCGGGGAGGTCTTCAACTTTTACATGAAGGAATTCGGTAGCAGGGTTGGGAAAGATCTGAACCGATTTGATGGGATCGCGCTCCAGGCTTATACCTGGCTCATCCTGATGTGCCGTCTGTGCCCAGCCCAACTGGGAGGCTGCAGCCAGGATCAACACCAGAAACAATTTGAGTAAACGCATATCCATTTAAGTTATTACAATATACGACAAAATTCGCACCAAAGTTCGGGTCAAAACACCGTTTTTTGATATTTAGATGCAAAACGGCCGCTAAAAGTTTAACACCGGCTAAAATTTATTTAGAACGGTTTTGAATGATTGGGGTAAAAATTCCACCAAATCTGTGGCGATCAGACTAAAAGTCCCCTTTTCCCTACTGCCGATATCACCTGCCAAACCATGCAAATACACACCCGCCAGGGCCGTTTCTTCCGCAGAATAGCCCTGCGCGAGCAAGCCGGTGAGAATTCCTGTCAGTACATCGCCGCTGCCGCCCTTGGCCATTCCCGGGTTTCCTGTAGGGTTGAAATAAACCTTTCCGTCAGGAGTGGCAATAGAAGAATAAGCGCCCTTGAGCACCACAACACACTTAAGCTCTGAAGCCAGGCGTTTCTGTTTTTCCAGTCTTTGGAAGTCATTGTCCCATTTGCCCGCCAGTCGTTCAAATTCTTTCGGATGGGGTGTGAGGATACTGTTCTCCGGGATCCGTTTCATCAGCTCCGGATTGACGCCAAGGATGTTCAGCGCATCGGCGTCGATCACCAGGGGTGCCTTGAAGTTCGCCAGCACCTGTGCCAGCGCTTTGACCGTGGCGGGCTCCTGCCCGATGCCGGGACCAATGCCTATCGTGGAATATTTCTCAAGCGAGGGTGCTTCTGTGAAGAAATGCTCGTGCGTATCGATGCTGGCCATGGCTTCGGGCAACGCCGTCTGCAGGATGGTGTAACCGCTCTTAGGTACGTGCACAGACAACAACCCAGGGCCTGAACGCAAAGCCGCCGCGGAAGCCAGCAATGCGGCGCCCATCTTGCCGTAACCTCCCGCGATGATCAGTGCATGGCCAAAAGTGCCCTTGTGATCAAACCGTTTGCGTGGTCTTATGATCCTGGTGATATCTTTTGCTGTCACCAGGAAATGGGAGGTCTCCGATTGCCTGATGAAGTCCTTATGCAAACCAATGTCGACCGTGGTCCACTCGCCAGTGAATGGATGCGAATGCGGAAAGAAAAAAGCAAGCTTGGGGATCTGAAACGAGACTGTATAGTGCGCTTTGATGATGTCTCCTGATGAGGGATTATCTGCCAACAGGCCTGAAGGAATATCGACAGCGATGCGCATGGCATCTGTTTCATTCATGCAACGGATGGCCTGTGCATAAATGCCGTCTGCGGGACGCGACAGTCCCGAACCGAAAATGGCGTCGATCAAAACATCTCGGTCGGTAAACAATCCTTTATCCGATTCGGTGATGATGTCCGCGATCTCGGGTTCGCCTTTGATCCGCTCGAGGTTCGTTTTAAAATCGGCCGATTCGGGTACCAGTCCCCGCACGATCCAGACCTTCACGGGATAACCCCAGTCGTGCAACATCCGGGCGATACCCAGACCGTCGCCGCCGTTATTGCCGGTACCACAGACGATACCGATCTTTTTAGTAGCGTCGATGCGCTGCACAAACCAGTTTACAAACGCGCGGCATGCCCGCTCCATCAGATCGATAGATTTTACCGGCTCATGCTCAATGGTGTGAGCATCCAGCGCTTTGATCTGTTTGGTATTGAGTATCCTGACCATCTCAAGAGAATAACACCTCAAATTATGTATATTTGAATAAATAGCTTGCCAGGCGATGGAATATTTGATCAAGACCAAATCGATCGGAGGGATGACGGAAGAGCAGTTCTTCTGGTTCTGCCAGGAGAACGATTCCATCAATTTTGAAAGGAACGCTAAAGGAGAAATTATCATCATGGCACCTACTGGAATTGACACGGACGAATCTAATCTTGAAATAGCCTCAGACCTGGTTTATTGGAACAGGAAAACCAAACTTGGACATGTGTTTGGATACAACGCTGGTTTTACCTTACCCAACAACGCCGTGCGATCCCCTGATGCTGCTTACATCAAAAAAGAAGAGTGGCTAAGAGTTGCTCCTGCAGACCGCAAAAGATTCGCTCATGTCTGCCCTGATTTTGTGATCGAATTGCTTTCTGAAACGGATCATGAAAGATTTCTACACGAAAAAATGAAAGAGTGGATGGAGAACGGATGCGAGCTTTCGTGGATGATCAATCCCAGGAAGAAAGAAACAACCATCTACCGCAAAAATGGCAGTGTGGAAGTCAGGGCCTTTCATGAAACGCTTGATGGAGAGAATGTTTTGCCTGGCTTCACCCTCGATCTTACCAGCGTCTTCACAAAAGAAGAACAATTCTAACGATCCACTTCACCCATCACCACATCGATCGTTCCGATGATGGCAATGAGGTCGGCGATCAGCACGCCTTTCGCGATCTCTGGAAGTACTGACAGGTTCACAAAAGAGCATGAGCGTCCCTTGCACCTGAACGGGATATCGTTACGGCCGTCAGTTCTGAAGAAAAAGCCGAGCTCACCTTTTGGCGTTTCTCCCCTGATGTAAAAATCCTGTGCTTTGGGACGGATCTTTTTCGGCACCAGTGCCTGCGGATCGAAATCACGTGTACGCTTATGGTCACCGGTAAGCTTTTGCAGGCATTGTTCCACCATCTTCACCGATTCATGGATCTCCTGCATCCTCACCCAGGTGCGGTCCCAGCAGTCGCCTACAGACCCCACCCTGCCCTCTCCTATCGGGATATTAAAATCGAGCTCAGGGTAAATAGAATAGGCATCCACTTTTCGCAGGTCGAACCGAAGACCTGATGCCCGCAGCATCGGACCAGTAACCCCACAGTTGATGGCGAGGTCAAGTGGAAGCACTCCTACATTGGCAGTGCGGTTGATGAAGATCTTATTGTCAATCAGGATCGACTCCAGCTCTTTCAGCTTCGGCTTGATGTAACGGATGAACTCCGCACATTTCTCTTCGAAGCCCACGGGCAGGTCGTAGAACAGTCCGCCGATCCACATATAATTGTACAGCAGCCTTGCGCCGCTTGCCCACTCCAGGAGACGGAGAATGTGCTCGCGATCGCGCATGATCCAGAAGAATGGTGTGAAGGCGCCGATATCCATTCCATACGTACCGATGGCAATAAAGTGAGAGGCGATGCGGTTCAGCTCGGCCATCAGCACTCTTGCATACTCAACTCGTTTCGGGATCTGATCGGTAATGCCCAGCATACGCTCAACACCCATGGCATACACATGCTCACAGTTCATGGCGGCCACATAGTCAAGCCGGTCTACGAAAGGAATGATCTGGTTGAAAGGAAGGTTCTCCGCATGCTTCTCGAAACAACGGTGCAGGTACCCGATGTGGGGAACCACCTCTCGCACGATCTCTCCGTCCATGAGCACTTCCAGCCTGATCACCCCGTGTGTGGACGGGTGCTGCGGGCCGAGGTTGATGATCATCTCCTCCGACCGCAGATCTTCCACCCTGAGCTTGTTGGGCTCAGATTGAAGCAGGCTTCCCGGGTGATTCTTATATTGGATCTGGTCTGTGGGCATTAATACTCCACTTTGATATTTCTATAATACTCCTGTTGCTTGTAATCTTTGCGTAGCGGATGTCCTTCCCAGTCGGCGGGCATCAGGATCCTGCGAAGATCAGGGTGGCCTTTCACCACGATACCGAACATGTCGAACACCTCACGTTCGTGCCAGTTGGCAGCCTTCCAGATCCCCGTGACGGAATCAACTTCGGGCTTTTCACGCGGCACTGCCACCTTCAACATCAGGTGATAGCCGAAGGGGATCGAATACAGGTTATAGGCCACTTCCATCGTTCCAGCTTCGGGGCCATTATCGATACCGGTGACACACGACAACGAGTCGAAGTAGGTGGAAGGGTCCTGGTGAAGTGCATGGCATACGTTCAGAAGATCGGCAGCGGGTAACTTCACAGCTTTGGGCGTGGCGTTGACATCGGCCACCGCTTCGCCATGGCTGCAGTGTTTCTGAACGAAGACTAAGAGGTCGTCAAACGTTAGCATGTTCCTGCTGCATTAGTTTTTCAATTGCTTTCGGGGCCACGAGGCTTTCGCTCCGGATCTTTTCCTGAAGCTTGAGAAAGCCACCGATCAGCGCTTCGGGGCGGGGCGGGCATCCGGGCACATAAATATCCACGGGCACGATCCGGTCCACACCTTTCACAACGTGGTAGCCATGCTGCCAGTAAGGGCCGCCGCAGTTGGAGCATGAGCCCATGGAAATAACGTAACGCGGCTCCGCCATCTGCTCGTACAATCTTTTGATGCGGTCAGCCATCTTGAACGTGACGGTGCCGGCCACGATCATCACATCAGATTGCCGGGGTGATGAACGGGGTGCCATGCCGAAGCGGTCCATATCATAAACGGTGGTTCCCGTGCTCATGAACTCAATGGCACAGCAGGCGATGCCGAACGTCATGGGAAACATGGACGACAACCTGGCCCAGTTGATGAGGTCTTCCATCTTGGTGATGATGAAGCCCCCGTTCTCAAATCGCTGATCGAGTAATCCTTTCATAACTTATCATCTGCCTTTGGCTTCGGGCCGCCGGCGTACTGCTCGTTGATCTTATCGTATAATGTTCTGGGAACCGGTGATTTGTATTCTGTAGGCTGAGGATCTGGCTTGATCCAGTCCAGGAAACCGTTCACCCAGGCATAGGCAAGTCCCAGTCCAAGCACAACAATAAAGATCACCGCCTCTGTTACTGCAAACCATCCCCAACGGCCGTTGGTTTGTTCGATGAGCTCTTTTTTTGCAAAAACGGTTGTCCAGGGAAACAGCAGCACGATCTCCACTTCAAACAATAAAAATATCAGGGCGATGATGTAGAAGCGTACGTTGAACTGCGTCCAGGCAGTGCTGATGGGTTCTTCACCGCTTTCATAGGTGGCGAGCTTTTCTGCATTGGGACGGTTGGGCCGGATCAGCCGCGAGGCAATAAGGCCGCCCACCACGAAGATGATGCCTCCGATGATGAACAGAAGTACTTCTCCAAATGCCGAAATGTATTGCTGATCTGTGCTCACAAGAACCAAAGATAGTCAGTAAAATGGTAATCGGTAATCAGTAACCGGTAATCGGTTTTGAATCCGACGGCTACCGATTACCGAATACCGCTTACTACTTCCAGGCGGCAATGATCACGCCCATGATGGTGAGGGCCACCACGCTGTAACCTGCGTTGATGAGGAAAAGTGTAAACGACTTGCGCTCAAAAAGATAGTGAGTACCCACAAACGTTGCTACCCAGCCGAAGCCGGCCAGGAATCCCCACAAGGCGCCCATCTCCGGCTTATTCTCCGGCCCCATGAACATGGCCAGGTTGATGGCCGAGATCACGGCCAGGAAAAAAGCGAGGCCGAATATTTTTACCATGTTGGAGCCTTTCATACTTTCTTCCGTAAATCCATTCTCCCGCATCCACGCTTTGCCAAATACAGCGGGTGAATACCACAATCCACCGATCAGAAAGGTTGATAAGGCAGCGACGAGTACCGCCCAGATGTTCAGTTGTTCCATAAGATATCAATTAGGGGTTTAAAATCTTTCTGCGGGTTTTAATTCCTTCGGCGCGTATTTCGGAAACTCTCTCCAGTCGACGGGTTTCACCTCCAGGCTATACTTCAGGTTGGGCAGCACAAATCCGCCCCACGCTTTTTCGAAGTAGTTGAAGACGGCTTCCCACTCAGGGCCAACTCCCCAACCGGCCTGGCTCAAGGTTAACAGCGTTTCGCGGTCGCTCGTTTTATAGAGGCGGAGGGAGACCACCGTCCTGTTCTTTCTGATCTCGGGCCACTGCGGGGGAGCATCCCATGTGAAGGAGATCATCTGCTTTGGCTGAATGGCGAGCACCCGGTTGTTCTCGGCGCCGCGTTGTCCTTCAGGCGCTCCGGGGGCAAAAAGAACTTCCATGAATCCCAGCGTTTTCGGCTCAAGCTTGCACGAAGGCGCGAAAAATTTGTGAAAGCCTTTTTCCGTGCTCACCCTTTCCCAGACACTGTCAAGGGGTGCATTGATGCGGACGTAGAGGTTCAGCACCTTTTCTTTGGTGAGCGCCTGCTCCGATGCAGACAGCACCTGGGCGCATACTTCATTTTGTTCGCAGAACATCACCGGTATCAGCAAAAGTATACCGGCCAGGCTGCGGATCATTGTGGTTGCCGATCTTCGTTTCATTGATTGGTGATCAGTGACTTGTAAGTTGTTTTCCATACTGAAGATAATAATTAATGGCCGTTTCCCAGTCCTTCAGGTCGTGGGTATACATCTTCTCAAGGGCTTTCGTATTGAGTTCATTGCCTGTCTCGTTCAGACCTGTATAAGTATAGCACACCTCGGCAATGGTTTTGGATGCCTCGGGTTTACACGCCACACGAATGAACCAGATCCGGTTTGCGGTAGACACTGTATATTCAATGAGATACCGGTCCGGATCGTATTGTGTGATCACCCATGTGTAGTAAGACTCAGACGGGTGATGCGCTTTTGTTCTGAAGATCATGTGCTCTTCCACAATACCTGAGCTTGAATAGATGATCTCAGGGTTCCATCCTTCGGCCCACTCCTTTTCCATCACCGGCCCGAACAATGGAAAAACTTTTTCGATCGGTCCGTTCAGTGTAATGACCGCGCACCTGCTGATGCGCTCAGCCGTTGTATCAACATCAGTAAAAGAAGACATCAGGAGCAGGGTTATAAAAATGATAATTCGCACAGGGTGATCGTTTACTTCAATGAATTTGCGAACTTTATAAACACAAGACAGAACTTAGCGCGCGAAACGGAAAAATAATTGTCTCAACCGACCGATGGCTGACACGATCAACAATAGCGGAGATGTAAAACTGAACGATACGCTCATCAGGCTGATCGGCATTCCATTCTTTGGCATCACCATACCCAACGTGTCAGGCTTGTTCGGCAACCTGAAAGTAACTGACCCAGCCTACTGGGCGGGATACGTTTACTTCGTCATGCTGGCGGCACTGATCTGGGAAGGTAATCGCTACCTGCTTTTCAGGACCCGCAAGCGTTTTACCTGGTTCGACAAGCCCATTGAAAAGCTCATTCTATTATTACTGAACAACGTCTTCTACACATCACCACTCACTGTGGCGTGGCTTTGCCTGTGGTACCGCCTGGCTGGCTTTGAAAAAGTGAGCTGGGATGTGATCCAGATCGTGGTGCTGATCAACGTGATCTGTGTGCTGTTTGTAACGCATGTGTATGAGACTGTGTTTATGGTAAAGGAACAGCAGGGTGAGCAGCTCAAGAATGCGGAGCTCTCACGGGCCAAAGCCGAGGCTGAGCTTGCTGCGCTAAAGAACCAGATCGATCCGCACTTCATGTTCAATTCACTGAACAGCCTGTCTTACCTGATCTCGCAAGATCAGCAGAAAGCTTCATTGTTCACTGAGAACCTTGCCGAGGTTTATCGTTACATCCTGAGCCAGAAAGACCAGACGCTGGTATTGCTGGAAGACGAGCTTGAGTTCACACACAAGTACACCGAGCTGCTTCACCTCAGGTTCGGCAAGGCGCTTCATTTTAAAAGACATTTTAACGGCGCGCTTGAAAAAAGTTATCTCATCCCTCCTACTTCCGTGTTTGTGGCGCTTGAAAATGCGGTGAAGCACAACGAGATCTCGGAGCTTCATCCTTTACAAGTTGATATTGACTTAAAGGAAGATCACCTGATCATCAGCAACAAGATCCGCGAGAAGCGGAACCTTCAGCACTCTTCCCGCATCGGACTCAGAAACCTTGATGAGCGCTTCAGGCTGGTGACAGGAAAGAATATCCTCTCCGGAAAAAATGAAGACAACTTTTTCAAAGTGCAATTACCGCTGATACCGCTGAAAAGCTAAACCACCGCACATGAAAGTTATTATCATCGAAGACGAACTGCTCGCCCAGGCTAAGCTCGAAGCCATGCTGCTAAGTCTCGACCCTGGCATCCGGGTACTGGCGCGACTGGGCAGTGTGAAAGATACGCTGGCATGGCTCTTGCAAAACGCGTCACCCGATGTTGCCTTTGTCGACATCCAACTCGCTGACGACCACTCCTTCGAGATCTTCAGAAAATATCCCGTGCAGTTTCCCGTGATCTTCACCACAGCCTTCGACAAATATTTATTGGAAAGTTTCGAGTTCAACTCCATCGACTACCTGCTGAAACCGATCACGGAAGAGAAATTAAAAAGATCGCTAACAAAACTTAAAAAACTCGAGCAGCATTTTGTGCAGGGCAACATCATGAAGCTGATCGGCCAGGTAAATGCTTCCGGCAAAGACCGCATTGTTGTAAAGAAAGGAACCGAATTCATTGCCCTCACCCTCGATGAGATCGCATTCTTTTTTACCGAACACCGCATCGTGTTTGTAAAAGATCTTGCCGGCCACCAGTTCATCGTAGACAAAAACCTGGGAGAAATTGAAGCGGACCTCGACCCCAAGAAATTCTTCCGCATCAACCGCAAGTTCATCGCCCATATCAATGCCATCGAGAAGTTCAAACCCGACAATGGAAAGATCAGGGTTTACCTGAAACCCGAAATGAAAGAAGAGATCCACGTGAGCAAAGAGACGGCGCCTGATTTCAGGAAATGGATCGGAGCAGAGTAACCCTTTGAGGGTTCAAAACCCTCAAAGGGTTGTTACTCCTGCAACGGGCGTTTTTTGATCATGCCGCCCTTAATATCGTTCACACTGTTCTCCACCACGAAGGCCTCGTCGTCGATCTTGGTGATCTCCGTCTTCAGCTTCTGAAGCTCGAGGCGCGTGATCACGGTATAAAGCACGTCGATATCGGAATCGCGATGTCCTTGCTTGCCGAAGCCGCTTTTCCCTTTAAGCACGGTAACGCCGCGCCCCATGTGATTGATGATGGCATCTTTGATGAGCTCGCTCTTCTGCGAAACGATGATCACGCTGGTATACTCTTCAATACCGTGCACCACGAAGTCGACCGTTTTGGAAGCAACCAGGTATGTGAGGATGGCATACAGCGCCGTTTCGATGTTGATGAGGTAGGCCGCCACCGAAAAAATAATGATGTTCAGGAACAGGATAAAATCACCGACGGTAAGCGTGGTCTTGCGGCTGGTATAGATGGCCAGCACTTCCGTTCCATCGATCACACATCCGCCGCGAATGGAAAGTCCGATACCAAGACCGAGGAAGAATCCACCAAAGAAAGAGATGAGCAGCTTATCGTTGGTGACCAGTGGGAAATTGATAAAGGCGAGACAGAGCGCCAGGGTGATGATGGCTACAAATGTTTTCAGGGCAAAGAGCTTGGATACCTGGGTGTAGCCGATCACCATAAACGGAAAATTGATCAGCACCAGCAGGATAGACACATCGATCTGTGTAAGCACGTTGGTGAGCAGCGAGATACCCACCACACCGCCATCGAGAAAACCATTGGGCAGCAGAAAACTTTTCAGTCCGAAAGCCGCAGACATCACGCCGAAGGAGATAAAGACAATATCTTTTATCGCCCGTTCGAAGTTGATGCGTTTGATGCGAAGTTCATTGAGCTTTTGAAAACGCTGATAGGTAGACATGGCCGGAAAATACTAAAAAAGCCACAGAAATTCTGTGGCTTCTTTCGCAACGTAATATTTTCGGATCTTTTATTTTTCCTTGGCTACACCGGGATCGCGCTGTAAGAATTCGTCATACAACAAGGTCTGGCGGCTGACCATCGGCATCTGCCAGCCATCGATAAATACCTGGCTTACCTGGGTTTTGGGCTCGAAGGGATCACCATTGCAAACGAACAACGTTGCACTTTTTCCCTGTTCGATGGAGCCGAGCTTATCGGCCACACCAAAGATTTCCGCGGGTACGATGGTGATGGCTTTGAGCGCCTCTTCCCGTCCCATGCCATAGGCTGCTGCAAAGCCGGCGTGGTAGGGCAAATTCCGGTAGTTCAGATGACCGTCATCGGTTTTGATGGCCACCTTCACACCGGCTTTTCTGAGCAAACCGGGGTTCGCATAAGCTTTGTCGTAGCGGTCGTAGTCGCGGGTGGGGAGCTCCAGCACCGGACCTGCCAGCACGGGGATGTTGGCTTTCGCAATTTCATCGGCCACGCGCCATCCTTCTGCAACACCGCTCAGGATCACCTTTTTGATCTTTTTCTCCTTGATCCACTTGAGCGCAGTCTGAATATCCCTGGCGGCATTCACATCGATGATCAAAGCCATTTCTCCACGCACCACGGGAAGCATCGCCTGCATCTCAGGATAATAGGTGCCCTTACCTTTGGTTGCCGAGTCTATTCTATGGTACTGTACGGCACGTTCCCACACCTCGCTGATGCGGAGCAGTGATTTCTCAGTGGCCTTCTTGATGTCTTCGTCAGAGCGGCGGTCGAAAGGTCCCCTGCGGCCGGTGCGCGGAAAATTCAACAGCACGGCCTCAAAACCTTCGAACATCTGGTCCGGTGTATAACCATGCAGACTCACCAGCGCCGCGGTGCCAGAGAACAGATCGCCTTCAGGCAATGTAAGCGTGGTGGTAACACCGCTGATCCTGTTAATGGGAATAGCAGCAGAATTAGGGTTGATGGCGGTGAGGGCTTTCATCTGCGGCACAACGTCGCCAAGCTCGCTCACATCGGTAGCCTGTGGTGCCTGGCCAAACTCAAAAAGACCGAGCCGGGTTCCGCTATCGATCATGCCGGGATAGATCCAGCTTCCTTTGCAATCGATCACCTCAGCGCCCTGCGGCACCTGGATGTTTGTTCCCACCGCTTCGATCTTGCCGTTGCGGATAATAACAGTGCCATTGCTGATCACACCTTTCGTGACCGTTTCAATAGAAGCATTGGTGAGCGCGAAAGTGCCGTATTTTCCCTTGGGACTTTGTGCCCCGAGATCCATGACGCAAACCAGCAACAGAAGCAGGCCTGCGATATATTTTATTGTTCTGATCATTGCTCGTTAAGGTTTAAGCCAAACATTTTTACAAACATGTAGTCAGCGCCTTCCATACATTGCTCATGGGCATTGCGGGTTTCGCGTAACGTTGTGGTCTCTACCGACTGTCTGGGATCGACAAAGATGCGCATGTCATCCGGGTCTTTGGAACGATCGAACCGCACGATGCCATCCACAACCGTGATCATCGGAATGGCGTAGATGGAGAGCGGATGTTTGCTGAAGATGGCGATGTCAGCCTCTTTGCCTGTTTCGATAGAGCCTACACGGTCTTCGATGCCCAGCTGCCTGGCGGGATTGATGGTGATGAGCGACAACGCTTCATCGTCATTAAGATCGCCATACTTCTGGGTTTTGGCCGCTTCGTGATACAGGTGCCGCATCAGCTCGGCATCGTCCGAGTTGATCGAAGTGGTAACGCCGTTCTTCGTCAGAATGGCAGCGTTGTAAGCTGTTGAATAATACACTTCGAGCTTGTAAGCCCACCAGTCTGAAAATACTGAGGCCATGGCACCGTAAGCAGCAAGCTCGGGCGCTACTTTGAAGCCTTCGTTCACGTGCTGGAACACGATCCTTTTCACACCAAAATCTTTGCAAACTTTGAGCATCATCTGCAGCTCATCGGCGCGGTAGCTGTGGCAGTGCACAATGATGTTGCCCCTGAGCACATCGGCCAGCGTCTCCAGCCTCATGTTGTAGGCCGGGGGTGCGCCGCGAAATCCTTTCTGGATCTTTTGCTTGTTGTAAGTATCCCAGGCCGCCATGTACTCCTTTGCCTGCGAGAATGCCTGGCGGATCACAAACTCAACGCCCATGCGGGTGCGCGGAACGATACCGCCACCACCGTGAACGCGTGTGGGGTTTTCACCCAATGCAAACTTGATGGTGCGGGGCGCTCCTTCCATACGCAACAACTCGGGGTCTTTTACACCGAAGCGAAGCTTGATGGTTTCGCACTGTCCACCAATGGCGTTGGCAGAACCGTGCATGGCGTGGATGGTGGTAACGCCGCCACCCAGCGCACGATAAAGATTAACCTGAAACGGGTTCAGTGCATCTCCCGTGTTCACTTCTGCTGTCACCGGGCTCGTGCCTTCGTTGATGGCATCGAGACCTGCATGCGAGTGCGCATCGATGATGCCGGGCATCACAAACATTCCTTGTGCATCAATAACTTTGTAACCGGCGGGTGCCGTCAGGTTCTTTCCCACCTGCGCGATCTTTCCGTTGGTCACCAGCACATCCGTGCCTTCCAGTGTTCCTTTGGTGACAGTGAGCACCGTTCCTCCTTTGATCAGCATATTGCCGCGCTCCACCTGGGCGCTCAGCTGCTGTGCCAGAACAGCAATACAAATTATCAGTAATATCTTTTTCATGATTTCAGTCAGTTAATGATCAACGATTCGGATCTTTCTTGCCTTCTACGGGGAAGCTTCCATACTGCCCTACCGTGGCCGATCCCTTGTAGCTGCTACCGTCTACCGTGGCATCAACATCCACTTTGAAGCTCTGGCCTCCTACCTGCACCGTGTAGCTGTATCGCAGTGCGTTTCCATTGAGCTCAACTTTTTCCAGTGACACCGCCTGCGCTAACCTTCCACCCGTGATGGAGCCTGAATAGTTGCTGCCATCTTTTTTGAAGGTAACGGTCTCTTCACTTTTGCCCTGCGGCGTTTCTGTGGTCACAGACCAGGTACCGGTGATCTCCGCTTTTGCACCTGCATCAGCTTTCGGAGTCTCCTTCACATCGTACTTATACATGATTCCATCAACGAATACGTAACGGACTCTTGCCTTTTCATGGAAGTAAGGTTTATCACTCAACACGAGGCTGGCGATCTTGCCATTATCAACCGTGCCGAGTCTGTCTGACAACCCCAGAAGTTGCGCAGGGCTTGTGGTGAGCGCTGCCAGTGCCTGGTCTTCGGTGAGACCGGCCTTGATCATACGGCGCAGGTTGGTGCGAATATCAGATGTTTTCGCGCTCAGCGAAGAGAACCCGAAGGTGACGCCGGCTTTCTGAAACGTTGCGGCCTGGCCTGTGTATAACGCGAGGAATTCCGCCTTACGTTTTTCGAGGGCTTCTTTTTCAGCAGGCGTCAGTGTGCCGGCTTCTTCTTTCTTGTCTTTGCTCTTTTCTTCTTTCTTGTCTTCCGGAAGATCGAGACTCAAAAAAACCTTCGCGCCTGAGCTTTTGATCCTGGCGATAGCATCCCATCCCTCTTTTACATCACCCAGCACCAGGGAGAAACCGAGCTCAGATTGCAGGGTCATCACACGTTGTGTTTCAAGGTATTTGTCGGCTTCGAACAGCACGGGAATACGTTTGTCGATCACAGGATAAAAAGCTTCCAGGATACGGTCTGACGCAGGACGGCTGAGGCCCGCCCGGTTGGCAGCATACATCGTTTCATAGTTCTTGTTCTGAACGGCCTGGCGATACAACTCACGCCACTTAGACATTACGGCAAGAATGGTGGAGGGATAAACACGGGGTGCGCCGGTAAGCTCAGAGAACAGGGCCGACTTTCCAGCGAGCACCATGGCATCAGATGTTTTGCCGGTGAGCTGGATGATGGCGCCACTACCCGGCAACATGTTTCCATAAGGCACAACCTGTGCAGCGGTAAAACCGAGGGCACGCAGATCGTCTGCTGATTTATCGGACGGATTCAGGAAAGTGCGTACGTCATTCTGGGGTGTGATGCCTGCCAGTTCGGGCGTGGGGTTGCCGGGATCCTTGGGGCGCTCACGGTTGGCTTCTTCTTTGGGCTTGCTTACACCGGCCCGCGAAAGGCCATCGATAAAACCCGCATAAATATAGAGGCTGTCACCTTTGATGATGATGGCCTCCGGCGGAATGGCAACACCTTTTCCCACGGCGGTGATCAGGCCGTCTTTCATCACAACGGTGGCCCTATCGAGCTTGCGTCCCGGCCCCTGGAAAACGGTTGCATTGGTAATGGCATACGTTCGGCTGACAGGCGACAGCTCCTTTTCTTCCTGCGGTTGCTGCTGAAATTGCTGCGCCTGGAGCAGGGCAGGCCAGCCTAAAGCCAGCATTACCATGAATTTCAGGCAAATGCGGCTGCGGTAGAATCTCTTCATGTCATTAGGTTTAGGTTAAGCCTGTAAAATAGATCAGTTTACGCTGGCATACAAGGGTTGTACACCAGTGGCAATAGAAAGGTACGAGGTACGAAATATGAAGTACGAGGTACGAAATACGAGGTACGATGAATGCAGATCGAGCTATCGTACTTCGTACCTCGTATCCCGTACTTTTACGCTACAACTCGATACACTCCTTCAACACTTCAGTACACATGCCTTGGGTACCGTGTATCCAATCACCATTATTGTATCGTAATAGTGTACAGAACCAAATTTTACCGATATGATTTTCCGTAGATCGATTTCCTGGGTTGTAAGCATGGCTTTGGCAGGACTGAGTTTCCAACCGGTGTTCAGCCAGGAAGTGTCAGCCAGCAGTGAATCCAAATCATCCAATACCACGATCATCCAGCAGGACAAGGGGGGCACCATGCGGTGGCGTACGTCAAACGGGTACTCCGATTTCAATATCGAGATGCGTGGAAGGATCGAGCTTACCGAAGACGACAAGGATATTAAAAGTATTTCGGACGACGGCTACCTGGAGATCAACAAGACCGTGTTCGGCAGCAAACGTTCCATTGTGATCGAGTCGCTCGGTGGCGGCAAAATGAAACGGGAATATTATGAAGGCCGCACCAAGATGGATTGGGAGCCGAACGGCAAGGCATGGCTCGGCGAGATCCTGCCTGACATTGTACGCAATACCACCATCGCGGCAGAAGCCCGGGTGAACCGGTTCTTCAAACAGGGAGGCACGGCCGCAGTACTGGCAGAGATCGACAAGATCGACAGCGACCACGTTAAATCGCACTATGCCAACCTGCTGATGAAACAGCCCGTGCAAACGAAAGATTATGTTTCTATCGTCAATAAAGTAGCGGAAGAGGTAAACTCAGATCATTATATGTCTGAGTTCCTGCGCAAAAACATTTCAAAGTTCATGCAGAGCAAGGAAGCTACCACCGCTGTCTTCGCTGCAACGCGGAGGATAGGCTCTGACCATTACAAAACGGAAGTGATCAAAGAAGCCTTGCGCGGGCAGGCAGCTTCGCCGGAGAACGTCAGGATCATCCTGCAGGCTGCGGGCCAGATGGAAAGTGATCACTACATCTCAGAAGTGCTGCGCGCGCTGCTGAATCAGAACAACCTGAGCGATGCCGTGATGGTAGAAATGATCAACACCACCAACAACATCGAATCCGATCATTACAGGTCCGAGATCCTGAGAAAGGCACTGCAGAAGAACGGCCTTTCCAGCCTCTCCTATCAGCGTGTGATCGAGTCCATAAAGGGCATTGAATCAGATCACTACATCACCGAGGTGATCAAAGACCTGCTGAACAGCAAACTTACCGATGAGCACCTCACCCTGTTGCTGGATGTGACTGGCTCCATTGAATCCGATCATTATCGCTCAGACGTGCTGCGTACCTTGTTGAGCAGACAAGACCTGACAGATGCGCAATTCGGCAAGGTAATCGATAACGCCGGGCACATCGGCAGTGATCACTACATGCACGAGGTGCTGCGGCTGGCCCTGAGAAGACCCAACATCGAAGACAGTAAAGTGATCGCGGTGCTCAATACGACACGAAGGATCGACTCAGATCATTACGCCACTGAAGTGTTGCTGGAGGCGGCCCCCAGGGTGAAAAACGGAAGCGTTCCGTTACGCGATGCCTACCGCAACGCAGCACGTGAGATCGGATCGGAGACGTATTACGGCAGAGCACTCAAAGCCATTGAGTAATCATCCCGTACAACTGATAATAGTCTATTTCTGACCATCATAAAAAACAGTTAAAATGAGATCGAATGGCACTGTAATTTTGGGTAACTTAGGTTACGATGTCAGACCTTTCGTTGCGTCATCTTATGAATGAGCGGATCCGCAAAATAGCCATAGCAGCGCTCGTGGCGGGAGCGGCAGCGGGATTGTTCTACGCGTACCTTCACTTCAGTGAAACAGCCAGGTTCCCGCACCCGATCTCGGCAAGCACGGAGATCCTCTCCAGCGTGCTGATCGGAGCCATACTGGGAGTTGTGCTGTACCTGTTCAACGATCTGCTCGATCGGTGGATCCCGTGGAGAAAATATTTCGCAGCGCGATTCCTGACAGGCTACCTCAGCAACATGGTCATTGCCATGACAATAAGCCTTGGCATGGCAATGATCTTCATCTCTCTTTCAGAAGAAACGTTTTTCTGGACGGGCCTCAATCGCAATGATGAAGACGTGATCTGGAAGATCTCCATCCTGATGCTCAGCGCGCTGTTCATCTACAACGTGGTCTATGCACTGCTGTATTCTTATCAGCACTACGCCGTGGCGCAGATCGAGAACCTGCAAAGCGAGCGCAAGCAGCTCGAGCTTCAGTTCGAAGCGCTGAAAGGACAGATCAGTCCCCACTATCTGTTCAACAGCCTGAACACCATTTCGTCGCTCATCTTTAAAGACCTTCCCTCCGCCGAACAGTTCATCCGCCGGCTGGCGCAGACCTACCAGTATATCATGGCCACGCAGAACAAAAAATATGTATTACTGAAAGAGGAAGTAGATTTTGTTCAGTCTTACTATTATTTACTGCGGATCCGTTTCCAGCAACAGCTGAATGTGGAAATCAATCTTCCCTCGGGAATTATGAACAGCAAGATCCCACCGCTCACACTGCAAATGCTGGTGGAAAATGCTGTCAAACACAACACGCTTACCAGCGATAAAAAACTTTTCATCTACATCACGGCTCAGGACAATACTTACCTGAGGGTGATCAACACCAAAACGGCCACCCTCGACAGCATCAGCTCGTTCCGCGTAGGATTGGAGAACATCCGGAAACGGTACAGCTACTTTACGGACAAACGGATCGAAGTTAAGGACGAGGAGAAATTCACGGTATCCCTGCCGGTAATTCATAAACACGAGCCGGCAGAGCAAAAATTTTCAGCGTAAATGAAACGTTATTTTATCCATAATCCCCTCTTCCGAATACTGGCACCCGCCATTTACGGTGTGCTCATCTACCTGCTGATCCTGCTCATCAACAACAATGTGGCCCAGGTAAACGAGCTGTTCATCAGCCAGGAAGTATACGTTTGCATCGGGTTGTCTTATATTTCATTCGAGTTCACACGCCTGATCATCATCGTGATGAACAAACTTTTGAAGGATCGCTACCAGAGTGTTCGCATAGCGCTTCAGTTCGTCATCACGGCGGCGCTTTCGGTAGCCCTTGTGCTGGTGTGCCTGAGCTTCTATTTCAAACTGATGATCGGGTTCACCATCAGCGGCACCCAGCTGATGACCTTCGGCAGCATCTTCACCGTTACCGCGTTTCTTTACAACCTGCTCTACTTCAGCAATTACTACCTGCAAAAGGAGAACACCCTGAAGCTGAATGCAGAAAAGCAACAGCGTGAAGTGCTGGAAATGGAAATGCTGGAATTCAAGAATGACATCAATCCCGACCTGCTCTATGAAAGCCTCGAGAACCTGATCGGCCTTATGTATCGTGATGTAGAACAGGCGGAGGAGTACATCGATTGCCTGGCGAGTGCTTACCGTTATGTACTCAGCAACCGTCAACAGGAACTGGTCAGCGCCGCCACCGAGCTGGAGGCTGCCCGCATCATGGTGCGACTGCTGAACGAAAAATATCATGGACAGCTGAGGTTCGAACCCGCCCTCGAAAACGACGAGCTCGATTGCATGCTCATTCCAGGTTCGTTGCCCGTGATCATCGAAAGTATGGTACGCAACACCATCATCACACGCTTTGAACCTTTTGTGATCAGGTGTTATGTTGAAGACGATTACATCACCATTCAAAGCCGGCTTAACGACCGCCTGGTGACTCATCCTACCAGCGAGCTTGCGCTTACCCGCCTGCAGAAGTCATATTCTCTTTACAGCGATCTTCCGCTGATCAAGGTAAAAGCCTACCAGGAAAATTATGTTAAATTGCCCGTGATCCGTGTGGCCGAAGAAATCGCATTACAGTAGCATGAAGGTAATTATCGTCGAAGATGAAGTGCCCGCCGCAGAAAAGCTCGAGCGGTACCTGCAAAAATATGATGCCTCCATCCAGGTGATGGCACGTTTCGATTCCGTAGAGAACACTGTAAGCTGGTTAAAAGAAAATCAGGACAAGATCGATCTCATCTTTATGGATATTCAGCTCATCGATGGATTGAGCTTCCAGATCTTTCAACAGGTGCAGGTGCGCAAACCTGTGATCTTCACAACTGCATTCAACGAGTTCGCGCTCGACGCCTTCAAGGTGAATAGCATCGATTACCTGCTGAAGCCTATTACGTTTACCGACCTTTCCGCGAGCCTGAAAAAACTGGAAACCCTCCGGCAGCAGTTTCAATGGAATAAAGACCAGGAAGAAAAAGTGCAGCAGGCCTTCTCATCGCTGAAGACCAAAGAATATAAAAACAGGTTCATGGTAAAGCTGGGAGAGCACATCCGCTCCATCACGACCGACCAGATCGGCCTGTTCTATGCCGACGGCCGCGACGTATACCTGGTCACCACACAAAACCGTAAGTTCATTATCGATTATACCCTCGAGGCGCTGGAAGACATTCTCGATCCCGCCTTGTTCTTCAGGCTCAACCGCACATTTATTCTCAATATCAACGCTATCAAAGATGTGCTGGTGTATTCGAACAGCAGGCTGAAGATCACCCTTCAGCAGGAGTTCGATAAAGAGATCATCGTAAGCCGCGAGAAGGTAGGTGAGTTTAAGGAATGGTTTGACGGAAGCAGGTAATCGGTAACCGGTATTCGGTGATCGGTAAATGCACGTTATCCTACACGTTTCGCTTTATACCCTTCTTTTGTCAGGATCTGTACTACTTTGTCGCGAACGTCGCCCTGGATGAGGATCTCGCCATCTTTGACCGAGCCACCAACGCCACATTTCGATTTTACCAGCTTGCCCAGCGTTTCAAGGTCGGCAGCTGTTCCTACAAACCCGGTGATCAGCGTTACCTGCTTGCCTGCCCTGCCGCTTTTGTCGAGCGAAGCTTTCAGGTTCTGCTGCTGCGGGGGAAGCGTTTCTGCTTCGTTCTGCTGCTGATATTCGTAGCTGAAGCTGTTGTCTGTTGAATAGACAACTCCTTCGCGTTTTTTCCAATCGTTCTTTTTGCTCATATACTGAATACCAGGTACAAAAGTATAACAATTAAGATTCCACACACTATGCTGGCGTTGAATACAAATTCCGTTCGCCGTGGCAGCATAATAGCCAGCAGCGAAATAATAAACAGCACCAGGGGGAACAAGCTTAGGGCACCCCTGTAAATATAAGCCAGCCTCACAACATGCGTACCCTCGCGATTAGACACACTCAATTCAGTGGAAAAAATGGGTGTGGCAACGATGCGTATTGGCTGCTCATGGAAAGTGGTTGCTTCCCGTTCATATATTCTGAAATTTCTTCCGCTGGTGGTGATCATTACGTGGTATCTATAGGCGCCACGGCGTCCCCTGACGCTGTATATTTCGGCGATCTCATCATCGTACTCCCGGGCAGGCAAGGCCAGGTCAATTGCAAGGAACACCGTAAGCACCAGTCCCACAACCGTGAGCCATCTGAAATACGGCAGGTACTGTCCCATCAGGTCGCGCGGTGTAGGATCGCGCCGTACGCCGGGATTCGGCCGTCTTCTTCTGTAAGCAGGATCGCGGTGTGCGGGTGGAGCCGGCGCCTGATCCAATATCTCCGCAAAAGGATTGGCAAGCCTCAGGTCATAGGTTTGTCTTTTTTCCGGGTCACCCAGCACATCGTATGCCTCATTTACTTCCTGAAACAGCGCATGTGCGCGTGGATCGGGATTCTTGTCGGGGTGATAAAGCACCGCCAGCCTGCGATAAGCACGTTTGATCTCCGCCATGGAAGCAGAGGTCTGTACACCGAGAATGGAATAATAATTTTTCACCGGGCCTTTGAAAAAAAAGAAGCCCCTTGCGGGGCCTCCAGTGTCAGTATTATTTTCTCTGCTTCGTCACAAACGTCAGCACGGGGCGTTTGGAATGTGAAACCACATCTTCGGCAATGCTTCCTGCCAGCACGTGTGCAAAACCTGTGCGGCCATGCGTAGCCATCGCAATCATGTCGGCGTTAATGCTGTCAGCAAAATAAACGATGCCCTCCTCTTCGGTGAGATCGTTAAAAACATTGATGGTGAAATTTTTCAACTGAAGCTTCTTCGCAAAATCCTGCATGTATTTTTTTACCACGGTATCGCGTTGAAAATTTCCAGGTGTATTGATGCGCACCAGGTGAACCGTGGCGTCGTACAGTTGCTGGGTTCTTCTCACGATCCTTGAAAACACCTCTTCGTCTTTGCTCATGGAGGTTGCATAGACGATATTCTTGAAGTCAGACTTGGCGGGTTTCTTATGCACGGTGAGCACGGGGCAGTTGGCGTGGCGCACTACTTTCTCTGTGTTAGACCCGATGATCATTTCTTCAAGCTTGGTCTTACCTGCGGTTCCCATCACCACAAGGTCTACTTTCTGATCGGTGATGATCGTTCTCATGCCATGAAAAGGTGTACCCAGTCGCAGCTCCTGCCTTACTTTAACGCCTGTGAGCTTCGCATCTTCCACCATCTTGGCCAGCTGTTTCTTTCCACGCTCGATGAGGCGCATGGTGAAGATCCTGTCTTCCCAGTCTGTGCCCGTAGAAACTTCGCCATCGATGGTCAGCGAATCTCCGGTGGCTTCCTCCACAACGTGGAGCAGCACCAGCTCGGCATTCGACTTTTTAGCGATGTCTGCAGCAACATCCACGGCGATCTGAGCGGGCTTGGAAAAATCAGTAGGTACCAGTATCTTTTTCATGTACGTGAGGTTTATTGTATGAAGAGGGTAAAAGTAGCTATTTCAGATAAAATTAAAAATGCCGTTTGTCAGTGCACCGGATTAGAGGATCATTAAAAAGCCTTCACAAAATACCACACCATCACAAAGCACGCCACCAGCTTCAACAACGTTCCCACCAGAAATCCTAAAAAAGAACCGAACGCAGCGCGCAACGCCTGTTCAGAACTGCTATTGGCCACCAGCTCACCGATGAAGGCTCCGGCAAAGGGCCCGACAATGATGCCCACAGGTCCGAGCCACAACCCTGCGATCAGCCCGATCACACATCCCCACATACCATACTTCGTTCCGCCGTATTTTTTAGTGCCGTAGACAGGTATCACATAATCGAGTAAAGTAACCACCACAGTAACCACGGCCCAGATCACCAGGAAACGGGTTGTGTAGGGTGCGTCGGTCTGGAGCTGCTGGATGAGCAGCGCCACGTAACACAATGGAGGTCCCGGCAGGAATGGCAGAACACAACCTGCCAGCCCAAGCAGCATCAGCAGAGAACCGAGTACCAGCAGAAAAATATCCATGATTTCAATATTGGTTTAAAATTCACAAATTGAAAGACAATATACCCAACTATGTTCACACCCAACGGCATTCACCACGTAGCCATTATCTGCTCCGATTACGAAAGATCTAAAAAGTTCTACACACAGGTGTTGGGAATGACCGTGGCGGCTGAACATTACCGGCAGGAAAGACAATCGTGGAAGCTTGACCTGAGCCTCAATGGAAAATATGTGATCGAGCTGTTCTCCTTTCCCGATCCTCCCCCGCGCGTATCCAGACCCGAAGCCCGCGGCCTGCGGCACCTCGCCTTCGAAGTGGGAGATCTTTCGCTCGCCCTCCGCCATTTGCAGCAACATCAGGTCGAAGCCGAGCCCGTACGCATTGACGAGTATACCGGCAAACGATTTACCTTCTTTGCTGATCCCGATAACCTTCCCATCGAATTTTATGAAAAATAGCATCGACCTTGGCGCCTACCTGCAAACGTTCTCGAAGATCTTCCCCTCACAACTGAAGGAAAATCCCTGGCACATTCCGCAGCTGCTCGGACAGATGCTGACCGAAAAATTCAACGCGCTTACGGGTGAATACAGGATCCAAGACGACGTGGCCATTCATAAGTCGGCCAGGATCGAAGACCATGCCGTGATCAAAGGGCCCGCCATCATCTCGGCAAACTGCTTCATCGCCGCGCATGCTTACCTGCGGGGTGGCGTATTCCTGGATGAGCGCGTCACCATCGGACCGGGTTGTGAAGTGAAGACCAGCATCGTACTGGCCAACAGCGCGCTGGCACATTTCAATTTTGTAGGAGACTCCATCGTCGGCGCACATGTGAATATGGAAGCGGGATCGGTGATCGCCAACCACTACAATGAACGTGAGCAAAAAGAGATCGCGGTGCTGATCAATGGAAAATGTATGCCTACGGGTTGTCAGAAATTCGGAGCACTGATAGGTGACCACACCAAGATCGGCGCAAATGCGGTCCTGTCACCGGGTACGATACTCGAACCACGCAGCGTTGTGGGGAGGTTAGCGCTTGTTGCCCAATGCGGGTAGAAAAAGGTACGAGGTACGAGATACGAGGTACGGGGGTGCACCGATCGTACCTCGTATTTCGTACTTTATCTCCCTGGGATATCGTTCAGAAACTTTTCCATGCCTTTCCGGTCTTGTAAGGTCACAAAAACTTCGCGGCCTTTCTTTCCACCGAACACAAGGTTGCTGCACCTTTTACCTTTGAGCGCTACTTCGCGGATCTGTTTCCCATCGGGTGACAACACAGCAATGGTACCTTTGCCATACCGCGTTACGTAGAGATTACCTTTCTTGTCGCACTTCATTCCGTCGAAGCCAAAGTCGGGGAACTCGGCAAAGAGTCTTTTATTGGAAATGTTGCCCGATGCATCCACATCAAAGACCCATATCTTTCGTTGAACACTCTCGTTCACATACAATGTTTTTTCATCGGGACTGAGCGTGATGCCGTTAGCGGTGCCCATGTTGCCGTCCAGCAACGTGGCTTTTCCATCGGGATCGATGCGCCAGATCTTGCCCGTGCTTTCTTTCCAGTTGGGATCTGAGGCAAAGAGCTGGTCTTTGCTGTTGATGCAGAGGTCGTTCGGCTGATTGAAATCGTCGCGGTGCACATGCACGCTGATCTTCCTGCTTTTGCGCTCCACCTTTAGCACATTGTGCCCCGTGAAGTCGGCAAGGTACATATTGCCTTTACGGTCAAACTGGATGCTGTTGGCGGTGCTGCCCTGGGGAAGGGTTACGAACAGGCTCACGGTACCGTCGGGTTTCACCAGGCCGATGGTACCATCCTGCTGAAAGTTCACCACGTACAGGTTTCCCTTTTTGTCAAAGGCCGGCCCTTCGATGTTGTTGGTAAAAAGATTTTCGGCGGTATGGTCTGTAGCTTTGAACAGCGCCGGGGCATTCTGTTGTGCGAAACACACACAAGCCGAGAGAAACAATGATAGGGAGAACAGAGGTTTCATAATGACAAATTGATGATCAATGTTAGGGAAATATAGGAAATTGATCGATCAGGCAAGCCATAAAAAAACAAAAGCCCCCCGGTTTCCCGGGAAGGCTCTTTTCCAATCAATCTACCCTTAATTAAAACCGAATGGTTCTTAAATTTCCTGAGTTGTCAGAAACCTCAAATGTATAGGCGCCTGACACATTGTTCAATTTGTATACCTGAGCAAAGTCACCATCCACTTCTTTAGTTTCAGAATGGATGAGGTTGTTCTTTGCATCGAATATTTTAACGTTGATAGGCTCGTTCGAACCTGCGTTCACTACTGACAGGAGGTATTTACCTTCCGCGTTCACGAGTTTGCTTACGTGTACAAACTTTGCAGATTTTTTAGAACCGTAAACGATCTTTTCGATCTTCTTTCCGGCAGCATCGATCAGTTCGATCGTATATTCACCAGGTTGCAGGCCAGCGAAATTCAGCGGGCAGATGAAACCATCCACGCCAGTGAATACTTCAGCCATAATTACTTTGTCTTCGGCATTGTAAATGTTCAACTTTACTTTTCCAGTTGATTCACCTTTATAAATAACTTTGAACACTTCAGATCCTTTAACGGGTACGATAGCCATACCAGTTCTACGTGGCTCATCCTTTCCAGCGGCTAAGGCAACCGAGCTCACTAACACCAGCGCTGCGAAGAAAAGTGATTTTGTTTTCATGATTGTATTTTGTTTTTGTTTACTGTACAAATATACGGCAGGTGTATGCGCGGGTTCGAAACTTGTAAGGAAACCTGTTTTAATTTCTTAAATAACGTTTGCGGAAAAGCAGGTGCATGATTCACAAAAAAATGCCGCTTAAAACAGGCATGAATCGGTTTCGGTGCGAAAGTTTTTTATTACAACGTTTGCAATAACGGAGTGAATGGGCGC
>NZ_JAHESF010000020.1 GCF_018598225.1 Chryseosolibacter histidinae | reverse complement strand
GTTCGGGCGGGTCTCGTCGTACCAGTTGAGGGCAAACTGCAGCTCGGGGTTGCGCCAGAGGCCCGACTTCGCTTCCTGGAAAAGTCCCGCAGCTTCCGCCAGGCGCCGGTAGATCTCCGCCGATTGCGTTTCATCGTTCACCCACCGGATGAGTCGCTGCCAGATGCGCATGAGGCTTTCGTGCGAGATGTCGATGATGGATTCGTCGTTCAGTGGCACGTCGGCGGGCGGCATCAGGAACGAGCGGCCTTCTTTCCTGAAAACTTCGATCACGGCCACAACCTCTTCGCTGGTGGCATTGGCGATCTCGCAGATCTCGCGCAGCTTCGTAGGCCGCCGGATGCCTTGCCGCTCCTGCCCTTTTTCGGTGATGGCCTTGAATAGCATCTCGCAGATCTTCCGGTGCTTATCGGTCTTCAGCTCTCCATAAGCTTCTTCGGCGTGCTGCGACAGGGCTTCCGCCATGGTGCCAATAGCCCGGTAGTGATCAAGGTCGATCGGCGCGTCAGTACCTTGATGCTGTTTCCAGTAGCTCCAGGTGCGCAGCAGGGCATGTTGTAAGATCGGGAGCTGATCGGGGTTATCGCCAACGTCGTTCAGCAGGTGTGTGAGCAAACGCGGCGATACCGTGGCGCCTCCCACGGCGATGGGGCCTGCAATGGCATCACGTTGCTCTTCACGCGACATGCGTGGCACCAGGTACTGTCCTTTGTTGATCAGCTCCGGAAGCCCGGGGAAAGCCGTGCATTCACCGATAAAATCCGAACGCATGGTGAGCACTATGTAGATGGATACACCTTCCTGGCGACTGGCATTCAACAACAGCTCCACGAAGCTGATCGAATCGCGCCTGCCTGAATATTGGGTGCGCTCATATTTGCTGAAGCGGAACAGCTCTTCGAACTGATCCACCACGATAAGCAGGTTATCGGCAGGTTTAAGGTCCGATTGTTTCACCGCTTCCACCAGGCCCAGGTTACTGCGGCGCAGCGTGGCGGTGATCATGGATGCACCCGTGCTTTCCAACCCGGGGTCGTCATGCATGATACCGGGTTCGGCCAGAGCACGTGCCAGGTTGCCGATGGGATCGTCGCCGGGCCTGCACAACGCCACCTTCCAGCGCGAGCCTGCCTTAGCCATGTATCCGCCATGCAGCGAAGGCAACAACCCACATTTCACCAGCGACGACTTGCCACTGCCCGAGCTGCCCACCACGGCGATGAACCGTTGTGTGCGCAGCTTGATCAGCAGGTCATCGATCTGCTTTTCCCGGCCAAAAAAAAGGAAATCTTCGTCCTGCTCAAAAGCACGAAGGCCGGGAAAGGGATTGAATGATACTTCGCTCATCACCATGGGTGATCCGTATTTATGCTTTCAGTTTTTCTATCAGTTCTTTGACGAGGTCGCCGGAAAATCCACCCGTGGCCCGCACAACCGTTACCTCATGAGAGCGGAATCTTTCTTTCGGGTCACTGTCAGGTTCGGCTACATAAACAGCCTTCGCCTTCAGCGGTTGGGTGCGTCCGTAGCCGGAAATTTTTACGAGGTCGCGCAGCTTGGATCGTAACCAAAGCTCGTTGCCTGCCCCGAAGTAGATGATCACTCCCGTACAGGTCTTCAGGTTCTCCTGGTGCTCGATCCGCACCTGCGATTCGTCTCCTTCAAAAACCGGAAGGATCACCTCCATCTGCTGGGCGAACAGGTGATCTTCAAGCTTCCGCAGCGAACTACTGTTGAGGTCCTGCTGATCGCAGATGAGATAGACACGGGGCGGCTGATCTGCCGGCGGGTCTTGCGGCGGTGGCGCATCCTGCTGCTTTGAAATGGTCTGCAGCCTGGCAAGGATCACGGATTTTACTTCTTCGAGCGACGTAACGAGCAGATCGGCTCCAGCCTGGGCGTTGGATCCCGTCTTCAGCGCGTTAATGAAGGTGCTTTGCCTGGCATCGTCGGTTTTCTGATCGGGTACCAGCCACACGATCCTTGGCAGACCCGACTGCTGACTTCTCGCGGCAGCAAGCTCATTCTGAAGCTCTACTACCGATCGCTGCGAGCCTTCCGGAACAATACCGTAATGGCCTCCTACCAGGTGCACTGAAAAGCAGCACTGCGCGAGCCATTGCTCTACACGCTCCTTCAGATCGCCATACACCACGGGCAGCCGGAGGTCGGGCAGAATGTGATAGCCGTGCTGCTGCAGCTCCCGCCGGAGGCTCTCGCGATATTCTTCAAGATCTGATGTGGTCTCTGCCAGGTAAACACATTTCTTCTCCTGTACCTTGATCTCGTGTTTGCTATCATCGGTCATGGCCTCGAGCAGATCGCGGATATCGTAAGCCAGGTCATCCAGCTTCTGCCAGTAGGCCTGTTCATGATCGGCGCCGAATAACTTGCTCAGTTCCTTTGCCCGGCCCGTCTGGGGATCTGTTCTGTAAAATTCATAACCCAGCAGGTCGCGGATCATCTCCGGATGGTCTTCGCGTTTCACAGGGGTTTTAATGATCTTGAAGATCCTCGACTTGTTCTTCACCCGCACGCCGATATTGCTCTTGGACACCTCGCAAAATTGGGTTACCTCTTTGACACACCAGGCGGACTTCACATAACGGGGAGACAGCACCGATACCAGGAGGGCTATGCGCGGAAGCTGGTCCACTATCTCATCGGCGAAATGATCGTTTCCTTGCAGCTTGGGATCGCGCCAGATGACCGGTTTTTTACCCAGCAGTTGGGCAAGGCGTATTTCGAGCGACCGGTGGAACTCGGAGATCCATCCCTTCTGTCCTTCCACCAGGGGCTCGTCATCGATGTGGGCATAGCTTATGAATACGTCCTTTTCGAATTTCATTCCATGATCCTATATCGGTAAAATGAATTTCAGCAAGGTGCCTGGCATATTAAAAAAAAACGTTTGGGCAACGGCAAATGCTGCGCGAACGGGTGTTATGGGTGAGTGAAGGATCCTACCGTTTGGCAGGCGCCTTCTTTTTGTGCTCGGCCTTTTTATGCTCACCTTTTTTATATTCTACCTTTTTATGCTCGTCCTTCTTATCTTTGGGGGACTCACCACCTTGTTTTACAGGCTGCCCCTCTTTTGTGAGCACCGGGGGCCATGCTGTTTGCCAGCTTCTCTTGTAAGTATATCCACCATAATTATTTATCAGCCACCTCGCAATGTCCTCCGTAGCCTCATCACCGTCATAACTATATTGAACGTTCCACACTGTTTTGGTTTTTTCAATAAGGCTATCGCAAACTGAACAAGGGAATCGCTCCGTATAGATCGAAATAGCCTTGTCTTTTGGATCTCCACGGTCCTTCCATATCTTGTCTTCAGTATGTTTGTCCTTTCCGGAACGATTGCTCCAATATACTATATGGGTGTCGTAGTCATAGGCAAAATTGGCCAACGCATCCGCTCCTTGTGAATAGCGATATTTATGTCGCTGATGCTCCATGAAATCCGGATACTCGATCTTTTCGATCTCGCCATACTTGAGCTGAATGACAGGCGCCGACGAAGCATCTTTGCTAACTGTATCCTGATTTTTTCTCAACTGCCGCACAGCAGCGCTACTGGCCATATCATGAAGACTGCGCAGGGCGGCGCTCTCCGGGCGATTGTCAATAAACAGGTCGGTCTTATTATTCGCACCTGTTTCGGCACGTTCACCCGATGTTTTATCCGACGATTTTTGGAGGGGGTTCTTGTTGATCAGATGCATCATGTACCGAGTTAAATTTTTTCCATGATCCGCTACACCGTCTTTCCTTCTTTCGCATATTCCTTTTTAATTCCCTGGCTGAGATCCACCAGCCTGATCTCACACTCGTTTCGGCGGATGGCCTGCAACGACGCATACCGCACGACGTTCATGATCGTGGCACCGGTCAGATCGTATTGCTCCGAGAGCTTGTCCAGGTCGATGCCGGGGGCCAGTTTCGCTTTGTCTGAAAAAGCTTTTTCCCAGATCAATCGCCGTTCAGGTGCCTTCGGCGGCGGGAAATAGACCAGCGATTCGAAACGTCGCGTAAATGCCTGATCGAGGTTGTCTTTCAGATTGGTGGCCAGGATGGTGACCCCATCGAACAGCTCGATGCGCTGCAGCAGGTAGGCCACTTCTTGGTTTGCGTAACGATCGTGTGAAGAGGAGATGTCGGTGCGTTTCCCGAAGAGTGCGTCTGCTTCATCGAAGAACAGGATCCAGCCTTTGCTCTGCGCTTTGTCGAACACCCGCCCGAGGTTTTTCTCCGTCTCTCCCACCCACTTGGAGATAATCATGGAGAGATCGATCTTGTAAACCTCTCTTCCGGTTGCCTTGCCCAGCAGGCATGCCGTCATGGTCTTTCCCGTTCCCGGCGGGCCGTAAAAAAGACATCGATAGCCAGGCCTGAACTTTCTGCCCATATCCCACTCGTAGAGCAGCGTGTCGCCGTGTTCCATCCACGCAAGGATCTCATCGATCTGGATGCGGGTGCCCGCGTTGAGCACAAGATCGTCCCACGTTTGCCGGGTGGAAATGCTGACGGCGGGGAACCCTGCATTAAAATCGGGTTTGCGGGCATAACCGGTGGTCACCATCTCCACAAACTCCTCCCTTGCTTTCAGCGCGCCACTGAGCAATGGCTCTCCGTCAGCAGAAGGTTCCAGGTATATCATGTGGTCTTTCGCAAACGGGTGGCCCGGCGAGAACAACGACAGCAGCGGGATCTTCCGGCTCAGGTCATCGCCGGCCAGGATAAACGCCAACGTCTCGCCTGTGGGCAGAAAACCGTTGTGGTGTGTGCCTTTCAGTCCGCCGAACTCTGAGTAGTTGCGGTCTGTATTGGGGTTCTTGCAGAAGAAGATGTCCAGCAGCTTGCTGTCGATGTGTGGTGCCAGCGCCAGGGCCAGGGCCAGACGTTCGTCAAAGCTGAAATTGTATTTCCTGACCAGCTGCGCGAACGGCAATGCTGAATCATAAACGGGTGGTATGATCTCGTCCAGGCTTTTGTACTCACAGGGATTCCTGAAATACAGCTTGAAGCTGGCATAAATGACCTTCGTCAGCCATGCCATTTCACTGTTCAGGTCCCGGGCGTTATGTTGCATCAGTGAGTTTACCATTCTACAACCAGGGGTAATGTCATCCAGGGAAAGCGCACCACATGATACTGCCAGGGCACTTTCTCCAATACGATATCGAACGTCTCACGGCTCACCTTCAGCAGCAGGTGGTTGCCGTGATCCGTCAGCACACCTTCGCGCCGGAGAAATGCATTGCGGAACCCTTCCGGCGAAATGTTCCTGAACGCCGTGGTCTGTTCTAGCACAGCGCTCACCAGGTCGTCAGCTTCCGCCCGGGCATCCTGGTCGGGATGGTCCTGCAGGTTTACGGGGTGCGTTACATTCAAACCACAAAGGATCTTGTTCAGGGGCAGCTCGAATTCGGCGTAGGCTTCCGCGGCGGGATGCACAATATCCTGGAAGAGCAGCACGGCCTTTTCTGCCACGGCGCGATCAACAAAGGCCCTGTCACCTGTATATCCCGATCGCTCCAGCAACGAAGGCAGGAACGGCGCAATGAGCACAAGGCCCGCGTTGCTGATGTAGATCTCGCTTTCGCGACGCTGTGCTGAAGATCCGGGTCGTTGATCAGCGCGGGCACGTCCCGCCAATGCATCCAGCTTTCGGTTGATGACATCAACAGTCTTCGGCTGCGGGTCGTTGGCACATTCGCGGAGCAGCGCCAGCAGCTGGTGATAGGCGCCATGATCTCCTGTGCGCAACGCCGGAAAAGAAATTTCTGTAAGGTAGTCGTTCAGATGCCGGCAGATCTCCGCCGTGTCTTTTGCTGATGCCTGTTGGGTCCATGCCGGCGAAATGGCTTCCAGCGAAGAGAGCAGTGAAAAAAGGTCCGCTTGCAAGGCCTCCATGCTTTCCGTGTGCTCGTATTGCTCATCCAGGGTACGGCGCAACTGATCGGCTAATTGCTGAAGCTGCAACACCTCGGCCCCTGCCTGTTCCTTGAGCATAAAATCCAGTTTTACTAAAAAAGCGTTCGCCTGCCCCAGCGAGGCAACCGGGTATTTTTCGATCAGCCCGCGGAGCTTGTGCTGAAGCGCCGGATCCAGTTCCAGCATTTGGATCTCCCGCATAGTCGCCTTCGCCTGCAAGAACAGCGTTTCCCGCATGCCGCTCAGCTGGCTTGTCCGTAGCTGCACATCGATGATCTGTTCCCGGAGCCGTTCCGGAAGTGAATCGATCTCCAGGTGTGAAAAAAAGATCTTCAGGTGGCGGGCCGCCTTCTGCCGCAGCCACTGACGCGATGGTTCTGCAAAACGCCACATCATCCTGATCAGTTTCAGGTGCAGGCCGATCACCTGTTTCAGCGGTTCATCTCCCCCGAGCGCTGCCAGCTGTTTGAACCCTAACACGAACTGGGCATCCAGTAGCTGCCGGTCAGGGTCTTCTTCCTGCGTGAGGCGGAAAACGGTTTGACGCAGCTCGTCATTCCGCAGTGTATCATACCCTTCTATTCTGAAATACTCCCGCAGGCACACCTTCAATTTCAGTACGTCGATTTGTGCGGTGGCAGCCCAATGTGCTAAAAATACGTTTAGCAATTGGCGAACCGAAATACTGCCGTGTGCGTGGATGAGCCTGCCAATGATATACCAGAAATCGGCCCGACTCAATTTCTTGCCAGGAACGATACAACGGTCCCACATCACCTTCAGATCGGTGACAACAGCCCGCCACGATAACGGCACCAGCAATTTATCGAAAACCCGGGTGAGCACATCGTCGGCAATGTGGTACACCAGTCGCTGAAGGCATGTGTCGTCTTTCAATCGCGTCCGGAGCATGTCACCCAGTGCAAGCGGTGTCAGCTCCAGCAAATCGTTCACCATGGCTGACGGATCGTGTTTGTGACCGTTGCGCGCAGCCCGCCATGATATCAGGCTTGTATCCAGAAAATCAATCAGCATATCCAGGTCTGTGCCACCAGCATCCGGCGTCACCAACGGTGTGGATATCTCCTGGGGCTTTCCGTTCTTCCACAGGCGAATCTCCAGCTTTTTAGCGATATCGTGCTTTAAACTTTCAGTGGAGATACGTCCCAGGTCCAGCTCCAGCTTGTCAATGTGCAATACCGCGCCGGGTTTGTCGATGGCGTCACAATACCGTTCCAGGTAGTGCGTCACGGTTTCATGGACCATCTCACGCAACGCTGCATCGAGGCTGTCTATATTTTCGCCGGAGGTGGTGTGCAGCTCGAGCACTATTTTTTGAATGATATGGTTTCTCTTCTTTTCCATCATTATCATTATGCTACCCAAAATGAAACCTTGATCCTGATGACATTACTAATGAGGCTGATACCCGTGTAAAACCGTGTAGCCCTGATCACGAATTGCGATTCGACCTGCAGCGGGGGTGTCATCAGTACCACCTCATCTATGCCGTTTACCACGAAGTCAACGCCGATTCTTCCCGCTTCAATGGGTTTGTTCTTATGGAAATGAACGGGAACACCGGCTGCCGACGCACCTGTAGGGTCAACAAGCTGATAAGTAACGCCTCGTTGTGGATTGGTGATCCGGATGGTAGCCACCTCTCCCTTTGATACTTGTGGGGGCGCATACCAGGTCACGGTCCGCGGCATTCGCAATATCACAGGCTTCTCTCTGAGCCGCAGGCTATCTGCCCCGGTACCGCGAACTTTCGTTGCTGTGATAAACACGATCTGATCATCCTGTGACGCTGGTATCGTGATATTAAGGTCGCCGCCTGTCCCCTGCACGCTGGCAATTTCAGTAAAAGGAAGATGGGCCGGGTCGCGCACGATAATCTGCCTGCGGCCCATTACACCATCGTTATAGGACAAGTTCCAGAGATCATCGCCTGTGGGCCGGTCTTCATATACAATATCGTTCTCATCAAAAGCCTTGATATATACTTTATAGGAGACGGAGCGCTGGGTGTTCTTCAGCGAGATCATCGGTTCCAGGATGGTCGTCGTCAATCCGGTACTATAAGGCGTCTCATTGGTGGTCACAACGGCGATGGCGGCATCCGGGTGCACAGTGACCGGAAGCTCTTTGATCGTGACGATCGTCGACTTCGTATCGCTGAAAGTTTTCGAGGCCTTCAGCACGAGCACCACATCCTCGCGTAACGGTGAAGAAGTAGTGAGCGATATCTTCCCCCCAGTGCCCATGATCTCCGTTGACAACCCGTTCCCCCCGGTATCAAAAAGTTTATAGCCCACCTTCTGCTGACTGTCGTTAATCACCAGGGTGGCCGTTGTGTTACAGACCAACGGTGTTTTTTCGAGCAGGACAATATCGAGCTCACGATCGATACCTACCTTGAAAAACAATTTTGTGCGAAGGGCTGTGCTTAAAAGACTGCCGGTCTTTTCGGCCATCACCGTGAATTCGGTATCTTCCTGAAGGTCTTCCGTATACAGCGTAAGAGGCCCATTATTGCCTTTTACCTTTGGTCCTTTGTAAGTGTCATTGACCAGCTGATAAGTAACATCCGGTTCGGCGTACGGAAGCAATGCTTCACCTTTGGTCCCATGACGAACAATCCTCGGGGGCGGCAATAGCAGGTCGGAAATCGGATACGTTTTGCCAAGCTCGAGGAAATCGATCAGCCAGTTGCGCAGCGCCCGGAGCTTAATGGGATCCGTCATCTCTTCCATTTCAAGCCGCCAACGGGTATACATCGATGTAAACATACTGGCGAGCGTAGCATAACTTTCCGTAAGCCAGACAACACCAGCCTGGATATGCGCAGGTGTCTCCTCCCGCAGCACAAGCTCGATCACATCTTGGGCGATCTTTACCGCAGCGGGTGACGGGAAAACATAAGTGATCTGCAGCGAGAATGGGTCGATCTCATTGGCCGCAGGCAGGTCGCCCGCTGTTGCCAGCTTCATGAACGCGGGACTCTGGAACCGGTCATTCGCGGTTGGCCGGAGTAAAATATGCTCCACTATATAAAAGTAACGCGGGCCGTCCGGAGTCAGTCCGAGCTTAAGCAGGATCCGCTTCTCGAGGCCCCCCAGGTCAACGGCCTGCATACTGTTCGACGCCCTTGCCCTGTCGCCGCTGATACCCGGGTAATCTTTCAGCAGGTTCACTTTACAGTGGTTTTCAAAATCCTTTCGCTGCCGCGTATCCTGAACCAGCATCGAAAACTGTGTAAAGTCTTCAGCGAAGCGCGCCATCAGGTGGTTGAGCGACCTGCTTCGTTGTTTGTTCTTTTCTCCATCGGCGCGGAATAATGCTGACAGCGTATCCTGATATGATCCCAGCTCCGGAATAACCGATGACAACGCAGGAACGTCGCCTGGCACCTGTTCCGCGTAAGCGTTGCCCGTGCTGAAAGCGAACAGATCGTGCAGGTGTCCCAGCTGCGAATGATAGTTGGCAAGCGCCTGGTCGAAGAACAACAGGTATGCCCGCAGTTGCGTCTGCTGGGCCTGCCGTTGCGGGCTTGCGTTAGCGGAAAGGCTTCCTTCGGCAAGCGCATAGATCTCCGGAAAATGATGCTGTATGGAATGATATAGATCGATGTGCCGGGTTGTTTTTTTACCCGGGATGATGTCACGCTGATCACGCGACAGGATCTTTTTTCTATTCCTGGCCTTGATCTCGTTGAATCGCTTTGCCACCAGATCGTTATCGAGGGGCAGCCTGACACCATTGCGAAAGAGTTCGATGTGTTGTCCTTCACCAAAATTCATGGAGAGCTTCGGTATACGGTCCGGGTCGATGTCAAGCTTCCAGTCCTTAACCTGGTTGCGCGAGATGAGCTGGAAACTTTTTACCGCCGTCAGTCCGGGCATGGAATGGAGCACACGGATCAGGTCTGAGGTAAAGATCGCCGGCTTCCGGTTTACGCCGGCATCTTCATCCTTCAAAAAACCGTGGATCAGCCTGGGCCCATTCATGATGTCTTCCGCCGCATATCCCTGCCGTAGCATTTCTTGCAGTGTGAAGAATCTCGGCGTTGGCGAGAGTGTTTCATTGATGGCGTCGTAAATGCCCGCCAGAAATCCTTCGGGATCTTCAACTTGCCCGATCTCCAGCGCAGCTTTGACGGTGATGGGTTGTTCTTTCAGGATAATGAAGTCTACAAAGTCTTCACCAATGGGCCGACAGGCTTGCGTACGCATCCTGACGAGCTCTTTGACCGACGAGCCCAGGTTCTCTTCAAAGACCTCTACGGCCACATGATAGAGACCCCTGATGTCTCTGATCATCGTATCAGGTCGTGCTGCATCCCCCAGGCTTTGATCCTCGCGCCGGTAACTGATCTTGAATGACTGAGGCTCGATCCAGGCATTCCTGACGCCGGGTACATCGAGCACAATTTTCCGCAGGTCGGCCAGCGTCACCGGATTGCCCGTGAGCACTTCGTAGGGTGTATGCAGCCCGTTCAGACCCTCCGGGCTGTTGGCAAGAATATCAGGAACATCGAAAGAGATGCGATAGCAGAGATCGGAAATGGCGTAGCACAACTGTTCCAGGATGGTGATGCCGGGATCGTGCCGATTGTGATCCGTCCATGCTTCTCCGCCCAGCGCCTGGAGTATTTTGATGCCCTCCTGCCGCAGGAAATCAAAATCCGCGTTGCCACTGTTCTGGTCTGTAGAAATGGTGATCGCCTCTTTCATGGCTTACGCTTTGCCTGCCCGAAGCTCGTTCACCTGTGCCGCGAGCTGTTTGATGCCTTCCACGAGCACGGGAATGAGGCTGTTATAGTTGATAAAGTACCGGTCATCGTTGGCTTCATATCGCACACTCTCCGGCAGCACCTGCTCCACTTCCTGCGCTACAAGGCCCAGGTTATTTTTGCGGTCATCGCCCTTAACAAACGTTTCTTTGAGATCGTACCGGTATCCTGTGAGGCGACCGATCTTGTCAAGCGCATCGTGAATGGGCGTCAGGTTTTCTTTGAGCCTTCCGTCTGATGCCTGGTATTCGTAATTGCGGTAGATGTCATGGCAGTAGATGTTGCGCCAGAGCTTTGTCGGCGATCCCAGCGACCCGTTATAGCTGGCGTGAGGTGAAAATGCATAGGTTGTGCCGATGTTGGCAATGTTGGTTTCGATCTGAAAGGTGGCACTGCCCTGTGCGCCATTATTGACATAAAAGCGCAATAGCCCGGATTGTCCCCTGGCAACAAACTCAAGATCCTGATTGGTGTTCGAGCCAACAGCAGCCATCCTGTTACCACTGATGCCTATACCTTGCGTTCCATCCTTCAAATATATCGCTACGATATCGGCCTTCGTGGAATCGTTGTGCGATGCCTGCACCCGGAATTCTCCGTCTTTAACGTGCAGTCGTGCCGAGGGATTCGTGATACCGATGCCCACATTATTACCGATCGGATTAATGGCCAGTGACTTTCCCCCATGAGACTGGATCCACGAGTACTCATCGTGGTATCCCAGCCGCAGATTGGAGGTTCCATCATAGCCGAGCACCAGCGCAGACCCGTTAGCATCCTCGCTCCTGTTGATGATGTGAAGCTTGCCCAATGGACTCGTAATACCGATCCCTACTTTACCCGTGCCATCCTGGATAAAAAAACGGTTGCTTCCCCCCGATGCAATGCTGAATCCCTTCTGAACGTTGCCATCGCCACCCTTGTCATTGAGATTAAAGGACCACGCGGGCTGCGTATCGGAAAAATCGTTGTAAAAATTGAGCAGGCCCTTTACCCCGTCTTTTTCGCCAAAACCCTTAATGCTCAGCGGGTCACCCGGTAATTTCACAAGGCCATCTTCTCCCTGGTTGATAGAGGCCTCGATGAACTCACGAAAATTCTCTTCACTGGGTATTTGATTTTTTTTGAAATAGTTCTTCAGCTGAACCCTGTCTGTGAACTTGATCTCCATATGCTTTCAGGTTTAAAATTTATCTTATTGAATTCCAAAGTCCAGTTCTATTTTCATGTAACCGATACCACGCAGGTCGTCGATATCGGTATGCTCATCCGATACGGTATCGATAACATGCGCAGGGGCAGAAACAAGAATGCATTCCGGCCGCGGAGGTTTTACAATGTTTACGTTTCCTTCTTCCAGCGGTACTGCGTGATAATCATCGCCGTTTGTGCTGGTAAAGAATCTCAGCCCCAGCACATAGTCTACATATTCGTACGCATCGATCAGGCTCACCACTGAATTGGCATAGACCGTGCCGCCGAAGCTGATCTCGCCGGCCTGCTCAAATGCCCACGGTGACAAAAACCGCTGCAGTGCTATGTCGAGTTGCTGCTGACAATAAAGCGCACTGAATCCCGGCTTGATCCTGACGGAAACACGGATCTTGACCTTCAGATATTCCGGGTTCAGCACCTGGATGATGGCATGGCCCGGGCTGTGCGCTTGCAGGTATTGTGCGATGTTGCTCCTGTAAGCCTGCGAGAACCTTGGCTCGAACGGATCCATTCCTGCTTTATTTCTCAGGTCAGGTATCACGATCAGCTTCACAACGCCGTCGCCAGTGGCTGGCAGTGCCCTGACCCGGCATACACCCGGAAATTGCTGAAGCACCAGGCGCTCGTAGTCCCACACGGTCAGAGCGCGTTGCTTATGTCTTAACCGCTCGCTGATGCGCGTATAAAACACGTTAGCCGCTTCGGTTTGTCTCCCGCCAAACGATGCATAAGGCTGCTGGATGGATTTAATGGCGGGAAGGTCTTCCACGGCAGCGGTAATGGTCTCCGCAGGCAGCTTCGCATAGTGCAGGGCACGCTCATCCATGACCACCTCAATGGCACCGGCGCAAACCTTCAGCAGGTCGCTGATCCCTTCTTCGTTTTCCATAACCGACAACCTGATCCAGTGTTTACCACGGGGAGCGATCGTTGACTCGCTAGTCGCGTCAACCGGGATCGCCAGCTGCAAGATGCCCGACTGCGAAAGATTTCCCGTGGTGTCCACGATCACACCCGCATCGTCCAGCAACGCCCAGCCGTTGACAGTGAGGTAATGGAACAATACTTTCGGCTTCGGACTTTCAGGATGCGCGCTGCCATCTTCCATCTGAAAGAGCAATGACAGTACATCGGGTGGATTAAAATTCTCTACACCCAACAGCAAAGCGCCTCTCTCTTCATACTGCGGCAAAAAGAATGATGAAGTATCTGACAAAGGCTGAACACCGAACGGATGCAGGTGAAAAATGGAATTGTATGCGATCTGCTCTCCCGATTCGTACGCCAGGGTGAAGTTTTTGAGCTTCGGCGTGTAGGGCGGGTTGACCTGATATTGTTCCGGAGAAGGTGTTGAGGTGGTGGCGGTGAGCGTTTTAGCATGCTCGCTGGATTTCTTCATTGCCACAGCAGCATAGTTGTTGTGTTGGAAATCCGGAGCCATCAGCTCCAGTGAGAAATATCTCGAGGCCAGCGAAACGTCGTTGTCCACGTCTGCTTCGGGCACAGGACGAGCGCGGTAAGAGATCGGCTGCGCTGCCAGCTTGCTGATGACGGAGATAGGTTGCGCGTCGAACAGCTTCACGTCATCAATGTCGTAGCCCCTGTTGTTTTCGAACATGAGGAGCCTGGCCATAAACGGTTTATTCGCTACCTCCGGATAATCGGCATAATACTTCCTGAGATCGGCTGGCGCACCCATCCATTGAAATGAAAGCCAGAGTGTGCCAAGCTTCTTTCCTGCGATCTCCTCATCCCAGAAAAGCAACGACGAACCTTCCATCGGCTGCGAGCCAAAGGGTTCAAAAGGTTTTTTATTGTTGATGGCGCCCGAGTCATTCTCCAGCCTGGGCTTTATGCCAACTGCTTTCACCTCCAGCGACGCGCTCATCAGTTTGAAATTCTTGAAAAGCGTATATGGCACCCGTACCTTTGAGTCTTCTGTTGTTTCGCGCAAAACCATTTTGAGCACCGGGTCTGCCACAGTCACTCCGAAAAGGGCTGGGTCCGGGGCAACGATGGCGGGGTCGCTCTCCTGGAGGGTGATGACAACGGCTATGTTCGAGGTTACCGTTCTTGCGCCTTCCTTCGATCCTTCTTTGACCGTGATGGCTACCGCTGAATTCGCCACGGTAAAAAATCCTTTGGCCGTGCTCAATGAAAAAGAGAACGGAGGATCTTTCGCCTCGAGATGGCTTTTGACCTGCTCCCACTGCGTTGCTGTGTGCCAAAAAATAAAACCGAGCCGGATGGTTCTCACGCCGGCCTTCAGCTTCAGCAACGGCGAAACGATGGCAATACCGATCCCGGCATCATTGCCTTTCACGGCGCCGCCAAAAGGTCTCCATCCCTCGCCTGTCACAGAAGCGGTATTCCCGGTGGCATCGTTGCTTTTGTAGACCTGGTACCATTCGCGCAGAAAAGGCTTTTCATCCGCCCACTGCGTTTTTGGTCGCAATACCCGTTCAAGGTACAGGAGCCCTTCCTGGCTTCCATCCATAGCGGCATTGAACTCTTCCCTGGTGAGGTAAAGCTTTTCCTTCAGGTAAGCCAGGTGTTCGGGGTGGTCAGGCTGCTTCTTCAGATCATTGAATATTTCCGTCAGCGTGTACGGGTAGAATGGCACACTGTCGCCAGGTTTGGGATAGCCCGCAACGTACCTGACTGTTGGCTCTACACCCTTTTCCAGCATCATCATGTGCAGCCTGTTTATCCGGCGGCCCGTACCCCCTCGCACAAACGCGCTCTGCAGCAACTCGCATAACAGGTCTGTCTCACGTGCTTCAGGATCCTGCCGGCTGCGCAACTTACGTCTTACTTTTAACAGGAAGTTGATCTCATCCACCGATAGCGACAAACGCTCCTCGATATTACTGGTGTTTATCTCAGCCTCGCCAAAGCCTGTAAGCTCGAACTGATTCAGCATGGCGTAAAGGTTTTCCATATATACCGGATCGGTATCCCAGAGGGATTCTCCCGGTTCCAGCGCGCAGTAGACGAGGCCCAGCACCGGGCGGAAGCCGAAGTCATGCTCAGGAGAGTCTTTGTAACGCATCAGCACATCTTTGATCGACAACGTTTCTCCATCAACGAACCATGACCGCAGCTCGGCAACGGCAGCGTTGTTCAGCAGTGTATTGCGTGTCGCCTGGAAATGAATGTCTGCCCCTGACGAGTCTTTCCCCGCCTGGAATAACGTGCCCATCTCCAGGAGGAATTGCCCGGCATCTTTCTCAAGATGAATGACGAGATGCGTCTTGTCAGCAATGAATTTTCGTGGCTCGAACCGGAGCACCTCTCTGTAATAAAAGTCGAGGTGACGACGCGTAAAGTTGTTGATCTGGTCTTTCGGAAATTGCAGGAGCCTGAGAAAAACAACCAGCAATACAAAATGAGGCCTTGAGAGCCACATCATTTTTTCGGGTGACAGGTCCGTGGCAAGGTTGCCGTTCAGATACTTCACCACCTCCTCCCACGCAAGGCCTGCACGCTGCCAGTCGAGAAACGGCTCCCATGTGCGGCCTTCCGTGTTGTACCCATCAGCAAAACGCATGAGCTTCGACAGCTCCTGCGCATACAGCAGCCAGTCTTCCGGCGCACGGTCTTCGGGCAGGAAATATGAAGGCTCCAGTGCCTTGAGCGTCCTCAGGTGCTGGCTTGCGCCATCCTTCTTCAACGTATCGTATAGTGGTTTCCGTTTTTTCATGTAACAACTGCTGCAAGCCTGTGCCTGCACAGGAACATCATGTGCCCTTCGTTTTTTGATTGGTCGATACAAAGCTCCCGGTGCCTATATATTTTTTCATTGGGTCCTGCTGCGGCGGACTCGTACCCGGAGGCTGAAATTTGGCTGGCGACTGCACTTCAAAAACAGCGATGAACTTCGCGCCCTTCAGCAGCACCTTTTTTCCGCCGGTAGCAGTCTTCATCGCTTTCTGATTCGGCGCCAGGCTGTTGATCTTGAGGGTGCCCGTGCCCGGGATGGAAAAAATAGGCGTGGTATACATACACCCTGCAACGCTGACATTTTTCTCGTCACCTTCCACACACATTTTTTTGCCATTGACCGTAGCCTCGCCTTTAGCTGACAGCTTACCGGGTTTCACCACCACGCTGCCGGGTGGGAACGCCGCATCAAAGTTCACCGTATCTCCGTCGATCAAAATGGTATCTGGCATACTATTACTGATTTACTGATTTACTGATTTACTGATTTACTGATTTACTGATTTACTGATTACTGATTACTGATCACCGATCACTGACTCACCGCTTCCCTGATGTAGAACGGGTACACCATATTGTACCGCGAGTTCACCGCCCTGATGATGTAGTGGAGCGATACGAGCAGCACCGATCCGCTGTGCTCAGACTGCAGCACCTCCACCTGCTCGAGGCTGATCCGGGGCTCGTACTGCAAGATCACGTCAGAGATCGTATCGGTGAGGCGATTCATCAGCTGCTGGTCCACTTCCTCGAAAAGGGAATGGTAGAGGTCGCTCCCGAAATCCGCCAGCATGGTACGCTCGCCGGCCTGCGTGGAGAGAATGATCTCCAGGCTCTGCCGAACATCTTCCTCGTCGCTGACCATGGTCACCTCGCGGCCACCCTCCGTAAAAGCCGGAGGAAAGCTCCATCCCCTGCCCAGAAATGTTTCAGCCATTGCCTACACGTTTGAGGTTCTGATCACTGTTGTCTTTCGATGCAGACCGTATCTGCCCGCTGGCACTCTCATGGATCTGCGCGATCAGCCGGTGCACCTGCGCAAACGGCATTTGTGCCAACGCTTCCAGGATCTTGTTCACGTCCTCGACGTTAAAAGTTAAATTGATCTTCTCGTTCATAGGGTTCTGTATTTATGTTTGTTTAAATGCATTTAACCGCAGAGGGCGCGGAGAAAAACGCAGAGGGCGCAGGGGGCGCTTCGTTTCACCGTCATCCTGAATGGGGGTTCGAGCGTTGTTATGCGCGAATGAAGGATCCCCATTTGACAACGTGCCTTCGAAAGTGCCTGCTCACGAAGTAAGTGCGCAGTAAGCGACCTGGGGATCCTTCGCCCCCACAGGCCAACACACATGCATCGCTCAGGATTACGGGTTTCAAAAGAAAGGCCCCGTTGCGTTCGCTGCGTTTTGCATTTATGCATTTTGCCTTTCATTTCACATCCACCTTTGCTCCCTTAATCGTGACGTTACCACTCGCTTCGATAGACAGGTCTTTTGCGCTTTTGATGGTGATGCCTTTGTCGCTGAGCTCGATGGTGTTCTTTTGCGCGTCAACCAGTGTTACCGTTTTCTTCTCGTCATCCATGGAGATCTTGTTCTTGCCGGGGGTTTCGATCTCGATCGTTGATTTTTTGCCGTCCTTCAGGTAGATGCGTGTGCCGTTCTTCAGCACGATGCCCTTGTCAAAATTCTCCTTGCCAGCCGCAAATCCCTTGGGGATGGTATTGGTGGTGCTGTGAAGCGATCCCAGAATGATGACCTGTCGTGGATCATCGTTCAGGAAACCCAGCACTACTTCGTCGCCTTCTTCCGGGAAAAAATAGAAGCCGCGTTCCTTGCCTGCATACGGCCCCGACAACCGCGCCCACACGACACCTTCTTTGGCCGATTTAAAAGCCGGCACTTTCACCCGCGCGCGGAAATTCTTATCGGGGTCTTCTTCAAATTTTTCGATCACGCCGATCTGCAATCCCTGAATGGCCGGAAGCAATCCCATCGCTCCCTTCTCCGGGATGTTGTCGTTTTCAGAGAACCATGCTGCGGGAAGTCCGAGCTGCAGGTCGGTGGTCCATCCCTGGTGATCTACCTGGTGGCGGATGGCGCTGATCAAGGCCTTGCCTTTGAAACGTTTGCCCAGTCCTTCGATCTCGATGGTATCACCCGCCACAAGGTCGGCACGCCCTCTCATCCGGAGCCGGCCCTGGAACATGGCTATGCGCGATTTGGCAAGCCGTGCATTCGCCCATGCCTCCACTTCCTGTTTATCGATGTCAATGGCGTTGATCATGAGGTACTCACCGGCACCGGTTTTTTTACTCACACTCCCACCCTTCAGATCACCCAACCCAGCATCAAAAGCAGCGGCTGCCTTGGGCGGGAGCAGCGCCTGGTCTTTAACGCTCCACGCGGTGGCGTTGATCGCAGGCAACTGGTCTTCTGCGCTTGCTTCGAGTTCGAAGGAATAGATTGTGTCGATCCCGAAAATCACCTTCGCTTTTTTGGGTTTCCCATCCAGCGCTTTTACTGAACCAATGGCCACGCCGTTGATTCCCGGTATCAGCACACCGCCATTGGCCTCTGCGCGCGACAAAATAAAATCCCAGGGCGTGCTGGCGTACTGAACGATCTGTTTGTGCTTGTAGGAAACATCGAGAGCGCCGTCTGCCTTTAATCCTGCTTCCCTGATCACGGCAGAAATAATTTCGTTGTCACTCTTGTCAGTGTATACTGCGCTCTTTCTTGCTGTGGTGAGCGCGAAGGCCTTATGCCGCAATTCCACTGTGAGCAGAAAACCATCTTCGTTCGCCTGGAGCGATTGTTTGAGCACCACCCCCTTAAATACAGTGACGTCACCTCCAGGTTCAGCTTCGTAGCGGAGCCTGATCTCGAGCTCGCCACCGGGCTGAAAGTACTCGGAATCCGTGAGCTCAAATTTTTGCTTCGACAGATCGCCGTCGATGAACGAGATGCGCGCATCCGGGATCCGGTTGGCCTCCTGCGTAACATCCACCAGCACCACCTGGTACATGGCGTCAATCTTTTTTCCATTGCAGAATATGGTGACGGTTACAGCAGACATGGCTATTTATCCAGTGGCGGGAAAAAAATGCGTTGACCGGGATTGAGAACCCGAAAATGGTCGAGCCGGTTTACCCGTGCCACCTCGAGGTATAAGTTCTTGTATTCGGAACCGTATACTTTTTCCGTCAGCAGCGGCAATGTATCGCCGGCCTTTACGGTGATGATGTGTGTGAGGTCGGGCGATGATTTTCCCTCGAGCTTGGCGATCTTGTCTTTGGGAATGTCCTCGATAAAGATCACGTCGAGCTCCGCCTTCCGCGCCCGGCCATCGCTTTCAAAAGAAGTGTATTTGATGTCGAGGGTTTTGAGCTTGCAGTCGAAGTTCACGTCTCCCCACTTGATGTTGAGAAAGTTGGGCTCGTGAATATCGCCGTTCATGGTATAGCAAGTGCCGATAAACTCCTTGATCTGGTCAGGAACACTTTTGCTTTCGCCGCTCAGGGCCGACAGCCCGTAGTCTTGCACACTGCCATCGACAAACAGCAGTTTCAGGTTCAGCTCTTCGCTGAGGCTATACGCGTACAGGGCCGTATTCTTGCTGCTGTTGATGCCGCGGTACCCGCCATAGCGATGCTCATGACGCCGGGAGAAACCCTGGGGATTGATGTTCACCTTGATGGTCCTGATGCCCATGCCGCTGCGTTTGGCGGTGGTGAATGCCGTAATGGTAAGCTTCTCGTCTTTCGCAAGATTGACAGGCATGGCTATCGTTGTTTCGATCGTTTTAAAATTCTCATCACCTCATTGACGCAGGCCTGCACGATCATCTCCTTGTCGTTCAGGTGTTTGTCGGGCTGCTGTGCGCCCTCCTCTGTATTGCCCGGGGAATTCAGCACAGCGCGGATAATTATTTCTCTGATCTCTACTGGCATAGCTGCGGCTTATAGGCGAATGGGTTTGAACTGTGAATAAGCAAGCTCCATAGACTCCACAACGATCTGGCTGGCGTTGGCATCAAAGTCGGAAAGGGACCATTTCACAGGATAAGCCTTTCTGAAAAGCCAGGCCGAGAACGGCAGATTCGATTCGTCGAACAGGATCACCAGCACATCAGAGGGATAGAGCTTCAGCTGCGTCATGGCCTTGTCGAGCTCGATATTGAGCGGCGAGAGCAACGTCAGTCCCCGCTCGAGGCGAAGGTTCTCGTAGGTCACTTTCTCCGGAAAGCGATAACCTGCTGAAAGGTTGGCTTTCCCCTCATCGGTAGACGATGTTTCGATAGCTGCCGAAAGTCCCGAAACTTTCTGAAACCGGATGTCGATCGGGTTGGGAATAATACCCTTGAAGAAAAAGAAGACCCCGAACCTGAACGCCATGGGTGGGTCTTGCAGCTTCAGAGCACCTTGCAGTCTTTCGAGCATATTTCGGGTTTATAAATTAAAACTCACTTTCAGGCTATGCGCCACTACCTCCAGGGTCTCTATGGCCACCTCGTTGTCGTTGGAATTGAACTCGGGCATTTCCATACGCACTGGTACAGCGCCCTTCACCAGCCACCTCACCACAGCCGCTCCTGCTTCGTCGCACAGGTCTATGATAATGTCTTTGGTCAGCGAATTGGCAAAAAGAAACTTGTCTTCGCTCTTCAGCCAACGGTACAGGAAATCTTTGTGCTTGTTGCGGATCATTCCTTTTTTCATCGTCACCTTCACGGGATTGGCCATGCCACGCACGATATTGAAGCCCGACAAAAAGCTGAGGCCATTCTTGTAGGTAACATGCTCATACTCGATGTTCAATCCCGTTACCTGCGAAAAACCGATAAAGGTTGCCTCCTTGCCCTGCGCAAAATCGCCCTCGAAAAAACCAACGCGGTAGTTGTACGCCGGCAGCGGGTAAGATTTTTTGATCTCATCTTTTGACAATGGCATGGGTACTGCGGTTCGTAGTCCTGTTATTTTGTTAGCGGCCGATCAGCTTTCTTCCATTACTACGCGGGAAGCCTGCAGCTCCATGGATTCAATGGCCGCGTCGTTGGAGTTGGCATCGAATGTGGGCGCGTCGAGCTTTGTCGGGAAGGCGTTGATCGCTTTCCAGGTCACAACGGCGTCGCCATTCTCATTGCACAGCTTGATGGCCACATCTTTTTTATCGATCTGGTTGATGGATACCTGCCTGATCCAGGCGTAGAGCTTGTTGATGCTGTTGGCCCTCACATATCCTTTTTTCAACGTGATGGTCACCTGCGACCGCTGCGATGGCATGTGCATCACATTGGGGCCGGGGCCGGGTTCGCTGGTCTTGCTCTCTTTGTAGGTGGTGGTCTCGAAGGAGATGGACAGTCCTGAGACCTCCGAGAACGCAATGGTCTCGGTGCTGTCGCCAATGAGGTCTACCCGGTAGTTGTACACTGGCAACGGGTAGCTCTTGGCAATGTCTGCTGCTTTTAAAGCCATGGTTATGAAATTTTAGATGAAACGATAAATAGTTTTTACGGTCCTTTGCGTGAACCTGCATTCCAACCCGTCAGGCCTGCTGCAGCTTGTGCATGAACCTGATCACGATAAATTCCGCCGGCCTTACAGCAGCCACGCCGATGTCTACGATCATCCTTCCTTCGAGCACGTCTTGTGTGGTCATGGTCTTGCCGAGGCCAACATTCACGTAGTAGGCCATTTCTGCCGTAGCGCCGGCGAGCGCACCTTGCTGCCAGAGCCCATAGAGGTAGCTGTCGATCATGGCCTTTACTTTCAGCCAGGTAGTGGCATCGTTGGGTTCGAACACGGCAAACGCCGTTGCCTTTTTGGTGGATTCTTCAATGAGATTGAAGAGCCTTCGCACGGATATGTACCGCCATTCATTATCGTTGCCCGCCAGCGTACGTGCGCCCCACACCAGGGTGCCTTTGCCCGTGAAGCTCCTGATCACGTTGATAGATTTACCTGCTTCCGGGTCGATGTTCAGGTTTTCCTGCTCCTGGTCACTGATCTTGACAACCGGTGCCAGCACACTGATGAGGCTCACATTGGCAGGCGCTTTCCATACACCGCGTTCACGATCGGTCCTGGCATAAATACCGGCGATGGCCGCGCTCGGCGGAAGCGTGACGCGTTGTTTGGCAAGCTCAGTTTTGATCTTGTTGTATTGGGCCGTGGAGCTATCGCGTTTCGCCTGAAGTGATATCACACCTTTCAGCGTCGTAGCGGCTATTGCAACTACTTCAGCGCTGCCTCCGGGGAGGGCTTTGATGCCAAACCCGCCTGGCACGTTCGTGCTAACGGCTTTCCACTCCTCCCATTTTCCGGCGAGTGCAGTGCCTGTCATACCTTTGCCCGTGATGGTGATCTCAAGGGCTGTCTCCGTAACTTTGAATTGTACAGTCGGTGCGGCGGGGGCTGGCGTAGTCCCACCCTCTGTGGTGGTAGCTGCCGTTGTTGATTTTTTTGTTGCGGCAGGCGTGTTGACGATGTCGACCTTTACGGTGGACTTCGTAGCGTCTTTGCCTTTGCAGGTGACCTCAAAAACATCTGCCTGTTTATAGGAGCTTGTAGGAGAGTCGCCACCCGGTATGGTCACCGTTTCTTCGGTATAATAATAGGGTATCAGCGTCTGAAGGTACGGCGTATACGCAGCACCATACCGGAGATAGTTGGTGCCGATGCCGTTCCTGAAGTCTTGTATATCGTCTTTTTTTGCGTCAGGTTTTTTCTCGTCACCCGTCTTACTGTCTGACGTAGTCGCTTCTTCTTTTTTGCCCGCATCTGCGTCCTCGTCCTGCGCTTCGGTAATAACGTCGGCAATGAGAAAACGATCACCTAGCTCGGCGCATTGCTTGAGCGCAAGCCCGCAAAGGTTATAATACTCGGACTTGTCCAGGCTCACCGCATCGGTCAGCACGATCAGCGTAGGCTCATCTTCCTTTCTCAGGTTGTCCAGCGCTTTTTCGAAATCATCGCTGTCAGGATCGTCGACTGAAAAATCACCTGTAGAGACCACGTAGCAGGCACCTCCGCCGTTGTCAAAATAAAGTTTGAGGCTGTAGTAAAGCAGAAAGTTGTCGCCGTCTTTTCGTGTCACAGCGGTGATCTGCTCGTTGGCGTCAAGCGTCACCTCGAATGCGGCGGGGTATGCCTTTCCGAAAGTTTGCTCGAACTCGAGCATGGTGTTGATTCTGACAGGCTTGCCCTGGAGATCACCCGACTTTTCTGTATAGCCGATAAAGACAGGAATAGCGGTTGATACTTCAGCCACGGAAGGTGGAAGGGTCGAGACCTCTTCAACGTAAACACCTGGGGTTTTGTAAGTAGCCATAGTTAGTTCTTTTGGTTTTTCAAATATTTAATCACTTTAAGCCCGTTGTCGTCCGGCTGCGGATTCGCCAGGTGCTCCACCAATACCAGGTCACCTTTCCTGAGCCGGATATTTTTCCGGGCGTGCTCACAGGCAGGCACATCCTCTTTCGACTGTATCAGCAATTTGCTGGTCTTTGGAAAATCCAACAGCACCTGGGGACAGAGTTGCCGGACCTTGTCTTCCTGGAGATTTACCGGGGCGAGGAACTCGATCTTTTTCTCTCCCGGCAAGGCCCGGTCATGCTGCACTGCGAAGGCATCCGGCGGCTCATCGTCGGTTATCACAACATAACGCCAGCGGTATTGCTTGGCTTTGAAACGATACCTGAACGTGTTGTCTCTGGCGCCGCCCGTCAACCGTATGAGCCCGAATACACCGGGGACATTTTTTTCCCACCGCTTCAGCGAGAGCTCGCCGTTCTTTCCAGGCTCGAACACAGGAACTCCTTTCTGCGCATAGGTATCGACATCCGCCGTCCGGGAGTAGAACCGGTCGTTGTGCAGCAGCATGCGGAAAGTCAGGATCGCACCCGGGTCAAGGGGGATCATCACTTTTTTGTCCTTCATTGGCGCCAGCACCGTAATGCCATGCGAAAACGCTTTCACCAGCAACTTGTGCGCCCTGATGATCTTTTGCGTATCCTCATCCGGCACGATCACAAAATCCGGACATTGACCATTGGCGTAATACGCATGCTCGAGCGCAATATGAAGGAACTGCTGATAGCTCACCGTCTAAAACATTTTGGCCTGATGTATTTATCCTGTAAATCCTTTAATCCTTAAATCCAGGTCGCTCACAGTAGCCAGAGACTCCGGTTCCTCATCTTCGAAGATCACCATCTTCACTTTGTACAGCGCCGAAGGCTCATACCCTGCTTTCAAACCATTCCATATCTCGTTCTGAGCGGCGAAGGGCAACGTGACCAGCTCCATCACAAGGCGGTCGACGTTTTCCGATAACCCGGGAAACGTATCGTGTGTGAATACCCGGTTGCTTTGAAAGAACCTGATAATGCACGACAGGTATTTCAGCGACTCCCCGTAATCGCTGAAACGGGCCACGAACAGGATGTACAGGTTGAGCCTGATCTCGGGGTTTACGCTCACCCGGGTGCCATCTTTCCTGGTTTGCAGGTAAGGTGCATCGGGCCGCAGCGTATTCTCTTCTTCGATGTTGATCAGCAACAACGTGACCGCGTTATTGGCGAAGCTCAGCTCTGCTTTGTCCTTCTCACGGAACACAACACGGTCTTCCTGGAGCACATCATGCTGCCGCAGGTATTGACCGAGCTGGTCTTTCAGGAAGCTGAAAACTTCATGTATCATGCTAAAGTGGTAAATGGTAATCGGTATTCAGTAATCGGTTTTGGGTGTTACACTGGTCTGCGTGTACTGATTACTGATTACCGGTCACCGGTTACTGATTACCGGTTGCTGATTACCGAATTGAATGTATACCGGTATTACTTACGGGTTAAAACATTTGAGCCAATGCATGAAAACTGTTAGCCAGCAGGCTATAGCCATGAGCCAGAAAAAGCAGCACCGGTGTCTAATCTTCGATTACCTGTTTACCGATTACCGATCACCGATTACCCGATAACCGATCACCGGTCACCCGATTACCGATTACCTTTCTAGTCTAAGCAATATTTTTTGACTAACTTGATAGCTACTTCCCACTAACCCTTTGAGGGATCAGAACCCTTAACAGGTTATCAGCACGCAAACCCTACTGCTATATGGATAAAGTCAAAATACTTGTTGTTGAGGACGAACCCCTCGTTGCCAAAGACCTTGCACAAAGGCTTACGGGCATGGGTTACGAAGTTGCCAGCATCGCTGTTACTGCCAAGGAGGCGTTAAGTACACTCTCTGTGCTGAGGATCGACCTTTGCCTGATGGATATCAGGCTCGAAGGCCCCGTAGATGGTATAGACCTCGCCATGATGATCAAGGATTCATACACGATCCCGGTCATTTTCCTGACCTCTCACAGCGGACGCCACACTTTTGAACGCGCCAAGGAAGCAAGGCCCGCAGCCTATCTTACCAAACCCTGCAGCGATCCCGATCTACAGATTGCCATAGACCTGGCGATCTCGAACTTCGCCAGTGGTAAAACCGCTACCACAGCCCCTGCGTTGCCCGAAGTGAAGGAGAACGATATCTTCAGTCTTAAGGAAAGTATTTTTCTGCGGAAGAAAGACCGCTTCGAACGCGTTGATTTCAAGGACATCCTCTGGGCAGAAGCCGAAAGCAACTACAGCACCATTGTGACCACCCACGGAAGTTTTGTGCTGGCGCTCACACTGCAAACCATGGAACAATACCTCAACGCTCCCTACTTCGTGCGCATCCACCGCTCCTACCTCATCAACATCTACCACGTAGAATCCATCGAAGGAAACATGCTCTACATTCGTAATGCATCGTTTCAGGTGAGCAAGAGTAAAAGGACGGAGGTTTTCAGTCGATTTAAGATGGTTTAAAGGATGCCAGAATTCAGGGATCAGTTTTAACTAGGAGCCAGGAGTCAGGAGCCAGGAGTCACGAGACCTTCGAACGAAGCTCCTGTATGAAACAAGGTTTAGCAATGCATTGGGTGTAAGTTGAAGTAGGCAGTAGGCAAAAGCAGTAAGCAATCGTCAACCCTACTCCTCCTCTTCTGACTTCTGGCTTCCTTGCCGTTGTTGGTGTTCTTCACCAACAACACTTGATCATAGCAGGGTTCCTGAAGATCAACGCCCGTACTTTGCCTACTGCCATTGCCTACTGCCTACCGCCTGCTACTTAATTTTTTTCTTCTGCTTAATAATCATCCTCGAAACAAAATCAGCTGAAGTATTCGCCGACTGGATCTCGCCGTAGGTCACTTTCGTAGCTTCGGCTTTCCTGATCTTCTCGCTGCTGGCACCTTTGTCTTTGAAATATTCGGATGCCGCGAGCGTCTGCCGCTGATCGCGTGTTTCGGTGCGCTGCAGGTAAAAATGTGAGATCATGTGATATACAGTACCCTTACCGTGATCGAACGATACCACTACCGCCTCTTCGCCATACTTTTGTTTCAGCTCCGCAGACCTGATCAGTACTTTCACCCGCTCTTTGTCAAGCACTTTGATGGGGTATGACGATGATTCCAGCCACCACACCGGCGCTGCCTTCTCGTCAAGGAATCCTGATAACAGGGAATCTTTCCTGTCCGTTACCTCTATGCGTACTACATCGTCACCTGTTGGCACCCTGTTGTAGGCAATGGTATTGGGGAACGCTGCTTCGATCACGTGGGTGAGCGCCCAGTCTGTAGTGATGAGCATACCTCCGGCGGCAACAAAGGCTGCCAGCTTGCGGGCCGCGCCATTCGGAAAGGAGGCCGAGCAGTTTACAAAAACAGTTTGATGCGGCTCCAGCTTCGCTTTAAGAAGGTCATGCTGGCCAATGCGGGCGAAAGGTATTTTCAGGCTTTCCAGCACATTGTGAATATGATCGTAGCTGCCATCCACGACGATCACATCGCTCGTCTTGAGTCCATCCAGTATGCGGATGTTCGCCGTATCCTCACGGGCAAGCTTTTCCCTCACCATTTCATTGGCAAGTCTGTACGCTTCGTCCATCTGGGCCTGGCAAGGCAGTGCAAACCATACCGATAACACGATGCAAAGTATTGTAACTGATCTCATAAGTATGTTTTTTCCGAAACCTAGTGAAGGCGGGGAAGGAAAGCTGCCGGAATGTAGTGAAGGTGGGGTTTGACTGGGTGAAGGTGCCAGCGCGTTTAGGAAAAAGGAAGTGAGTTTTAACAAGAAGCCAGAAGTCAGGAGCCAGGAGTCAGGAGCGCTTCGAACAGAGGTTGGTGTTTGAAACGATGTCTGTGTCTTGAATCGGAGATACGGTGAAGCAGGCAGTAGGCAATCGTGAACCCTACTCCTCCTCTTCTGGCTCCTGACTTCTAGTCTTTACCCCTATTATATTTTAAAATCACTCGCATAAGTCACCGGCTTCGCTCGTTGTGAATCAAATGGCAGAATAGTCACATCAACACTCACACCCGTTCCAAAGATCGTACTGAGTTTCTCATGCACCAGCGGTTTTATCGAGGCGTCGGAGCTCCAGCCTTTGAACGTCACAGACTTATCGGTATGCTGATGCACCGAGAATCCTGCGAGGGGAAGCTCCGTCATGGTGCGGGAGATATCGACGTAATTAACAAAAGTATGGTCGGCGCGATAGTACGCTACCGGGGCGCGGGCTTCCAGGTCGATAAGGTAAGGGATACTGTTGTCAATGCTGATGGAACAAAAATCACCGGTGCGGTAACGGATCAGGGGAAGGAATGGATTGTTCCCACCTGTGATCACCAGCTCCCCACGCTCACCGGGTTTCAGCGGGATATCATGAACAGGATCGAATATTTCAAGGAAGAGCTCCGGACGGATGGCCCTGTGCCGGTGCGTGCCCTCGGCTACCGCGATCATGCGGCACTCCGTAAGCGAATAGATGTCCAGCACGGGGCAACGAAAAAAAGATTCGAGCTTGTTGCGCACACCTTCCGTCAGCTTCATGGCGGAAGACACCAGCGCTTTGGGCGATAGCCGTGGTGCAAGCGCCAGCAGTGAAAGAAATGCGAATGGATCGCCCGTCAGGATCTCCGGGTTGAGCTTCTCCAGGTATTGTTTGCGATGATCAGGGTCTTTCCACTCGAGTGGGTTCAGGTTCACTTTGATCACACCCGCTCCTCCGAGATACGCGCTCAGCGATGCATAGGTAAGTGTGCTCTGCTGATCGCAGATCAACGCAATGGCTGTATGCCCTGTGCCTCGCGAAAGGCGAATACCATAGCGGTTAAGCACAGACTCCAGCTGCGGGATCCAACAGGCCTGAGAAACCGGATCGAAGATCACATCCATCGGTGCGCCGGTAGTGCCCGAGGTCTGATATACCAGCAGGTCGTCCAGGTTGCTGTCAGACGACACAAACTGCCACGGCGTTGTCTGGAGATCGCTCCGGCTGATGGTCGGCTGTGCCGAAAGCGTTGTGGCTCTTCCTTTGTAAAACGGAACAGTGCGTGCACACCAGTCGAGGTAACTTTCCATCCATGTGGGTTGAGTGTCATCGTTCCAGAAAGGTTGTTTGCCGATCGTCGCGGCGTAACGTGTCACTTGCTGCAGGTGGTGCGATTGCAGGCGATCGCCGCTCCTGAAATTGAAGCTGGGCGCGCAGGCATCCTGCTGCAGGCTTCTGAGGTGTGAGAGATCCTGGATCAGCGGAAAACGCTCCGCATCCGACAAAGCCATGACCGGTTTTTTATTCGCGTCCATAAACATTGGCAGCCTCACGGGCCTTTTTCTCTGCCATGGCCTGGCGGATGGCTTTCATACGCGCCAGCGACTCATTGGTTTGCTCCAGCACCTGTTGCCGTTTAACGGAGCTCAGGCCATCAAGCCTGTCCTGCGCCTCATGCTCTGTTTCGCCATCGATCAGCATATTGCAGCACCGCAGCGCCTCACGTACAAACTCTTCGGCACGGTCTTCGTCTTCAAGCCATGCCAGTGATTTCACATAGGGTGTAAGCTCGGGCAGGCGCTCGAAAAGAAAAGCGCGGATGCCTTTGATCAGCGAAGCGTTGCCTTCGAAAAGCTGATGATGAAAGAACCATACACCGATGTGGATGGCGCGGTATTCTTCATCGCCCAGCTGCCACACCAGCTTGCCCACGTCGGGCAGGCCTTCACGGCTTACGTTGAAATTCCCCACCACCTTCCTGAAAAGATCGTACACCAGCGCCTCGGTAACAGGTTTCGTTCCAGGCTGGTGATTGAATTCCAGGAAATCCTGCGGACAACTTCGCAGGTGTTTGATCAACGCATAGATCTCCTTCTGATCCTTCATCATCACTTCTTCTTATGATAGTTCTTTTTGGAAAACTCCGCGGCAAAGTCCAGCATGGAGCTTTCATCGGTCACATAATGTACATGCCAGCCCATTCGTTGCAGCCGTACCCCCCCCTCGTTGTGCCACCCGGGTCGCGAATGCAGCACAATGGTGCCCGTACCGCCAGCGTTGGCAAGCGACGTTTCAATGATCTTCCAGTGATCCGCCTCTTTGGCATCGAGCATGCTGAAAATATCGTCGTCGCTCACAATGACCACATGAGATTTCTTTTTCAACTGTTTGTGAAAAGGCGTGCTGAGCCGTGACACCCCAAAGGCATAGCCGGTTCCCAGGTAGGAAGTGAGCACGGTGAGCAGATCCTTCTCGCCGGAGATAAAACCTTTCGTCTCCATGAAGCTCCCGGGCTCGCCGGAGAGACATCCCATCACTTTTGCGCCGGCACGCAGCGCAGAGAGCCCGATCACGGTGGCGGCAAGCACAGGCCATGAGAAGCTCACCCGTGGGTTAGACATGGACCCGGAGCAGTCGATGCCGATGTAAACGTCGAGTGGTCGCAAGCTGGTCTCACTGTCCTGGTCTTCGCCATAGGTCCGCCTGCGGGTGGTATAACCGGGGAAGATCTGCGGTGAGGTGATGGCGGATTCCAGCCAGTCGATCTCTTCCATGGGATCGCCCGGCTCCCACACATCCGTTCCTTCGGGTGTGAGCTCGCCTGAGGTCTTTGACACCTCCACGGGAAAAGCAATGAGGTGTGGCAGCGCGATCTCCTTATAATACTGGTTGATGAGCAATTGTTCGTCGGCATGAGGGTTCACCTGCCGGCACAGGTCGATGTACATACCCGGGTTGAGGTATCTTTGCTTCGGTCCCGTTCCTCCTTTCTCTGATCTTTCAAACGTTGTCCCCGCTTCCCGCGTTGCTGCATCCCCCGTGGCCTCCTGCCTGGGATCGACAGCACCTTCTTCCGCTTGCGGGTCGAGCTCCGCCAGACCGGAAAGCATACCTCCGCCCTCACCTGCTTTTTCCGTATCCAGGTAGATGGCAAGACTCTGTTTACCTTTCTGCAGTTCTTTTTCTTCAATCAGGTATGGATACAGGAGCGCTGCAAAACGCCCGCCGCCTTCCATCCAGTTTTTGCTATAACTTCTCACCAGTGAGGCCATCAGTGATGCGTCGGCATCAATGCTTTCGTTGTGAAATGCAGGCGCCGTGGCAAGCGTTCCCCTTTTCAGCTTCCAGAGGTACTCATAGGTGCGCATTACCAGTGACCACAGCTTTGAGAACGTAACGTCTTTATTGAGCTTCTGGTACACGATCACCATATCGAGCTCTTTCGAACGCTGAAGAAAATCGTTGATGATGAAGTCGGTATAGATATTGGCAACAAAACCGGCCTGGTCTTCCACACCGGCCAGCGCCCACCGGATGCGGCCCTGCAACACGGCGTTGTCGCGCAGGTTGGCGGGCGTGTAGATGTGGTGACCGATCTCATGGGCCAGCACCTGCACGGCGTGATCGTCCACATCGTACTTCATTACTTTTTCAAGGTCTATCACAATGCGGTGGTCGGTAAGCCGGATCATGGCAAAACTTCCCGTCAATCCTTCCTTTACGGCTTCATTCGTTGTAAGACACCAGTGCGGCTCACGCAACCGGATGAAGGCGTTCCACATCTCACGCGCCCGGGGCCATGCAGCGCGCCAGCGTTCGCACAATGCTTCTACCGTATGGTCACGCGTGCCATCCATAGATATAAAGATAGAATGAGCTTTCGCGGGTCATCACCAGCGTATTCATCACCATTACCGCAGACGTCACGTCATCGAACGGAACAAGCCTCCCCCCATGGCGCGACTGAAATTCCAGGAAGGGCTGCCGTGAGGCCTGCCGCGTGATCTCCGAAGCCACAAACGGCGTATCGGTGATCAAGATCGATCCGAAGGAATCGGCAAACAATGCGCAGGTGTTTTGGTCATCGGTGGCAACGATCTGCTTCCCGACCAGCGCAACTTTCGGAGGAAGGCGGAAAGGACCTTCCAGCCCCTTGAATCCTCCGGCAACGCCGGCAAATGTGGGCTCATCGCCCAGGTACCAGTGACGCCCGATGACATCATACAACGATGTGCCTGAAGCGCGCTCCATCAACGTCTTGAGCTCCGGCGCCGTGGCTACGATATCATCCATCGCCCGCTGCCGGAACTGGGCCATGCCGCAGAGCCACGCGTAGATCCGGCCACAGCGAAGAAGATCATCGACTGTTTTACACTGGGCAATGGTCTGTTCCATCAGGCTGATCCACCGCAGCACATTGCCGGGCTGATAAATGCGCAGGGTCACCAGGGCGTTGTTCACGGCATTAACGATCTTGGCGGGTGACTCCTGCATTAACGCCGCATTCTTTGCCAGCATCGACCATGCCTGCTGATATTCACGTTCATAAGTGATGGCAAGCTGGTTTCCCAGCAGCGGCAGCAACGACCTGTAAAAACAACTGAAGACCTTTCCTGCCTGCAACTCATCCGTGGCAGAAGCAATCACCACGGGTTCGATCACCCGCACGATCCAGGAAGTGAGCAGTTGCCGGCTGAGCGAGCCGTATCGCAGCTCATGCGCATGGTAGAGCTGATTGTAATGCTCGCCCGACTTGCCGAGGTGGTCGATCAGTGGCCTGAACGTTATTTTTTCCATTGCAGCCAACGCTTGTAATTGCTGTATCGCTGATAAAAATACTTAAGCTTCAAAATGTCGTCAGCGCGATAGCCGTAGAGCTTCTTGTCCAGCGACCAGCGGTGCAGTTGTTTTTCGATCTCCAGCAACCGTTTGTCGATCTCACGCAACGGCACGTTCTCAAGTCCTTTTTTGAACTGCTCTTCGAACCGTTCCACGGGATCATCACTGTCGAGGTTCTGGCCGATGTATTCCTCGCAGGAGAGATCGAATAATTTCCTGATCCAGATGATGCGGTCCACACGGTATTTCTCGTTGCCGGGTTGATCGAAGAAAGGCGACTCCAGGTGTGGTGTGAACGTATCATGCAGCACGAAGGGCATGATCTGGCGGATGTCTTCCAATGCCACCACCTTGTTGCCACGGAAATAAGCAAGCGCCTTGGCGAAGATGAGCAACGTCTGGATCTTGCGTACTGAGATTCCATTGACGGTTTGAGAGCCGAGATCTTTAACCTGGTCTTTTCCGTTGTCGAGCATGAACAGGGTATGGAAATCCATACCTGAAAGCTTGGCGGTATCTTTCGTCATGTATTCGATGCGGTCTGACGCCGGCTCGAAGAACTCGAAGTTCCGGCAGAAGAACTCGATGCGTTTGCGCAGCGGTGCAGGGATCTCCACGGCACGGATCTGTTTATTGATGGCATCCAATTCCTGTTCGCTGAAGATGATCTCTTCCGGGATCATCGCCTCCGGTTTGAAGTTGAGCTCGATGCGCTTCTGCAGGTCTTCAATAAAACGGGTGTTGAAGTGAAAGGCGCGGATCACGATGTCAATCCTGTCTTTGAGGGCTTCGATCACCTGGTAGGTTCCACCACCCGCATCATCGTTGGCCGTGAGGTACCACGCTGACGGCGGGCACTCGTAGATCTGGTCGAAGATCTCCGCGTAGTTGTCAGCCAGCACCGTCAGCAGCGCCGATTGCGTGCGGGTAGGGATACGGTTATACTCGTCGATGATCTTCACGCGCATGCCGAGCCACTTTCGCCAGGCGATGCGGATGTCGGAGGTCTTTTCGGCTTTCACCATGTCGGCGGGCAGCGGATGGCCCAGCAGATCGCTGATGGTCATCTGGGGCTGGCCATGCTGGATGGCACGCAACACATCGGTCTTGGAATAGCCCGCGAGCAATCCCAACAGGACCGAGGTAGCCGTCTTACCCCTGCCCGGCCCGCCCACGATCAGGCACTTGCCCTGCACCACCAGGTTCAGCAGCGGGATGAGCACAAAGCTGGAGTAGCTCTGATCGTTCGGCAGCGACAATTTTACTTTGCTATCGCCGAAGGCAAATTCCTTCGCATTGCCGTCGTCGTATTCAATGTCATAGTATGGGCTGATGATGGCTGTGTTGGTGATCCAGAAGTAGGCCTGCCGCAGCTTTTCGTCCAGTGCCGTGGCTTGTTGTGACTCGCCCACAGTTTCCTGTGACTGCCCTGTGCGATCTTCATCGGCATACAGGTCGCGGATCTCGAACTTTCCCACCGGTGGCTCGGCATGCGGGTTGGTAGGCGCTTGTGCTATTTTTTGAAAGAATCCTTTCGCTTGGTTGAACAGGTCACTCATCGGTTGAATATCGTTTGAAGTTTGTCAGTGCTTCCTCCACGGCGCGCACGCGTTCGTCCACGGTGCCGCTCAATAATTTAAAGGGAATATTCCGCTTTTCAAGATCCGCCCTGATCTGCTGCTGAAACTCTTTCCTGTTCGCATCACCGGATCTGTCCCAGGTATCGTCGTAGGGAATGTCGGTGTCACAGAGGAACACGAGCTGATACCTGCTTTCTGCCACCCTGGCAAGGTCGGCCAGTGCCGGCAGCGCATGACCATGATAGTAATGCGAGAACATAAAAGTTGTAATGGCATTGGTATCGGTAAAGAGATAACGACTCGCCTCGATCAGCTTCCGGTCTTCCCTTTCAATGTGGCCACGGGCAAGGTCTACAAGCTGTTCGGCAGTAAGCCTGCGATCCACGTTGTGCTGCTCCCAATACTCACGGCCATACTCGGGCATCCACGTGGTATTGAAATGACGGGCACAGGCTTCAGTGATCGTGGATTTTCCGGTGGACGGTGCCCCGAGAAATACGATGTTTGTGATCAGGTCCTTATAGACCTCGGGATTCAGAAAGGCTGTGTGTTTCTCCGGCGCATTCCGGATGGCCGTTCCAGACACGGGAAACGTTACCCGGTGCTGATCAACCACGCGGTTCACAGCGCCCAGCGCCTGGCTCATGTGCTCGCCGTAAGGTTCGCTGCTGTAGAAATGGGTGATCTTCCTGCCGCGCAGCAATCCGAGCATGTACTGTTCCTGGGCCTTTTTGATCTCGTCTGTGTATCCAACTTCAGCGGGGCCATTCCTTGCCAGGATCACTTCAACGGAAGGGTATAATTTGCTGATCCACTGTGCGCGAACCGACAACGGCACCGGCGTTACTTCTTTTGCGTCATAGATGACCACCACCACTTCGTTCATTTCCTGAAGAGCGGTTTCAATGAGATGCTGATGACCGCGGTGAAGCGGTGCGAATTTCCCGAGGGTGAGACCGGTCGTTTTCATGTGGTGATAACGCTGTCAGCAAGTTGTTTTCGTGTACGCAGGTCTTTCCGCCAGGCAGCATATCCGATCACTGCCAGGATCAGGAAAACAAAATAAAGCGCCGTGGTCATATAGAGCGCTTTATAACCGTAAACACCTATCGCTACAATGTCGGCCATGATCCAGAAGTACCACGATTCCAGTTTCTTACGCGCCATCAGCCATTGTGCCACGAGGCTTGCCATCACCACGAAAGAATCAAAGTACGGAACAGACGCATCCGTGAACGTTGTAAGCGCATAACCCCACAGACCGGTGCCCGCCACCACCACTATCATCCACAGCGGCAGGTGCCTGACAGCCGTAACGGCCAGCTGGGAACGATCGGGTTTACTCCAGTTGATCCAGCCATACATGCTGAGGATCACATAGATAATGTGCAGCACCACATCGGCGTACAGCTTGGCGTCGTAAAAGATAAAGATGAATAAGAGCACCTGCACAAGTCCTGCAGGCCAGCAGAATACATGTTGTCTGATCGTGAGCCACACACAGAGCAGTCCGAAGAAGGTGGCTATCGCTTCCATCCAGGTCATGCACAATAATAAACAATAAGGGGGATCATTCCCGGGCCCTTACATATTTTTCAATATTCACTCTTTCAATGCCCAGGTTCTCGAGCTTTTCGGTGCCGGACTGAATGAGTGTGTCGTTTTTCAGGCTAACGGTAAAAGCGAATTCATGACCTTCCCAACCGCGGTCGTTGCAGTATTCCAGAAATTCGGTGTAGCGGTCGCCCTCCAGGGTGTAGCGCCCTCCTCCTGCCGAAAATAATTTCACGCTGTCTTTTCCCTGCTTGAGGTCGTGGTTTAAAAATGAAAAATGCGTGGCGTTGATGATCTTGATCATGCGCCGGTCCTGTGTGTAGTCGGTCACAGTAGTATCTCCTTTTTCGATCAGGGTGCCTGACAACAGCTGCCAGGTTCCTTCGATGGGCATGCGCTGAACATCTTCTGATTGACGGCCGGTACAGGATAGCAACAAGGTAACTACGGCAGCACGGGCTACCATTTTCATAAGCGGGTTGCGTTGATTCATTGGAGATCTTTTAGGAAATCGTCCGACGGAATTGTTGCCGTTGCGGGAATGGTGTCATAATAAAGCTTCAGTCCTTTGTCAGGTGTCATGTGCCCGAACTGGTATACGATCTTTGTTCCGCCATCGATCATTATAGGCGATCCTGCCATAAGCGGTTCCCGGTGAGAATCATCGCCCGCGATCCTGTCCAGCACTTCGCGGTTGGTGCACAAAGCAAAGATCAGCATACAAGCCAGCAATGAAATGAGCTTTTTCATGGAGTAGTGATGTATCCTAAAGATAGTAAAAATTTGAATAACGAATGTGAAATACAGGTTACGCAAAGACCGCAAAAGAATATCGGAAAGAGCACGAAGTGGGATCCTTCGCTCCCACAAGGCCAACGCACTGACACCGCTCCAGACGGCTTTCAAAAGAAGAGCCGTTCGCTAAAGATTCATTGCGGGCTTTGCACTTCTTTGCGCCTTCGCGTGAACTGCATTTCTGCGTGTCCGATCTCGGATCAGGAGGGCAGTTTCGGGATCTTATTCAGATCATCCATCCTTTCCAGGCACCACAAATGACCGAAAGGATCGGCGATGGTTCCTTGCCGGAATCCGTATTCATAGTCACGCATCGGGCTTACTTCCTTGGCTCCGGCGGCAATGGCCTGGGCTGCCAGCCTATCGGGATCAGGCACCAGCAGGTTGATGATCACTGTGGTTCCTTTCAACGTCGGCGGACTCAGTGCTCCGTCACGCGAAACCTCCTCATGCATGCGAAAGCTCGCCGGTGGAATATCCATCTCGGCAACATGCACGCTGCCGTCAGCATTGGAGACACGCCACCGCTCTGTGGCACCAAAAGCTTTCTTGTAAAAAGTGATGGCCGCTGCCAGGTCTTTCAGGTACAACATCGGCACAAACGCCGCTGCCGGATTTTCCTGCGAGTGCATTTTCATAGGGCGATGGTTTTGCTTCCTGCAATTTAAAATACAAAACGCAAAGAACGCAAAAGGTATTTTCTCCGCGGCCCTCTGCGCCCTCTCAGCGTCCTCCGCGGTTAAACCTCGATACACACCCCTACTCCGACCGAAGCACCTTCGCGGGATTCGTACCCGCACCTTTCAACACCTGCACACTCACCGTAAGCAACGTGATCAGCGCCAGCGCCGTCACGGGCAGCGCAAAGAGGTCCCACTCCATGCCTATGCGGAAGGCGAAACCACGCAGCCAGGTATCCATGCCGTACCATGCCAGTGGTATACCGAGTGCCGAAGCGATGAGCACCAGCCTGAGAAACTGCCCGGTGAGCAGGTAGACGATGCTACTGACGGAGGCACCGAGCACTTTGCGCACGCCGATCTCTTTCAGCTTCTGCGAAGTGGTGAACGACGCGAGCCCCCACAGCCCCAGGCACGAGATGGTCACGGCCAGGATGGCAAACAACCCGAAGATGTTGCCGAAGCGCACATCGCTCTTATACTGGGCATTGAAAGTGTCGTCGAGGAAATGATACTCGAACGGATCGGCGGGCAGAAGCTCTTTGTACAGTTTGCCGATATCGTTCAACGCAGGACTGATAGCTCCCTGTTTGAGGTGAAGGGATAACGTTGCAGGCACGATGTCATCCGCCAGGAAAATAAAAGGTGTGACTTCTGCCTTCAGTGAATTCCAGTTGTAGTTTTTGAGCACGCCGATGATGGCTACCGTATCTTTATCAAGAACGAGCTGTTCGTTGAGCGCCTGCTCCGCAGTGCCGAGACCATAGGTCGCCAGCGATGCTTCGTTGATGATGGCAGACTTCATTGTTGACCGCACCTGCGGATCGAAGTTGGTGCCGGCAACAAACGGGATCTTGTAGGTGGGAATAAAGTCCGGATCGATCCAGACCACACTTCCCAGCTTGAACTCTGTCAGCGGCGCGCCACTCCTCCGTACATCAGCGCCCCAGTTGTGCTCACGCCCGGGTGTAGAGCCCGATGTGGCCACCGCTTCCACCCCCGCGATCTTGAGGGCCTCTTCCTTGAAGGCTGTGAGTCTTTGCTTCGCCTCGTTCCAATTCATGGTGCCCGGTCCGGAGACCACCAGCATCTGGTCCATCTGCAATCCTTTCTCCTGCTTTTGCATGAAGCTGATCTGGCGGTATACCACGAAGGTGCCTGCAATGAGCACCAGGGAGGCGGCGAACTGGAACACCACCAGTGCCTTGCGCAACGAGAAGCCCTGCCCATCGCTCTGCCGTGCTTTCAGGGCCCGGGTAATGCGGAATGATGACAGTACAAAGGCCGGATAAATTCCCGATGCCAGTGTTCCTGTAGCAAAGAGCACCGCGAGCGTGAGCCAGAGGCGCAGGTCGCTGAAATTGAATGCCAGCGCCTTGCCGATGATGTTGCCCAGCACCGGAAGCAATGCCGCCGCGATACCCACGGCCAGGACGATGGCAATGAAATTGAGCAGCATGGACTCCAGCAGAAATTGCATGATGAGCTCACCCCGCACAGCGCCGATGGTCTTCTTGATGCCCACTTCGCGCGCCCGCTCAACGGCCCTTGCGGTGGAGAGGTTGATGTAGTTGATCCAGGCGATGATGAGGATGAAGGCGGCGATGAGGCCGAAGAAATACAGGGTGCTGCGGCTCACGGTCTCTACGTCGAGGCGCATGCCCGGATGCAGGTGTATATCGCGTACGGGCTGAAGGTGCAGCTCCATGTGGCCATTCAGGTGTGCCCACTTAGGGTCCAGCCTGCGCTTGCTGAGGTCCGGAAGCTTCTGCTCGGCAGCCAGGAAGCTCGCGCCGTCGTGCAACTGAACGTAGGTGATGAAGTTGTTCCAGCCCCAGCCATCATCTTCGCGGTACTGCCTGCTTTGAAAGGCGTTGTGGATGGGCAGAATGATCTCGAAAGCAAAGTGTGAGTTCGCGGGCACGTCTTCGATCACGGCAGAGACAGTATAGGTGCCATTCATACGGCCACCGGTAAGCGTCACGATCCTGCCCAGCGGGTCAGCGGTGCCAAAGTATTTTTGAGCTGCCGTACGGGTAAGCACGATGTTATTCGGGTCGTTAAGGGCTGCGGTCAGGTTTCCTGCCAGTGCTTTGAAAGTGAAAGCGTGAAAGAAGGTTGAATCCACCACCAGGATATTATCCTCATGAAAGGCCTTCGCATCTCCTGCTTCGGGCTGGTAGGTAAGCACGCCGCTCTCCCCTGTTGTGCGAATATAACGTTTCACTTCCGGCAGGTCCGTGAGCAGTGCAGGCCCCAGGCCGTAAGTAGTTACCACGATCGGAGGTTTTCTTTCACCATTGAAGATCGACGTGCGGTTAACACGATACAACGTAGCGGCGTTGCTATGGAAATCGTCATAGCTGGTCTCGAAGTCGATGTAATTGAGGATCACCAGGCAGGTGCTGATGCCGATGGCCAGGCCAAAGATGTTAATAAATGAAAATGCCGCTTTCTTACGAAGGTTGCGGATAGCGATGAGGATAAAGTTTTTCAACATGAGTCTGATCGTTACGGGGCAGATCAGAAGGGTAACTCAGGGGGATGAAGATTGTTACAACATAGCGCGGAAGTTTCTTCCGTGCGCCTTTAAAATCTTGTTCGATAGCAAAGCCTCGCCTGGGAACTTAGTTCCCACACACCCCCAACTAACTTACTGTAATCTCCACCGGATCACAGTATGCCACCAGTACTTTGTCATTCGCAGCGAGCTTTGCTTCGCAGGCCCGCAAGGCATCGAGCTGGTCGTGGGTCAGCTCGGCGCTGCGGATCGTTCTGCAGAGGTGCGCGCCATGGGCTGTATAGTGTTTTTTGTAGATGACCACCGGATTTTTCAGCAAAGCCGAGAGCTCTGATAACGTGGATCGTTCTTGTTCTGTTGGAATGTACAGGCTGTTCAGGTCCAAGGTATCCAGGAGATCGGGAGGGATCTGTTCCAGAAAAGGATAAGCGTCAATGATTTTGTTGTGCATTCGACATTAAGTTCCGGAAAACGAATCTCTTCAAAAAAAAGGATTTCCTTACGCATTTCTTACCAGGCAACCTGCTAAATAAACGAATCTGTAAAAAAGTTTAATTTTTTTTCTGCACGCCCACAGCCTCTGTACAAGCCTTCCTGTTTTTCCAACCGGCGCTCTTACAACGGATGCCGCTTTTTTTGATAGCCTTCTTCGTCTGTAAAAGCACTGTTTACGGATCGCCATGGCGTTTTCAAAACGGTGCCGTGTTCGGGCACAAACCCTGGAAATGATCCTGGCACGAATATATTACGTTAATTCACATAAACATCGCCACCATGGGCGATATGGTTAAGGATGTGAACGCAAGAAGATAAAGTTATGAATGCCGGATCTTTTAATGAGCTTTCGATGTACAACAAGATACTGCTGGTGGATGACCTCGCTGCGCCGGTTTGCTCCATCGAGTATTATGATCACCGCATCTATCTCTATTCACTGAACGCGCTGTTCATAGAATCGTACCACAATATCGACACCGGTGAGATCGAAAAGATCTGCACGGTAGATTACGCCGACCTTGATAAGTATTTGTCACGCATTACGCTCTATCAAGGGCTTCGCAAAAAGCAGACGCACAATTAGTAGAGATACCGTGCATTGATCACATACACCGCGTTATGTGCCAAAAAATGCACCTCCAGATTGGGATTACCTGTGGCACATGAAAATACCAATACACAATAGCCACGGGTTAAAACCCGTGGCTATTGATATTAAGGCCCTTCAGGCCTTTAGTGACAATCAAACAATTTCCTATTCACTGACCTGATGTTATCTTCCTAACAACTTCTCACGTCCAACAAAATTGAACTCAGCTCCCGTACTTCACTCCTCTCCTTCTGACTCCTGGCTCCTGACTTCTGGCTTCTCCTCCTTACTCCTTACTCCTTACTCCTTACTCCTTACTCCTTACTCCTTAATTCTTCTAACTCAAAACCTCCTTCGTCACCGGAATCTTCCTAATCCGCTTCCCCGTCGCCGCGAAGATCGCATTTAACACTGCTGGCACTCCTAACGGACTGGAGATCTCGCCGATGCCCCAGGGCCGTTCATCGCGGCTCTCGATGAAGTGAACTTCGATCGGCGGGCATTCGTCCATGCGCATGAGCTTGTTCTGGTGAAAATTGGTATGGAGGGCGCGGCCGTTTTTGATAGGCAGTCCGCCGTATAGCAGGGCCGTGAGACTCCAGACAAGGCCGCCTACGATCTGGTTGTCGGCGCCGGAGGGGTTGATCACCCTGCCGCAGTCGACGGCAACGGTAAGTTTGTCTATCGTGAGCTTGCCTTCGCGAACCGTTACTGCTGCCACTACTGCGCAATAGCTGTTCCCGTATGGACTTGCCGCTACACCCATGCCTTGCCCGGGCTCAAGGGTTTTTCCCCAGCCCGCCTTCTCCGCCGCCAGCGACAGCACCTTCCGGAGGCGGCTTCCGGAGACGGGGTGCTCGCCACCGACATAAACGTCTTTTTCTTCCTTCAGCAGCGCCATGCGAAAAGTATAGGGATCTACCTTCAGCTCTGCCGCGATCTCATCCACAAAACATTCGCTGAAGAACCTGCCATGCCCCACCACGCCCCGCCATGCCGAAGAGTGAACGAGCTCATCAGGGATCATGTCTTCGAAATCATATCGCACGTTGGGGATGTTGTACGCCATGGCGGGCAGCTCCGGGTTGGCATACTTCGCTCCCCATGTATAGGTCCTGATCTCTTTCTCGCACCAGGCGTACAGGTTATTGTCCTTGTCAAGGGCGGCCTGGTACTCCATGTGCTGGAAGAGGTGTGCAAGGTTGTGCTGGTGATCGTCTTCACGGGTCCAGATCATTTTCACGGGCATGGTACCGGTTTCGCGCGCGATGAAAACTGCTTCAATGGCCATATCGGGATAATACCTGCGACCGAAGCCGCCACCCGAGGGAAAGAGGTGCACTTTTACCTGCTCTTCACGAAAATGAAATACACGCTGGATCTCAGTCACAATGAGGTTTGGTGCCTGTGAGCCCATCCACACCTCACAACCATCTGGCGTGACACGGGCTGTACAATTCAACGGTTCCATGCAGGCATGAAGCTGGTGCGGAAAGACGTATGAGGCCCGCAACGTTTTGCGTACACGGGAAATGTCTGCCACCGCGTTCTCATCACCTACGTAACCGGTAGGCGCCGTGCGTTGCTGTGCGCGGCGGGCAGCGAGCTTTTCAAAGTCTTCGGAGCTGGCATGGGCATTCACACCTTCATCCCATTCGATCTTCAGGGCTTCCCTGCCTTGTTTGGCAGCCCAGAACGAGTCGGCCACCACCACTACCCCTTCGCGGATATCGTGGGGCATAAAAGGAGTTTCTGTCTGAAGGCCAGCGATGGGCTTTGTGGTGAACACTTTTTTCACACCCTTTACCTTCATCGCCTGCGTGGCATCGAAACGTTTCAGCTTTCCTTTGAATACCGGGCACCGTGCGATCACGGCATACAGCATGCCGGGAACCTGCACATCGAGCCCATACTGGAGCGCACCGGTAACCATGGCGGGAATGAGCCTCGCTGCTTTCGGTTTGCCGATGAGGTCAAAGGTCTTCTGGTCTTTCAACGTTACGTCTGTGGGCACAGGCTGCCGGGCTGCAACGTTTGCCAGCTCGCCGAACGAAAGCCGGCGCGACGAAGGCCTATGGATCACGTAATGTTTTTCGGCGTAACAATCGCCCACGGCAACCTTCCACTGTGCTGCCGCAGCGTGAACGAGCATTTGCCGGGCGGTAGCGCCTGCTTTGCGCAAGAGGTCCCACTGGTAAATGATAGTGCAGCTGCCTCCCGTATCGTGCCCGCCGTTCCTGTCGTTCTGGTATTTCTTCATGTCGGCGAGCGGGAAAACGACCTTCACTTTCTCCCAGTCGGCACACAGCTCCTCTGAAATGATCTGTGCCATCGAGGTGGAAATGCCCTGCCCCATTTCATGTTTCACAAACTGGAACAACACTTCGCCCGAAGGTGAGATCTGGAGAAAGTCGCCCAGGGCTGCTGTTTCAGTTTCAGTTTCAGCAACAAGTGCGGGGTGCGCTGTTATGTGGAACGATAGCATAAAACCACCGCCTGTCAGCGCGGATGAACGAATAAAGTCCCTTCTGTTCATACGATGTGATGATTAAGGTTTTACAGTGAGCGATCTGCGGATAGCCTTATGGATGCGCTGATAGGTGCCACAACGGCAGAGGTTACCTGTCATGGCCCGCGTGATCTCCTCGTCGGTAGGCGACGGGTTTTGCTTCAGGAATGCCGCAGCGTTCATGATCTGGCCCGACTGGCAATAACCACATTGGGGCACATCTTCTTCCTGCCACGCCAGCTGCAGCGGATGACGGCCGTCGGGTGAAAGTCCTTCAATCGTTGTGACAGCCTTGCTGCCCACAGCAGACAGCGGAACAGAGCACGAGCGGGTGGCCTTGCCATCGAGGTGCACCGTACACGCACCACATTGTGCTATGCCGCAACCGTACTTGGTACCCGTGAGGCCGATCAAGTCGCGAAGCGCCCAAAGCAACGGCATCTGCGGATCAGCGTCAACCACGTACGCCTTTCCGTTAACATTCAGCTGAACCTGTGCCATCAATCATTTTTAAGTTAATCAACATTAAAAAATGATCACTTGCCAGGATTTTAGACCAACGCACCGGAGCCTTAGACGTACGCAGCTGCCTCACCGCGAACGGCGTTGGTGGGGAAATAAGAAGTCAGAAGCCAGGAGTCAGTAGGAGGAGTATGGGAGGAGAAGTAAGGAGTAAGAATTAAGGAGTAAGTAGGTGTTGAAGCCGCGAGAAAGACTGGGTGACTTTCCCGCAGCTTTGATTAAGGACACAGAACGTAAATGCAACACTGTGCTGCCATGGACCATCGACTATGGACCATGGACTACTTTTACCTTTTCAGTACCAGGTATCCCGTTTTGGCCGGATGGCCAGAGAATACGATCTTATAAAAATAAGTGCCTGAGGGAAGCTCGTTGCCGTTTTTGCCGATGCCGGTGAATACAGTGGTAACGTTGTTGTAGTTGGTGGCCCGGTATACTTCGTCGCCCCAGCGGTTGTAGAGGGTCACGGTGTTGTTGCGGGTTTCGGGCAGCGCGTCGATATTTTTGATCTGCCAGGTAGCATTGTATTGATCTCCGCCGGGCGATATCCCATTGTAAATGATGAGCGCGTTCGCCTGCGTAGCCTCCACCTCGATGGTGAGCTGTTGCTGGATGCAATGATCCTGCAAGTCGCAGATGCCGATGGTAATCGATTCCGTTCCTGAGAAGGTGATGTTTTCGTAGCTGACGGTAAGGGTGGTGCCGGAGATCGTGGCCAGCGCACCACTGCCGGGCTGCTGTACTACCTCCAGCGAGCTGAGATCGAGGTCGTTGTCGGCGTCGCTGATCATGGGCAGCAGGTTCAATGTAATAATTTTTCCTGCCATCGCGCTGAGGAGGGTCGTTGTGATCACAGGGGGCTGACCGTTGTTGCCACAGGCATTTACGGTTACGGTAACAGAATTGCTGGTAACGGTGCCACACGTGTTGGTCAGCGACACTGTATAAGACCCGGCATCCGTTGCCGCCGCAGCCGCAATGCTGTATGAAGCGCTGGTGGCGCCTGAGATATTGGAGCTACCCTTCTTCCACTGGTAGCTGATGGTGCCGGTGCCCGAAGCAGTGACAGACAACGTCACGGGTGACCCCGCGCAGACTGTAGTGGCGGAGCTGAGTGCGCTTACCGATGGCGGCGTACAGGTAGATGTATTGTTGATCATCACGGCCAGGTAATCTTCATAGATATTATACGAAGTTGTGATGATGTCCATCTTTCCGTCTCCGTTCACATCGTGCGTTACGAGGCTGCTTCCGCCCGAGTAATCCTTCGTGTAGATCAGCGTGCCAAAAGTGCCTGAAGCAGAACCTTTGTAAATGCGGTGCAGGCCCGAGCTTGAGCTGATGGAATTCTGACTGCCCACCACCAGATCTTTGATGCCGTCGCCATCCATATCGGCATAACCAAGCCCGCGCAATGACAGCGGTGGACTGAACACAGAAGCCGTAAAGTTGCCGGTGCCATCGTTGATCATGATGTCCTTTCCCGTGGTACCGCCGGAATGGATGATAGCATCAGGCTTTGAATCATTGTTAAGGTCATGCACTTCGATCAGCTCACGGAACGCATTGTACTTCGGCCCTTCCGTAAAAGCTCCTGCCCCATTGCCAAACAGTATGCCGAATTTGTTGTCGTTGGTAAAAGTAGCGGCCACATCCTGGTTGCCGTTGCCGTCGAAGTCGGCTGCCTTCACGTCGTAGATCTTAGCAGACATGTTGATCGTCACCGGCGCGTTGAAGCCGGAGCCGGTGCCTGTGATCAGGGAGATGACATTCGCCGCTGTGCCGCCTGAAACAACGAGGTCGGTATGCGTATCGTTATTGAAATCCGCGGCGGTAATGCGTCCGAAGTTAGCGGTAACACCAAAGCTGGTCAGCAATGTGAACTGTCCCGCGCCATTACCTGTGAAAATGGATATGGCAGCAGAGGTTCCCTCGTTGAGCGTCACCAGATCAGCGTGTGTATCCTTGTTGTAATCCAGGGTTATGATCTGGCGGGGAAACTGGCTCGCGGCATAAGTGGCCGGCTTGCCGAACCTGCCCTGCCCCTGCCCAAGATAGACAGACACGTTGCTGCCACCGGCATAATGACACAGGGCCACATCGATCTTTCCGTCTTCGTTGAAGTCGCCTTTCACCATATCGACGGGATTGGCTGCCGTGGGATATTTGATCACTGAATCGAAATACCCGGTACCATCGCCGATGAGGATATCCGCGCGCCGGAGCGACCCATCCGTTCCAACACCCACAATGTCCATTTTACCATCGTTGTTCACGTCCAGCACCTGAAGGCCCAGCGCATAGATATAAGTTTCGAATTTGGCGAGCATGGTAAACGTGCCCGTGCCATCACCCAGGTAGATGCGCGTGTTCGGATAATGCGCATTGTAATCCGTTTGCACCAGGTCTAGGTTGCCATCGTTGTTCACATCGCCGGTAGTCATTTCTTCCCCGGGAGGGTTGATCAAAGCAACAGGAGTGGTGAATGTTCCCGTGCCGTTGTTCATAATATAGGTGGAGCTTGTATGGATGTCCATAGCCCCGTCGTTGTTGAGGTCAGCAACATCGATATCATCGTCGGAGCCGGCGGAAGTAATGGTCTGGGTCAGGGTGAACGTGGTTCCCGAGCCATTGCCGGACCATACCTGCACATTGCCGTTCACAAAAACAGCAAAGTCGGGGTTGGAGTCTTTGTTGAAATCCGCCACGGTAACATCGCCGATGTTGGTGATCGGTATTACAGTGGGCGCAGCAAATCCTCCCGCACCGTTGCCTGCATAGATCCTCAGGTCTGCAGGTGTTCCGCGGTTAGACACCAGCACGTCGAGGTTGTTGTCTTTATTCATATCCCCTATGGCGATGCCTTCGGGTACATCACCTGCCGCGAAGCTTACCGGTGCCGCCAGGTTACCCGTGCCGTCGCCCGTGAGCAGTGAGAAGTTGACGTTGCTCTGGCTGCAGACAACAACATCGAGGTTGCCGTCTTTATTGAAGTCGCCGAGCGCTATATCGTTCACGTTGGTGCCCGCTGCAAAATTTTTGAAGGCCGCTCCCGTAAAGGTACCCGAGCCGGTGTTGAGCACCACCGTGATCTGCTGCCCTGCATTGCTGTTGAAGTTACACGAGACTACGTCGGGCCGGCCATCGTTGTTGAGGTCTCCTTTCGCCAGCTCGAACGGCGTGTTGGGCATGTTGATGGAAGTAACAGCCCTGAACGAAAGCTGTGCTGAAACCATCAGCGGAAGCAGGAAAAAACCGGCTACTGCCAGTCCACGCAAAAATAGACGGATCATATCATGGTGATTTAAAAGGTTGTTATTCCTACGCTGTTGTGAAAACGCAAAACGTTCAGGGAAACGCCGAGGGTGATCTCATGTGTGGAGAACCGCGATCCTACCGATCTGCCTGTGGGAATTTCCATGGCATATCCAAGCCGGAATGAATCCTTTACGAGCGCCTGCATAAAAACTCCATACGCTGAAAGATTGCGGGTAACGATGCCGGCGGTATACTTCTCATGGAGGATCAGCGCCGCATTAACGTCGAACGATGCCGGCGCGCCCTGCACCATTTTGGCCAGCACAGAAGGTTTGAACCGGATGCGCTCGTTGAGAAAAAACACGGCGGAGCCCATGGCGTAAACGTGCTGCGTGTAATGCGTGAAGTCAGTCTTTCCCACGGCTGTGCGGGTACTGAGCATCCGGGGCACCGACAGCCCGATCAGGAACCTGTCTGCGGTCAACAACACACCAACTCCAATGCTGGGTTTGCTTTCGCTGGTCTCCGAAGCGAACGCGGGGTCAGCGGGATCCTGTAAAGTGAGGCTGCCATTTTTCGTTCTGAAGTTGATGATACCACCCTGCAATCCGAACGAAAGTTCTTTCGCTTCGCCAACACTGATGCGGTAGGCATAGCTGCCATAGACCTCGTGGGTGGAAGTGACTCCGATCTTGTCGGAGACGATCATCAGTCCCGCGCCCATGGTATTGTCTTGCAGGGAGAGATGGCCGTTGGCATTGATCGTGGTCGGGCTTCCTTCAAAACCCGCCCACTGCTTCCGGTAGCTCAGCGAGGCGTTGAGATTGCTGGTAATGCCAGCATACGCGGGATTCAGCACAAAAGGATTGTTGATATACTGGGTGTACAGCGGGTCTTGCTGCCCCAGCGCCACCGTTGCAACGAGGCACATGCCAAGCAGGGTCAGAATGGTCTTCATTGTTTTTTCTTTGAACCAAAGTTGGGGAGTCTTGAGGAAGGGCGGTATTACATAATCGTGTGAGAATGGTCCACAGTCCACAGACCACGGCATTCTCCCCTTCGAAAACCGTCATCCAGAGCGATGCAGGTGTGATGGCCCGCGAGAGCGAAGGATCCCCCGAACGGTTACTGCGTACTTAATTCGAGCGTTTGTCTTTCCTTGAGCACTTCGCTTGATGGGGATTCTTCACTCCCTCAGCCAACCACACATGCCTCGTTCAGAATGACGGGTCTAGGAGGGACTGTGGACCGTGGACCAACTACACAAGCCTTTCTCTTAACGCTTTAGAGACCGCCTCGGTCTGCGAGTGCACCTGCAGCTTTCCGTAGATGTTTTTGATGTGGGCACGCACGGTGTCGATGGTGATGGAATATTCGGCGGCCATGAGCTTGTAGCTGTTGCCCCGGGCCAGGGAAGACAGGATCTCTTTTTCGCGTGCGGTAAGCTGATAAGGGTCGCTGACCGGTTTTTGCATGGCGGTGATCACCATGTGGGCAATGGAGGGTGACATATGCGCACCGCCGCCCAGCACCTCGCCGATGGCATCGAAAAGTTTTGCAGAAAGATGTTTCTTGAGCAGGTAACCCGAAGCACCGGCGCAGATGGCGTCGAACACGCTGCGGGTGTCGTCAAATACGGTGAGCATGAGAATGGGGATCCTGCCACCCGCTGCCCTGATGAGCCGCACGGCTTCGATACCGTTGCGTCCCGGCATATCGATGTCCATGAGCACAATATCCGGATGGATCTCCTTCACCTGCTGCTCCACGCCCATTACGTTGTTGAACGAGCCTGCTACCTGGTAACGGCCATCGAGCTGCATCATGGCACAGATGCCTTCCCGCAGGGGGTCGTTATCTTCGTAGATCAGCACTGATAAAGCCATGGGCTAACAAGGTATCAAAAAACAGCTTAAGCCGCCATACCCCGATCATGTGATGGGCATATCAAGCGAAATGCGGGTGCCCTGGCTCACCGCCGATGTGAGCGTGAATTGTGCGCCCAGCGCTTTTGCCCGGACCTCCATGTTGTGCAGGCCATTGCCATGCCGCACCTGCTCTGTATCGAAGCCATTGCCATTGTCTGCGATCTGAAGCATCAGCGTTTTTTTATCCGATTGTTTCAGCGTGATCTCCACCTCGCTGGCACCGCTGTATTTGGCGGCGTTGTTGATGGCTTCTTTGAAGATGAGGAACAGGTTTTTCCTTTTGTCGGCATCCAGCACCACACCGTTGAGCGACTCCTCTCCCACAAACCTGTACCGGATGTTTCTCGGCTCCAGGATCTCGCCGGTGAAGACCTTCATCTTCACCACCACTTTTGCCAGCGAGTCGTTACCGGGGTTGATAGACCACACCATGTCGGTCATGTTCTCCATCATCTGTGACGACTGTTCGGCAATGCGGCCGAGATAGGCACTGCTGCGGGTCTCTTCGCGCATGGCCAGCTGGCTGATGATGTTGATGGTCGATAGTGTTGAACCGATGTCGTCGTGCAGGTCGCGGGCGATGGCGTTGCGCATACGCTCGATCTCCGCGAGGCGTTTCACCTCGTTGCTGATGCGGTAGCGGTTCACTAACAGCGCGGCGATGATGATCACCAAGAACGCGGCGATCACGGCGCCGGCCTGTACTGTGCGGTGTGCTTCGAGCGCAAGGGACGTCAGCGCCTGGTCTTTCTCCAGCAGCGCGATCTGGGCCTCTTTTTTCTCCAGCTCATATTTGGCCTGGGTCTCTTCTGCCAGCGCGCGGTTCTCTGATTGTGTTATACTGTCTTTGATCTCGGCATACCGGTGATGCATGGCGAGGGCTTTTTTGTAATCACCTTTGGCTTCGTACACTTCGCTCATAGCCCCATAGTTGTCCATGAGCAGGTACCCGTTACCCATGACGCTGGCTGCCACACGCGACGAATCCAGGTAACGCAATGCGGCATCATACTTTTTGAGCACCAGGTAAGCCTGGCCGATGCAGGAATAGTCGCCTGCGATGAGCGGTTTGCTGGAAGTACTTTTCGCCAGCCTTAACGACTCCAGGTAATTCACAAGCGCATCGCGATGCTGCTCTTTATCGAAATAGATGTTACCGATATTCTGAAGCACTTCCGATTCGCTGCGTCTGTCGTTCATGGTGATGAAGAGCTTCTGCGCCTGCCTGTATTCTTCCAACGCGGCATCGAACTTTCCCTGCTTGCGGTAGATGCGGCCCAGCAACTTGTGCGCATAACCGATGGAGGGTTTGAACGACCTGCGCCGGGCAATGGCCATGCTTTGGCCTGCATAATCCAGCGCCTGATCATAATGGCCCAGGCGATACTGGATGTTGCCGATGTTCGATAGCGCCAGGCACTGCCCGTAATCGTCATTGAGCGGATGTTCATACAACCTGGCGGCCTGCACAAAGTAGTCGAGCGCTTTCTGGTAATTGCTTTCTTCGAGCAAGATGTTTCCGTAGTTGTTATAGATGCCTGCCTCAATCTTAAAATCGCCGGCCTTTTTAGCCAGTGCCAATCCTTTGTCGAGATAATGACGGGCGGAGTCGTGCTCGGACTTGCGCATAAAACAATGCCCCAGGCTGGAGCAGGCGTCGGCCTGGGCCCGGAGGTCGTTACGGGATAGGGCAACCGTGTAGGCACGATGAAAATGGAGCACTGCAGAATCGAACAACGCCTGGCCACGGAACGACGATGCCAGTGAATAATGATTTTCGAAGATGCCTTTGGCAAACCCGATGCGCCGGGCCAGTGCAAGTCCCTGCCTTGCCTTTTCCAGCGATCGCGCCGGATCTGACACGGTAAGCTGATCGGCCAGCAGGCTTAACAGGATGGTTCTGGTGGTGTCTGCGGTGGTGTTCAGCAGCACACGCTCAAGGCTATCCGTTTTTTGCGCATAACCTGTGATACCCGCACAGAGCAAGAGAAGGGAACAGAGGGAGGTCTTCATATTTCGCCTGTCGAAACGGAATAAGATAGCGATAATTCAGGTGTGTGCCGCAGTCGGGTTCTGTGAAATACACCGGTTGTTCGCTGGACAGGAGTCCACGGTCCACAGTCGACAGTCCACGGCATTTCTCCCTCGAAGGGAATGCAGAGGCATTTCCCATGACGCCTTGACAGCGTTAGGGATAGTAGCGGAAAGCCCGGACCGCGAGGGGTTGTGCGCGGGAGGAGGACTTGCAGCGGATAGCCCGGGCCGAGGCACGAGGCAACGCCATCATTCCATTCTCATTTATCGCCCCGTTCCCGCTCTACTGTGGACCGTGGTCTGTTGACCGTCGACTATCTACTCATTCCCCCGCAAGGTTTGCGTTGGGTTGGTTGAAATGACGCGTACGCCCTGGGCCCAGATGATCAGTGCGATCAATGTTGCTACGCCCACAAACGTGGCACCGAAGATCCACCAGGGAATATCGATGTGATATGCAAAGCCCTCCAGCCAGCGATGCCCGATGTACCAGGCTACGGGACCGGCAATTGCCATGGAGATCACCAGCACCCATGAGAAATGGTTGAACAGCATGGAAAGCACCTGCGCTTTCGACGCACCGAACACCCTGCGAATACCGATCTCTTTGTGCTTGCGCATGGTATTGAAAGTAGACAGGCCCACGATGCCAATGATCGCTATCACCAATGCCGCCCAGGTGAACATTTGCGCCAGGTGTGAAGCAATGATCTCGGTCTTGTATAAGCCATCAAAGGTCTCATCCTGGAACCAGTATCTCATGGTGCGTGCAGGCTCCAGCTCCTTATGCACTTTGCTCAGCGTCTCCATGGCCCGTTGCGCCTCGCCGGCACGATACCGGATGTAGACCGCACTGGTATGTTCATGGCGCGTGCGGCACAAAATGGCCGGCAGCCGCTGCTGGTGAAGCGAGCCGGTATGAAAATTGTTGACCACACCGACGATCACACAGGGTGAGTTCCCGATCCTGATCTCCGTTCCTTCCGGTTCTGTAAGCCCCATTATTTTTACAGCGTCTTCGGATACAAGCACTTCTGTACGCGCGGAGTCTAACGGCTGCGGTTGAAAATGACGACCTTCCACGAGGCGCAGCCCCAGCATTTCAGGAAATTCATAACTGCAGGAGAAGGTGGTGAACATAACATCCTGGTCGGCAGCCTTACCCGGCCAGGTCACGCCCGAATTTCCGCCACCGGCACTGAGCGGATTGACCGACGACGCTCCCACCGCCGTGATGGAAGGATCTCTCTTCAGCATGTCACTGAAGCGGTCAAACTTCTGGAGCAACTGATAGGTGGGCTCCAGGCGGATCATATTGCCGCGATCGAAACCGAGGTTCTTCTCCGAAACATAGTTCAGCTGCAGGTAGAGTACGCCGCTGAAGATGATGATGCCTGCTGACACTGTGAGCTGCACCACCAGCAACGCTTTTCTGAACAACGTCGAGCCGGAGGCATTGCCTGCGATCTGGCCTTTCAACACCTGCGCGGGAAGGAAAGATGACATGATGAAAGCCGGGTAGATGCCTGCCAGCACAGACACCCCTGCCAGGAAGAGAAACAGATAACCAGGAATATCGCCTGTAAGGATGTTGAAGCCGATGGGTTCATCCAGCAACGTGTTGAAGAACGGAAGCAGCAACTGGGTGGCCAGTACAGAAAATGCAAAGGCCATCAGCACAATAAGGAACGACTCGCCCATGAACTGTGCCACAATGGTGCTGCGGAATGCGCCCGTCACCTTCCGGATGCCGATCTCCCGGGCACGCAGGGCAGCACGCGCCGTAGACATGTTCACAAAATTGATCACCGCCATCACCACAATGAGCACCCCGATGATGATGAACAGGATCACATACTCGATACGCCCGCCGGTATTTTTGCCATCTTCGAATTTTGCTTTCAACCTCCAGTCCACCAGCGGATGCGCCTGGTAGCTCAGGTGTTGTTCCCTGAATGGCGCCGTAAGCACGCGCACATCGTTCAGCTTTGCCGTGAGCTGCGCTGGTGCGATCGGTTTGTTGGTCTTGAGATATATGTTGAAGAACTGGCCCGCGAACTGCTGATCGTTCATGCCCCATTGCTTTTTCAGGATGTCGAACGTGAGCGCGAAATCGAACTTCAAAGATGAGTTCAGCGGAATGTCGCGGAAGACGGAAGCGATGACAACTTCACGGCGATCGTCGATCCGGATGGTTTTACCGATGGGATCATCGGCACCGTAAAGTTTTTTCGCCATGCTTTCAGAGATGGCAATGCTGGCAGTTCCCTTCAGGGGATCAGGCGCTCCCTTCAGGATAGGAAAGTTGAAGACCGAAAATAAATGCTCGCTGGCATAGACGCCATTCAAGTAGATACACTCGTCGGGCTTGCCATCCGGGCGAAAACAAAGCTCATGCGGCCACCGGGTGCCGGACGATACACTCACCAGGGTTTCGACCTCGGGAATGGAGGATACATCAATGGCACTGGCGGCTACGTTGTACGTCTGAAATGTACCGCCGGCTTCGGCATGTGTCATCACCCTGAAGATCCGGTCAGGGTCAGCGTGAAATTTATCGAAGCTGTATTCGTGCGTTACCCAGAGCAGGATGAGAAAAGCGCACGTAAAACCGGCGGACAGACCGAACACATTGAGAAACGAATTTCCGGGCTGACGTACCAGTTGCCGGAACCAAACAAGGAGTATATTTTTTAGCATAGACCTAGTCATAAACGTTGTGGATTGATGGGCAGGTGTCCGGCGGATATTCTTCCAGCGGAAGTAACGGAACACGTTCCAGATGAAATACAGTTTCGCCTTTCTGCGGCCCGTTTTTACACTGCGGTAAAACAGCTCGTAAACATCGCCCTGGATATCTTCCAGCAGGTCGGGACGGCAATACCATTCCAAAAATTTGTCGGCCCACTTCGGCGGCATATCTTTCATTGCAGTGCTATTTTGGGTATCTGGTTGAACAATTGCACACGAAGCTCCATAGCCTCCTCCAGCACACGTTTGCCGGCCGCGGTGAACATGAAGATCCGCTTCCTGCGGCCACCGCGTTCTTCTGTAGGCGTGCTCATTTTCGATTTCAGAAATCCTTTCTCTTCCAGCCGCGTCAGCACCGAGTGCACGGCGCTGATGTTGAGGGTGCGACCGGTTTGCCGCGCGATCTCATCCATCACGGTTACCGCGTAAGCATTCGGGTGGAGAATGCCCACGTGCAAAAGCACCAGCTCTTCAAGTTCTCCCAGATAGGTTCCTTTCATAAATCGGGCAGTGTATTAGTCCTGCAAACGTGAAAGTAATGAATATGTTTCATATTTGCAGGATAAATGTGAAAAGAGTCCACAGTCCACGGTCCACAGTCCACAGCCTTCGAGGTCTACCGTTATCCTGAACGGTGATGGCATGGTGCTTGGCGTAAGTGAAGGATCTCCATTTGACAATGTGCTTCGAATGTGGTATACGCTCCAATTAAGTATGCAGTAACCGTTCGACGGATCTTTCGCTCGCACTCTCGATAGCATCAGGACCATCACACTGACGCCCAGGATGACGGTCTTCGAAGGGGAAATGCCGTGGACTGTGGACCGTGGACTGTGGACTATTTCCCTGAGCAGCGAATTATTTTAACCGCTGCCGCGTTAAGCCATAAAACATTTACCATCGATCAGGAATTATGGAATTAGGTCTTAGCACATTTGTAGAACTCACCCCCGACCCTGTCACCAAAAAAACCATCAGCCCTTATGAGCGCATGCAGAACCTGCTGGAAGAGATCGAGCTTGCGGAGCAGGTAGGCCTCGACGTTTTTGCCATCGGCGAGCACCACCGGCCGGATTTTGTGGTGTCATCTCCCACTGTTGTGCTTGGCGCCGCTGCGGCCAGGACCAGGACCATCAAACTTTCCAGCGCCGTTACCGTGCTGAGCTCAGACGATCCTGTGAGGGTGTTTCAGCAATTCTCCACCATCGACCTGCTGTCAGGCGGACGTGCCGAGATCATGGCAGGGCGTGGCTCGTTCATCGAGTCGTTCCCGCTGTTCGGCTACGACCTGAAAGACTACGATTCGCTCTTCGCTGAAAAGCTCGACCTGCTGCTGCGGATCAACGAAAGTGAAAAAGTGACCTGGAGCGGCAAGCATAGACCTGCCATCAAAAACCTAGGCGTATATCCGCGTCCCCATCAGCCCAAGCTTCCCATCTGGGTGGCCATTGGAGGTACACCTGAGTCGGTTGAGCGTGCGGCAACGTTAGGCCTTCACATGGCGCTGGCCATCATCGGCGGAACACCCGATCGCTTTGCTCCCTATGTAAAATATTATCGCGATGTAGCGCGTGCGGCGGGACACAACGTTGAGAGCCTCGGCGTTGGTATCCATTCTCACAGCTTTATTGCAGACACATCGCAAAAGGCCGCAGATGATTTTTATCCCAGCTATGCCTACATGATGTCACGCATCGGAAAAGAGCGCGGATGGCCTCCCATGGAACGTGCACAGTATGAAGAGATGCGTTCACCTCATGGCTCCCTCCTCGTGGGCAGTCCCCAGCAGGTGATCGACAAAATTCTTTATGAATATGAGCTGTTCAAAAACACACGGTTCCTGGCCCACATGACCGTAGGAAGCATGCCTCACGCACAGGTCATGCGCTCCATCGAGCTGTTTGGAACACAGGTGGCGCCGGCAGTGAGGAAAGCTGTAAAACAGTAGGCAGTAGGCAAATCATGATCGCAGGCGATCATGGCAGTAGGCAAAGCACGAGCATTGAAACATACAGATCGTGCTACGATTTACTGTATAGAGCACACCTTCCAATGAATATCAGGGATACCTTTGCCTACTGCCGATAGCGAAGCTATCGGGACTGCCTACTGCCTACTGGCTTACCTACTATCTAAATTAAAAGCGCCCGACCCGAGCTGACATTTCTTAAATTATCCGAAATTCAAAGGACTCTTTGTTCCGACAGCATCTGCCGGCACCCGGACTAACTTTTAATTTCAAACTTCAAACCTTTAACCTCTATGACCTCTCGCAGACACTTTCTCCAAAAGATCACCGCTTCAGGACTGGCGCTTCCTTTTCTTCCTTCGCTGAAGGCGGAAGCAGAGCACCTCCATACTTTCAATGGCGAACCTTACCAGGGGCCGGTGCTGCGGGTGGCGATCATGGGGCTGGGCAGTTACGGCACGCGTGTAGCCGAGGCGATGCGCGACTGCAAGATGGCGAAGCTCACCGGTGTGATCAGCGGCACGCCCTCCAAGGTCAAAGACTGGCAAAGCAAATACGGCATCCCTGAAAAGAACTGCTACAACTACGAGAACTTCGATAACATCAAAAACAATCCTGACATCGACGCTGTTTATGTGATCACACCCAATGGCCTTCATAAAGACCAGGTGATCCGCGTGGCGAAGGCTGGCAAACACGCCATCTGCGAAAAGCCCATGGCCATCAACGCTGCCGAAGGCCAGGAGATGGTGGATGCCTGCAAAAAAGCGAATGTAAAACTACTGGTGGGCTACCGGATGCACTTTGAACCGAAAACACTGGAGATCATCCGCATGAGAAAGGCCGGCGAGTTCGGCAAAGTATTATTCTTCCAGGGACTCTCCGGTTTCACGATCGGTGACCCGCGTCAGTGGCGCCTCAACAAAAAGCTCGCGGGTGGTGGCGCCATGATGGATATCGGCATCTACTCTATCAACGGTGCGCGTTATATGGTGGGAGAAGAACCGGTATGGGTTACGGCACAGGAGACGAAGACCAACCCTGAGAAATTCAAGGAAGGCGTGGATGAGACCATCCAGTTCCAGCTAGGCTTCCCGTCAGGCGCCGTGGCCTCCTGCCTCTCTACCTACACCATGAACAACCTCGACAGGTTCTTCCTGAATGGCGAGAAGGGATTCGCCGAGATGCAACCTTCCACCGGTTATGGCCCTATCAAGGGACGCACGCATGCCGGCGAGCTCACGCATCCGCACGTCACACACCAGACCGTACAAATGGATGAAATGGCGGGCATTATACTCCAAGGCAAACAACCCGTTGTGCCGGTAGATGGCGAAGAAGGACTCAAAGACCTGAAGATCATCGATGCTATTTTTCTGGCGGTGAAGAGTGGGAAGAAAGTAGATCTGAAGCTGTAGAAGAGTCCACGGTCCACAGTCGACGGTCCACGGCATTCCCCCTTCGAAGACCGTCATTCTGAACGGTGGTTGGGCGGTGGGCATTGAGCGAGCGAAGGATCCCCCCGAAGGTCACTGCGAACCTATTGCGAACCTCTGCTTCATGCGTTCACACGCTGTTACAAGGGGATCCTTCACTCCCGCAAGCCTTCGCACTTCCGCCGTTCAGGATGACGGATTAGAGGAATTGTGGACTATTTAACTATTCATACTTCAATTTGTCAACAGGATTCGCATTCGCAGTGCGCATGGATTTTGAGATCACTACCAGCAGCGCGATGGTGAGCACGAGCAATCCTGGCACGGCAAACAGCCACCACTGCAGCGTGATGTGATTCGCGAAATTACTGAGCCAGCTGTTCACCGCATAATAGGCCACGGGCACTGCAATGAGGAACGACAGCACAATCAGCTGAACATATTCTCTCGAGAACATCAGCAGGATGTTTGATACCGTGGCGCCGAGCACTTTTCGCAGGGCCACTTCCTTGCCTTTCCGGTTCACTACAAACGTGATCAATCCATAGAGGCCCAGGCAACCTATCAGCAGAAAGATCAACGAGAACAGCTGAAAAAGCTGCGCATATTTTTCTTCCTGGACGTAAAATGCCCTGATATTTTCGTCGAAGAACTCATAACTGAAGATGTGCTCCGGGTAGGCCGCGGTCCAGATCTTCTCCATCTGTTTCACCGCCTCCTGCATGGATCCTTGTCCTTCACCGATCGCAAGCTTTACGCTGACATAATCGAACTTTCCCGGATCGGTGACCAGCAACATGTTGTCCGCTCCTTCTTTCATGGAGTTGGAGTAAAAATCGTCAATGACACCCACCACGGTAAATTGTTTTCCCCAGCTCGCCTTGAGCACTTCTCCTACCGCTTCCTCAGGGGTTCCGAGACGGAGTCTTTGGGCGAGCTTCTTATTGATCAACACATTTTCTCCCGCTGAATCCTGCAGGCCAATACCTCTTCCGGCCAGCAGGCGGATCTTGTAGAGGTCAATGTATGACGGATCGATGGACTGATATTCGTAGACTACATAGTCTTTGGAGGTTGTTGCATCTTCTCTTCCCACATCCGTAGCCGATCGGTTACGGCGCACACCCGAGGGAAGTGTAGAGCTGAAGGCCACATCGGCCACAAACGCCTGCGACCTGAGCTGGTCTTCCATTACCTGGAACTTGTGCGGATCGGCTTTGCCGGGCAGGGGCATGGTAACGACGGCTTCCTTGTCAAAACCCATGTCGGCGTTTTGAAAGTAACGCATCTGCGCCACCACCAGGAACGTTCCGACCACCAGCATCTGCGTGATGGTAAACTGCGCCACCACCAGCACCTTGCGCAGGCTAAATCCTCCGATCTTCTCTGTAGCAAACCTGTTCTTCATGGCCACCACCGGGTTGAATCCCGACATGACCATCGAAGGATAAATGCCCGCGAAGAGCGTGACCACCAGCACAATGGCCAGCAGCGATAGAAGTGTAAACGGATCCGTGAAATTGAACCCCCTGAGCGTGACGTTGAGCAACGACTGAAAGTTGATCAGCATCAGCTCGGCGATTACCAGTGCAATCACGCCCGCTATGAGCACCACCACAAAGGTTTCGGTGAACAGCTGAAGCACCAGGGTCTTCCGGGTGCTGCCCATCACTTTGCGCAGCCCGATCTCTTTGGCCCGCATCACCGATTGTGCGGTAGCCAGGTTAATATAGTTGATGGCGGCCGTGAGCAGCAGGAACAATCCCACCAGTGTAATGGCCAGGATGGTCTCGCGGCTGATGGTCCGGCCGTTGTAATTGTTGAAGCGTGTATCGAAATGAAGGTCGCGCAGGGGCTGCAGCAGGTAGTGACGCCCCTCGTAAAGGTCTTTCGGTGTATGCGACTGATGTACCCTGGCAATACGCTTTTCCATTTCGCGTGGGGTAATGCCGGGTGCAAGCTTCACGTAGGTGTGGTGCTCATCGTTCACGCCACCCCAGTCGTTGTTCATGCGGTCTCCCCTGCCCATGCGCAAGGTGGCATACGATACAAGCACGGTAAAGGGAAGGTCGGTGTTCGGCGGCAGGTCTTCAATGATGCCTGTTACCTTGCAGTCCGCTTCTCTCTCCATCTTCAGGATCATGCCCATGGCGTTGCCACCGGGAAAATATTTTTCGGCCAGCGATCGCGTCAGCACCACGCTGAGGGGCTCTTCTAATGCTTTGTCAGGATTACCGGCGATCCAGCGGAAGCCAGTGCCTTTAAAATCGAAGATCTTGAAAAACGATGGCTCCACCATCACGCAACCGCGCTCTTCCCTGAACCTGCTGACGATGTTGCCCGATTTATCGGGCACCTCCACGAATACATCTTCGAAGTATTGCATGGAGACGATTTCCACCAGTCCCGTGGTCTCCGCTTTGACCGCATCAGGAACGGGATATGAAATACCGGTGCGGCAATTGGAACGTTTGTTGGCGGCCAGCTCGGGCAGGCTGCACCGCACCATTCTGTAAATGCGGTCGGCGTCGCTGTGAAAGGAGTCGAAGCTCAGCTCGTACCGGATCACGGTGGCGATCACGAGCGCCGACGCGATGCCAACAACAAGTCCGAGTACATTGATCACGGTGTTGCCCTTGTAAGCCATCAGGCTTCTGCGGGCCATCTTAAAATAACTGCTCAGCATGGTGAAAGGATTGGTGTGGTGGCGTGGTTGCCTTTTCCAGAAAAAACTCTTGGCCAGGAATCCCAGGCCATTAAAAACATATCTTCTCCTGGCAGCGCTTATACCTTTCTGGTCCAGGTCGCTGCAAAAAAGCTCATACAGGTCTCCCCTGATCTCTTCTGCAAATTCATCAGGGGCCAAACGGTCGATAAGGGAGTCGATCCAGCCGGGAGGTGTGGCATTTTTTTTCATGTTGCCTGAGTTTTGGTGATAAGGCCCCAGATGAGATCACGCGTATCGCGCAGCTCCTCCAGTGCGTGGCGTCCGTGGGCCGTGATGCTGAACAACCGTTTCCTTCGTCCACCGCGCTCTGCCGATGCCCCTCCCATCTTTGACTTCACAAATCCCTTTTCCTCGAGCCGGTGCAGCACGGCATGAATGGCACTGATGCTGATGTCCCTGGAAGCGTTTTTCCGAAGCTCCTCAGCGATGGAAACACCATAGGCCTCCTTATTAAGGAGCGCCACCATGAGCAAAATTAATTCTTCCAGTTCTCCTAAGTAGATGCGCGACATGCGTGATTATTTCAACTTTAGTAGAACAAATATATAAAATAATTGACAGTAGACAAATGGCAGTTGACAAAGGGCGGGCGTTGAGATTCAAGGCCCTGCTACGATTCGTGGTGTTGTTGGCGGGTTGTTGGTGAAGAACACCAACAACGGCGGCTCGAAAAATAATTGACAGTAGGCAAATGGCAGTTGACAAAGGGCGGGCGTTGATATATGGATCGTCGTGCTACGATTCACTGTAATAAGTACACCTCCGACGAATGTAGGGACACCTTTGTCTACTGCCATGATCGCTTGCGATCATGATTTGTCAACTGCCTACTGTCATCTCCCGGTTTTCTCTAACACCGATAAGATATTCCCCGCCGGATCTTTGAACCAGGCGATATTCGGGCCGCCATTGCCGCGGCTGATACCTTTGGAGTCTGTTTTGATGTTGCCTTCGTACTGTTCAAACACGATGCCTTTTACGATCAGGGCGTCTACCGCGTTTTCAATGTCGGGCACCGGAAAATTAAGGATGGTAAAAGTAGCAGGAACGTGATCGGGCTTGGGGTAAATGATGATGGGATTGTTACCCTCGATGTGCAATTCGAGGACCCCCATTGGGGTATCTTTTACGGTAAGCCCCAGCGTATTCTGGTAGAACGCTTTGGCTTTTTTGATATCATTAACAGAAAATCCGCTGAATGCTTTTGTCTGCCCGAACATAATGCTGCTGGTTGATTCGAAGCAAGGAGCAAAAAAATGGTGCCAGTGTGCGTGGAAACGGATAGATTTGTACCCGTTAAAATTGTCACCAGCCGCATGATTGAGCTTTACGATGTTCTCGCCCTCTGTTTCTTCTCGTTTTTAGCGGGTTTCATCGATGCCATCATCGGCGGAGGCGGCCTTGTGCAAACACCGGCGTCGTTGTTCATTCTTCCGCAGTATCCCGTTCCTGTGATCCTGGCTACCACAAAGATCCCCTCTATGGCCGGGAGCATCATGAGTGGCTATCAGTACAGCCGCAAAGTGAAGCTCATCGCCCGGGTCCTGCTTCCGGTTTGTGCCATTGCTTTTGCTGCAGCCATGGCCGGCTCGTATACCGTGAGTGTGGTACCCAACTATTTTATGAAGCCCCTGGCGTTCGGCATCCTGGTGATCGTGGCGATCTACACGTACCGGAAAAAAGATTTCGGCACCCAGAACAGCGAGGAACCGATGCCTGTTTCAAGGCAGCTGGCGTATGGTGCGCTGATGGGATTACTGCTCGGTTTTTACGATGGCTTCTTCGGTCCGGGCACCGGCAGCTTTCTCGTGCTGGGCTTCATCACACTGATCGGATTCGATTTTCTCAGGGCCAGCGCTCATGCCAAGCTGGTGAACATCGCCACCAATGTAGGCAGCGTTCTTTTTTTCTCCCTCAAAAGTCTCATCCTCATTAAAATTGCCATTCCCATGGCGGTGTGCAATGCCTCCGGCGCTTTTTTCGGAGCGCGGTTAGCCATTCTGAAAGGCAACAAATTTATCAGGGTGTTCTTTTTGATGGTGGTTGTTGCCATCATCCTTCGCTTCGGTTATGATCTTTTTGTGAAGTAGCCAAGCCTACAGTCTGTTTTACTCCTTAGCATCGTTGATCTCGAGCCAGTAGCCGTCGGGGTCTTGTAACCAGATCTGTTTGACGCCATCCACACGGTTGGAGATGGTATTCTTCTTACCCGACACATCTTCGAATGGAATGTTATTCTTTTTGAGCACTGCGGTAAATGCTTCCACAGAAGGCACGCTGAAGCAAGTGTGCTGATTCTTATAATACGTTTTCTTTTCGGTGGCTCCCTGGATCACGTGCATGGCCACACCTCCACCCAAACTATACCAGGCATGCTTGCCATCATGAAACGGCTCGGGGATGGTATCCAGTCCGATGATGTTCTCATAAAACGCTTTGGTTACTTTCAGGTCAACAACGAAGATGGCGGTGTGGTTGATCCTGACCTTCGGTTTTACCTGGGCTTTTGCGAGTTGTGGGGATATGACGAGCAGAAGTATGAGAGCGAGCAGGCGATTCATGGGTTGTTTATGTTTTATTGGAACCGTAAGATAGGGAAAAGAGCTAGAAGTCAGAAGTCAGGAGTAAGGAGTAAGAATTAAGGAGTAAGGAGGCTCTGACGACTTGTGGTGTATCGGTCGAAAAGTAGATCTGGAAGAAAAGAAAAAGACGGAAAATGATAATGAAGTGCGTTCATAACCCCATGGGGCCGTTATGGGGGGAAATAGTCCGCAGGAGGAAAAATGGGGCGTTGCGGGAGAGAAGATAGGTAGTTTCAGTATTTTACCCTTTGGAAAATTTATCATCATGAATATTGTCAGGTTTATAACGATCTGTGTTCTTTGTTTCTTTCAGGTTTTATTTTGTTATGCCCAGCCCGCGTTGAGTACGTATGCTACGGAGGTTGCACCGCTGATGACGGCGTTTGCGGCGGATGAGGGAAGCCTGACCCGTTTCTATGTTGTTCAGAATTCGCCGGAAAGGCGCGAACGGCTCACAAAGTTTTACCAGGATTACCTGGGCCAGCTGAAGTCGATCTCCTTCAACAACCTGTCGGCTGGCGGAAGGGCGGACTACATTCTCTTTAAAAGAGATCTCGAGAACAGATTGTTCCTGCTTTCGCAGGAGGGAAAAGAGTATAACGCGGTGCAAAAGTTTGTATCGTACGGAGACCCCATCTATGAGCTGGAGAAACTTCGCCGCCGCGGTACACATCTTGAAAGCCCTAAAGTTGCCGCCACACTGAGCGACCTCCGGACAACCGTAAACCAAAAGATCGTAGCGCTGATCCAGGAGCCGAACCTAACGCCTGCCCTGGCGGCACGAGCGTCTGACATCGTAGCCGCCCACCAGGGTGCGCTGAGAAGTGTATTCGAATTCTACCACGGTTATGATCCTGATTTCACCTGGTGGGTGAAGAAACCTTTACAGGAATTGGATAGCACACTCGCCAAATATTCGCGCCTGTTAAAGAACAAGATCGACAAAACCGTTCTGCCGAAAGACGATGGCAGCGGCATCATCGGGAGTCCCATCGGCAGAGAAGAGCTGTTGCGCCTGCTGAAATATGAGCTGATCCCCTACTCGCCCGAAGAGCTCATCGAGATCGCCAATAAGGAATTTGCGTGGTGCGATGCCGAGCTCCTCAAAGCGTCAAAAGAAATGGGCTTCGGCAACGACTGGAAAAAAGCGCAGGAGAAAGTGAAGCAGACCTATGTGCCCGCAGGCCACCAACCCGAAGCCATGCTCAAGCTGTATGACGAGTCGGTTGCGTTCCTCAAAGAAAAGGACCTCATCACCATTCCACCGCTGGCTGAAGAAACCTGGCGGATGCTGATGTTGTCTCCCAAAGCGCAATTGGTCAGTCCCTTTTTTCTGGGGGGCGAAGTACTCAGGATCTCCTATCCTACCGACGACATGTCGCACGAAGACAAGATGATGAGTTTCCGGGGGAACAACCCGCACTTTGCCAGGGCCGTGGTGCATCATGAGCTCATCGCCGGCCATCACCTGCAGGGCTTCATGAACAACAGGAATAAGGTGTACCGGAATTTCCGCACACCCTTCTGGACCGAAGGCTGGGCTTTGTACTGGGAATTTGTGCTCTGGGATATGAACTTTCCCCGCTCACCTGAAGACAAGGTTGGGATGTTGTTCTGGCGGATGCACCGCTGCGCACGGATCATCTTCTCCCTCAACTATCACCTGGATAAATGGACACCCCAGCAATGCATCGATTTCCTTGTTGACCGCGTGGGGCACGAACGCGCTAACGCTGAAGGTGAAGTACGCCGCTCATTCACTACCAACTATGGGCCATTGTACCAGCTGGCGTATATGACCGGGGCGTTCCAGTTTTATGCTTTGAAAAAGGAATTGGTGGATTCTGGTAAGATGACTTATAAGCAGTATCACGATGCGGTGATGCGTGAGAATAGTATGCCCGTGGAGATGGTCAGGGTGATCCTTACTGATCAAAAGGTGAAGGAGGATTTCAAAACTTCGTGGCGGTTTTATGATAAATAGGTATTGCGGCATAAATTTGTGTGGGGAATTAAGTTTCGGTGCCGCTCCGAGGCCGCGGCGGGGGCCTCGTCATATGGCATTCGGACTCAACCCAATCCGCGCATGCTCCTGCCAGGCCGAAGATTGGCTTATGTCCTCATGCCATATGACTGGAAGAGTATGCTCAACGATTTGGGTTCCGGTCAGGCGTTAGTCTTGGGCAATATTAGTGGTGCTTGCTGATAACTCCGACAATTCCGCACATTCATTCTTCGTTTTTTGCGCCCTTTCTACCGTTATTTCATCCCTCCCATCCCCTTCAATTTTAAAACTTCGCATGGGGCCTTGCGACCAGGAGCTTAAATCAATGAAGTTCTGACACAAGGCCGTGGACCGTGGTCTGCGGACCGTGGACTATTCCGCCATTTATCATAAACAAGTATAATTTATGGCGAGAGGTTCTTAAATTAAGAAACGAAAACCATCAATCTGCATGAAGAAGAAACCTGTAAAAACCAAGAATACGGAAAGCTCGCGGAGAGCTTTTATCAAGAGCGCCGCCACGGCAGCTGCCGGACTTATGATCGTACCACGCCACGTTCTCGGTGGGCCGGGTTACCTGGCACCCAGCGACAAACTGCTCATTGCGGGCGTGGGTGTGGGTGGAAAAGGAAAATCAGACATTGCCAGTTTTTATAAAAGTGGTAAAGCCGAGATCGCCTTCCTCTGCGATGTTGACAAACGTATGATCGGCGCTTCAGTCGAGGCTTTTCCGAAAGCGAAGCTCTACACCGACTACCGTGAGCTGTTCGACAAAGAGTCTAAAAATTTCGACGCCGTCTCTGTCTCTACACCTGACCACCAGCACGCGGTGATCGCCATGGCCGCCATGCAGCTTGGTAAACACGTGTATGTGCAGAAACCTTTAACACACGATATCTGGGAAGCGCGCATGCTCACCGAAGCTGCCAAAAAATACAAGGTTGTAACCCAGATGGGAAACCAGGGCGCTTCCGGTGATGGCGTAAGACAACTCGTGGAGTGGTATGACGCCGGCATCATCGGCGACGTTCACACGGTGAAGATCTGGACCAACAGACCGATCTGGCCTCAGGGAATTGCGCGCCCTCCGAAAGCTGAAGTACCGCCGGAGCTCAACTGGGACCTGTGGCTCGGAACAGCACCACAAAAAGATTACTTCGACGGCCTTGTGCCCGGCAGCTGGCGAGGCTGGTGGGATTATGGAACAGGCGCACTCGGCGACCTGGGATGCCACCTGATGGAAGCTCCTTTCAGGGTGCTCAACCTGAAGTATGCGCTCGATGCACAAGCCAGTGTTACCAGCGTATTCACCGGCTGGGGTAAAAGAGGATTCTTCTCTGAAACACCTCCGCCCTCGAGCCACGCCACACTCACGTTCCCTAAAACCGATAAGACAAAAGGCAACGTGATCATGCACTGGATGGATGGCGGCATCAAACCTGAACGTCCTGAAGAGCTCGGCCCCGATGAACTGTTCGGCGATGGCAACAGCGGCATCCTGTTCGAAGGTACCAAAGGCAAGATGATGGCCAGCGAGTATGCTGCCAACGCGCGCCTGCTGCCGACTTCCAGGACAAACGAAGTGAAGGTTCCGCAGAAGCTGGCCCGCGTGCCGGGCGGCGCAGAAGGTCACTATGCACAGTGGGTAGAGGGTTGTATTGCGGGCTACGGAAAAATGGAGCTCAGCGCACCGTTCGAGAAGTCGGGCCCGCTCACTGAAGCTATTCTCATGGCAAACCTCGCCATCCGTGTTGCCGATATTCCGAAACCCAGGGCCAACGGACGCGGTAATGATTATCCCGGAAGCAACACGAAACTGCTGTGGGATTATCAGAACATGCGCGTTACCAACTACGACGAAGCCAACCAGTTTGTGAAACGCGAATACCGCCAGGGCTGGACGCTCGGGGTTTGAGGTTAAAAGTTTCAGGTTGGTTGCCGGTTGCCAGTTGCCGGTTAGAAATAAAAAAAGGAGTCCCGATATTTCGAGACTCCTTCTTTTTAAACCAACCTGTCTGTGGTCTGTCGACCGTGGACTGTGGACTCTCCTACTCTTTCAATATCTTCTTCACCGCGCTCCTTCCATCCTCATACCGCACCTGCAGGAAGTAAACGCCGGGGCGCATGCCAAGCTTGCCGGTGCTGATGCTGTAGGATCTGAACTTGTCTGAGCCACCATCGTCCGTGAACACTTCCACACCTTGGGCGTTGTGAATGAACACGCCCACGTGCATCGGCGTTTTCTCATGGAGCTCGATGTGCAGCTCGTCGCGTACTGGCACAGGATAGATGTTGAGGAACGAGTCAGGGCTTTCTTCGCTGATCTTCAGCTCGTCACCTTCTTCAGGGCCGCGCGATCTTGCAGAAGCTGTGGCAACCCCGTTGATCACGGTGAAGCTGACGGTAAGCGGTTGCCCTGCTATTCCCAACCCGTAGATCTCAGAGTAAGGTGTTGCCGTAAGCTGATAACTTCCGGGCACAGCAGGCCATGGCAGATCGATGAGCGATCCCACACCACCCAGTTGATAAGGCGCGAGATTATCCGTACGGTAGTTCACACCATTGAGGGTGAACACCACACTTTTCACTTTTCCGCCGGAGGCATTGGCCTTGATGTTGATCTTCTTATAAGCGGTTTTGCTCACATCGATCACGGTGCCATTGGTAAGGTCGGCAAGTTTGCTGCCGTTGAGCTTCACCACATCGAGGTCTGTTACACGCGCCGGGTTCACGATGCGGATCACGGCTGTGAGCGATCTTCCCGCCGTGCCACCACCATTCTTTTGCGTGTACGCTGTCGCCGTGAGCGTGTGCTCTTCTCCACCCAGCAACAGCAGCAAGTAGGTGCTCAGCGTGTTCAGTGAATACGGCGCCGTGTTGTCTGTGTTGGTGTTTTCGTTATCGAGCCGGAACCTGACACTGCCCACGGTTGAAGGATCTGTGTTGGCGCGGAAGGTCAGCTTGCTGAAATCAGGTTGTGTCATATCGATCTCAACGGTATCGGTAAACGTGGTCACCGGAAGGTTCGTACGCGTGTTGAACAGCGTAAAGCTTACCACACCATACGGCGTAACCGTCAGCTGGAATACTTTTGCATCACTCTTGCCCCGTGCATCGGTGGCCGTCACGCTCAGGTTATACGTTCCGGCATCGCCAGGCAAAGGTTTGATGCGGTAAGAAGCATTGCCGTTGGAGGTGCTCAGGGGCGTGATAAAGGCCAGGTCTTCTTCCAGCACCACCGTAACCGGCTCATTGTCGATATCGGTAGCCGTAAAGCTTACGTCTGCCGATGACAACTCTCTCACCGTAAGCGGACTGATCGCTGCCAGCACCGGCGGTGTATTCACCAGCACCTTGAGGGTAACCGGGATCTCTGTCTGCGCATGGGCAGGGTCGTTGCTCGAGAGCTTAAGCGTATCTGTATAGAAACCTGCCTCCAGGTCTGCGGCATTGAAGTTCACGGTAATGGTAGCTGATTGGCCGGGGAGCACGTAGCCGGCTTTCGGGCTGTAGGTGAGCCAGGGTGCCTGGGCGGGTCCGTCGAAGATGGCAACGTTGTCGATGTCCATCACGGGGCCCAATACTTCCATGGCCGAGAAGAAGACCAGCTGCTCGATGTTACCGGCAAACCCCTGGCCTGTGAATACTGCCTCACCGTCGATCAATACGGTAAACACAGAGGTAGCGCGTTTCACATCGATGCGCAGCTCAAAGTAGCCTGAAGGTAACGTGGCAGCGATCGGTGCAAAAACAGCATTGCCGCCTGCATCTTTCACCAGCGCGCTCAAGGTGCCGTTGGCGGCGATCTGGATGCGCGTGTTCACGAACGTGGCTGAAGGCGACTGCGGAACAACCTGCCAGGTCACCCCGGTTTCCACTTCGAGGCGTACCGTTGCTGAAGAAATCGAGTCGGTGCCGATAGCCACCACGGGTGAGAATGCGCGGGTGGCGCCCAGGCCATCCGATACACTCCTGATGTGCTGCGATCCTTCAAAAGGGTTTTCCGCTTCGATATCCCAATTGCTGAACTGCCCTACCCATCCTTTTTGTCCGTTGATATCACCGGGTGCAAAATCCTCAAATCCTGTCACATACAACGGCGTGGCTGCAGTGAGGCTATAACCTGATAAGATCGCTTTGATGTCAGCAAGGTCTACCCGTTCCGTTGACGGTGCTGTGCGTGGCGAAGTCTCTCTCCGCTCCTGTGGTACAGCCGTTACCGCCGCGGGCACCGGTGTATTTCCGAAGGCATATTTCAAAACGCTTGCGCCGGAGTTGGCAATGGTAATGGTCTGCGTGGCTTGTTCATCCACCAGCAGCTCCTGATATAGTGAGGTTGGTGTAACCGACATCACCGCGGGACTTCTGACGGTCAGCTGCGCCACCACCCCTACCAACGGATCTTCGGCAGCATTGCTCGAAACCAGAATGCCCGCAACATAAGAACCGGCACCGATGTCGGCAGCATCGAAATGGGCTTCGATCGTTGCTGTTCCCTGCACGGGGATGGTACCTGAAGCGGGGCTTACGCTAAGCCATGCCCGCGGATCTCCGTAGATCACCACATCATCGACCTGTGCATACCAATCGAAATCACCGGTGTTCGGATCGTAGTAGTGCCAGCGCAGGCGGAACGATGATCCGTTGCCGATGTAACCTGCCAGCGCGGCCGTGACAGACACGCCCGTGCCATGCAACGAGCCGTGATCTTCATTCCAGCGCAGCACGTTGGTCCATGCGCCACCATCCACCTGAATGTCGAGGTCAAGGAAATCCAGGCCGGCAAAGTTCTGGTAGTTGACGTTGTATTGTACCGCTATATTTTTGAATCCGGCGGTGGAAATAGCGGGCGTGATCAGCTCGGTATCGAACTCGACCTCCCCTGCGGCATCACTGCTGGCGGTGGCAGCCTCACCGGTACCTGCATAGTTATCTTCTCCGTACGCGGCCGCAAAATCCCAGACCACACCGGTGCCTGCATGATCAATAACCTGCCATCCTGCCGGCGGGAACAATGCGTCTTCAAAATCTTCCTGCAATACTGCGGTTCCGGTCAGCAACTGAAGGGTCGATGGCTTCGGTTCCACAACGGGTGAATCACGTTCATCCCTTTCTATTTTCGCGCGGGTCTTATCACTGACCACGCGTGTTGATTGTTTCGCTTTCGCCACAGCGAGCAATGGCTCACCACTGGTGGCTGCGCCGATCACCTGGAGGTTGTAACTCAGCGGATTGCCGCCGGTATTGCTGATCGTGAGGATCTTCGTAGTGTCTTCACGGAAGTCTACCGTAGCCTGCAGGAACGTAGGATCGACATCGATCTCCGGGTCGCCGAACACCCGCAACGACGCCGGTACTGTCAACCGGGTACTGGCCACTTTGATGTTGATGTTGGCATCGTACGTGCCGAATTCAAGATCGTTTGAATTGAAGGTCACCGTCAGCTCCACCGATGAACCTGAAGGCAGGTTTCCGCTGAGCGGTGAAACATTGAGGAACGAAACGCCCGACGCTTTTTTACCATCGATGATCTTGAAGTCATCCAGGTCAAGCGTAGGGCCCGCGGCCTCCATGCCCGAAAGGATCACCACTTCTTCGATGTCACCGGCAAATCCCTGACCGGTGTAAACGCGCGTGCCGTCAAAGTATACGTGGAAATAAGATGAATCGCGGTCAACTTCCACCGTCAGCTCAAAGTATCCTGAAGGTGTGGTTGCAAATGAGTCGAATGCGGCACCACCTGATCCGTTAGAGATCAACGCGCTCACGGTACCGTTCGGCGCGAACTGGATGCGCGTGCTCACGAGCCCGGCTGTCGGTGACTGCGGGATGATCTGCCACGTCACACCCGTGCCCTGGATATTGAGCTTCATGGAGGTGGTGGATTTTTCTTCTGATCCGATCGGTACCAGCGGCGATACGGCTGCCGACAAACCGAGGCCATCCGAGAGTCCCCTGAAGTGCTGGCTTCCGCTGTAAGCATTGTCGGCTTCAATTCTCCAGTTGCCAAACTGCCCGAACCAGCCTTGCTGGCCGTTGACATCAGCCAGGCTAAAATTCTCAAAATCAGTAGCATATTGTGTCGCAGATGCAGGAACAGCTAATGCAGACCGCAGGGCATAATTACCTGCATCGGGGCGTCCGGTATCATGTGCTGCTTCGCTGGACAGATCAGCAGAAACGCGTTGTGAAGCGTTGTGCCGGATTTTCTCCGCAGGGTCGGGCGCAGCGGTACGTGCCTCAGCTCCTGCCGGAAGAATGCGCTGGATCATCGTTATACCTGCGCTTGCACCAACACCTTCAACATCCACGGTAAATGTCTGATCATCAGGGCCGTTATTACGCAGTACCAGAACCTGCGTTGAGGTCTGATCCTTTTCAAGTTCTGCTTGAAGTGAATCGGGGCTGACCGTAAATTCCGGACCCAGCACCGTAAGTGTGGCCGGAACCGAAACAGTGCCCTGGCCCGGAACATTGGTTGCAATATCGATGGATGCTTCGTACACGCCGGAGTCGAGACCGGTGGCGTCAAAGGTCACTTCAAGGTCGAGTTGCGCTCCCGCAGCGATCACACCTTGCGCCGGACTCACCTGCACGAAACCAGGACCCGAGAGGTAGCGAATGGCGTTGTGATAGATGAGCGGAAGGTCACCCGAGAACTGAAGCGGTCCGCCGTTGCCAAGGCTTGGCAGCATGTTCAGCGCCACAACGTTCGCGTTAGCAGCCAGGAACAGCTGGCCATTGCTCCACTCCGCGAGGGCTACCGCACCGGGGGCCAGTGCCACGTTCTGCACAAAGCCACTGTAGGTGAGTGTTGACACGCCCTGCATCACGGGATGGGTGGGCGCGAGGATGTCTCCCAACGTTACGTTGATCTGCGCATCGGTTGTCGAAGGAATGAAGGGGCCGTATTGTTCGTCGATGAACCTGCCTTCGAGCTTCCATGCATCGTATGAATAAGTGAACTGGTTGGAGATCACTTTACCGCCGGCGTCGATGTAATCCGCCAGCAGGTCGCCGATCACTTCGGGATCTACCGCACCGGACTGCAGCCACTGTGTATTGTTTGTGGTAAAGACCACATCATAACCAGCAAGGTCGGCCAGCGTGATCGACGGCAGCGCCGCCTTCGGAAAGATGTCTGCATCCACATCGCTGAAAGCGTCGAGGATGGAAGCAATATCGTTCACGTTGTTATCCGGTGTGAGCACCAGCACCTTTGCCTCGGCTGCCATCTGCGCTTCTGACCGCAGCCTCACCTGGGCGGGGTATCCGCTGGTGGCGTTATCTTTCAGCTGTGCACTGCTTTGCTGGATCTCACCCGATGGGATGGTAATGGTTTGCTCCGTCGCCAGGGTAGTGGCGGCGGCGGTGGACACTTCCACCGAGAACTGCAGATCGCTGCCTCCCGTATTTTTGAGAGTCAATGTTTGCGTCTCCGTTCTGCCTGTGTTCAATTGGGCTGATAAGGATAACGGTGTTACTTCGAGGTCCGGAGCCGGTACCCCCTCTCCCGTCAGGTAAACCGTGAGCACAGCATTCAGGCTGTCGTTGGTGCCGATGGATAACGTTCCGGAATCCGCGCCCAGGCCTGAAGGGCTGTAGGTGACGGCGATCACGGCATCATCGAACGGTGCTACGTCAAGGGTGTCTGTGACGCTTGTCGTAAACTCGCCGGCGGAAGACGTAACCGGGGCGATGTGAAGTACTTCCGCCCCCGCATTATGAACCGTCACTTCAAGTGTTTTGGAGCCACTTTCAAACACCGGCCCGAAGTTCAGGGTGTCAGGCGCCACGGATGCAATAGGCTTGCCGTTGCTGATCACGGTCAGAACGACAGGAATGGTGATGGAAGGATCTGACGGATCGTTGCTTGTCACGATCAGGTCCTGAGCGTAGGTACCTGGCAGCAGCTCGCTGGCGTCAATGGTCACTGTAACCTTCAGCGTATCGTATGCTGCCACAGTTCCGGAGACCGGCGAGGGTGTAGCAAAATCCGTGGATGCCAGGCCATCGAATTGAAAGTTGAGCACGCCCGCGCCAGAGTTCACAATGGTAAGTTGCCGGGTGGTGCTCTGGGTACTCTGCAACTGGGCCGTCAGCGTGTCAGGAAATACTGTGATCACCGGAGGGAAATTGGTTGCCTGCGCCACCACGTTGGAGATTGCGGAATAGTTGCCAAAAAAATCTGCTGCCTTGATGGCGAAGTAATATTGGGTGCCTCCGGCCAGTCCTGTAACTGTGTAGCTTTGAACCGACCCGGCTGGTGAAGGTGCGGGCGGGTTTGCGACTGCAGTAGCGGCACCAAAATTGGCGCTGGTGATCGGCGCTGTTGAATAACGAATATCATATACAGAAGCTGAGCCGTTGCCGGGATCGGCGGGGGCTGTCCATGCCAGTGTTACGCTGGTAATGGTAGCGCTGGTGGCCGCAAGATCCGTGATCGCCGCAGGGGCATTGCCATCGTCTGACTGCAGCGCCTTGAAAGCGTTGAGTCGTCCGGAGCCCAGCAGTCCTGTGAATGGAGGATCAGCGGCATCCACGTCATCGACCAGCTGTGTGAGCCTGCCGCGAAGCATCTCAGGTGTAAAACCATTGCCACCGAATTTTGAAACGACGAGCGCAGCCACCCCTGAAACGTGAGGACACGCCATGGACGTTCCCTGGAAGAAAGCATACTGACCACCTGCGATGGTGCTGAGCACGCCATGAGGATCGTCAGCCACAAAGGTCTCTCCTCCCGGCGCCGATATATCCACCCAGGCACCATAGTTGGAGTACCACGCTTTTTTGTCCTGGTTGGTGCGACCACCCACAGCAAGTGTCTTGTCATAAAAACCGGGATACCAGTTTCCGTCATCGTCTTCATTGCCCGCGGCGAAGATCACGATGCCTCCGCGCATAGGCCCTACCTGGTTTCCATTTTCATCCTTGCCTGCTTCCGCGATGAAGTAGTCGATGCCATCCAGCACTGCCTGCTCAAAGACGTCGGGAAAGGTATAGCCCCAGCTGTTCTGGGAGATCACCGCGCCGTTGTCAGCTCCGTACACGTAACTTTCCGCAAACCCTCCGTTGGCTGTTCCACCGAAAGCTGCCAGCGTCATGATGCGGGCGCCGTCGCCGATACCGGAACCTCCCGCCACGCCTGCCACACCAACAGCGTTGTTGGTCACGGCCGCGATCGTTCCACTGGTGTGTGTGCCATGGTCATCGGGCGCGATCTCACCGGTGTTGTCACCGAAGCCATAACCGTTATAGTCATCCACAAAACCGTTGTTGTCATCATCGATATCGTTGCCGGGGATCTCATCGCTGTTCACCCACATGTTGGCCGCGAGATCGGGGTGATTCACCTGCGCGCCGCCATCGGTCACGGCCACCACCACGTTAGGGGTACCGGTCTCGATGGTCCATGCCTGGAAGAGGCTGATGTCGGAGTCCGGTGTTCCGCCTGCCTGGCCTGTATTGTTATAATGCCACTGGCTTGCCAGCAGCGGGTCGTTTGCTAAACCGATCAAGGGAGCCTTCGATGCTTTTTCGCTTACGCGGATGGGACCGAAACCTTTCTTGTCAGAGCCGATGATCTTCTTGCTGTAAGAAGGCTCAGCCTTTTCGATGTGGTCGATGGCCCCATAGGAAGCCAACGCTTCGGCCACTGGTGTCGATTTGTCCATGCGGATCTCGTACCACCGGTGAAGGCCATACCTGCGGTGCTTCGCTTCAAATTTTCCCGCGGGGCGGAACACACGTTGAAAGGAGCTGACCTTATACCGGATGTTGGCAAGGTCAAGCGACTGGACGCCAGTAAGCAAAACATTGTCTGCGTTGCGCGACATGCGCGTAGTCTCCAGGCGCTGGGCAAGTTCTTCAGAAACCTTGATGCGCAAGGTACCGGGCTCGAATTCAGTCCGTTGCTGGGCAAGGGCGAGATTAGCGGTGAGCACCACTAACCCTACAGCTACCGCATATATCAATGCCAGGCGCTGTACGTTCACGTAGATGTACTTCATTCAGTATAGGTTAATTATGGAAATTCCGTTACCTATGCAGAAGACAAAGTGCTTATGCTCAAAGTGTTTCTCCTCTCCTATTAACCTTTCCCTCTAAATAACTAAAGCTGCAATTTGCCGGACAGATGGTGGCGATTCGATCGGATGGTGCGGTTTGCCGGGTGGATTGGGCAAACGATCAACAACAATATCAATTACAAGATTTTACCACATAGCGGCAATACGTGGTGTAACTTAAAGCTGAAAATTTCGACGAACGGATCGCTTATAGTCGACGGCAACTATGGGGTCCGTTGTATCAAAACGTAGAATTTAAAGCATGTGTGCGCCTACCACTGGCCGCGAATCCTTATTGTACGTTACAACTTGTAAGTGCGCCGATAGCCGTTAAGTGGTAGTTACATTTCAGCGCACCAGCCATCGCCTGGTGAACTGCTTTTGGGCGATGACGGCGTTGATCGCATAAACGCCGGAAGGCAACCTGCGGCCGAGGTCAACAGAAATGCGTTTGCAATTATCTTCACACGTGATGATTTTCGAGAATATAACCTGGCCCGTAACGTTCACGATGTAAACTATTGCTTTACCAGCCTGGCCTGGGGCACCTTCATAAGAAATTGTAAGCGTAGCGGTTCCCTCCTTTGCAGGATTTGGAAACAGGGAGACCACACCGTTATTTTTTATTTCCTGAGGATCCGGTGCCAGACCTGTTACAACGGTATCACCACCGGTCACCTCCTCCTCATACACTGCGGTGTATGAGGTATCCTCCAACGGTGTGGAGATCACCTGGCTTTCGGCGCCGCCATGAAGCCACGCACTGAAGATATAGGTTTTTCCATCAACGACCTGCGGCGTAACGACACCAATGGTACGCTCAAGCCGCTCGACGCCCACCACGGCAAGCGGTGTATTTACCGGCAGACCATCCAAACTCACTTGCAAGCCTTCGGGTTGTGATACCAGTGTGAAGGTAGACTTCCTGGGATGAATGTCACGATACGCTGTATCTGACGCTCCCTGTGAGTCAGTCACAACGAGGTATAACCTGTACCACACATTGTCTGAGGTCTCTCCCCTGACAGGTACAGTGAACGAACCTGATCTTGTACCAGATGCTACAGGTGGACCATCATGACGGTGGGTGTCGTGGTGAAAATCGGCAAACCAGGTAAAACGTGATGCAGGCAGAATACCGTCTTCCGCATCAGTGGCATCACCTGAGAACATGATCTCATCTCCGGCGCGGTACAACGTTCCGGCTGCTGGTGTGATGATCTGCGCTACGGGCAACCGGTTTGACGTTACTGTGAGTCGCGCGGTGTTGCTTACCACACTCCCGGATGTATTGGAAACACGAACCCGATAATTACCGGTGTCGCTGGCGGTTGCCTGTACAATGGTGAACGTAGCCATCGAAGCCCCGGAAATATCAGCACCGTTCTTCTGCCACTGGTAAGTCAGCGGAGCCTTACCCGAAGCTGTAACAGAGAACGAAGCCGGCTGCCCCAGTGATACAGAAACAGGTTCGGGATGTTTGAGAATGGCCGGGGCATCACCGGACGAATAGATCACCTTATATAAGGAGCCCGTACTGCGCACCAGGTAATACAGGTTCCCATCGATACCTGTGCTGAGATACAACGCATCTTCACCAATGTCCGTGGCGAAATTCTCTACAGTGACGGAAGCGCCTGAGAACACCAGCATCCGGATCCACTGACTGCAGTAATCCTGGAAGAAATAACGGCCTGTATAAACCGATGGATAATCTGACTGCACCGGGTTGAAAAACGTGCCGCCGGTGATGGCGCACCCGAACGCATCATTTCTGCCGTGGGCATAAGCATACACCGCATTGGTGAAGGCAGGGTTCGTGCTGTTGCCTTCTGCCAGGGGCCATCCGTAGTTTTTGCCAGGCAATGTAGCGTCGTTGATCTCTTCCCATTTTTCAAGTCCTACGTCGTTCACGAAGATCGTTCCTGTGCCCGGCTGAATATCGAAGGTAAAAGGATTGCGAAGCCCGTACGACCACACGCGCCTGCGCTGCTCCGAACCGGATGGATAAGGGTTGTCTGCAGGAGCTGTTCCGTCCGGGTTGATCCTGATCACCTTACCATGATAAGTATCGAGGTTCTGTGCGTTGGCGCCGGTGGCATTGTCGCCGATAGAAACATAAAGCTTACCCTCCTTGAAGCGCATGGCACCACCATTGTGAATGGAGGCCGTGCGCGGATCGAGCTCCAGGATAATTTTTTCGGATGAAGTCGCTGCTACGTTACCATTGCAAGTGAAGCGGCTGATGCGGTTGTGCGAACCATTGGGCAGCGTATAGTACAGATAAATATACTGATTGGTGATAAAATCGGGATCGACTGTGATGCCCACCAGTCCGCCCTCTCCCCGCGAGTTCACCTGAAGTTTGATCATGGGATCGGGCAGCAATGTTCCGTCTTTGATCACACGAACCGTCCCACCCTGCTCCGTAACCAATATACGTCCATCAGGTGTAAAGGTCATCGCCGCCGGTTTGGCCATGCCGGTAACTACCTGCACAGGTGTGAATCCCGGTGGAAAGGTTTGGGAAATCGTAGTGAATGGAAACAGCAGCATGAGGATGCTGAAAACGCAGTGAGGGATAAAAGGTCCGGGCGGTTTCATAGTGGTAAGGGGCGCAATACGGGTGTGCGCACCAAACTCATACCTGCGAAGGCTCCCCGTATTTTTTGAAAAATTCTCCACTCTCTGTGCACTTTTTCTGCACGCCTGGCGGAGTCTAAATGCGAGCGGCTATCCGCCGGAGATCTGGGCAACTGGCAACCATTATATCTGCCGTTCGTGGATGATTTCTTCCATGCTCAAAGAATTTTTGTCTAATGGTCGTCGAAAATGGATAGCAGAAGCGTACACCCAGACGTTAATTTGTCACAGGCGAACGGGCGTGGTTTTTAGCCAGGGCCTCGATACCGACAAGAAAAAAATAGCAAGGTTATGATCATTAAAAACAATCCCCTTACCAAAGGCGCCAGCGGCATGCTAGGAGACGTGATCGTATTCCGTCAGCTCCGTGGCAAAACTATTGTAGCCAACAAGCCGCGCCGGCCGTGCTCAGAAAGTGCCCATCAGCGTGAGAACCGCCTTCGCTTCAGGGCAGCTTCAACATTCGCGAAACGGGTGCTGCAAGATCCTGATAAGAAGGCATACTACGTTGCCAAAGCGCGCAAGCTGAAGCTACCGAACGCATACACGGCAGCGATCACCGACTACATGCGCAAACCTGCGATCACGGCGGTCAAATGCAAAGACGTTTCCCATGGACGCATGACCATCACGGCTGGCAAAGCAGGTTTCTCACTGGCATCGGTAACAGTAACCCTTATGAATGCAGAAGGACGGGCCGTGGGTACAGGCGCTGCTGTGTTGAAAGACCGGCAGAAGAATGAGTGGACGGTGAGGCTTGGGGATGGAGTCTCTTCTGAGGGCGGAACCTCTCCTAGTGGTTTAAGGGTATTGAAAGGATCCGGAGATCGTGAGTGTGTTTGCAGGATGATGGTGACGGTGAGGGATTGGGTGGGGAATTGGGTGAACACGCCTATTGAGGTGGGTGCGGGAACCTCACCCATTGTCGCGTGTGCGGCTTAACTTACCCGTGCCCTCTCTTTAAGATAGTGAGAAGGATATAATGAAGATTGCAGGAAGAGAGGGGATGTGGATTGTGCGTTGTTGTCTCCGATATTTAATAACTGAGGAATTATGGTCAAATAAAGGTCCAAGTTTCCCGCATGCCCTTTCACGACCGGGGGACTTGGCCAGTTAAGGAGTTCTAGAAACGAATCCAATCTCTAATGAACTAGAGTCAACTCTATGCCTCATCGGATACACCATTATTTGTCTTTAAGATATCCATGTCTATCTTCAAATGTCCATAAAGGTAGGAACGCATATTCAGCAACGTTCACTTTCAATTCACGAACGGGTTTCCCATAATCTGTGTGCATCAGTTGAGTTAGCAATTCCACAACCTTAAGCCGATCTGACAATAGCTGTTCGTTCGGGGTATTGTATATTCGTTCAGATACAACATCACACCCGTTATAAATGAGCGTTCCACAGGAAGTGGTCTTTGCTTCCCTAATGCGTAAAACTCTTTGAGCATTAAGGTTTCGATCTAATAAGACAATGCTGCTAAGGTCGTGAAAAGATGTATACTCCTTGCTGCCATACCGCTGAAGCGTAAGGAAGATGGGAATGCCTTTATGAATCAATATTATACTGTAAAGATCATGTGCGGTTGAAACTATCGGGCTTTTCAACTCCCTAACCGAAAGTATCGTGAATCCATTGATGCCATTCGTCGTTGCCGCAACCCGAAACTCATACCCAAACTGCTGGCGATAAATTTTTACAATTCTAACCACATGTCCGGCCTCATCGTAAAACACTTCTGTAGGTGAATCACAAACTGGCGGAGGAGCCTCTGCTGGCAGCATAGTTCCAAAGTCAAAGGCACTATAAGTTCGGGACGCCACTTCTTTGACCTCTTCGTGCTTTAATTGCGCCAAAAAATCCAACAGCTGCCGGACCGTCAATTCTTCGAATTGAGGCATTGAATTGGCTGTAACTTCATTTACCTGCGAATTATTCCGATCACAACAAATTCCTGTTACTAGCAGAAGACAAAAGAATAGGTTCTTAAACATTTCACTTTCAGTATAAAATTACCTGGCGCCAGTTTTACATCAAGTTGTCTGAGCTATCTCACGTGCTGATTATTATGTGAATTAGCTGAGCAAGCGGGAGCAAGCAAAAAAGTCCAAGTCTCCCACATGCCATCGCACGACCCAGAAATTGGCCATGTAGTAGATAGGAATTTATCTCGGTCCTACTATCAATAGTAGACAAATTTATATTTGCTTTTAAAGCCACGCTCGGTACTTGAATCTAACAGGCCGTCAGTATAGTAGTGCCTTAGAATAGCAGTGCCGTTTGGCTCCAATAAAGAAATTTCACTTATATCACCATTTTGTTCGTAAGTATAAATCCACTTCCCACGAGGGGCGTGATCATTCCTATCAAATGATTCAATGGACACTAGCCTGTTTTCGTCGTTATAAAAATACTTCGAGTAAGTGCTACCAAGACTATCCTCTCCTTTCGTAATTTTTCCCTCAGCATCAACTTCGTATACTAATACCGCAAAAGGTTTTCCTATGTTTATGTGGTTAACCCCCTCAACTGGTGCAAGTCTTCCCGCGGTTGGCGGAGTGCGTTGGCGAGACTTGTATCCTTCACAAGAGCAGTCTTCTGACTGCAGAGTGTCATTGTTTAGCAGGCCTCTCTTTCTTGCCCAATCACTATAAAACCTAATTATCATTGAATCCGGTTTATAAGTGATCTTCAGAGGAGGATCTAATCCGGAAATTTTCTTCAGGGCTACCATTTTACTTTGGTACACGGAATTTCCTTTAAACTCCAGGAATAGGATCAATCGGTTGACCATCCTTCACCTGCTGATGCAACGCATACGTACTTAACGCTAAATTTACAATTGAGAGTCCAAATCCAATATTTTTGACAGATCTAGAATAGAATGCAAATTGTCTTGCAGGTGCTGATCTGTATCTGCCATGTGATTTATAAATATCCGGTTGGGGCTTATAACCATCACGAGTTCAGACCTGACGGATGCACAATCATTGAGGATAATTTGACGATTAGCGTAACTCCTCAATAAAATAAAACCCGGTGATGAGCCGGGTTTTATTTTTGCGATCATTTCTCTTCTGCCTTTAAGTAATACACTCTTTCGGAGTATCTTAATTTCACTTGCCCTTCTTCAGTGACAAATACATGTGGTGGCCAAGTGCCAGTAAATTCGCTTGGCCCCATGTCTGTATAAAATATGAAGCGCTCAAAAAAAAGATCGTTAATTTCTGGCTTAAAATACCATGTACTTGTTTGACTATCCACTGTTCCATCTTTTCTATGAAAGGTGTGTTTATAAGTTTTGTCTGGATAGATGAAAATTGAATCACTTGAATCAACGTCTTTGTAATACTTACCTGGTAGCAATTCAGGATCTATTGGTTTCTCTTTTTGATTAAAAGAGCAGGCAACGATCATTAAAACTAAAATCAAACATGCGCCACAAAAGTACTTGCTGTTCATAATCATTTCCATTCAATCCAAATAAACCGTTGATAGATATTTCCTGTGGGGGTAATTTGACCGGGTACTCGATATATATCAGGAACAGAATCAAAACCACCTAAGTAACGACCTGTTGTATGATCAATGACAAAAAGTGTTAGACCATCCCGCGGGTAAATTGACACTCGTGCGGAGCCAACAAATTGTTCTATATCAGAACTAACAAAGGGCACGTCTGTTGCAAAGAAATCAAAATGGCGCCTAACCATATCCTGACCATTACCATTCGCTGCATACCATTCCTTGGCTCTCTTAACAACTGCGGAATTCATCATACCTTTTGTTAACAGATGACTTCCGTAAAACAAACTTCGTTCAGGCCCTTCGCCAGATAAAAACTCTCCAAGCAAATGCTTCATCCTGGTGTAGTCACTTCGTAATGTATAAAGTGAATTATGCGCTTCTTCACCTGGCCCACCTTGCTGGGCCAGGTCGCCAACCGGAATAAATATGGTGTTCACAACAGCTGCTCCATTCTCATCAAGGTAATTTGCATTTGTCCAATAACCGAATTCGCCATCCTCATTATAACCAAAATCTCCATTCCATGAAAGGTCTTCAAGCCCATAATACTTTCTGAAATCTTTCTCCGACATTATGGCATAATTCGACTCCATGCTTCGGTACTGAGCAGCCCAATCAAAATCCGCACTTCCGCCACCGCCACCCAAATAATCAGTCCAGCCACTCCAGTCCATGGAATGGAGGTCCCTCGGTGCCCGCAGCAATCCTGATGGATCATTAAACAACACAGGGTTTCCATCCGCATACTGATAAGGGGATAGTGTATGAGTAACCGACGCCATCGGGTCAACCTGCATAAACCTGCCCAGAACCGGATCGTAGCTTCTGAAGAACGTCTCCATACCATCCGCTGGTTGCATTCAGCTCACTACCCTCATTGTAAAGATAATCATTCTTGTTATTCTCCCGAGTCCAGCTGGTAGCGACCTGCAGGCCGAAGGGATAATACTCGTTATACTGAATGATATTCGTAGGTGTGTGCGTGATGGTCACATCGTCGAAATACACTTCTACCTGTGTATTGTTGTCGTCGTTCGAATGTGCACTAATACTAGGTCCAAGTCTCCCACTTGCCATTGCGCGACCAGAAGACTTGGACCAGTTTAGAATAGAGCAAGCATCGGTAAACAAAAAGTCCAAGTCTCCCGCATGCCACTGCACAATCAGAAGACTTGGACCAGTTTTAGGGGCATGCCATTGCGCGGTCAGAAACACTTGGATCAGTTAAAGGGATTCCCTGGCCTTTCTTGCAGGGTAAGGAGTCATTTTTTCACAATCCTATTCCCCAATTATCTGGCAGGCAATATTTGCAAAAATTTCGGACGTCGACATCTTTTTCAACGCGGCATTCTTGTTTTTCCCTTTCCGAACAAGAAAATAATCTCCAGGCTGACTCACACCGATGATTAGTACTTTACCCGTAAGAACCTTTCCACTCACTTTGTTTTCCGCAAAATCATCAAAGCTGTAAGTATCAAACTTTCTTTCACGGTCAAAATCAATCTCTACAGTGTCATTATGGGACTTGATAAAGGCCTGTGTCTTTTCCGCATTTAAGGCCAAGGCAACATTCACACTAAAGTGATAAATTTCCTTTTCAGTGAAGAAATCATGAATACTGACCTGGAATTCTTTCACCTGATTAGCTATACGCTCGTCACCAATCAAATTGATGAACCCGCTGGTTACATTATCAGGATGTAAAAATCCACAGACGCTAACATTTGCATAATCCTCCTTCCCGACAGGGCGAACCTCTGACAACATGAGCAAGGAACGAGAAGCATTCAATTCGCGTGACAATTGCTTTTCACCTTCGCTCGGATACATAACTGAACGCTCTGCCAATGAATCGAAATGATCTTCGTCATTTGGAAATGGATCATGTGGCCTGCGTTGATCGCATTCGAACAGATCAACATTCACACAAGTCAATCTTGGATTATTGGCATTTAGGAATCTAACCACGTCGATTAACTCAGATCGATCATTTCTGACCGTTAGTAATACAATATTCTTATGTGATTGCCCTCGGCAAAAAACGCTTCCAAGACCCAACAGTATCAGCAGCAGACGAGTTCTCATATAGTCTCTGTTTTTTAATTAAATTCAGGCCCCTTCGATCCCTTACTCCTTTTGGCGCCGGTTTATCATATGGCGCCCCCACATTCAAGCGACCCGCGGGTACCATCTCCCTGTAACACTCACAATGTAGATGGTTATTAACTGTCCTGCGTATTTCGTCCTAAAATCCTGATAAGATTTCGAAACTTGGGAATGTAATTGCAAGGCAAATCAATCAGCCATGGTTGAATGGAAATCACTGCTAGTATTAGCGCTGCTTGTTGAGCAGGCACTTCGACTCTTAATTAACGGTGATCGAAATCTTATTTGAAACGGCACAACCCTGGTAGAGAACTGCGTCAAATAGCTTCATATCTTTCTCAATCTGCTCCTCACCGACAACAAAGTTATCCTTTAGGCCTTTACCTGCATAGTAAACCATTTGGATGTAATATCGCCCGGGTTTCAAATTAAACTGACGAATATTTACAATCATCTCTAGATTCAATACTTCGGAAGCCTTTAATATACGAGTGCCGGCTAAGAATCGCGCTTTCCCTTTTTCCATTTCTTGAGAAAAATGCTTATTGTCATACTGCTTATAATCGATGCTATCCGGTATCGACTCAATGACGTGCACTGGAGACATACTTTGATTCAAAAGCATCAAGCCCACACCTCCCCCAACCCGGTTAATGTTACACAACCTTTCGATATCTGCATTAGTGCGGAGGTTACTCATGATACCATATAGAAGTAAGTTTTCAGTCCCTCCATTTCTGCACGCTAGGGTGAGGGCAACTTCAGAATCACCTGTGGTGATCGAAACAGAATCATTCAGCAATTCAATCTCAAGCGACTCTTGAGATGACGAGCAGCTTGTCAAAATAAAAATGTAGATTAACAAATCAAGGAGTATGTATGTCATGCCGTTCATCTTAAGTTGAGGTAATCTTCAGTTACATGAAATTTAAACAGTCCCATCGCACCTCCGAAATTAACTCCCATTTGTTTTTCTATCTCTGCTGACCGGGTGTAAGCGTGGTGTTCCATTATTTGATGCCCCATAATTTCTCCATACCAATCGTACCAAAAGTCACGATTTCCATTAATTATGTCAGTCGCATGAACCAATTCATGAGCCACCACAACATACAACAATCTGGGATCGCCTGCCATTGCCTTTGCCAAAGGGTATGCATGGATGCTAACGTATGTGGTATTTCTCTCCTTAATTCGCCTGGTGTCGCCTGGTATACCAGGGTCTGAGGCATACTTCCCCTCGGCGTCTATCCACCAAGCGAGACGTTGTCCTGATTCTTTTGCGAGGCGATTTAATCCTCGTATTTCATCGCCAAAATTTTCCATAAGAAACGTCCGAAACCACTCTTGCCCCCCTTGCTGGTCATATATAATGTATTCTTCCGTGCCTGGAATAATATTTCCATTGCCATCACCGATTCCGTTCACTCCGACAGCTGAAGTCAGTTTTCCATCCTCGTAAACAGTAGTACCTACCTCTCGTGCAAAATCAAACCTATCCCGATCATTTTCTATGCCATAATACGAATTAAACTCACGCTTAAACATGAACATCGCATTTGCATCAACATCCCGATACTGAGAACTCCAATCAACCCTTGAAACACCTCCACCGCCTCCACTTACAAAAGATGTCCAACCACTCCAATCTGCAGAATTAAGATCTCTCGGTGCTCTCAGTAATCCCGATGGATCATTAAACAATACAGGATTACAATCCGCATACTGATAAGGGGATAGTGTATGAGTAACCGACGCCATCGGGTCTATCTGCATAAACCTGCCCAGAACCGGATCGTAGCTTCTGAAGAACGTCTCGTACCACCCACTGATCGCATTCAGCTCGGTGCCCGCATTGTAAAGATAATCATTCTTGTTATTCTCCCGAGTCCAGCTGGTAGCGGCCTGCAGACCAAAAGGATAATACTCGTTATACTGAATGATATTCGTAGGTGTGTGCGTGATGGTCACATCGTCAAAATACACTTCTACCTGTGTGGGGTTGTCATTGGAAATATAAACGAAGGCGTAACCTGCTTCTTTCACGGTGTATTCCTTCATCATCTGGTCATGAGGAACGTTGGGAGACTCGTTTACCTGCTCGCCGCCATTGATCTGGTCGTAGGCTACGTCGAGGAAGTTGAAGTCCTTATCGAACAGCAGGATGTTCACGAATGCTTTCGGGTAAGTGGTGTTGCCAGGGCCACCTCCCGTTGCAACCGCGCTTCCCCAGGTGTTCAGGCCTGACGAAGGTGTGCCTGTTTCACCCGGTGCCGGCGTGGGTAACTGGAATGCGCCCAGCAACGCTGTGGCATAACCACCTAGATTGCTGCTGTTGGCCGTCGGGTTGAAATATTTGGCATAGGCTTCGATCTTCACTTTGTCGCCCGGATATACCTTGAAACTTCTGGCAACGCCAATCTGTGAATTGGTGCTGCCCTTCAGCATTTGTGAATAGGTACCGCCAGGTGTTTTGTTGAACAATGGCAGGCTGCTGCGGGCTCCGGCCGACACAGGGTAATTCTGAAAATCGGTATTGGTCGAGCTTTCAAAATCAGTGGTTTTGGCACTGGCTGAAGGAGTCGCCGAGCTGAACACCACGCGTGTGTTGCCCTGGTGGTCGGCAATGCTGTACTGATATTCCAACTCGCTACCCTTCTTCACTACCCGGCCTTCCGGAGAACTGAAAAAGCTCAGGGTACCATTCTCGTAGACAAAAGCGCCGGCATAGTCAGTTGTGCTCTGCAACGATGCCCCCTGGAAGGTTTTCATCGTGAGCTTGGTACCCACGGCATCATAGGTATACTCGATCTTGCGTCCATCTGTGAAATTGATCACCGAGGGTTTACCCAGATAGTTGTAAGTGATGCTTTGGATGCCTTTATTGTCATCGGCAGTAACGTTGCCGTTGATATCATATGTATAGTCAACACTACCAGCATCGTTGGTGCCGTTCTTAAATCCGGCTGCTTTGCCGCTGGCATCCTGCACTTTTTCAAGGCGATCGCCTGCTCCAGCGTTATAGCTGAACGTGAGGTCATCCATCGTTTCAGCTGTATAAGAAGCTATCAGCGACGGTGAAAGCTGGTGTTTACGTTGGTTGCGCTGCAGGGTGTTAATGTTACCATTGTGATCGTAAGCAACACTTTCGTTATGCACACCGGTTTCAACATCCCACGCACCTGCACCGCGTGCCCGGAAGTTCGCCGTCTTCAATTTGTTACTCTTGTCGTAGGCAAACGTGTAGCTTTTCTGTCCCTGTACCCCTGTTGTTGTGCCAGCCACTTTCCATTTAACAGCGGATATGTTGCCATTAAAGCGTCCCGTGTTTCCCAGCCCACTATCTGTGCCGTTGTACAACAACTCCATTCCGAAATAGTCATTGGTGTCGCCGTTGTTCTCATCAACATTCAGCGCCGCGTTATTGATAGAAGTGAGCATGCCCCGGATATCGTAGCGGTAATCTACTACCTGCATGAACTGCTCGGAGCTTTCGTTGAATACGAGGGCATCCGCTTCAGAAAGGCCGATGCGGGCTTTGAACTTGTCGTTCGCTGTTCCCTGAAACGTAAAACCGGGTTTGAGCCTGATCGCTGTTTTCGCCACGAACACTGGCTGCACAGCATCCGGTGGAGCGTTGATCTCATTGCTGTATGTCACGCCTGGCTGCCCGATCGATGGGTCAGGCGTTATCGTGTACCCGCCTGTCTTATGCAGTTTTTTCGCTACGAGCTGGCCCGCTTCATTGTACTGGTACATGGCCACGAGCTGGCTTGAGGACGCGTTGTTATTGTTCTGGTATACCCTTTTCAAACGACCGGCATGGTCATATTCATATGTATTGACCACAGTAGTCTGCTTTCCGGCGCCGGCGTTGTGGTATGTTTTCCGGCAAAGCACCCTGCCATCAAAAGCATATACGAGGGTGGCAAGGTCGTCAAGCGCTGAAGGGTTCAGGTGGTTGCCGCTGCGCACCTGAATGGCGCGACCCGCCTGATCGTAAAAGATATAACTATACAACCAGGTATTACTGCCCAACACAAGTTTCTTCGAGCCAGTAGGCATACCATAGCCTCCCCCCTGCGACTGTTTATCTTCGCCGGGCAATGACTGGTTCACATACGCGAAGTCAGCGACGGCGTCAGCATCGTCAAAATCATAGCCATCGTAAAAGTTGACGATCTGGATCTCCAGCGCCGAGTTGTCGCTGTTTGTCTTCGGGAAGCAGTTGTTGCTATATCCGTGCAACACGCTCGCACGTGTTTCAAACCATGCATTCTCGGGATATTCGTTATTACCAGTTTTGTAGAGGGGTGTGAGGAGATCCTGCACATCGGCACGCGTGGTCTGCGTAGTATTCTTGTAAAGCCCTTGTATCACAGGCCGGCCCGCGCGATCATATTTGATGAATATCCATTTTTTATCGGCGCGTAATATTCCATCCTGTGAGAGCACGAGGCGGTTGAGCTGGTCGTAGACATAGTACATCGGGGCCTGTCCTGGTACTTTCTTCTCCACGATCCTGCCTCGCGCATCATAAAGAAATTGGTGTGTATGGTTATCCTTAAGGGTCTGCGTCAATGTCCACCCGGCGCTCTTCAGCGCGGCAACGCCCTTCGGCGGGATCATGTAGCGAACCTGGCCAAGATCATCATAGATATAATAGGTCTCCAGCCAGCTCACCATCACATTGTCGATCGTTTCCTGGAGCTGGTCTTTCCTGGCGATGGTCCTGCCTTCACTATCTGTAAATACGACCTTCAACAAGCCATCGGCATCAGTGGTTTGAATCCGGTTAAGCTTGTTAGCCGCATAAAACCCGGTGCTCGAGCCATCCGCATTGAACTTCCTCACTTCTTCCAGCGCATCGCTCACGGCACCGGTATTGTAAGAGTACGCAACTCGGTTTGCGTGTGTTGTTTCCGGTTGCCATAGCTTTCCTGGCCCACCCTGCTTTAGTAACCTGCCCATGGGTGACTTCTCAAACTCGGACACAGCATACGGAACAGAGTCATTGATGATCTTATCGTTCGAAGCATTGTAAAAGCTGAGCTGATCGGTACGGTATGCGCTTTTATAACTGCCATCTGCACCATTGGCATACGGCAGGTATTGCTTGGAGCTTCTGCCCAGCCCATCGTATTCCACAGGCTGAACAACATCCTTTTGCATGGGGCTGCCTTTGTATACGACGGTCTGAACGGGACGTCCCATGCCATCGAAATAGACCTGCTGGGTCTGCTTGCCGGCAAGGTTCAGCGCATTGGCCTGCGTGTCGTCTTTTACATCACGCTGAAGAATGGCTTCACTCCGGAGATTGGAAGGAGAAACGAGATTGGTAACCACGCGGGCGTATACCCATGCCGTGTCGCTGGCACAACCTTCCGGCGTTACACTCCTGACATAATAGGGCGTTGTCGTTGACAGCATAGACGTAGTGATCTGGCTACCTGTTGCAGCAGGGGTGCCTGTTGCAGCAGGGTTGGTGAACCACTGCACCTGGAGGGCGGGGTCGGCGATAGCCACGGAAAGTTTTACCGAGCCCGAGCCATAGATCCAGTCATCGGTTGTATTCTCCGGTTTGGCAGGTACCGAGCCGATCACAGCCTGGATGGGAATCTTTGATTGCGATTCGCAACCAGTTGATGTACTGTAGCTGCTAATAAAAAAACTGGTAGTTTCGGTTAGGTCAGGCTGATAGGACAAACCGGGCGCCACTACAGGAAGTAGCGTCTCGGTATCATCATACCACCGCAATGAATTGGCATTAGAGCCGGGGCTTCCGGAAAGTGTAATGGTTCCAGGTCCGCACTTCAGGAACGTACCGGCTGTGGTGGGAGCGCCAGGGAATGGATTGATCGTAATGGTCACCGGCTTGCGGGCGGTCTCGCACAACGAATAGGAACTATAGGTTGAAACGTAATAAGTTGTGGTGCTACTCACGGTCGGGCTATACGAAGTTCCTACCAGAAATGGCGTGGTCTCGGTCGGTGATGACGTATAATACCATCTTACTTCCGAACCTGCCACTGCAGGCGTAACGGAGATCGGGACCTCTGCAGGACCGCAGTGTTTGGACACGTAGTCGACTGTTGGCAGAATACCCGAGCCGCAGGAAACCGTTACGTTCCAGGTATAAATAACATTGGCGCTACCACTTTTCAGCTCCACTGTGGCAGGGCCTTTGATATCCCATCGCACATCCAGGTGCTCCGTATATTCCTGGGTGCCTGAATCGAACGTGCGGGAGCTTCCCACGATTACACCATTGGGTGAAGTCACTGCCCCGTTCTTCTGGGGTACGGGAGTAGTTCCCGCCAGATACGAGTACCTGACTGTCTCTCCCACCACCTGTGCTGAAGCGGAATAAAAGTTTAAACATACCAGCAAGAATACTGCGCAGAAGGCAATGCATCTGATCGAAGCGGAAACAATCCCGCGATACTTTATATTAAAAAAGGTCATGACAATACGGGATTAATTGATCTCACAGGGTACGATATCGAGGGGCGGAAAGTATTCCCCGAACCGGCCGTCGGGCGTTCGCACCTCACACTTCAATTCGTATGATCCTGTGTTCGGTTTGATGTAAGGCAGCGTATACTGAGTACCTGTTGCTACGGTTACCCATTCCGTGCTGGTCAACCACCGTTTCTTCCAGGTGAAGGTGGCATTGGGAATGGACTCGTTGAGGCTTACATAGAATACGCTACCATTAGCAGGAGTCGGATACTGGCTGCACGTGGTGACGCGCTCGATCTGATCGCCGCAGGTATTGTAGGTGATGGTGCCATTAACACAACCATTGACACTGATCGGTTTCAGCTGCATGACGAGCTGCTGCGTTCTGATAACAGGAGCGCCTGCGGAATAGCTTACCCTGAGTCTCACGTTGTAAGTACTTTTCGAGACATCAGTAAAGGTATGCGTTATCTGTGCCGGGCCTGGCGTAAATATTCCGTCACCAAAATCCCACTCATAAGTAACGCCCGTAAGACAACTGTTCTCCGGTGCGCTGAAAGAGATCGGGTCACCGTAATAAGGTGTGGAGAGCACGCTGAAGTCTGCATCCACGGCAAAGAGTGGTTTGCCGAACGTATAGGTGTTGCGGTTGAGCATGTTATCGTTCTGGTCGAAGGTCTTGACCATCCTTCCCAACTTGTCGAACACCGTACGTTTGGCAATGCCCTGGCTGGTGATAAGGTCTACACCGAAGGGAAAGGTGTAAGTAAAGCTTGCGAGGCTTGCATGATCGGGATAAAAAGCAACATCATCGATGGACGGTGTGAGTGTTGGCGACGATGCCGAAGGTGCGGTTAGTGACTGCCCCGCAAGCTGGATCACAAAAGAAGCAGGTGCCGATGTTACCGGGATGATGTTGTCAACATAAACAAAACCCGACGCTGCCGGTGTTACCGGAATAGTTTGGTCATAGTATGTTGTGGTCAAGGCGATGTTCTTGATCGTTACGCGGAATGTGACGGCCGAACTATGCCTGAACCAGAACGTGAGGTGGTAATTGTCAGACTGTTTGGTCACGGTCTTCTGGATCAACGCATAGGGATGCAGTCCTTTTGTACCCGAACGGGGTGCCGCATAAAAAGCATTGGTCAGGCCAAAATCGTCGCCTGTTGTGGTTTCAAAATCACTAAAAGCAAACTCGCCACGCTTTGCATTGGTCACACTTGCCACAGGAATGCTCTGCCCGAAGCCCCACACCGTCGATGACGTTATTCTGTCAGGCCCCACGGAAGACAGTGGCTTATCAAAAGCATCGTATTTCAGGATCGTTGTGACTGTGTCATACCGCATATCCGGCTTCAGCCTGTAGCTGCCTTCTTTGAGCTCAGTGGTAACCTCTGAAAAATCGGTGACCGGTGAAGTCAGGCTGAGTGAAAGCTGCTGCTGAAAAAGGATCTTCCCGCTGGTACCGAAATCACTGAACTTGCTCAGGGTTGCGCCGGTGACCTGGTCTGCACCACCCGGCCGCTGTACGCGCTGCTGTTGTTCGATAACAACATTATGCCTGAATAGTGAGGGATCCTGGAGATCTTTAATACGAAGCAGGGCATCTTCTGCGTTGGCCGGGATGGCACCAAAGTCCAGGGGATACTTCATCTTTGTTGTATAGATGGTTCCATCACCCGAAGTGCGCTTTACCGAGGTGAGCAGCTTGTGCGTACTGCTTTCATAAGCATATTCCGTGGTCTCAACAATGTTCTTTGCAGTTGTGGTAGCATCATAAGTGGTTACCGTCTCTTTTTTCAACACACGATCATATTCCGTTGGCAGGAAGTATTTTCCATAGAAATAGATAGGGTCATCGCTGTTGGGATACCGCTCATAGTGCAGGCCCCATACGTTGACTGGCTGCGTTCCCGATTTGTACAGATACTGATATTCGTTTTCCACAAGGCGCACCGGGTTTCCGCTTTCATCGAACTCATGTTTTTTAAAGATGATGCCTCGTTCAAAATCGAACTCCGGGTTCTGCGCGCGTGGGAATGCCCATCTTCCTCCGGATGCAACTATACCCATACCAGGGCAGGATGACGGACGGGCAAATTTATTCTCTGTTGCCGACCAGTAGCCGTTGCTGGTTTCACCGTATTTACCCGGCACCATGAACTCATACCGGGCAGAACCAGCACCCGGACGTTTTACTGTTACAAATTCATACCCCACGGGACTTCCTTGCGTGAAGGTCTGTTCTGACAAATCGTCTGCAGTGCGGATCAGCAGCATTTTCCAGAGTTCTTCCGTGGTTTTGGATGAAGATAGCGTGCCGTAACTCTTCATGGTCGATGCGTTATCCATATCTGTAGGATCACGATACTTCCAGGCAGGCATTACAAAATCCGGCCGGCTGATCAGGCGCCCTGCTGACTGCTGGGTATTTGATGGATTGGTATATTCGAACGTTTTGGCTATACGGGCCGGTGTATTTATGCCATCGTATTGCGTAATGGATTTTATGCGCAGACCACCTGCCGGATGGTTCTCACCGGTGCGGGCATCGAAATATTCATTTGCTTCATATTGCAGCACGGTTGAGCCTCCTGACGGATAGTCGATACGATTAAGTGTACCTATCTTCATAAAATTCCCGTCTGGTATCTGATCGTCTCCATCGAGTACCACCTGCAATCCGGAATAACCGGGAATAGGATGTGTCCTGAAACGTTCTGCCAGGGGCTCACCGGGGTAGACATATAGCTTCGGGAATCCACTATTCCTGGTTTTGCCATTATAATATCCCCAGAAGTCATTGCCAGTTGACGTGATATTAATGGTCGAGAAATTCTGGAAGCTTACCCCCGCATAAGAGAATTGGTAAGGAGGCATTCTATCACAACCGGAAGTTTCAGACACTTTATAAAGAAATTTTCTACCCGTGGCTCCGTACGAATGACTCACGGCTACATAGTTGAACACGAATTCCTTTACCAGCTCATTCCCGGCACCTCTGCGTGTGTCCAGAATCCTTACTTTATCAAGGGTGGTTCCCGGTTTTTTAAATTCCACCTTATGGCCGACTGAAGTCTCCATGTAGTCAAGCCAGTACCGCGCCGTTGTTGTGCTTACCGTATAGGCAGGCACGGTCTTCACAGCAGAAACAGAAGCGTTATAAATACCAAGTACTGCCTCGTTCTCCGAATCAACTGACGGAGCCGGAGAATAGTTAAAATTGATATATGCTCCGCTTGGAGACTCGATCCGGGTCAGTTTCCATTCGATGTTGCTGACAATGGTCTGGCCGTTATAAAGATCGTAATCACGCCAGAGAAAACTTACCGCTTGCGGCGCATTCATTATTTTCCGGGTCAGAGAAACTGAACGCCCAAACGTATAAATAAGGCCATCATTGGTCCGAATCGTAAAGCCTGTGATGGTTTTATCGCTGCCCGAAACTGTAGTGTAAGAAATTTTGAAGTCGCGATATGGAATAAAACGGATAATGGGCGTTGCTGAATTGTCGAAGACGAAAGAACCGGAGTAACCTCCGAAACTGTAGCTGAAAAGGTCAGGCTCAGTGTCGATCCGTTCCGTATGATAGCCATGGATCGCTGTCTGATCTGCCTGCTCATCGCTGCAGGTGCCGGACGAAAGGTCTGCCGTAGCTCCGAATGCAGCAATCTCTGCTGCTATACCTGCGCCTGACGAACGTTGATACAGCCATCCCTTCCGGGGAGTTCCCACGGGCCCGTTCAGATCATCGGGCAGTCCGCGCACTTCCCGTGTGATCGAGCCGCTGGCTGAAAGATCCCAACCCACGCCAAACCAACCTTCACTTTCGCCTACTTTGATGCCGTTGGCATTGTAACTGAGGCTCACGGGTTGAATGATGTCGTGGGCTGTAGCATTCCAAAGCGGAATTGAAATATTCGGTGTACCGGTATACATGTTCACCGGTATTTCTTCCTGCGCCATTGCAGCAGAAATGCCGAAACAGAACGCAGCAGCATGCATCCCGATTTTCAAGGGACGCAAACAGGCACGCAGAAATGTTATGCCGAATACAAGCACTGATGCCAGGGCAGTTCGATTGATTCTTAAAAATTTCACTTCGGGCGGGGTTAATTCAGTAATTAGCTATTATTTCTTCTCCAACTTATTCAATCTCTCCTGCATCTTCTCATTCTCCTTCTTCAGCTCAATCAAATGCAACGTCAATTCCTCCACCTTCTTCAGCAGCAGCATGTTCATCTCGGTGACGTTCATGCCGTCGCGCAACATTTCGCTGGCGGAGGGAACTTCGGGAAGGTGTTTGTTGGCTTTGATGTAGGCTTCTACTTCGGCGAGTGTGGAGAGGTTGTAGTTTTCTTCGAAGACATAATCGGGGGGAGTGACGGCACCCGCGAGGTCGATGAGCACTTCCTGGGTGTGGATGTTTCCTTTTACAGTAAGCTTTGCATCGGGAGTGGTGGTGCCGATACCTACCATGCCGCCATTCGCCAACGTGAGCACTTCGATGCTTCCTCCATCCATAAACGAGAGGCGATCTGTGGTAACTGTCTTGTTATAAACGATATCAAAACCATTGGCGTAAACGGTAGGAGTTGCGACACCAGAATAGAACCGGAGGGTGCTTTGACCACTTGTCACTTTCTCATCATAGCCAATGACCATCATAGGGTTGGCGTTGTCGATCTGAAGTTGCCCTTCCGGGTTGTTGGTACCGATACCAAACTTGCCAAGGAGATAAGCATTACCTTCCCCACGCACCCAGAACAGGTCCGTGCCGCTGCCATACTTGCCTACATAGAACGGATAAGTCACGTTGTTGTCAGCGCGTGATTTCACCATCAGTGAAGCATTGATGGTATTCTGAATACCTTCAATGCCACCAACGATGATGTCGCCGTTGGGAATATGAAGCCTGGCATTGGGTGTGTAGGTATTGAGACCGATACGATTCGTGTTGAAAAAGACATTTCCTCCATCGGTCCGCAGCATCATGTCCCTGCCATCGTATGTATAGATGGTAAAATCATCACCGTTGCCAAAACCGAGGTTCGTACTTTTATTGTACATAAAGCCTCCCGGATACAGCGTAGTGATATTGGGAGCAACACCAGTAGTACCAACAAACCGCATATAGTCATAGGAGGCAGCATCACTGCCAGGATCCAGATATTGCGCAGTAACGGTCTGCGCAACAGCACCAGAGGAAACAACAAACAAAAAGGTTAAAGCTAGCAATAGGGATTTCATAAAACTTAATTAGTGATTTTCAATGTTATACGGGTCGGGGCGCTGGATGTTGTAAGCAGATCCTGATCAAGTGAGACACACAATGCAACATTTCCAGGGGAGTTTACTGATGGGGCAGTTTAAACCGTGGCGCAAGCTATCTATTTTTTTAACACGCGATAAGAGTCATTCTTCATTTTTTTATGCACAACTCAAGAATCCATAAAAAGCACCATCCAAAGCGTTGTTGACTGAAATCATTGTTGGATGCAAGTTCAGAGATGGACATGACAACGAGTGACAAAACATGGATCACGCTAAAAGCAAGTGTTTTAACGTGAGACAACGTTTGCAGGGCCGTAAATATTACATCATGTGTACACAATCCGTTATATGTTAAACAGACCGGGGAGTCCACGGTCCACAGTCGACCCTCCTTCGCTAAAGCTACGGCGGGCAAAGCAGTCCATGGACGTGCAAAGTTTTATCTGATCTTTGAGCTCTGGCACAAAGCTGCGTGTGATTGCGTGTACACTATTAAAATGAAACGCAGCGCTGGCAGGAGTTCGTTACTTACCAGTAGCCTGCACCAGGGTATATGTTTTTCCGGATTCCGTCTTCAGATCATATAAAAAGAACTTTGGCAACTCCGCTTTTGTGAGCTGCACTTGCGGAACGATCAATGGCTTCTGCACGGCATCCACTTCATAAAAAGGGTTTGGGTTGTCTCCTCTCGCTCTTGCAAGCGAGGTCTTGCTTGCCGAGCTAAGTGGCTGATCTGCCCTGACGCGGCACACACCGCCCAGCGTAGAACGGATCTTCACAGACGTGACCTTCTTATCTTTCCAGGTAAGATCCACTTCAAAGCCACCTCGCGCCCTCAGTCCTTTCACTTCACCGTCTTTCCACTGGTCGGGCAGTGCCGGAAGAAGGTGCAGTGTTCCATCGTGCGACTGCACCAGCATTTCTGCGATGCCTGCACTACATCCAAAGTTGCCATCGATCTGGAACGGCGGGTGTGCATCGAACAGGTTTGGGTATGTACCTCCGCCACCTTCGTTCGTGCCCACCGGCGAAAGCTGGTTGGTGATGAGCTTGTAGGCGCGGTTGCCATCGAGCAGCCTGGCCCAGAAGTTCACTTTCCATCCCATAGACCACCCGGTAGAGATATCGCCGCGTTGCGTCAGTGTATTCCTTGCGGCTGCGAACAGCTCCGGCTCACGGAATGGTGAGATCTGGTTGCTGGGATAAAGTCCATACAGGTGAGAGATGTGGCGGTGTTTGTCATTGGGGTTATCCCAGTCTTTCAGCCACTCCTGCAGTTGTCCATGCTTGCCGATCTGCATCGGGGGAAGGCGCTTCCTGAGCTGCCGCAGCGAATCTGCAAAAGGTTTGTCCAACTTCAATGCCTCGGCGGCGCGGATGGTGCGGCTGAAGAGATCGAAGACCAGCTGGTTATCCATGGTGGCGCCGGCGGTGACGGAAGCTTTTTTTCCTTCGCCATAATGATACGTATTCTCAGGAGAGACGGATGGCGCTACCACCAGCCACTTCGTTGCCGGATCTTCCTGCAGCACATCGGCGAAGAAACGGCTCGCACCTTTGAGCACGGGATAATATCGCTTTAAAAAATCAGTATCGCCCGTGAAAGCATAATGCTCCCACAGGTGTTGGGAGAGCCAGGCACCACCCATGGGCCACATTCCCCAGGAATGCGCTCCATCAACCGGGTCGGTGACCCGCCAGAGATCGGTGTTGTGGTGTGTGACCCATCCCCTGGCGCCATAGGTCTTTTGTGCGCTTTCCCTTCCCGTTACGGCGAGGTCTTCCAGCATGCTGAAAAGGGGTTCATGCATTTCGGGGATATTGGTCACTTCCGCGGGCCAGTAGTTCATCTCGGTGTTGATGTTGATGGTATACTTGCTGTCCCACGGCGGCACCAGCTTGTTGTTCCATTTGCCCTGCAGTGTGGCCGCCTGGCCTCCGGGCTGTGAACCGCAGATGAGCAGGTATCTTCCATACTGAAAGTACAATGCGGCCAGGTGTGGATCGTGAGACGTTGCAAACGCCGCGAGCCGCTGGTCCATCGGTTTTTTTACGGCATCGGTAACCCCCAGGTCGAGCTTCACGCGATCGAAATAATTCCGGTAAGCTTTTTTGTGATCGTTCAGCATCAGCGAATAATCCCTTTTTTCAAAAGCCTGCCTGAGCCATTTACCGGCTTTCTGATAAGCATCGGCAGAAATATCCCTGTAATTCACAAAGTTAGTGGCCGCAGAAACACAGATCACCACAGCATCGGCATCGGTAATGGAGATGGCACTTGCATCGGTGATCATTTGCCCGCCTTCGATCCTGGCGCCGGCGAGGGTCTCGAACTTCACGGCACCTTTCACACCTTCATGGTCGCTGGTAGTTCCGCTCAGCACCAGTGTATTGTTATCGATCCTGATGTTGTGGCCACGGTGCGGACTCTGGAAGCTCAGCTTACACGAGATCGCTCCGGGTTGTCCGGCGGTTAACCGGATCACAACAACCTGGTCGGGGAACGATACGAACATCTCTCTTTTATAGCGGATGCCATTCACCTCATAAGAGACGGTGGCAGTGGCGTCTTCGATGTTCAGGTCGCGGTAGTAGTTGGTGAATGACTCATGTCCGGCAAAGTCGAGGTAGAGGCTTCCGATGGGCTGGTAGGGCATGCCGTCGTTCAGCGACTTCACATTTTTGTCGGCAACCTCCTGGGCTTCCTGGTATTTGCCTTCGAACAAAAGCTTGCGGATCTCCCCGATCACCTCCCCTGTTCGCGGGTTGATGTTGTTGTTCGGCGCGCCCGCCCAGACGGTCTCTTCATTGAGCTGCAGCTCTTCTCTCTGAGGACCGCCGTACACCATCGCTGCCAGTCTCCCATTACCCAGGGGCAGGGCTTCTTCCCATACGCTTGCGGGCTTGTTGTACCACAGCTTCAGCGTAGCATCCTGCTGGGCAAAAGCCGGGAGGCTCAAAATGACCAGCACCGTACAAAGCATCGATAGTTTTCTCATGTTGAATGTCGTTGATCTCAGTCCTCCAACATAAGCATTTTTTCAGATGAAGTTCACACCCTCGTGTGCTAACTTTTTGTATTTGACACGGTCAAAAGTGTAATAGAAGGCGCCCTTTCTCGAGGTCTCTTTCTCTTTTTCACCCAGCTTTTTCAGGATGCCCAGGGAAAGGATCTTGCGGGTGAAGTTCCGCTTGTCGAGACTGGCATTGTAGATGGCCTGGTAAAGGTTCAGAAGCTGGGGCAGGGTAAATTTGCGGGGCAGCAGCTCAAATCCGATGGGGTGATTGGCAACCTTGTTACGCAGCATCTCCTTAGCTTTGTTGATCATCTGCTTATGGTCAAAGATCAGCTTGGGTATGCTTTCCAGCGGGAACCACTGGGCTTCGTGTGTATTGACCAGCTGGCTGGTGTAATCTTCTATATTAATGAGCGCAAAATAAGCGATGGAAACCACCCGTCCTGCTGAATCGCGTTTGGTATCGCCAAAGCAATACAATTGTTCCATGTAGACATTGGTGAGGCCTGTCAGCTCTTTCAGGATGCGGGCCGCGGATTCGTCAACGCTTTCCTTCTTATTGACAAAACCTCCCATCAGGGACCATTTTCCTTTTTCCGGCTCGAAATCCCGCCTGATCAGGAGGGCTTTCAGCTTCGTTCCATCAAATCCAAAGATGATACAATCAACCGCCACGAGCAGTTTGTCGTGATTCCTGTACTTTACAATATCCATGAGGTAAGCCTAAACTTTCCCCAATAATAACAGATTAACTTTCAACAGGCCTGCCGCTCACAAAAATGAGTTGACAATTGACAATAGGCAGTTGACAATGGCCTGGCGTAGGTTAGTAGACCGGTTAAATATGATAGGAACGCAGGTTTTGTCAATTGTTCTATTGTCAACTGTCAATTATTGGGCTACTCCATCCGGAATGGTAAAAACCAATCTCCCGCCTCCAGCCTGGCTTTGGCTTGCGAAGCTTCGGCGGTCTTCCCTGCCTTCTGGAGCTTGTCATGGATCTTCGCGGCGATGAAAGACGGGTCGTTCCTCCTGATGGCTACACGCAGCAGGTCTGCCCAGCGGTTGCCTTCGTAGGCCAGCTCGAGGGCACCCTCCATGATGAGCTTGTCCTCTATATCACGTTTCAGTGCTTCGGCGTTGGTCAATACCCTGGGCTTTACCGACATGTTGAAATATTTCACAGAGTCCAGTGTGAGTGCTGTGACATAGGCCCTGCCCCTGATGCCGTCATGCCGGTGCCAGTCGTCCCGGAAGAAGGGAACGTTGGTAGAACGGGCGGCAAAATTGTAAGGATATGGCAGGAACGTATCCAGCTCTTTGGTCACATCGGTGATCGCAGGATCGTCATATGTAACACGGATGCCCCCCGGATTCAGGAACGCCCAGGCTACCTTGGAATGATCGTCGCGATTGGCGGCTTCAGCAAAACGAAGGTGAAGCAACGCGGCGCGGCCCAGGAACCATTTGCCGGTACGCTGCAAAGGCAACAGGGGATCATAGTTGTAAATATGTTTTTTGATCACCGGCTGTCCTCCTTCCATGGCATACGTGAACCGGCCCCGCTGATCAAAGGTGAATCCATTACGCTGCACCTGTGCGTTCCATTGATCCATGGCCAGTTGCGCCGGCCTCACCAGGTATTTGCCTCCGGAGTTGGAGAACAGGTCAACGAACGGTGACGACTGTTTGAACCTGCTGTCGAAAGGAAGCACCCAGATCCATTCGCTGTTGAAGAGCGGGTCCTGCGGCCTGATGAACATCGACTTCCAACCTTGTGTGTTGTTGTTGATCAGCGATTTATAATCCTGTTCCTTATCGCGGATGTAACCAATGGCCAGGTCGTCATTGCTGGCAACATCTGCGTACTTCACTTTGTAAGAATCGTAGATCGCCACGCCCGACACCGGTGTCATCATCACATCCTTGTACTGCATGGCGGCCTTTAAATAATCGCCATTCCAGAGATACAGGTCGCCGAGGAAAAACTTCTTATTGATGAAAAAGAGGTTCGTGGAATATCCGTCAATGTTGGCGTTCAGCGTGCTGTTGAGGGCATACAGCTCATGCGAGGGAAGCTTCTCCATCACGGCGATGAGCTCGCGCACCATCTCCTGCAGGCCGAGCACAGGCGCGCCTTCGAGATCTTTCAGGTCATCCACACTGGCAAGCGGTTCGGTCACGTAAGGAACCTGACCCCAGTGAATGGCCACCTGAAGGTACAACCAGCATCTCAAGGTAGCGATGTCTGAATAACGTTCGTTGTACTCCGCCTGCAGCAGCTTGCTATCGGCGAACATGATGTCGAAGTTCCTGAGCACATCGTTGCAATACAGGATGAGCTCATAAAAAGGTTTAGGGCTGGCATACGGATTCTGATCACTTGCCTGGTGATAGCTGATCTGCTGAAGGTTCACGTCTGCATTGGCGGTAACATCCATCAGGTCTGCCCGGAGCTCATTCAATACAATATAGTGTTTGGCCAGGCCGAGAAATTTTCCGTACACGCCGATCACGGCAGCGTCCGCATCAAACCGGTTGCGATAAGCCTGCTTCGGCTCGAGCGCCTTGTCGGGTTTGGAATCGAGCATGTCTTCGCAGGAAGTAACGCCAACGAAGGTTCCGCCAGCGATAACAGCGGTGGCCAACATGCGGTATATTCTTTTCTTTGTCATCATATTGCTATCTGAAAAAAGATTCAAGGATCATAAACCGATACGAACGCCCATCAGCACCGACCTGTATTGCGGAGTCATGGTAGCGTCAATTCCCTGCAGCACCGCGTTGTTGGAAGCGCTGAACTCCGGGTCATAACCCAGGTATTTTGTAAAGGTCAGCAGGTTGTTACCTGTGATGAATACGTTGATATACTTCAGCTTCTCGGTTCTGATGGGCAGCTGATAGGTAGCCGATACGGTCCTGAGCCGGAGATACGATCCGTCTTCGATCCAGCGATCGGAAAAACGGGCATTGCCCATCGGGTCGCCCCAGGTAGCACGGGGCATGTCGGTAACCTGTCCTTGTGTTCTCCAGCGGTTCAGGGCCAGCAGCGTCTGGTTCTCAAATCCGTCCATGGATTCAAGCCGCGCCCGTGTGTAGTTGTAAACGTCGTTGCCATAGCAGAAGGTCAGGCCCGCATCCAGGCTGAAGCGTTTCCACTCCAGGCGTGTGCTGAACATACCGGTGAAGTCGGGGTTGGGATCACCGATCACGGTTCTGTCGTTTTCGTCGATCACCTGGTCGGGATTCAGGTCGGCAAAACGCACATCTCCTCCCCTGAAAGGTGTAATGGTACCGTTGCTCAAGCGCATGCTGTAAGCCGCAGCTTCTTCATCGGTAGTGTAAACACCGTTGGTCTTATAACCATAAAATACGGCCAGTGGCTGCCCCGTGGTGGTCAGCAGTGTCGCATCCGCATACGATGCCATGAGGTTGTTCTGCGGAAGCTTCGTTACCTCATTCCTGTAAGTCGCCAGGTTCAGGCCGATGTCGAGCTTCAGCTGCTTATCGATGAGCCGTGCGCCGGTAGTAACTTCGATGCCCGTGTTCTGCATGCCGCCGTTGTTGGTCACGATGCGATCGATACCTCCCGTAGACTGCACCGTTTCATAGGTGATCATGTTACTGGTGGTATTCCTGAACACATCAACACTCACGGTAACGCGCTCGTTGAGCAACGCCAGGTCCAGGCCTGCATTCAGCTTCTTAACGGTTTCCCACTGCAGCCGCGGGTTGGCCAGGTTACCCAGCACCAGCCCCTGCATGCCCAGCAGGTTCTGCGATACATAATATTGCTTGGCATTGTAGTTTCCGATGTCATCATTTCCCGTAAGGCCATAGCTGGCGCGCAGCTTCAGCATCTCGACAAAGCCTGCATTGCTCATGAAGTTCTCGGACGAGATCAGCCAGCCTGCACCTATAGAGGGAAATACGCCGAACTTGTTGTTAAAGAGGGTAACACCGCCCCTCACCTCGTCACCGAATCTCGAGGAGCCGTCAACCGCAACGTTCAGTGAAAGAAAATACTTGCTGCGCAGGGCGTAGTCGAGCGAAGCGTAATAGTTGAGCCACGCCCATTTGCCCAGTCCCCCGCCGGTCTGGCGCAGCGCTGTGGCACCGGTGCCGATGGTCTGCAGGTCGTCTGTGGCTGAATTGAAGCCGAGCCCGTAATCTTCTTCGCTCTTGTTGTTGATGGAGCGCAGGCCTACCCTGGCTGAAAGGTCGTGCACGGCATCAAAGGTTCTGTCGTACGAGACCCTGGTATCGTTGTAGAGGGAGAACGTGCGTTGCAGCTGTGCGCCCATCCTGCTTTCAGCCAGTGCGTTGTAAAGGGTGTCGGGGATCACACCACGGCGCGGGATGAACAGGTTCTCCCGCAGCTTGTCATAAGTGATGCCAAACAGCGAGCTTGCGTTCATGTGATCGCTGATCTTGTAATTGAAGTTCACCGATCCGAAAAAACGGTAGCTGTTATTGCGGGCGATCATCTTCTCGAAGATCTGCACCGGGTTGCTCACGTTGAACACATCGACGTCTGCCAGGTTGGGCGAGCGAAGGCCCTCGTCGGATATTTCGTTGGTGTTCAGGAAAGGGGCTTTGATCAGCCCGGCGAAAATGGGATTGGTCTTCTCCGACAATCCATCCTCAATAAGGTTATGCTCACCATAGGCGAACGACAGGTTGGTGTTGCCTGTCAGGCGGGGACTGATGTTGAGGTCTGCATTGAAGCGGGTCACGTACCTTTTAAAATCGGTGCCCCTCACAATGCCGTCACTGCCCGTGTAGCCGAGCGAAAGCGAGTACCTGGCAATGTTGTCTCCTCCCGTTACCCGGATGTAATAGTTCTGGCTGGAGCTGTTCCTGAACACTTCGTCCTGCCAGGCCGTGTTATTATGATAGCGGTGATATTCAGACGCGGCCGGATCGTCGTTCATGTAAGGTTGCGCCAGGATCTGGTTGTCGGAATAACCTGCGCTCTTTAAAACGTCTGACAGGTAAACGCGGTAGTCAGACACGCCCATCACCGGTAAAGACTTCGGGGCGAAGTTGATGCCCGTATACGCGGAGAAGTCAATTTTCGTGGCGAGCTCCTGTGCATGGGTGGTGGTGATGAAGATCACGCCATTGGCACCTTTCGAGCCGTAGGTTGAGGTGGCGTCTTTCACCACGCTGATGTTGTCGATATCTTTTATGTCGATGTACTCAAGTGGGTTGGCGAAATAGTTCTTGATGAGTGAGCCTCCATAGTCGTTCATGTCGTAGATCATGCCATCGATCACTACCAGGGGCTGGTTCGCTGTATGCAGGCCGTTGAATCCGCGCAGCGCCATCAGGGTGCCCATGCCCGGTGTGCCGGATCTCCTGACCATGTTCAGCCCGGGGATCTTGCCCTGCATGTAGTTCTCCGGGGTTTCGGCAGACGACTGGAAACTGCCCGGCGTATTGACCGAGACCACGGCATTCACCACACCGCTCATAGACCGCCGCCCCTGTGGTACGTAAGCCATGAACGCATAGGCCGGCCGGTAGATGCTGTTGAACGCAGCTTCATGAAGGCGTACGGTGACTTTGCTCCTGCCCTTGATGGCCACCTCTTTGGTCTGAAACCCTTCGCCGGTGAGCAGCAGCGTAGCGGTGTTGTCTGGCACCTCAATGGAGAAAGCGCCATCCTTGTCTGTGATGGCCGATGAATAACCCACCACGGTAACGTTGATACCTTCCAATGGATTTCCCGTGGAAGCCTCTTCAACGGTGCCCGTTATTTGTAATCCGCTGCCGGGCTGATAGGAAACTGAATCGGGCCGTTGCGCGTGGGCTTGCCGCGATGTCAATGACAACGCCAGCAGTACCGATACAGCGCTCAGGATATGTGTAAAGATTTTCATAACGATGGTTTAGAATATGGGCACCAGCTTGATGTAGTCGATCTCGATCGGGTTCAATGTATTGGGCGACGTCGCTGTGCCCGCGACCACAAACAGGTACAGCGAACGGTAGTTGTCGAGCTTGTAATCTCCCAGGTACTTCAACCGGTTATTGGCCGGGTTGGCCTTGAGGGCGTTCACCTTCACGTAATTGAAATCCTTCTGCGGTGCCGGTGCTCCGGACACATAAATACTCTTCAGGTCAATCACGAGCTTCTGCTGAAAGGCATCCAGGTGTGCGTATGGCGGGTTGGCGGTGGCATTCGTATAGGTGGTATCCACAAAATCGTTCACAGTGCGCCAGTATACCTTATAGCTCATCGAATACAATCTGTCGATCTTATACCGTACGTTGAATTGTGCGATGCCATGGTTCCACACGCGCAGGTCGGCGCCGCCACTTGCCCAATCCCTGTAGCGGTAGTGAATGTTCACGTTCTTGTCAGTTCTGCTGAATCCGTCAGGAAGCTCGCCCTGCACGATGATGGGCGGAAACTTGTCTTTCAATCTGAAATTCATGGCCTTCATCACATACACAATGCCGTTGCTGGTCAGGTGTGTCTCCAGGATGGCACTCTTATCCATGGGGACCTTCACGCCGAACTTGGATACGAGTGTATCAGGCAACGCGTCAGGCGTGAACACTCCCCTCACAACAAGGTCTTTGGCCAGGTGCCACGAGGCAAGACGGGCGGTGCTGTCCTGGTTTCCTGTTTTTGTTGTGAAATAAGGTTTGAGCCTGGTGAACTCTGTGTTAAAGGTATTGTCGTCGAGGATGATGAAAGTGTGCAGCGAATCTTCGTTGCTGATATCGATCGCCTCTTCCAGGAAACGGTTTCTGGTCACAATGCCGGTGCCCGGTTCATAGATAGGCTTGCCCGTGTTGGGATCTACACCGGTCTGCGTGGCAAGGCTGTCTACAAAATCCTGGTACGTGAGCGACTGCAGGTAAGCCAATTGCTTCGGTCCCGCGGAAGATGCGAGCAATAGCTCCCAGCTGTTCTGCCTGGGTATCACAGGTTCGTTGATCACGTGCAGCACGCCATTGCGCACATACTCGTTCGCCGATACAACACCGGCACTTTCAAGCCTGTTGCCATACCAGGTAAGGTTCTTACCGTTGATCATTTTGATGCGCACGGAAGGGTTTGCCGATTCTGTGAAATACTCCTGGTATGAGATATGGTTGCCGATAAAAAGTTTGAGCTTTTCGGCATCGCCCGTAATATCAGCCGATACAGTGGCAAGGGCCTGGTTATCGGGTGCCCACACCGTGAACGACCTTGACGACGCGAGCACCTGGTCATATCCTGTTGCCACCAGGTATTCGGAGAACTGGCTCAGCTCCGGTGTTTTTTTAATGGCCTGAAACAAGGTCTCGTTCAGCGCCTCATGCGATGGTTTGTTGTGCTCGTCCCACTCATTACAGCCTACCGTTATCACGATCAGGCTGAGGGCTGTGAGCATATAGTTCTTAAAGCGGATCATTGTCTTCATCGGTTAGTTAGGTCTGGGCACCAGCGTTCCGTCCACATTAATGCGCGGATAGACCTGGTCTTTATCGATCGGAATAAAATGGACCATATCAGAGAGGAACGGGTTACCGGTGCTGCCACCGCGGTTGGTGAGCCCCACGATCCTGAACTTGTGCCGGTCGGTGGTCTTCACATCGATGGTTCCGATCTGGCGGCCGAGCCAGCTGGTGTTGGCACTACCGGTATAAAGCTTCCAGCCCTGTGCCTCGGCTTCATCAACGGTTACGCCCGACGGGTAAGAAGGTCCCGGGTTGAGGCCGAAGATGCGCGGCAGCGGATCTCCGTCGAAGAATGCCTGCATGTCGTTGAAATTTGTGCGGCGGTAACAGATCCAGACCTTGTATTTTCCTTTCACCAGCAACGGCGTCACAAACTCGATCCAGGGAATAACACCCGTGCGGATGTTCATGGTAAGCCTGTCGCCCCACACATACGGATCTGAAGAAGACGCCGCGTTGGTAACGTACTGGATGGTGTTCGTGGCAGCGCCGCCCCAGGTAACATCCTTGAGTGTGCCCAGTGAAATGTTAACGGTTCTACCGGGCTTCCGGAAATCGTTGGTCATGAGCCTGAGCTCCGGCTGATCGGCGAGGTCCCAATGCACAGCATACGGAATGCGGATCTTGATGGTATAGTTATCGCGTGAAGCATGGAGCACACCATTGGTAGCCGCAAAATCGCTCAATGCACGGTCCAGTACTGCGCCTGGTTCCTGAACTCCCCTGAAGAGGTCTGCGTTGATGCGCACATCTTCGCCATCCAGCCGGGTGGTGATCACTTCGAGAGGCGCCAGCGTGGTATGCGATGGTGCAGTGACCAGATCCGCGATGTATTTGATGTCGGGCAGGATCCTGTAGGCAACAAAGAGGTAAAGGCTGTCGCCCGGGTTCGCAGGGTCGCCCGTGTGGCTGTAACGGTTCTTCACGCTCTGATAGCTTGCAAAACCGCTGTTGGCAAACGTTGTGTTGTTCTGCGCGATCACCGTCAGCCATTTCGTTGTGCCATCGGGATTGGTAGCCACGGTGTTCAGCTTCTCATAAAAACCTGTGGCCTGCACCATTTGTAAGAATATGGAATAAGCGGGGTCCTGTTCCAGCATCTGCGCAATGGTGAGCGCCGCGGGCTCCATCACATGATCGATCACGTGAATGATCCCATTGGCGGTATGAACGTTGCCCTGAATGATGTTAGCCTGCCGGTTGACGCGGATGAACGATGTGCCCTCAACATTCACGGCACCGGTGGTAAGATACTGGCCATACATGGTTGGCTTCACCAGCTTTCCGTCGGTGAACGCAGCAGTAGAAAGTGTATCCTGGATGACGTGGAACCGCACCAGCTTTTTCAGCTCGTTCACGTCCAGCGCATCCACCGAGCTCACGCCCTTCTTCTGCAGGTAGGCCTGAACAGCCTCGTTGGTGGGTGCGAAACAGGTATACGTTCCGTACGCGCCAAGGAAGCCGGAGTTGCCACTCAGCTCGAGCACCTTCATGAACTCCGAGAACCGGCTGGGTTCCTTTTCGAAGTAGCCTGTGATCACAACATCCTCTGTTGTGGCCATATCGATGTCGGGGTCATTGCATTGCATCACAATGCCGCCGATGAATATGCCGAGCAATATTGTTGTCAGCAGATTCCGGTAGGGGTATATCTTTCTTTCCATTGGGTTTAGGATTATCGCAGGTAAAATGGATTCTGCACCAGGTTCTTGTTGGTGAGCAGCTCTGAATAGAAAATGGGCAGGTAGTGGCTGTTGGAATCCAGCAGCTTGTTGATGATGCTCTGCTGCCGTTCCGGGGGCGCGCTTTTTACGGCCATGCTGATGAGGATGTCGAGCCTGCTGTAGCTGTCGCGACGGGCATTCCGCAAAAGATCGAACCATCGCTTTCCTTCAAAGGCCAGCTCCCGCGCGCGCTCTTCCAGGATGTAATCCGTAAGTCCGGAGATATCGTCGGGATCAATGCCGCGCTCCGTAGCCTCGAGCGCATTGCCCCTGGTGCGCACCTGGTCGATGATCTGCAGCGCTTCGGCGCCACCACCTGTTTGCGCCAGCGCTTCGGCCTTCAGCAGCAGGATGTCTGCATACCGGTAGATGATCCAGTGCGCGTACGATTCGTTCACGGTCCGTTGCCTTTCAGCATCCAGGCCCAGGTATTTCCAGATCCTTCCGTCAGACCGCAACGAGGCACCATCGGCACGCAGGTCTTTATTCTCGGGATTGGTAAAATCGATGGTATACATTTCTTCCAGCACCAGCGGCGACGCGAGCCAGCGCCGGTTAGTAGCAAACATATCGAAGAAGGGATTGGTCTTCTGCACATCGAACTGCAGCTCGAAAATGCTCTCGTTCGAATTGCCGGATACAAACTGGCTTGCAAACCATTCGCCACCGCCCACGAGCCCGAACTGGCCCGAGTTGATGATCTCGTTGCAGGCTTCGATAGCGTGCTCATAATCCTCTGCCCACAGGTAAACGTCTGCCTGCAGCGCGTTGACGGTATATCGTGTAACGCGTCCTTTGTTAGCGGCGTGGTTACCGTACGAGAGCACCGCCATTTCCTCGGCTTGCCGCAGGTCTGCCAGGATGCGGGTGATGATCTCCTCTTCTGTGCTCTTGGCAATGGCGTATTCATCCTGGTCACTCACGGTGGGCTCGATCTTCAGCGGTACCTCGCGGAAAGTCCTGACCAGGTAAAAGTAAAGCAGGCTGCGGATGGTAAGCGCTTCGGCGAGGTAAGCGTTGAGCTGGCTTTGCTTGAACGTAGGGTCGGTCCTGAGCACGTCAGGCGCAAACTTGATGAGCGTGTTGCAATAATTGATGGTCTTGTAAAATGATCGCCAGTTGGCAAGGGCATTGGTTGCCAGGATATTTCCATTCACCACCTCCAGCTCGGCGGCAACGGCGGAGGTATTGGGAACGATCATATCTCCGCGCATTTCTCCCCAGAGGAACATCGACTCGGCAATAGACCGCTGGTTATCCGTGGTGCCCAGCAGCGAAGCGTAACACCCGATCATGGCTGCCTGCACCTGCTCTTTCGTTTGCCAGAACTCCTGCCTTGTAATGGCGTCCTGCGGTTCCAGCGCCAGCCAGCTTTCACACGCCGTGCAAAGCGCCAGCAAAATGATGAGCAGTAATTTATAAATATACTTGTGTGCCATAAGCAATATCTTTTGCGTGGTTAAAATCGTGCAGCCAGGCCAACCGTAACAGACCGCAGCGGCGGGGTGAGCGCGTTGTCATAGCCGAGACTAAAAGCATCACCGCTCTTGTATGAAACTTCCGGGTCCTGGCCGGTGTATTGCGTGAAGGTGAAGAGGTTCTCCAGCGTCACGTACACGCCCAGGGTATTGGCCCCGATCTTTTTGATGACCGAGGGATTGAAATCATACCGCAGCGTGATGTACTTGAGGCGCACAAACGATCCATCCTCTACAAAGCGGTCGGAGCCCAGCCAGTTATAACCATAACCGATCAACGCGCGTGGGATGTCGGTCTGATCACCCGGCTTTCTCCAGCGGCGCAGCACAGCGGTGCTCTGGTTATCGTACGAGTACATATTCTCCGTATTCATGCGCGCGCTGTTGATGATGTCATAATCAAGGCGGAAGTTGAAGAACATGTTGAACTTGAAGTTCTTGTAGGTGAACGAAGGGCCGAAGCCACCTGTATACCGGGGGTTGGCATTGCCTAGATACACCACATCGAGCTCGTTGATGTTACCGTCATGGTTGATGTCTTCGTACTTTGCATCGCCGGGCTGGAACACGTAATCGGCAACGGGATAGTTGAAGCGCGTGTAGATAGGCTGTTCGTTGGCATCCAGGATCACCTTGCCGTCTTTGTCACGGGCGATGGTTGCATCGAGGTCTTCATATACACCTTTGTACCGGAATCCATAAAAAGAACCGAACGGGTTGTTCACCTGGAGGATGGTCAGGTACTCTCCATTGGTGGTGATGTTGCCAGCCGTACGGGGAAACAGGTCTGAGATCTTGCGGATGATGTTGAAGTTCCGGGCGAGGTTGAGGTCGAAGCGCAGGTTGAAGTCACTCGTTCTGATGGCGTTATACGAAACGCTCAGCTCCCATCCATTGTTATCCATCACACCCACGTTCATATCGACATCAGGAAATCCGGAGACCGATGGCAAGGGCAGGTTTTCTTTGAACATGTCTTTGGTGCGCTTGCGATACACATCGAAGTTGACAATGTATTTGCCTTGCTGCACATCGAGGTTCAATCCGAAATTCTGTTGTGTAACAGTTTCCCAGCGCAGGTCTCTCAGCTCGAGGTTTGCCGGGTAGATGCCCGCCATGCCGAGGTAGTTCCAGCTGAAGCTGTTGTATTTGCCGAAGTGCAGGTAGCTGTCTTTCGGTGCGTTGCCGCTGGAGCCGATGCTGGCCCTGAAGCTCAGGTCGCTGATAAAATTGCTCAGCGGGTCCATGAATGGCTCGCCCGAGACCCGCCAGCGGAATGAAGCAGTAGGAAAATTCCCGAAGCGATGACCGGCACCGAACTTGGAGCTTCCATCCCGGCGAATGCCCGCGTTGACAATGTAACGGTCGAGCAGACTATATTGCACGTTGACCAGCGCACCCAGGCTTCTGCTTTGGGAGATGCCGGAGCCGAAGGGCAGATCGGTGCTTTGCGAACGTGAAGGAATGGAAGGATCCTGGAAATAAGAGGACGCCGAATTGGATGTTACAACGCGGTAGCTCACACCCCGGTTGTCATAGGTAAGAAAGGAGAACAACGCCTGCAGGCTGTGGTTCTCGTTCTTGATCTTGGGTGAATAAATGAGATTGAACTTGGTCTGCACAATGAACTCGTCGGTATCGCTGTCGTCGGCCCTGTTCACATACGTGTCGGTGGTAGGGCGGCCGGTAGCGATCTGGGGAAGGAACCGCGAGGTCTTGGAGTTGTTGATGTCGAAGGCCACATCGAAAGTGGACAGCAGCACAGAGGGCAGGATCTCGTACTGAATGTTGAACACAGGACGGATGCGGTCACCGATGTTATTGCTCTTGCCATGCCGCAGCAGCGCCACGGGATTGTAGGTATTGGGAAAACTTCCCTGGATGTTGAAAAACGGCGAAAAGTAATTGGGTGTCTGGTTGCCATACTCATCGTACTCGTACACCGCCATGTTGGGCATTTTCTTGTAGGCGATCGCCCGCGGATTCTGCGGATCGTTTGACTTGCCGCTCACGTTGTAGATCTGATCATTGTCGACGTGCGTGTAAGACAGATCACTCCTGAAACGGATCTTGCTCGAAACATTGAAGTCGAGGTTGACGCGGGCGTTGAGGCGGTTGAAGTCCGTGCCGATGGTAGTACCCGCGGTTTTGTTGTAGCCGAGCGATGCGAAGTAGCTGGCCTTCTCCCCTCCTCCCTGAAGCGACACATTGTGGTCCTGGAGATATCCGAGCTGTGTGATCGCATCGATCCAGTTGGTGTTGTTGCTGTAATTGTAATAGTAATATGGATCGCTGGGGTCATACTGGAATTCCTTGACGGTGGTGGTGTTCAGTGGCCTGCCATCGCGGTTCATGAAGGCCTCGGGGATCAGCATGGCATACTGGTCTCCTGAAAGCATCGGGATGGGGTCCGGCTGTTTGGTCAGGGTACCTTTGAAAGTATAGTTCACTGTGGGCTTTCCAACTTTACCCCGCAGCGTGTTGATCACGAGCACACCATTGGAAGCGCGTGAGCCCCAGATGGCGGTAGCCGCGGCATCTTTAAGCACGGTAATGTCTTTGATGTCCGAGGGGGCGATGTTCAGCAGCTGCGCATAGCCCTGCTCGGTAGCCGTTGCAAAGTTGAAGTCTGAGGCGATCTCGATGTCGTAAGGCATACCATCCACCACGATGAGCGGGTCTGACGACTGGTTGATGGAAGAAGTTCCGCGGATGCGGATGGACATGCCGGCTCCCGGATCACCGGAGTTGGCAACGATGTCGACACCCGCCATACGTCCCTGCAGTGCCTGATCGATGGACGTGGCCTGGAGCTCGCTCAGGTCCGCAACGGTCACGGTAGCAGATGCTGTGGTGAGGTCGCGGGAGTTGATCTCCATCATACCGGTGCTGGTGGTCTTGGTAGCCGTAACTTCAACCGCTGCGAGGCTGGTCACATCCGGCGCCAGGTTTATGTCGATCACCGTTCTTCCGTTCACCTGCTCGCGGATGGTGGTATAACCGATGAAGGAAAAAGCAATGGTGCTTTCGGAGTTCACGTTCTTCAGCAGGTAATTTCCGTTGAGGTCGGTGGACACACCGGAGATGATGCGGTTATATTTATCCATCTCCACAACGGTAACACCTGCCATGGGCGTATTGTCACCCTTGTCCAGCACCTTGCCTCGTACCGACGTTGCCTCCTGGGCCTGAAGGGCACCGGCGAAAAAAACGGGCGCGACGATGAACAAATATCTTATCCTGGTAAAAAATCTTATCATAGGGCTTAGGGTTTGGATCTATCGTCAATAGCGTAAATACTTGTCTATCTGGTGAAACACAGCGCGGTTGCCCAGCACGTTAGACGCGGCGGCATTCACGTTCGCAACACGTCCTTTCATATCGGTAACTTTAAACTCCACCCCAGCCTTGTTGCTGATGGTAAGCACAGTGGGGTCTCCGCTCAACGTCTTGAACAATGACTCGAAGCTTCCCTCCTCTTTTCCGTTGTTGATGATGGAGAACTTTGGCAGGATGTGATACAGGATAAAATCGATCACCTTCTGTTTGTCGGTATCACTGGTCGGCGTAATGCTTGCGGGAAGAATGCCATCGGTCACGGCCTGCGCGATAGCAGCATTGTTAGGAATAAAGAAGGTATGGAACACGCCGGTGCCAACACCATTGATGTCGCCGGTGGTGGCGTTGAACACGGCCGAATTCTTCAGGTAATCATAAAAGCGCTGGAAGGGTTTTCCCACGGCATCCCCCTGGTCACGGATATAGAACCCGGGACCTTTTACAGGATTGTTATCGGGGAACCGGATGAAATCAGTGGCGTAATGCACGATGCCGTTGTAAGCATTCACGCTGGGTGCCTGTGTAGTATTGACCTTCACGGTAGTATTCTCTTCGAGGTTGCCGGCAGCGAACACCGTGTTGTTGTCGTACTTAATGAACTCACCTCCATACGTTTCCACGATACCTTTTCCCGAGAGGTTGCTGAGCTCATTGTTCTGGGTGATCATCACGTGCATGTTGATCATACGGGTCCAGTTATCAACAGCCTGGTTGGTGGTGCCGTTGTAAACCCATTCATTGTTGGTGATGTTGAAGTCATGTCCCGCCGCGCGGAGAACCTCATCGGGAACCAGGAAGAGTGTGAACTTAACGTGAGGGCTGATGATGGTTGTCTTCAGCTCGCGGCTCAGGAAACGGGTCATCAGCATATACTTCGGATCGAGGTAAGCACGGCCGAATACACTTCTGAAAACGTCGGCATCCTGCGCCTTATTGGTACCATACAGCATACCATTGCTCAGCACCTTCGCCTCTACAATGTTGGAAGCAGGATCGAATCGCGCCTCTTCTCCCAGGAAATTAAAAACACTTTTGAACTTGCTCGGCCATACGGTGGTCTGCCACATGTGCGCGTTGATAAAATCGTTGATGATGGCGGGCGGCATGGCATCCAGCGATGTATACTTATTAAGCAATACCTCATTGATGTATTTCGTCGTTGCCTCGTTGTTGGGCGCAAACAGGGTCCAGCCGTCGGACTGTCCATCGTTATCCGCGGCCTTCAGGAAGTTTTCGTTGTTGGGTGAAAAGGCCAGGATCCCCGAATAGAACTTAACGTACACCGGTTCATTGGAGCCCGTCATCACCCGATACCGGTCTGTGACCTCCGGATGTGTCTGGTAGATGATCTCGTATTTCTTCAACAGGTCCATGAACACACTGTATTCAGGCTTGCTGTTGATGTGTGATTCGATGCTGGGTAGTGGAAGGACCACTTTGTTGATCTCATGGATCATTCCATTCTCCGCCTGAATATCGGCAGTGACTACCGATGCATCAGCCACGTTGAACCCGGAGAAAGTTGTATTAGGATAAAAGTAATTGTAGTCGAAGGCGGTGAGGTTTTTGGCGGTAAGATAGCTGTCGATGAAGTATGGGATGTACTTGTTATTGTTGTCACCAAAAACATAACCACCGTTCCTGTTTGCCGACGTTGCCTTGATCGTGCTGCCATCGGGAAGGGTCTCAGTGTAGACGCCGTCATAATACGCCGTTCTCCGTTTGAACGCATTGATGGGCTGCCACCCGAGGCTCGACTGATAATCTGACAACCGCGTTTTGTCAAATGAATTATAGACCAGCGCATAGGTCACGATCTTCCGGGCCATGACCTCATCGATAGCATCGACACTGGGCAATTGCTGTTCCTTCAGAAAAGTTTCGAAGGCAGCATCGTTCGGCGCAAACACTGTGAAGTACCCGGCGCTGCTCAATGTTCTTTTGTACGCTGCCTTGTCGACGCAGGCAAGAAAATTCTTGAAGTTGCCTTTCGCCTCGAGTTGTTGATACACGGGTAACGGCAACCAGTCCGGCCTGCCGTAGTGTTCATCAAATTCTTTATCCTGACAAGACGTGAGAACAGTCAGCAGTGATAAGAACAATATTAAAGGCCTGGCAAAGTTTTGCATAGCGCTCATGGAATTTTAAAATGAATTTCCCGAAGAAGATAAACACAACCATCCTGCACTAACCCGTTTGCGGTTTCGGGTGAAAACTTTCTTCGGTGTAATTAACAGCGGGAGAGTCTTGTTGCCAGTTGCCGGATAGCCAGTTGCCAGTTCGCGTACGCGCAGACTTTTCCTTCGCCAGGCGTATCCTGGAAAAAAGAATAAGTGTCATTTACACACACCAACAACTGGCAACCGGCAACCATTCAAACTCAGTCATCGTTTCGTCTCCGCGCTCACCGTTTTAATCTGATACCGTTGCGGTTGCTGCATACCTTCCCCGAGATAATAGCTTGTGTGCGGAGGCTGATTGTAGGCAACGTTCTGCCACGCAATGGCCAGCCTGTACACCGGGTCCTGCATCAGCGTTGTGAACCTATAAGTTGTTGGCACCGATGTAGTGTAAATACGAAGCGCCTTGTTATCATTGGTTCGCCAGATCACTTCTTCACGCCAGTCGCCAAACAGGTCTGCGCTCAATACCGGTGTAGCTTTGGTTCCGTTGTTGGAGGTACACTCCTGCGCAACCAGCAATGGTCGTTGCGCTCCTGCCTGCCAGTCCCACTTATAGATGGTGTTCTTGTCGAGGAGCTCACGCAACAGGTCTCCATCCCACCACACACCAAAGTTGCAGGATGACGGTTCATTGTCGGAGATCTTCTCTCCTTTCGCGCTGTACAATCCGCGCAGGTTCGCTCCTTTCACCCAGCATTCGAATCCCGCATAACGCGGATCGATGTCGAACGCGTTTCCACGACCGGGGCCCTCGCCGTCGTCACCTGCCTTCACGGAAGGTTTCTTCCAGTAGATCTCACCGGTGCGGGCATTTCTGAAATGCATGCCGGCATCATCAAAACGTTCCTGGATATCGAACACTTCCAGGCCGGGCTTCTCCGGATCGAGATCTGTAAAGTGAAGGGCATCGCCATGGCCCAGGCCTGTGGAGTACAGGCCCGTGCCATTGTCATCGATCACGCAGGCGCCGAAGATGATCTCGTCTTTACCGTCGGCATCCACGTCGCCTACGCTGAGGTTGTGGTTGCCCTGCCCGCGGTAAGGCCTGTTTGTTTCAGAGGCATCACTGTCGAACGTCCACACGTTGCTCAGCTTGCCGTCGCGCCAGTTGAAGGCAGCCAGCACGGTGCGCGTGTAGTATCCCCGTGACATGACAAGGCTGGGTCTTTCGCCGTCGAGGTAAGCGATGCAGCCGAGGAACCGGTCAAACCTGTTGCCGTAGCCATCGCCCCACATCGCTTTGAGCTGTGCTTCCGTGGGCTCGAGGGTATCGGGATAACGCGCGGGAATGTAATCCGTGGTGGCGAGCGCCGCGCCGGTGAGGCCATCGAATATTGTCAGGAACTCAGGTCCCTTCAGAATGTATCCGTTCTCGTTCCGGTGATCGGCGTTGGCATCTCCAATGATCTTTCCTTTTGCATCTTTGCTGCCATCGGCGGTCTTGCAGGCTACTTCAGCCCGTCCGTCGCCATCGAGGTCGTACACGAGAAACTGTGTATAATGTGCGCCCTCGCGGATGTTCTTGCCCAGGTTGATGCTCCACAACAGGGTGCCATCAAGTTTGTACGCGTGGAGGATGGGCTCATCGGTGACTCCTTTCTGAGAATTATCACGGCCACGTCCCGCCATGTGCACCACCAGCTCATATGCACCGTCTCCATCGAGGTCGCCAGCCGAGGCATCGTTGGGCGCATAACCTTCCGGTGTCTGCACCGGAAGCTCCAGGTAAGCCTGCACCGGCGCACTTTCCTTCAGCACAAACTGCCGGCTTGCTCCGGTTTCCTTACCCCGTACGAGGGGCTGCACATACCACGCATTGGTTGCCGTCAGGTCCGCCAGCGAATCTGTAAAGTGTGTCGGCCCGGTCAGCGGCTTTTTATTGAGCTTCACGGCTTTGCCCTTGCCCGAAACGCGATACACGTTGAACGACACCGCGGGGTCATCGGTGGCCAGCAGTCGCCAGCTGATGAATATTTTCTTCTCCGTTACCCGCGTGGCCACAACACCGCGTTCAAGGTCTTCCATGTATCGCTGCGCATGGAGCAACGATGACGCCAACATCAGCCAAAGAAAAATGAGTTTCCTATTCATAACACATTGTAGAAATCACTTCCTGAGAAATCCCGCCAACGGAAAACCTGCTGCTTCTTTCAACGCCGTGGCTACGATCGCCGCGTTGATCCTGGCACCTTCTTCCGTAGTGTGGGTATGGTCCTTGAGAAAAAGTTTCGACTTCACTTCATCCGGTCCCAATTTTTCATACTGTGAAGCCACGCGATCGTTCAGGTCGATGAAGAACGCGCCCTCCGCCTTGGCTGCAGCTTCCGCCCATTGCCTGTAGCTGGCGGTAGCACGTTCTACCTTGCCATCTTTCCAGATGTTGCGGGCCACCAGCGAACACACGATGGGTGTTGCACCTTTCGCTTTGGTATCCTGGATGTACTTGCGGATATACCATCCATAGGTGTGGACGGTCTCTGTTTTTTTGGTGATGAGGTTGTCGATGACCTCGGTCTCCTCTCCGGTTCCCCTGATGGAGCCTCTTGCACGCAAGGTGTCATTGAGCGGGCCTCCATCATTGTGGCCGAACTGGAGCATCACATAGTCGCCGGGTTTCACTTTGGCGAGCACGTTGTCCCACAATCCTTCGGTCTGGTAAGTGCGGCTGCTGCGTCCACCGCGGGCATGATTCTCAATGGTGATACGGGTGGTATCGAAATGCGGCGCCAAAAAATCACCCCATCCCCACAAGCCATCGGCACCCCGGCCGCCACCGTTTTTCACGGTGCTATCGCCAATGAGGTAGAGCACTGGTTTTTCTTGATTCGTCTGTGCGCAAATGAAGCACAGGAGGCATAAGAGTACAGGTATAGGTCGCATAACTGGAATGAAGGTCGCAGTTTGTGCAATCGATTGTATCCTGTACTTACGGTGCGTGTCCTGTGGTTACCTGCTTTAAAAAAGAAGCCAGGAGTAAGGAGTCAGGAGCCAGGAGTCCGTCTTATTGGGATTGTATGGACGTGACGAGATGTTCCGCATTTTATAAAATGCCGAATGTCTTTTAATGCCTAATGCCCAATATCCTAATGCCTACTTTTTCGAAAAAGTGAAAGCAGGAAGTTCAAGGATCTTCCCTCCTTGCTTCGCCGATTCGTGGGCGAGGATGCCGACGCAGGTGATGTTGGCAGACTGTGTGGCGTTCGGATAAGGTTGCCGGGTTTGTACCAGCGCGCTGAGAAACTCGTGCACCAGGTGAGGATGTGATCCGCCGTGGCCGGCACCTTGTGTAAATGACAGGTGCTGGTGATCGTCGGCATCGTATACTCCTTTAGTTGTAAAACGCTGGATGGGCTCCGGTAACAATTTTGCGTAATCAGGACATTCCACTTCTTCGGGAATCTCCGGCTCGGGACGTTTGGCGGTATGCACCACCAGCGGCTTGCCTTCGATCAACGGCCACTCCACGGTCTTCTTCGATCCGTACACTTCAAAGCTCTCCCGGTACTGGCGGGCAACATCGAACAGTGAACGATAGACATGGGCACTGAGATCGGAGTCCTTCAGCTTGATGTGGGTGGTCTCTACGGCATAGGGTGAATTGTAATGATGATGCAGCTCTTCCCGAATGGTGCCCGATCCGAAACATGAAACATACGCGGCTTCTTTTCTCAGCAATCCCAGCACTGGTCCCACACAATGGGTGGCGTAGTGCATCGGCGGAAGGCCCGGCCAGTAGTTGGGCCATCCGTCCATATCCTGCTGATGGCTCGCCTTGATGAACTGAACTTTGCCGAGCTCACCTTTCTCGTACAGCTCTTTCATAAAAAGGAACTCGCGCGCATACACCACGGTTTCCATCATCATGTAGGTAAGGTTATTCGCTTGCGAGAGCCGAACGATCTCTTCACATTCTTCTACCGTGGTGGCCATGGGTACCGTGCAGGCTACATGCTTGCCGGCCTTCAATGCTTTGATGGACTGAATGCCATGATCAGGGATCGGCGTGTTGATGTGCACTGCGTGGATGTCAGGATCCTTCAGCAGCTCATCGTACGACGTGAATCTTTTCGGTATATCGAAAGCGTTGCCGATCTCATCTAGCTTGGACTTTGTTCGCTGGCAGATCGCCACCAGGTTGGCATTCGGATGTTTTTTGTAAATGGGAATAAATTCTGCGCCGAAGCCCAGCCCGATAATGGCCACGTTGATCTTTTTATTACTCATCGTTTCAACTTTTTAATAATTTCTTCAAGAAGGCAATGCCGTCGGTTGCAAACCCATCCTGGCTCCCGGCGAGGTTCTTCCAGATGCACACGGCGCCTGCCAGCGTTTTGATCTCAGGGGTAAAACTTTCGATAGAGACCACACCGCGGTAGTTGATCTTCTCCAGTCCTTTTTTGAAAGCATGCCAGGGCGTTTGTCCCGTGCCGGGGGTGCCCCTGTAATTTTCAGATACCTGCACATGGATCAGCTTATCGCCTGCAGTGGTGATGGCCTGCTCGAGGTCACGCTCCTCGATCGCCATGTGAAATCCATCCAGCAGCACTTTGGCGGCGGGGTGATTCACATCGCGGATGAGCCGCATCACATCTTCGGCAGTATTGATCAGGTCTGACTCAAACCGGTTCAGGGGTTCCAGGGCAATGGCGAGTCCACGTTCCTGCGCCAGCACACAAACTTTGCCGATGTTCTTCACGGCCCGCTCCCACTCCACCTTGCGCTGCTCCGGTGGAACCATCCTTGCTTTTCCCACCGCTGAATACATGGGGCCGGCAAAAAAAGCGGCGTCCCAGGCGTTGCAGAGGTCGAGGCATTGTGTGATATATTCAAAACAATTCTTATGTACTGCGGGATCGTCGTGGGTGAGATCTCTTCCCGGGCCAAAAGCGCCGCATACCACCGCGCGGAGCCCGTGCTGCTGCAAGGCCGCCTTTACTTTTTTAGCATCGATCTTCTCAGGGTCTTCTACCGGGATCTCCACCGCATCATAGCCCATGGACCTGATCTTCGGAAACAGTGCAGTGGTTTCTGTAGTGAACGGGGAAGTCCAGAGCCAGGTGCTTACGCCGAATGAGATTTGAGACATGAGATTTTAGATATGAGATGTGAGACTACCTGCTAGCGCGATTAGAGATTGGGTTTGTTCTTGGTGACTTTCATGATGCCGTTCATGATGGACCAGTGGCCTGGGAATGTGCACACAAAAGGATAATCGCCTGGCTTATCGGGAGCGACGAAGCTGAGCGTTACGGTTTGCTGCGGGTTCACCAGCTTTGTTGAAAAGAGCACTTCGGGCATGTCGGGAACGTAGTTCTTCTCTGCACCTTTTGGATCGGAGGCTAATTTGTCGGCAGCCTTGCCCACGGTTTCGAGGGCACCGGGTCGTGTGATCACGAGGTTGTGCTGCATGAAGTCAGGATTTTCAAAAACGATCTCAACGGGTTTGCCGGCCTGCACTTCGAAGGTCTTCAGGTCGTACTTCATCTGGTTTTTGATCACCTTGATGTGGATGGCTTTATCAGACGGGCCTGAAGCCAGGGCTTTGGACTCGTCGGGGGCTGCACTGCCCATGTAAGCATTGACAAACACTTCGGCGATAGAAGCATCGCCGAAAGGATTCCTGCCTTTTGCGCTGAACTCCTTCTCCACTTCATATTTCCAGTTGCCGGCCAAAGCGATCTTTTGACCTCCCACCTGGAGGAACATATCACCTGCATTTCCATACATCCCTCCGCCACCACCGGTGTCTTCCACTTTTACAGCGATCACATTTTTGCCGGGCTTCAGTGTGCCGGCGGGGATCTCGTATACGCGCTTCTCGTTGTATTTTTTCCGGATACCTCCCACCCTGACACCGTTGATCCATGTTTCGTCGGAGTCATCCACAGGTCCCAGCGAGAGCGTTGCTTTCTTCGCTGCCCCGCCGGAAATGTTCACCGTTTTGCGGAACCAGATCACACCATCGATATTCAAACCCGCGGTCTCAATATGCTGTGGCAGCGCCATCTCTTTCCAGGCCGATTCGTCGAGGTCTGTAACCTCACGGCTTCCCGGTTGCACTTCCATTTTTTTGTAACCCGGATTCGCTTCCATGAACGCAGCTATGAAACCCTGTTTATGTCGATAGGCTGCAGCATACACTGCCTGCGAAAGCCAGTCGTCACGCTTCACGTTCTCTTCCGTGCTGATCTGGTAAAGGGTTTTACCAAGGGCATCAGAAGGTGAAATATCGACCAGGGCCAGCACTGCTGCAAGGCGTGTATTGGGATCGGGATCATTCAGAACACCCGAGCTCACAATGCCTTGCTCCGTCCATTGGTTCTTCGACAGGATCTGGATCGCGGCTTTCCTGACGCCGGCAGACTTGTGCTTCAATGCGCCGGTCACGATCTTTTCAGCCTGATCATCTTTGGTCAGGGCACCCAATCCATCGATGGTCCAGAGTGCATGGATGGCGGCGTAATTTTCACCGCTGTCGTCAACGGATGCGTCTTTTGCGAGGTCATACAGGTCTGGCAGCACACCGGCATCTCCGCTTTCTACCAGCAGGCGCTGCGCCGTCATTCTCCAGAAGAAATTATCGCTGCCCAGTGTTTCCACCAGCTCGTCCGTGTCGTCTTTGTCCAGCGCGATCGGGTCGTACGGCTTCGCCTCCCGGCTCACCACACGCCAGATGCGTCCATGGGATTTGTCTCTCAACGGATTTTCGTAAGCGTTGCCTTTACCGTTCACGGCGGCATATCCACCGCGTTCCGGTGTAGGCGTAGGGTTGTGCTGGATGATGAAGTTATACCAGTCGAGGATCCACACGGCACCATCGGGACCTGTTTTAGCGTCGACGGGAGAAACCCACTCGTCTGAGCTGGCAAACAGGTTCCAGCCGTCTTTCTCAATGAAGCCTGCGCCACTCTTTTCGATGCGGGCCATGTGCACCAGGTGTCCGGTAGGTTCGCAGACAAAAGCGATCTTGTTCCAGAACTCCTGCGGATAATTTCGCGCCGAGTAAAAGTTATGACCTGCCGCAGCGGTAAAGCCTCCGAACACATCTACCTGCCTCACGTGCGGCGTGATGGGATGCATGGCATAATGGCCATCGATCTTGGCACTACCTGTGAGCTCTACACCCTCCACTCCTTTTATGGCCCTGGCGGGAATGCCCATGAACACGCTGTGGGTGTTGTTGGCCGTTGACGCAAACACATCGTTGTTTTCGGAGAAGCCAAGCCCCCACGTGTTGTTGCTGGTGGACGTCATGAACTCGAAAGCGGAAACGTCTGGCTTGAAACGATAGACGCCCTGGCTGAACTGCCTGTTCTCTCCGGCGATGGTTCCTTTAAAACCGGAGTAGCCTACCACACCCCAGATCTGGTTATCGAAACCGTATTTCAGGTTGGAAGGTCCGGCATGTGTATCGTAAGTGCCCCAGCCATCGATGATGATCTTCCGCACGTCTGCTTTGTCGTCACCATCCGTATCTTTTAGGAACAGGAAGTGCGGCGCCTGTGATACAATAACGCCACCGTTGGAAAACACCATGCTGGTAGGAATGTTGAGCTTGTCGGCAAACACGGTAAACTTATCGGCTTTGCCATCACCATTGGTATCTTCACAGATCTTGATGCGGTCGTCGCCTACATTATCTTCTTCGAGCACAGTGTTAGGATAGTCCACGGTTTCAATCACCCACAGTCTTCCTTTTTCATCCCACTCCATGGCTATGGGATTGATGATATTGGGCTCGGAGGCAAACAGCTCGAGGCTGAAACCCACGGGCACCTGGATGAGCTTTTGAGATTCTGCCGGCGAGAGCGGTTCCTGGTATTGCGGGGCCGGATCTCTTTTTTCATAATTGGGTATGTTGGCCTCATCACGGTAAACAAGCGTTGGCATTTCCTTCCTGAACGCGGCCCATTGTTCTTTCACTTTATCTCCTACGGCCCAGAGGCGGACTTCTTTCATCCG